>CAYOLG010000012.1:0-118450 GCA_964404745.1 uncultured Opitutaceae bacterium
CCACCTTGCTCGATCTGCTCGAAGGTTGGAACGCGACGTCCGGGCACGTTCATTTCTTCTTATTTTAGCTAAGTTGACGCCGTCGCGCGACTGCGGGAGCACGTTCAATTTCGCGATTTTACAGGGGTTCATGTTGAAACTATCGCGGGATGAACCCGCTCCTGCGTTCTAACGTAACTTGAGTTGATGCCAATCGGCAGACGCGGGAAGATCAACCGCTTTAGGATGTGTAGCTATAACCAATAGAACGACGCCTCGACCTGCAAAGCAAGGCGAGGCCTCTCCATAAAATAGGAATTCGACTTTTCTAACATCGTTCTAAAGGCGACACGAGAGCCGATCTCGGTTTTGGCACTAGGCGGAGATCCGCTAATCTACACACTAGGCTCTCTCATCGAGAAGAGCGCCCACTTCCTGAGAAGAGGCCCGCTTCCTCTCGGCGAGATCCACCGAAATCCGCGTCGCCCGTAGCCGATTGCTCGCCATTGGCGACGGGTTCAGTAGACTGGCTAGTGATACTGGTCGGATCGCTTTTTGGCGGCCCAAAAGGATTTAACGTGGCATTGACTAAATTTTGTACAGCTGGGAATTCCATAAGCAACCAATTGGTTGGTCTCGATTTTAGCACTTTCCGTCGCTTTTGAAAAAAGAATGAGTCGCTCGTTTTCTAAACGAATATCCTTCAGCAATAGCCAAACCCTAGGAATTCGAAGCTAACGGTCATGCCGACAATCACTCATGAAGAGGCCTATTCTTAGATTTTACCTGCCAGAACCATTATCTGGCATTCAGTAGCCACTGCGATCCGTCCTATCCTCAATCACTCATTCAATTGCTAAACGAGAACGCCATGCAGCAATTTATAAAAACGCCAGCCATTCTTATCACCTTATGTACTATCGCTTGGGGGTCTAGTATCGCTTTGGGCAAATCAGCCACCGACGCCACTCCCCTTCTCATCGGATCCGCTGTTCCCGAAGCCAGTTTGGCCGATCAGAAAGGGAAGGATGCTCAACTGACCGAAATCCTTAGAGGCAAATCATCGGTAGTCATATTCTACCGCGGCGGTTGGTGTCCCTATTGCAATACGCAACTCAGCGAGCTCGCTTCCATCGAGTCTGATTTAAAGAAACTCGGCTACCAAATCGTGGCCATCAGCCCGGATAAGCCGGAATCGCTCACCGTGACGGACGCCAAACACGAGCTCGGCTACCAACTTTACTCTGACAGCCGCTACCAGGCCATGGAAGCCTTCGGCATCGACTTTGATTCCCGTCGCGGAAAACTCCCGGTTCCTTCCGTCTTCCTCGTTACGCCTGATCTGGAGATCAGTTTCCAGTATGTGAATCCCAACTACAAGTTACGAATTCCTGCCAAATTGTTATTAGCCGCCGCAGAAGCAGGAGTTGAATAGCGCTTCTATTCGAGTCTCGGATCCATTTTCTATAGATCTTCTCGAGCGCTCAATAAATCCATTATTTGCAGGGGCGTTGCCCCCTGAGACCGGGAGGATCGGCTCGACCCTTCAATTCTTTCAAGCGGAGGACGGAGCCCGTCCTCCCTACCAAAAGCGACCACTTCCCTCTTCGTCCTTCGAACGCTTATTTAACAAAGCCGGCTCACATATCGACGGGCACGGTGGCCAAGGCCTCGGGCAGTGTGGAAATGCCGTCTTTCACCTTGAGAAGACTATCTTGGTGAAGCGTTTTCATTCCGCCCTTCATAGCTATCCTCTTGATTTCCGCTGTTTCTCTGCCCCTGTTGATCGCTTCAACCAACTTGTCATCGGTTACCATCAATTCATGGATACCAACTCGGCCCTTAAAACCTGAATTGTTGCAGCGCGGACAGCCCTTCGGATTGTGTTTGAAAATGGTTCCACTCCAGCCGATGCCCGCCTCGAGAACTTCCTTTTCACGACCGGTCGGATCGTACTGTATCCGGCAAGTCTTGCAAACGCGACGCATCAAGCGCTGGGCGCAAACGCAGAGAAGCGATGACGAGATCATGAACGGCTCGATTTTCATGTCCGTTAGTCGGGCAATCGTCCCCGGAGCATCGTTGGTGTGCAAGGTGCTAATGAGCAAGTGACCTGTCAAGGCAGCCTCGACGGCGATGTTGGCGGTTTCCGTATCACGGATCTCGCCCACGAGAATAATATCCGGGTCTTGACGCAAAAACGCCCTCAGTGAACTGGCAAACGTCAACCCAATCTGGCGATTCATCTGCATCTGGTTGATGCCATCGAGCGTGTATTCGATTGGATCCTCCGCTGTTCGCACTACGATTTCAGGATTGCTGATCTCGTTCAGAGCCGAATAGAGCGTCATGGACTTGCCCGACCCTGTGGGGCCGCAATGGAGAATCATCCCATAGGGCTGCTTGATGACCTCGCGATACTTTGCCAGATTCTCCTCAGCGAAACCCAGGGCCGGCAAAGGCATCGTAGACTTTTGCTTATCAAGGATACGCATCACGACACCCTCGCCGTGATTCAAGGGAGCAGTAGCGACCCGCAGATCGATATCGATATTTTTGCGTGTAAATTGCTTGAATACAATTCGTCCATCCTGGGGCAGCCGTCGCTCCGCAATATCCAGATTAGACATGATCTTCAAGCGGGCGATCAATGATCCAGCCACTTTCGGCGGCAATTTCAGCTTTTCCTGACATACGCCATCGATCCGGTAACGAACTACCAATTCTTTTTCCCGAGGCTCAATATGAATGTCGCTTACGCCCAAAACATAGGCATCCTCGATAATCCGGTTCGCCAATTGAATGATGGGCGCCGAATCCTCGTCGTCCAACTCGTCTTCGTCGATATCATCTCCATCCGCGAACTCGACGCCCACGGCCGCCATCACGTCATCGAATTGCGATTTCTTGGAGGCGGCAGCGTCCTGATTGAGAACTTCCTTAATCTCCTGCTCTGGGCTGAGCAAGGTGATGACCTGCTTACCGCTAATCTCCGCGATCTTGCTGGAGATGGAAAGTTCGAAAGGATTCGAGAAGGCTACGGCAATATATCCGCCAACGCAACTAACCGGAACGACCCCATGTTCTTCGCAGAATTCCTGATCGAGGATTTCCCAAGTCCCCCTGTTGATATCGAGGGACTTTACATTGAACGGCGGGACACCGTAAGCATTCGCCTTAGCCAAGTTAAGCTGGTGCAGGGATATTCTATACTCACCTAACAGGAGCTCATCAAAAGCGCTCCCGTTTAATTCCGAATCTGTCGCTTTCAGCTTTTCCGTTTGTTCCTGATCGAGAAAGGAACGGCGGGAAAGGTTGTCGACTATCGCCCCCTGTAATCTTCCAAGTGGCATAGTCGTTAATTATTCCCCGCTATGGACGGAACTGAGGCGTCGTCGCATCCTTCAAGGAATCGCATGATTGAGTCTACAGTTGAGGCATACCAAACGACGTTTTTATTGAACATCTCTTGCCAATGCGTTCGCACGGCTGGGCTTAGGTAGTAGGAAGTAGCCAAATATACCGTATCTTCCATTAAATCGAAGGGTACGGTAAGCGTTGCCCAGCAGACCTTGAGGTCGAGGGTTTCCCGCAATTCGGGGGCGAAATCGATATTGCTCAGATCGATCAGGCCCAGTCCGTGTTCCTCTAAAAGAATGTCCAATAGCTGATCCTCGCTGAGGACCTGCTTTTCGTTAACGAGAATCGACAGGAGACTGACTTGATGAGATTGGCTCTGGCTGCCCATGAGCTCGGCCAACCGTTCGTTGGCCTCATCGAGGTCGTCGATGGACACAAGTTCCTGTCCAACCAAAGTCGCTCCCAAAAGGCGATTGGCGCGCATGATAAGTGGCTTAATGCTGGCCATAATGCGGGATTGCGAGTTGCTGATTGAAAGTGAGTCGTTTTTGGCGTTTCCGCCATATCAACTCTCGGCTTCTTTCGCCTCAGCTTTAGCTTCAGACACTTTTTCCCACAAAAGCTGTTTGAGATCGGGTAAGCCTTCTTCTGACAAACAGGAGATGGGCTGCACATCAACGTCGTGCTTCGCCTTGAAACGCTCCAAATTCTCAAAAGCACGTTCCTCGTCCATCTTGTTAGCTACCACAAGCCTCGGCTTAGCCAGCAATGCTGTATCGTAAGCTCCCAGTTCCCCGATCAGCTGCTCATAGTCATCGATTGGATCGCGCCCATCGATTCCCGACATATCGATGATCAAGGTAAGGAGGAAGCACCGTTCAATGTGTCTGAGAAATCGGTGCCCCAGTCCTCGGTTATCGCTAGCTCCTTCGATAAGACCCGGTATATCAGCCAATTGCAGTCTTTGATAAAGCTCCGGATACTCAATCACGCCAATCTGAGGATGAAGGGTGGTAAAGGGATAGGCAGCTACTTTCGGCCGGGCATTCGTTATCATACTGGTGAGCGTCGATTTCCCCGCGTTGGGATAGCCAACCAAACCCACATCCGCGATACTCTTGAGCACCAAAGAAAATTCGCCTTTTTCTCCGGGCTCACCTAGGTTTGCCCGTTTCGGGGCCCGATTCACCGAACTCTTGAACTTCTTGTTTCCCCAGCCGCCATTCCCGCCTTCCAAAAGGACTTTCCTCTCTCCGTGCTTAAGAATCTCCGCCACCACGTTTCCCGTGTCGAGATCCGTCACCACCGTGCCCGGAGGCACATAAATCAGGCAATTCTTCCCTTGCGCCCCATTCTGGTCCGAACCTCTCCCATGTTCGCCTCTGCCCGCTGCCCAGTGGGGCTGGAATCGATAGCGCGTCAAGTTGTTTTCGTTATCAGAACCTTCGAGAATGACATCGCCCCCTTTGCCACCATCGCCGCCATTGGGCCCGCCGAAAGGCTCGTATTTCTCTCTGCGAAAACTGACGCAGCCTCGACCTCCATCACCAGCTTCAGCCTTGATCTTGGTTTCGTCTACGAACATGGCGAAGAGGCAATAGCGACCACCCCGGAAAAGCAACCCTCGCCTATTATACCTTTTTGAAAAAAGTCATTAGCCTAGATATTCCGCGAGCTCATCAAGGCGAGAACGAAGCAAAGCTAGTCCACTTCGTAGACTTCTACTAGGGCGACACCTGAGCTGCCACCCTCCCCGTTGACCACTGCTGTGTGCAGGCCGGGCTCCAACCAGATCAGCAGAGAGGCGTCCCGTGAGCCCAACTCCAAAGGGAAGGCGCCCGAACGATCGAATGCCGACATCAAAAATCTGGCCGGCCCTTGGACGGATTGCCCTTCAACAAAGGGGGCAGACGCGTCGCTCCAGTTATCGTTAGAGGCGATCGATTCATCACCTTCGTAAACCACGATGGCAGGATCTTCCAACGGCTGATTGACACCCAATGCCGCCAAACCTGGGCCGACAGCCCGAATCAAGACCTTTTTCGGTTCTGAACCCAGAACCACGAATCCCGCGATCAGGGGAATCTCTCGACCATCGACAAAGCCGCGTGTCGATACATTGAACAGAGAGCGCTCGGGCTCCGCAGCGCTGTCGAAGACCTCGAAAAGACCCTCTCCCTCAACGTTTTCGGATTCTAGAAACACAGTATACAGCCCCGGCTGGAGCGTTCCCAAATATGCGGCGTCCTGACTCCCTCGAGCTAAGGCGGAAGCCCCCACTCGTTCCGAAAACTCTATGAGGCTGTCAAGATTGCTATTTGTTTCCCAATCGTCGTTTTCAGCGATGATTTCCGTCCCTCTAAACACCTTAATAACTGGATCCACAACGAAAGAGCTGACGCCTCTGGCCGATAGATCCGGTCCCAATCCCCGTATCAGCACTTTACGAGGACCTTCGCCAGCGAGAACGAACCCCCCGATCAAGGTTTTATCTCCCGACGAAGCTAATCCTCGGGTGGAAAGATTCACATAACGATTATCCGAAACGCGATTTTCATTCTTCAAATGCATGCTCACGGTCTCAAGTGAGCGCGTCACCGAACCTGATACCAATCGAGAATCGCCAACGACCGAGCCTCGCAAAATCACTCCGGACTGCGACTCGAGATCGAATACTCCTTCCCCATCAAGGGCACCCTTTGCCAAGTCTAATTCGCTCCCATTGAGCCAAACAAACACGCTTCCGTCCTGAAGGACGCGCAGCTCTACGGATTCTCCCGATTTGCCGACCAATCCCCCTTCATAGAATCCTTGGAAACTGGTTAAGCTCGCGGGCTCTTCCTTCGGTTCGCCAGCGAACTCGATATTCAAGCCAGACACCCGTCCCGAAATTCCTCCATCGATTTCACCGGAAATGAGCTGGTCGAGTTCGCTCGAAGCGCTGAATTCTCCAAATGCGTTGATAACGATTGGCTCCCTCGATCTTGAAAATCGACTTACCGTATCCAGAATAGTTATATACCCGGTTCGTTCATCATCGTCTACTTCGATCCAAACAGTCCCGCCCGAATCCGTCGTTCCCGTATAGATACCAGGGCTAATTTCGGGAGGATCCAAAAGGAGATCGTGTAAGTAGTATCGAGAGCCCATCACGCCGTCTACTTTCAAGCGAATCTGAGTATTCACTTTCTCGCTAGCGGTTATCTCAAGCGCATGCGTTCCAGTTTCGCGAAGCTCCAAACCACCGATCTCCTCTACCAGAGACCATTCAAATTCGCCCGTTGGAATATCGCCCGAGACAGACTTCAACTCCAGGGTCACTTGGTCCTCAGATCCCTTCTCAACTCTTTGAAAAATAGAAAACTGGTTCCAATAAGCAGCGGCATAGCGGGCGGACAGCGAAGATACTTCACGCGAATCCAAAACGCGATCATACACTCGTACCTCATCCATTTGGCCATCCCAGGCCCGATCTCCAGTATCCCGATCACCCAAAAAACTTTCGCCTCCATCGAGCGTCTGGTTGCCGATCGGCAGGCGTTGCACCCTAACAATTTGCTCTTGGCCATTTATAAACAGCCGAGGCGTATTGGCAATTTCGGTACTATCGTAAGTTGCGAGCACATGGAGCCATTCGCTCTCGACAACCGTATCTGGAAGCGAATTCCATACACCGAATTCTACGTCGCGATTCGAATAGAATTTAAGCGTATTAGCATTGCCGTCGGGAGGGCTGGGCGTCCCCCTTGTAGAAAAATACAAGTAATAGTCAGGCATATTGACGATTCGCGGGTGTGGACTCGACAGCAGATCGTCCGATCTGACGAATGCAGAAATCGTTACGACCGAGGTAGCCTGGGCTTCAAATCGCACCCTACTCGATGCCCCGGAGAAGTCGACCCCTTTGCCAAGAGGAGCCGCTACGCGACTCGAACCCTGAAACTCTCCATTGCTCCGGCCGGCAGAGTCAATCAAAGATGATCCCGACCCTTCCATTTCCCAGGAATGTATCAGTCCATCCCTGACGTCTCCCGCAGCGCCCACCAGAAATTGCTTCACCGTCTCTCTGACGACCCCATTCTTAGTTGCGGAAACAGGGACCCGGTACGAACCTTCCTCCGAAAATTGAAAGACATATCCACCTTCCGGTGTCTCTACCACCGCAATCCCTTCCTCAGACCCCGCAATCTCTACACTTACGTCGGCGTCCTCCAACGTCTCCACCGTCAACTCAACCGGGATCGAAATATCCGGCAGAAGAATCAAGTGCCCCGGATGGCTAGGCGTTCGTAAGCGAAAGTCCTTCAATTCCGGGTCCAAGGCAGCCAGCAAATCCAAACGCCCTCCTGTCACCGTTTTGCCTTGCATACTTTCGATGGTCGTAACCGTTTCCAAAATACGAGTTTTCAATTCCGCTCCATTTAGATCTGGCTCAAGCGATGACAGAAGAGCTACCGCTCCGGCAACAATGGGCGAGGACATCGAGGTCCCGGTAAGAAACTCATAGTCGTCGTTGTTGCTGGTCGAGTAAATCTCTTGTCCCGGAGCGGCCAAATCGACACTTTTGGCCCCAAAATTAGTTCCACTCGAGAGTTCATCCCCTTGCGTCGAACTAGCCACCGAAATTACATTGCTCTCCGGAAAACCGGCTGGGTATTGGGAATTACCAGGGGCATCAATATCCTCGCCGCTATTGCCCGCCGCCGCAACGAATACGATGCCCAAGTTTTCGTGCGTCTGGATTTCGCTTCGGGCTATGTCGTTCGGGGCTGCCGATCCGTAGGAATTATTCGTCGCGACCACTTTTACACCGGCGTTCCACATCATAGAAACGTACCTCAAAGACTCCGCGATAGCGGAGCTAGACAGACCACCGGCATCACCGACCTTCAATGGCAAGATCTTGATTCCCCAGCCAACTCCGGATCCACCTATACCGTTATTTCCACGCGCTCCCGCGATGCCCGATACATGCGTTCCATGGCCCGTTACATCATTGGGATTGGCATCGTCGTCCACGAAATCCCATCCATTGATATCATCCACGAAGCCGTTGCTATCATCGTCCACTCCATTACCTGGAATTTCGTTGGGATTAACAAAAATATTGTCCACCAGATCCGGGTGCTCAATCGAGCAGCCGGTATCGATTATCGCTACGATTCTATCTTCGCTGCCAGTTTCTATGCTCCACGCTTCCGCGGCGTTGACTTGATCCAAGTGCCAGAGCAATGCAGGCGAATATTCACTCGAAATGGCTGCCTGAAAGTGCAAGTGATCCTGAGAAACCGTCGATTCGGGGAACGATTGGCGCAGGGAATCCAGCGCTCTGAGATAGCTACCGATACTCGGCTTATTCAACCTAATTTGAACGAAGTCCGACAGGCGAGATTTCCATGAAATCGTTGCCTCGATCTCCTCGAGCCGACTAGCCAAAACCAATGCTTCAACCAAAGCAGGATTCGCGTCGAACATGATCTCGTCTCCTTTGGCAGCGATCTGCTGGCTCAAAACCGGCTTCTCTTCCGACTCGCTCCATTCGAATCGCTCTTCTAGGAGAACAAAGGGAACGCTCTCGCTCGCCCCTTCTAGCAAGTAGAAAACCGTTGTTTCTGGAGCCCCCTCCGAACCGGCATCCTCAACTCTGTCGATCACCACGTAATCAGCGAAACGCCCAGCGGGTCGTTTGTCTGCGTGGTCGCCCTCAAGCGCTACCTCATCCTTTTCGACTTCAAAAGAGATGGGGTCGTGGCTCCGCTTCCCTTGCTTCGACGCGCTCGGAGGTTCGCCAAAATCGTCATTCCTAAAAATGGGGGACTGGGAATGATACCCGTGATAGACGAGCGCTAACATCGCCCCCAAAACAAGTACCACCGCCAACACTGCCCGATTCCGCTTCATCAATTTAGGCTTATACCATCTCTAGGAAGGAATGATTCGGCATCGTTTGCCTATTCCTTTTTCGCAAGTGGCATTCGATAGTACGACCCGCATTTCGCTCTGTATTCAAAAAATGACCGCGAGAATCCCTCTCGCGGTCGCAAATGTTCAACGCATATTACGTTTCAAGCAGCGCCTTACTCAAGATGACTCAGATTCCGAGGAAGCCGTTTCGACCTCTTCAATCGTCTTGAACGTCAAGGCATCCTCTTCGCGGTCGACGGTGACCGAGTCGCCCTCATTTACTTCGCTAGCGAGCAGGGACTCCGCAAGCGGATCTTCAAGCAGTCTTTCGATAGAGCGCCTGAGAGGACGGGCTCCGTACTTCTCGTCGTATCCATTGTCGATGATCAAAGCTTTGGCGTCCTTGGTAAGGTCGATGGTGATCCTCTTTTCCGCCAAACGCTTTTGCACCTTGGCTATTTCAAGGTCCACAATTTTCAACAAGTCGTCTCTCGTCAAATTGTGGAAGACAATCAAGTCATTGATCCGATTGAGAAACTCCGGCTTGAACGCTTTCTTGGCCTCATCCATCACATTTTCCTTGATGGCTTCGTAATCATCGTTCATCGACTTCGCCGCCCCGAATCCCATCTTCGACTGCCTCTGGATCGCGGCCGCCCCAACATTGGTAGTCATGATGATGATCGTGTTGCGAAAATCGATTTCCCGCCCTAAGCTGTCCGTCAGTCGCCCTTCCTCAAAGATCTGCAACATGATCTGAACCACATCGGGATGGGCCTTCTCGATTTCGTCGAAGAGAACCACTGAGTACGGCTTGCGGCGCACTTGTTCGGAAAGCTGGCCGCCTTCCTCGTGTCCCACATAGCCAGGTGGCGATCCGATCATTCTGGATACAGAAAATTTCTCCATGTATTCAGACATGTCCACTTGGATAATCGAATCCCGGTCGCCAAACATTTTTTCGGCCAAGGTTTGAGCCAAAAAGGTTTTTCCCACCCCTGTTGGACCGAGGAACATGAACGCCCCAATCGGGCGATTCGGGTCTTTGAGGTCGGCCCGGCTTCGACGCAAGGCTTTGGCAATCGTGGAACAAGCTTCGTCCTGCCCAATAACCGTGGACTGCAATTCCTCCGCCAACTTCAAGAGACGCTCGGTCTCCTTTTTTTCCATACGGTTGACCGGAATGCCAGTCCAATCGGCAACGACCCGCATCATATCATCCTCGTCGACTGTAATGCGATTCTCCTCGCGATTCTTTTTCCACTCCTCGAGGACGTTCTCCTGCTCGGCTCGCAGACGCTTTTCCTCATCTCTGAACTTGGCAGCCTCCTCAAAATGCTGCTTACTTATCGCCTCTTCTTTACTGGCGCAAACCTCCTCGATTTTCGCTGTCAAAGACTCGATCTCGGGAGGACGCGCCAAGGATGCGATACGAGCTTTCGAACCCGCCTCATCCATGATATCAATCGCCTTGTCCGGCAGGTAGCGCGAAGTGATGTACCGCTCAGAGAGTTTGGCAGCAGCCTCCAGCGCTTTATCAGTAAATACAGCTTTGTGATGATCTTCGTACTTCTGACGAATCCCCTTTAGAATCAGAATGGTATCGTCGACGCTGGGAGCGTCTACCTGCACGCTCTGGAATCGTCGATCCAAAGCACTGTCCTTCTCTATATACTTCCGATACTCGTTAAGCGTCGTCGCCCCGATACACTGGAGTTCGCCACGAGATAAAGCCGGTTTGAAAATGTTAGACGCATCCATGGCTCCTTCGGCGGCCCCCGCTCCCACGATCGTGTGCAGCTCATCTATGAAGATGATCACGTTGCCAGCCCGCTTGATTTCGTCCATGACCGCTTTGATTCGCTCTTCGAATTGGCCCCTGTACTTAGTGCCTGCAACCATGAGAGCCAAGTCGAGCGTGATGACACGCTTGTCGACGAGGATCTCCGGAATAATGCCACTGGCGATCTCCAAGGCTAAGCCCTCGACAATGGCTGTCTTGCCGACGCCGGCCTCGCCGATCAGTACTGGATTGTTCTTAGTCCGTCGGCAAAGAATTTGTATCACGCGGCGAATTTCAGCCTTGCGGCCGATCACCGGATCGAGCTCGCCATTTTTAGCCAATTCCGTCAAATCGCGTCCAAATGCTTTGAGGGCAGGCGTCTTGGTCTCTTTCTTTTCTTCACCACCTTGGCCTCTCGGCGAAGCGATGGCCTCCTCTGTTTCTCCGGAAAATTGCGGATCCAGCTCGCGCAGAATTTCGTTGCGGGTGCGCTCGATGTCGACGTCCAGGGACTTTAAGACGCGGGCAGCCACGCCTTCGCCCTCTCGCAGCAGCCCGAGAAGAATGTGCTCGGTTCCCACGTAGCTGTGATTGAGGGCCTTCGCCTCTTTGCCCGCCAGAGCCAGCACTTTTTTAACTCTAGGCGTGTAGGGGATGCTGCCAGACTCTTTTCCCTCCGGACCGGAGCCCACTTGCTTCTCCACAGCGCTGCGGACCGTTTCCAAGTCCAGCCCCATCTTCTGTAAAACGCTTACGGCAACACCCTGGCCGAGCTTGATGAGCCCCAGCAGAATGTGCTCGGTACCCACGTAGTTGTGGTGGAATCTATCCGCCTCTTTTCTGGCAAGCGCGAGCACTTGCTGCGCTCGCGGCGTAAAATTGTTCATTGGTTCCATTTACCCCTAATCGTTCTCCTCTTCGTTGATTGACTCAGTGTCTGCGCTTTCTGCCCCAGCCGTTGCGTTCAAAACACTATTTACAGGTTTGTCGACATTCTCAAATTGTTTCCGCAAATATTCAGAGCGATACGCATCCCGCTCGCTAGTATCGATCGACTTGCCAGCGTGATACTGAATATGCCCCGGCTGACATTCGATGAACAAACGATCAACAATGTTCCTCATTTCCTCGGGAAAAATCTCTAAATCTACCCCGAATCGTACCAGCGAAACCAAATTCATGCACTCGTTCGAGCTCAGGAGATGGCTGTACTGCAAAATCCCGTAGGCCCTGCCGATCTTGTCCAGCAGCTTATTCGGATCGTTCTCAAGAATCTTTTCCCGAGCATTGATCTCCTGATCAATGATGGTCTTCAGCACGGATGACAGCCTTTTGATGATCGCTTCCTCAGATTCTCCTAAGGTCGTCTGGTTGGAAATCTGGAAAATGCTACCGCTCGCATCCGATCCCTCGCCAAAGAGGCCGCGAACCGCGATTCCGAGCTGGTTCACCGCTCTGACCACCTTCTCCATCTGATTGGAAATGACCAAGGCTGGAAGATGCATCATGGCAGAGGCTCGCATTCCCGTGCCCACATTGGTCGGGCAGGCGGTTAAATAGCCAAGACGAGAGGAAAATGCGTAGTTCAGATCGCCTTCCAAAGACGTATCCAAATTATTGACCGCATTCCAGGCACTCTTGAATCGATAGCCCGCCTTGACCACCTGCATCCTGAGATGGTCCTCCTCGTTGATCATAACAGAGACCGACTGATCTTTACTCATAACCACCCCAGCGCTCTCCGGCGATCCAGATAATTCCCGGCTAATCAAGTGCCGTTCAACCAAGATCTGCTTTTCCAAGTCCGAAAGCTCCTCGATCTCAGCCGTAATGCCGCTCTTCATTGGCCGAAGCGTGGCCAACGCGGGTAAACATGTCTCGAGTACTTCTCTCTTCTGTGGCAACTTGGCCCAGCCAGGAAACGGGTGGTTGCTCAAATTGCGGGCCAGACGCACTCGAGTCATCAAGACCACAGGGCACTTTTTCGCCGTCCCCTCGGTCATGACAGATTTGTTGTCAAAAATGTCTTTGATAACCATTTCAGTTACGCAGTTTCCTCCGCCTCCAAGGACTTCTTCAGCTCCAAAATCTCATCGCGATACTGGGCGGCTTCTTCATACTGCTCGTTCGCTATTGCCTTCTGCAAATCACCCTCCAAAGAGCTGATCCGGTCTTCGTACGACTTCCGTTCAAGAGCATCCTCTGGAACCTTCCCTTTATGCTGGTCGCCTCGATGCATACCTTGCAAAGCCCTGCCCAAGAGGGGCGCAAAGGTTTCGTAGCAATGTTCGCAACCCAGCCTACCAGTCTTCTTAAACTCCTTCTGCGTGTACTCGCATTCTGGGCATTCATCCGAAGATTCGAGAAACTCTGTCGCCTCTTCGGAACCTACTCCCGGTTTCACCAGCAAATCCGCCAACGAGTAGCCATCGGGGTTCGTTATTCCCTTCTCCTCTGCGCATGACTCGCAGAGATCGATTTTGTGGATCTGGTTATTGATGATCTGCGTCAAGTGCACAGTGGCTGACGCGTTACAAACATCGCACTTTAGAGACTTACCCATGAAAACTCTTCTACCTAATTAACCTTTCAATTTCCAACAGGAAAACGTTTTCGCTGAACAAATGAACAAAAATACTACGCACGAGCCGCGCCAATTATTAAAGGAGCGTAATTCTGGTTCCTGGAAGTCCCAAAATCGGCGATTCGACCCGATTTTCACGCCCATTTTGAAGCAAATTTAACCCGATCCCGAAAGCTATCAACCTTTAGTGGATCGACCCCTGGGAAAATCTTTCCCCCGCACCTAATCAGAATGCGCCTATCAGCAATTCTTGTTGTTAAAGCGATCGACGATGCCACTCATTTTGGTAACGTTACCAAAAAGAGTGGCTCGATTGACTATGCGGAACAGAAAAATGGCGTTTAGTCGTTTGATGCTTCAGACGCTGGAGTACGGGCTCTCTTCTACGTCCAACCGTGACGCAAAAGCGTCGACTTGACTGAAAACGGAAAATGAACGCGCCGGGATGTCGCGTTCCACCCTTGGTCCAGATTAAGGAAGATGGCTCTCGACCTCGCTCCTGCACTGGAGCTCCGGCGGCGCGAGCCGGGCGAGCTTTTCCCACGCGAATTAAGCTGTGGCGTGAATAAGGCGACCTACGAAAGGCGGGATTTGTTCGCGCCAATGGCCCTGCTAAAAACTGTCCAAGCACCTATAGACGAAATAGCCGCTCCTACCCCTCGTCGCTAGGCTACCCCGCCTAGAGCAGCACCCCTCGACTAGATACTTCCTGGTGAAAGGCTGCGTGCAGCTTCTTGGTCACCTCGCCGGGCTTGCCCGAGCCAATCACGCGGCCATCCAGCTTAACTACGGGAATGAGCTCAGCCGCGGTACCAGTAAGAAAACACTCATCGGCATTCCAAATTTCGTGACGGGTCAAGTTGCACTCTTTTACCGAGATGCCCGCCGCTTCCGCCAATTCGATTACCGCGCCCCGAGTGATTCCCCTGAGGGCTCCATTGGACACATCCGGCGTGTACATGCGGCCTTTGTAGACAATGAAGATATTGTCACCCGTGCACTCGGCCACGTAGCCTTGGTCATTGAGCATGATCGCTTCCAAAGACCCGCATTGGGCCGCTTCCATTTTGGCGAGAATGTTATTCAAATAATTGAGCGACTTGATGGCCGGGTTGAGGGCCGCCGGTCCCGAACGACGCGTGGGAACAGTGACAATGGAAAGTCCCTCTGTGTAATGCACTTCAGGATAAAGGCGGATCGTATCAGCGATAATTATCACAGACGGCTTGGGACAGGAGTTGGGCGATAGGCCCAAATCCCCGCGCCCGCGAGTGACCAGCAATCTGACGTATCCATCGACGATCCCATTCTGGCGGCAGGCCTCGCAAACTGCGTCTTCCATTTCCTCGGGAGACATCGGTATTTCCAAAAGGATGTCCTTGGCCGAATGCCACAAGCGTTCTAGGTGCTCCTGCAAGCGGTAAACGCATTTTTGGTAAACTCGAATCCCTTCAAAGATTCCATCTCCGTAAAGCAGGCCATGATCGAAAACCGAGATCTTCGCATCTTCTTTCTCAACGAGTTCGCCATCCAGGAAAATTTTCATCGCGGTAATAACTGCTTGTTCGTCGGCCGCTTGCAAAGAAAAATCTGATAGAGGCTAACGCATGTGAACGGAATTGCCTAGGGTTTCACAATTCGCCGCCTTTTATCAGGGAATCCTTTACAGAGCCCTAAGGTATTCGTCCATCGGCAGCCTAATCGCATTACCGTTGAAGGGTAAAAAAGCAGGATCGCACTTGTAAAATCGCATCTGTGAGATGATCATGCAACCCCGCTAGCTATATCTGGCAAAATCGATACTGAACGCTTAACCCAATTTCGATTAACATTTACCTATGAACTATCGCAGCTCGAACAAACGCCGCTCGGAAGGCTTCACGCTGATCGAGGTCCTCACTGTCATCGCAATCATAGCCATCCTGTCTGCAATCCTCGTGCCAACGGTGACGCAAATGCGCGAAACCGCTCGCAAGACGAAGGACATCAACAACCTTCGCCAAATCATTAATGCTTCATTGCTATTCGCCAGCCAGAACAGCGAGCGATTTGTTAGCGACACCAACACGATCGATTCATCTGGTCGGGTCATCAACACAGGAGGAACAGGTACGATCGACAATGTAATTGAAACGCTCGCTGCCGGCGCCGGACTCAATGAGTTAAATAGCTGGGTAAGCGATAGCGATGGACAGGCTCTCAATCTCGCTGGCCCAGTACCGGTTCTCATCACAACCGCTGGCACACCCCCGACCGTAAATCCAAATCCAGTTCTAACGGGCACAGGTTCAGGTGGAGATGATGGAGGGATCGTGTCGTACGAGTACGTTCTCAACCTCACGACAGCATCACCAACTACAACACCATTAACCTTCTCCCGCATCGACTCTCCTGGCTCTCCAGACTGGGCGACCACAGACATCTACGGAACTGACGGGGGACATATAGGCTTCGTTGGAGGCAGTGTTGCCTGGTTTGAAACACTAACGGGCAATCTGACCGATGGTACCGGTTCTACAGTCAATAGCATTACTGCAGCTCTGACCAACGTTCCCGGAACGCAAGGCACTGTTTCCATTGCCTCTAATCCAGACACAAGCGGAACGCCTTAAGCGATACCGAACCGTTATTCAAGTTTGGCGACGCTCCTCCCATTTGAGGGAGGAGCATTTTTATTTTCGTGTCACTACCGCTTTCTTTCGCCTTGGATACAAGACTCGGCACATCGGGCAAACCGTCCCGTCGCATCCCCGCGCCGTACAGTATTCACGGCCATAGTAGATGATTTGCAGATGGAGGTCATTCCATCGCTTTTTCGGAAACAAGCTCTTGAGATCCTTCTCCGTTTGGGCTACGTTTTTTCCACTGGTCAATCCCCACCTCTGAGCCAAACGGTGAATATGCGTGTCCACTGGAAAAGCAGGATGCCCAAAAGCTTGGGCCATAACCACGGAGGCCGTTTTGTGTCCCACTCCTGGTAAGGCCTCTAGGGCGTCGAAATCTTCTGGAACCTGGCCATTGTAATTTTCTACGAGAATATTCGACAAATCGCGAATGGCTTGAGCTTTTCGCGGAGCCAAGCCGCAAGGGCGGACGACCGTTTCGATCGTTCCCGCATCCACCTTCCCCATATCGAAGGGGTTGTCGGCCAGGGACCAAAGGCTCGGCGTCGTTTTGTTAACGCGAACGTCAGTGCATTGAGCCGAAAGCAGAACCGCGACCAATAAGGTGTAGGTATCCTTGTGGTCCAATGGAATAGGTGGATTCGGATAAAGCCTGTCCAGTTCCCGGTCAACGTAGGCCGCTCGCTCTTTTTTGATCATACGCAGCCCACCCTTGATTCCAAACCCCGACTCGCGCAATCGTTAAGAGACAGATTCCGCCAAAGGATCAATCAATAACCCTAGATTTCCTATTGATTAACGTAGGGCCAAATCTACTGTGCGCCCATGTCGAGCACTCAAGGGGCAACCGTTGCAAAACTTTCCGATACAACCCGCTATGGATATAGCGATTCTTTCGCTAGACGTCACCTCGGAATAAGCGAACAAGACGCTTCAGAAATGGCCGCCGAAATCGGTTTCGAGTCGCTGGATGAGCTCGTAGACCAGGCCGTCCCCAAGGCTATCCGAATCTCCACCATCGACGAGCTTCCAGATTCGGTGAGCGAGAGCGAGATGCTTGCCGAGCTTAGGCAAATCGCATCCAAGAACTCAATAAAGAAATCCCTAATTGGTCTTGGGTATTCGAATACAATTACTCCTCCGCCAATCCTGAGAAACATTCTCGAAAATCCCGGTTGGTATACTCAATACACTCCCTACCAAGCGGAAATTTCCCAGGGCCGCATGGAAGCCCTTTTCAATTTCCAGACCATGGTGGCGGACTTGACCGGCCTGGAAATCGCCAACGCTTCCCTTCTTGACGAAGGCACGGCGGCTGCCGAGGCCGTCTCCATGGCCTACGGGCTTCGAGGACGAGGGTCCAAGAACGCCGTACTCATTTCCTCGAGATGCCATCCACAAACCATAGAGGTTGTGGAAATGCGGGCCGAACCCCTAGGCATCGACGTTAAAGTTGTGGATACCAATCAACCCATCGACTTTAGCGCGGCATTCGCTATTGTTATCCAATATCCAGATACATTGGGCATTGCCAGCGATCTGACAGCTCTTGTCAAGGATGCCCACAGAAATCGAGCCATGGCCATCGCCTGCTGCGATCTTCTTTCCTTGACCCTGCTTAAACCGCCCGGCGAGATGGGGTGCGACATCGCCGTGGGATCCGCTCAACGATTCGGCGTTCCATTAGGTTTCGGCGGGCCTCATGCCGCGTTTTTCGCCACAACTGAGGCCAACAAACGCAAAGCTCCGGGAAGAATCATTGGCCTGTCTAAGGATGCCGAAGGTAACCCCGCCTGGCGACTGGCCCTGCAAACTAGGGAGCAGCATATCCGGCGGGACAAAGCCACCAGCAACATCTGTACAGCCCAGGTGCTTCTAGCCAATATCGCGGCAGCCTACGCCATTTATCACGGTCCAGAGGGTCTCACGGAAATAGCAATGCGAATACGTCGGCTTGCCTTGACCGCGAAACAGATCCTCGGCGATTTCGGCTTCCGAGTAACTGAGGGCGAACGTTTCGATACCTTGGCAATAAACGCTCCCGAAGATTCCGTAGCAGCGATCATCGATAAGGCTCAGGATGCTGGGTACAATTTGCGAAGGATTTCCGAAAATCTGATCGGCCTGACCATCGATGAGACCGTGACGCCTCGCGATTTAGCAACAGTATTGAACGCCTTCAATCCTGAGGATGGGATCACGGAAGTGAGCGTATGCGAAGTCGCGTCAACCGCCAACGCTTCGATCAGCCCGGAACTCCAGCGCCAATCGACCTTCCTCACCCAAGCGGTATTCAATCAGTACCACAGCGAAACAGAATTCGTCCGCTACCTTAAGAAGCTGGAAAACAAGGATCTCTCCCTGACAAACTCGATGATCCCGCTCGGATCCTGTACCATGAAATTGAATGCGACAGCGGAGATGCTCCCCATTTCTTGGCCCGAATTCAGCGATATTCATCCCTTTGCTCCCTCGAGCCAAACGGTGGGATACCTTGAATTGATCGAACAATTGGAAATCTGGCTCGCTAGAATCACAGGATTCGCTGCGGTTTCCATTCAGCCGAACGCAGGATCCCAGGGCGAGTACGCGGGGCTTCTAGCTATTCGCGGATACCATCGGTCCAACGGGCAAGAGAACCGGAACCTTTGCCTGATCCCTTCCTCGGCCCATGGAACCAATCCAGCCAGCGCCGTTATGGCCGGCATGAAGGTCGTGCCCGTAAATTGCGATACCCAAGGCAATATCGACCTCGATGACCTGGAAAAGAAAGCCGAATTGCATCGCGAGCACCTAGCGGCTCTCATGATCACCTACCCATCCACACATGGTGTCTTTGAATCATCGGTACAAGAGATTTGCCAAATCGTTCACAACAACGGCGGCCAAGTATATATGGACGGCGCCAACATGAATGCCCAATGCGGATTGACGAGCCCTGGATTTATCGGGGCCGATGTTTGCCATCTGAATCTACACAAGACATTTTGCATACCGCATGGAGGTGGTGGTCCCGGAGTCGGCCCCATCGGAGTCGCCAGCCACTTAGCCCCCTTTCTTCCTGGCCATCGTCTTAGCCCGGACCTCAAGGATCGAGCCACCGTCGGCGCCGTCTCCGCAGCTCCCTATGGAAGCGCCGGCATTCTGCCTATTTCATGGGCCTATATCAGAATGATGGGCGAGAGCGGAATTACGCAGGCAACGAAAATCGCCATCCTAAACGCCAACTACATGGCGAAACGATTGGAACCTCATTTCCCCATCGTCTACCGTGGAGAAAACGGCTTGGTGGCCCATGAATTCATCGTCGATTTTCGAGAATGGAAAGACCGGGCAGGCGTCGACGTCGAAGACATCGCCAAGCGCTTAATGGACTACGGGTTTCACGCCCCTACCATGTCCTGGCCCGTGGCGGGAACCATGATGATCGAGCCAACCGAGAGCGAATCCAGGCGAGAGCTGGATCGTTTTTGCGACGCCTTGATTTCCATAAAAATGGAACTGGAACGGATCGAACAAGAAGTTTGGCCCCGGGACGACAACCCCTTAAAGAATGCTCCACACACCAGCCAAAGAATCGCTTCCGACTCTTGGAGCTCTCCCTACAGCCGAGAACTTGCGGCTTTCCCCAGCGAGTCAACGCGAGACGGCAAGTACTGGCCGCCAGTGGCCCGAGTTGATAACGTCTTCGGTGACAGAAATCTCGTCTGCGCTTGCCCACCTTTGGAGGCTTATCATGATGAACCGAACTCTCGAATCAGTTTAGGCAAACAAACGATCCAAAATGGCGCTCATTCATTGCGACTTCTACTCTGAAATCCTGGGGACCGGCACAGCTTTCGATGCCATTGTCCCGATGTTGCCATCGACAGACGAATACGCTTCCAAATTCAACGGGGAGCCACTCCCTGTCCTCTTCCTACTGCATGGACTGCATTCGGACTACACCGCCTGGGCCCGCTACACGTCAATCGAGCGGTATGCCGAGAAAAAAGGGATAGCGGTCGTCATGCCTGATGCTGGAAGAAGCTTCTACACGAACATGCATCAAGGTTACCGGTACTTCGACTTTTTTGCCGACGAACTTCCCCGCATCGCCAATCGTCTTTTGCCCATCTCAAACCGAAGCGAAGATCGATTCATAGCGGGCCTTTCAATGGGCGGATACGGCGCTTTTAAAATCGCATTGTCGCGGCCTAATCAATACAAGGCTGCAGCCAGTTTGTCAGGAGCCTTGTCCCTTGCCCGCATAGAGGAGCCTGATTCTCTGCTTCCCGAGTGGCCCATAATCTTCGGTCCCGATGGCGCTGTCAATCATCCTGAAAGCGACCTTTTGCTGTTAGCCAAGCGCTTCGCCCAATCGAATGACAAAAACTCCCTCGATCTCTTCCAATGCTGCGGCACTGAAGACTTCCTTTACAAGGCGAACAGAGACTTCCTAGACGAAGCCCGAAAGCTAGGCATCGATATTCACTACGAAGAAGAGCCAGGAGAGCACGAATGGGCCTATTGGGATATGAAAATCCAAAGCGTTCTCAACTGGCTTCCTCTCGGACAAAACGCCCTGCAAACTAGTGACGCTAAACGGTCCCATGAATAAAAGCCTCATCACCAATATTTTTTCCGCGTCCATCTTTGTAGTTGGCTTATACCTACCTGATAGCGACGTGAAACCATTCGTCCTCAGCGCCGGTCTTTTTTCCCTTTCCGGGGCCCTAACTAATTGGCTCGCCGTACACATGCTTTTCGAGAAAGTTCCCGGCCTCTATGGATCGGGAGTCATCGTCGATCGGTTCGAGGAATTCAAAAACGGGATACAAAATCTTGTTATGGAGAATTTCTTCACCGAGGAGAATTTCAAGCGCTTCGCCGATGTAGCCCTGCATGAGGGCCTTTCGGCGGAAGGCATTCGTTCGACGATAGACATGGACGATATGTTCAATGGGTTCCTGGACGTAGTCGCCCGATCGAAATTCGGAGGCATGCTTTCTCTAGTCGGCGGGCTCCGGGCTTTGGAGCCTCTGAGGGATCCGTTCAAAGAGGAATTCTCGAAGAAGCTTACGGAGATCGTCGAAGACTTGGACCTTACGAAAAGCAATATGCACTTCGAAAACTTCCGCCCCGCTGTCGAAAGCCTGGTGAAAGGCAAACTCGATCAGTTGAAGCCAGAAGAAGTGAAGACCATTCTGGAAAAAATCATCCGGGAGCACCTGGGTTGGCTCGTCGTTTGGGGCGGCGTATTCGGCGGTGTCATTGGCCTTCTGGCCACTTTCGCTACCATCTAGGTGGCCCGCGCCCAGAGAAGAACCCTTGGGTAAGGTTTTAGATTGGGCCCTTGGATCCGAATTTCTACAACTATGCGGGCAAGTTTCAACGCCCCATGTCTTGAACTTCGAGCGGTAAAGCTAGCCGCTATTGCTGCTTGATGTCAGGACCCAGCTCGATCACTATCTTACACAACAATCAGCGAATTTCTACCAATGGCCAAACGGATTTACATCGTCGACGACCATCCGCTCGTACGGCAAGGATTGTCTCAAGTAATTAACAGTGAAGCAGATATGGAAATCTGTGGCGAGGCAGAAGACGCTCCACAAGCTATGAAGGGCGTTGGCCCAGCTGATCCAGACGTCATCATAGTAGACATTTCGCTGAGAGGGAACAACGGATTAGAACTCATTAAGAATCTGAAAGCCATTCACGAAAACATTCCGGTTCTCGTATTCTCCATGCACGATGAGTCCATTTACGCTCAGCGAGCGCTTCGGGCTGGGGCCAAGGCCTACGTCATGAAAAAGGAGTCTCCCAACAAAGTCGTCGAAGCCATTCGCAGCATCATCAAAGGAGAGATTTACGTGAGCCCCTCAGTAGCGGACCAAGTGCTGCAACAGATAGTAAATGGCCCGAACAACGCTACCTCGACCTCCCCCATCGATCGCTTGACCGACCGAGAGTTAGAAGTTGTCCAGCTGGTTGGTCGCGGTTTATCCAGCCGGGAAATCGCCGAAAGCCTGAATTTGAGCGTCAAAACGATCGAATCGCACCGGGCCCACGTTAAGGAGAAGCTAAATTTGCGCAACGCGACTGAGCTCGTTCAGTTTTCCGTTCAGTGGGTGGACCAGCAGGTCATGTAATCAAGCCCGTGAGTTCTGCCTTAAAGAAAAACCATTGAGTATTAGGTATCAGCCTCCAAGGGAACATTGGAGGCCCCACCCATCCATTCTAAGTGAAAACGGGTCGAGGATTGCATCAAATCAACCCCACCCTGTTCAGCAGCCGCCTGATGAACCTTTTACAAGCAATGTTCTATGATTCACGCAGCCTCCCGCAAGCGAGATTCAGAAAATAAGTAAACCCACCCGAATTCTCGTCATCGACGAACAGCCGATTTACCGTTACGGCTTGGAAGAGCTGTTTCGGGATTCGGACGACTTTGAAGTTTGCGGTTTTGCAACAACCATCAACGGAGTAGATCCGTCCTTTTACGCTCCGGATATCGTAGCCCTCGATATTTTGGTCGACAAGAGCAACGGTATCGGAGCGGTGAAAGAGCTGAATCGCCGCTACCCGAGGGCTTCAGTTCTCATTGCCTGTTCCCATGATGAGCGAATCTTCGCCGAACGCAGCCTTCGGGGCGGCGCTAAGGGGCGCGTAATTAAAGACGCTCCGATCGAAGAGCGTCTATGATGCGTTCAAATTTCTGGTGGAAGGGAATCTCTATTTGAGCCCGAATATGAAACGCTGCCTGCTCAATAAAATGAGCGGCCATGCGGCCAAGGATTCGATCTCCCTGCTCGGTCGACTTTCCAACAGAGAACTCCTGATAATCCAACATATTGGCGAATCTATGGACAATCGGGCAATCGCCAAAGAAATGAAGATCAGCATGAAAACGATCGAGTCCCACCGGTCTCGAATCAAGTCAAAGCTCGAACTTTCAAGTCCTAGCGAGCTGGTACGAATTGCCACTCGATTGAGGCATCGGAAACTCTGACATGGATTCGCAGGGAAATTTTAGTATTGCGCCGAGCCGATTTTCCCTTCTTTACATCGCTCTTACGCTAGAAGTCGGCGTCAAACGGCGTCTTCTTCCGCGGGACGCTCGATAATCAATCGAGTAATAGCGGTTAACTCAGCGACGAGCTTAGCTAACAATCTTTCCAGCGAAAGATTTCCGTTCCCGTGATCCGAAATCATAACATGCCACATAGTAAAGCTATCGATAAATCCAAGGTAATCAGCGACTTCAAAACGCACGATACCGATACGGGGTCTTGCGACGTGCAAATCGCCCTGCTGAGCGCTCGCATCAATCATTTGACCGAGCACCTGCGAGCCAATCGAAAGGACTTCCACACGCGCCGAGGGCTGATCGCGATGACCAGCCGACGACGCAAGCTGCTCAACTACTTGAAAAAGCACGATCTCGACAAGTACAATGAGCTCCTCAAGCGACTCAATCTCCGCAAGTAAGGATTTTGTCGTCCAAATCGATTCCCTAGTTGATCTGTTGATCTGTATACTAGGAAAACGATTTCTCTTCCACCGCTCTGATAGCCATAAGCCCCAATTGGATGGCAGCTATCTAGACGTTGTTCTTTAACTAACTAAAACCAAAATAACGCGTCCGAAACCGATCCTGGCGGACGGGATATTTCCGCATGAAATCGCAATCCGCTGATTTCATTCTGAAATTTCTCTACGCAGCCAAGATCGCTTTCATCGCAGCACTGTAAATAAGACAATGATACAAAAACATAGTGTAACGATTGATGATCTGAACATGACCATCTCAACTGGAGACCTGGCTCAGCTTGCCAGCGGATCCGTTACTATTACCGTCGGCGAAACCTGCGTGTTCGTCGCAGCAACAGCAGCCAACACCGTGCGGGAAGGCCAAGATTGGTTCCCGCTTACCGTTGACTACCGCGAGAAGTTTTCCGCGGCTGGACGAATTCCTGGCGGGTATTTCAAACGCGAGGCGCGCCCTACGGAAAAGGAAATCCTAACATCGCGCCTATGCGATCGCCCTTGCCGGCCGCTATTCCCCAAAGGCTTTCTGAACGAAGTTCAGATTATCGGATTTCTCCTTTCTACAGATAAATCCAATGAGCCAGATATCTCCATGATCAATGGAGCATCCGCTGCCCTGGCCATTTCCGACATTCCTTGGAATGGGCCTATTGGCGCAGTTCGCGTTGGTCGCGTTGACGGCGAGTTCGTCGTCAATCCTACCGTTGAAGACCAATACTCTTCCGATCTCGACTTGATCTACGTCGGTACCAAGACCGACATGCTCATGATCGAGGGGAGCGCTGCCCAACTACCAGAGGACGACTTCATCGCCGCACTGGAATTCGCCCACAAAGCCATTCAACCGGTGATCTCCGGAATAGAAGAGCTCGTTTCCATAGCCGGAAAAGCGAAATCGGAATTTCCACTCGTGGTCCTCGATCCGGGAATCAGGACCTTTGTAAAAGACCTTATCGGTGAAGACATCGCTAACGCTACTCGAATTGGCGACAAGCAAGAACGCAATGCCGCCATCGATAAACTGAAAGAAAAGGCGGAGGAAGGCTTGAAAGCGAAGCTTGGAGAACACGACTACAATCCCGCCCAGCTCTCCATGGCTATGGAAGAGCTGCAGGAGGTGGCGTACCGAGCTCCCATCTTGGCAAACGGTGAACGATCGGGCGGCCGCGGTCCCAACGAGCTACGCGAACTCAAGAGTCGCGTCGGACTCCTTCCCCGGGTACACGGGTCGGCGCTCTTTTCCAGAGGCGAAACGCAAGCTCTCGTATTTGCCACGCTAGGACCGACGAACGAAGCCCAACGGCTTGACGCCGTAACGGGTGGACCGGAATCGAAGTCCTTTATGCTTCACTACAACTTCCCGCCCTTTTCCGTTGGGGAAGCAGGCCGGTTCGGATTTACCGGAAGGCGGGAAATTGGCCACGGGGCCTTGGCAGAACGCTCGCTACTCCCTGTCGTGCCAGCCGAAGACCACTTCGCCTACTCTATCCGACTCGTATCTGAGGTAATGGCATCCAATGGATCTACTTCCATGGCTTCTATTTGCGGCGGCACCTTGGCGCTTATGGACGCAGGCGTTCCTATAGCAGCTCCGGTTGCTGGA
Organism: uncultured Opitutaceae bacterium; assembly: GCA_964404745.1. Classification (GTDB taxonomy): domain Bacteria; phylum Verrucomicrobiota; class Verrucomicrobiia; order Opitutales; family Opitutaceae; genus Pelagisphaera. The sequence goes on from CAYOLG010000012.1 coordinate 25,371, forward strand.
ATTTCTTGCGGTCTGGTAACCGAAAACGATGAGAACGGCAAAATTGCGAAAAGCGTCATTCTAACCGATATCCTCGGCGAGGAAGACCACTTTGGCGATATGGATTTTAAGATCGCCGGAACCCGCGAGGGCATCACCGGCTTTCAGCTCGACTTGAAGATAAACGGTTTGCCATTCGACATCGTACGAGCTTCCATATCTCAATCTCGGGAGGCCCGTTTGGCCATTCTCGACTCCATGACCGAGACCATCGACAAGCCTCGTGAAAACGTAAGCGAGAACGCCCCACGGATCACTACGATTCAGATAAATCCAGAAAAAATCGGGGCCCTCATCGGCCCGGGTGGAAAGAATATCCGCCGAATCGTGGAAATCACAGGCGCTCAGATCGACATAGACGAAGACAATAGCGGCAAAGTAAATATCTACGCCACCAGCGAAGAAGCCATGAATCGGGCGGTACAGGAGATCGATCTCGCTTGCGGTGAAATTGAAGAAGGGAAGATTTATCGCGGTATCGTCAAAGGCGTTAAAGAGTTTGGCTGCTTTGTTGAAGCCCTCCCCGGACAAGAGGGCCTCGTTCACATTTCCGAACTGGCCGACTTCCGCGTCAAGCGCACCGAGGATGTCTGCAAGCCCGGCGACGAGATGGTGGTAAAATGCATCGGGATCGACGAGAAGGGTCGCGTGCGCCTAAGCAGGCGAGCGGCCCTCGAAGAACTCGAAGCTCGTAAAGCGGCCAAGGAGGAGGAGGCCCCCGAGTCTGATTCAGAGAAAAAGCCCTCAGAAACTGCTTAACTCATCCGTTCTTCGGAATTTTCAGAGCCAACGAGGCCAGAGTACGCTACTCTGGCCTTTTTCTGGTCCAGACAGTTTTTTATGAAGATTCTTATTACTAACGATGATGGCATTCAGTCGCCCTTTCTCCACTCGCTCGCGAGGACGCTAGCTGCTAGCCACGACGCTATTGTCGTGGCCCCCGCCGAGGAGCAAAGCTGGATTGGGCGAGCGATGTCTCGTCGCCAAGAAATCGAGCTTGTCGAAGCGCACGACCTATTTCCCTGTCCCGCCTACAGTTTAACGGGCACGCCCAGCGATTGCGTTAATATCGCTCTTGGCCACCTATGCCCGGAGACTCCCGATTTGGTGCTCGCGGGGATCAACATCGGCCACAACGCAGGCCTGAGTTTCGTGGCCTCTTCGGGAACAATTGGGGCTGCGCTCGAGGGAGCCTTGCACAATATTCCGGCGATCGCCGCATCCATGTACCTGGATCCCGATCGGTTTCAACACGTCAATCATGCCCAACGAGCCCTTGATTCCGACATTCAATCCCACATCGACCAGGCATCCGCCTTCCTGGCAGCCTTCCTAGAAACCTTCTTCGAACAACATCAACCACAATATGGGCAGGTTCATTCAATCAACTTTCCAAACGACAATTTGGATGCCGCTCGTTTTGTTAGAACCCGAACGGCTCATACGGTGTCGCGTCCACTGTTCGAACGCGAAGGAAGCCGGTTTCGATTCTGCTATCATCCGCTGGAGACGCGGGATTCCCACAACTGTCCGACAGACCGTGAAACGGTTCACGGCGGGGACATTAGCCACACTATCTTCGACTACACTAGGCTGTGCGAGTAGTCGTTTTTAAAATACAGCAAGATATTTCCATTGAAGCTATTGACAGTCAATTCGACAGGGCCTACTAGCAGCGGATCACAACACAGCCCATGAAGCCCAAGCTAAAGCCAAACCGCCAATTTTTCTCCTCCGGACCTTGTAGCAAGCGTCCCGGCTGGTCCTCAACCATCCTCGAGAAAGCCCTTGTGGGGAGATCCCATCGTTGCAAAGAGGCCAAGGCCCGGATCAAAGAGGTCATCGATCGATCGAAATCGATCCTAGGCATGCCAGAAGGCTATGTTTGCGGCATTGTACCCGCATCTGACACTGGAGCTCTCGAGATGGCCCTCTGGAATCTTCTCGGACAACGGGGAGTGGAGATGCTAGCTTGGGAGTCCTTCGGGCTTAGCTGGGTTGCCGATGTTGAAAAGCAGCTCCAACTCGACAATGTCACTACTCGTATCGCCGACTACGGCGAGCTCCCAAAGCTATCCGAAGTCGATTTTTCCAAGGATGTCGTCTTCACATGGAATGGAACCACTTCTGGGGTGAAAGTCCCCAATGGCGAATGGATACCGGATAATCGCGAAGGGCTTGCTATTTGCGACGCCACTTCGGCTGTATTCGCCATGGATTTGCCTTGGCCGAAGCTCGATGTCGTTACCTGGTCCTGGCAAAAAGTAATGGGAGGCGAGGCAGCCCACGGCATGATCGCCCTTAGCCCACGCGCCATAGAAAGGATCGAAAGCTACCGTCCCCCCTGGCCTCTTCCGAAAATATTCCGATTGGCCAAAGGAGGAAAACTCATCCAAGGCGTTTTCGAAGGGGCAACCATCAATACGATTTCGATGATATGCGTTGAAGACGCCCTCGACGGACTGCTTTGGGCCGAGAGTATTGGCGGCTTGAAGGCTCTCATCGATCGATCCAATGCAAACCTTCGTGTAGTGGAAGCTTGGGTGCGAGATAGAGATTGGATCGACTTTCTCTCCAGCGATCCAGCCATGCGCTCCAATACTTCGATCTGCTTGCGGATTACCGACCCTTGGTATCAGGGATTGTCTAGCGAGGAGCAGCAAAGCCAAGCTAAGCAGCTAGTCGCCATGATCGAGAAAGAGGATGTAGCCTACGACTTTGGGTCATACCGCGATGCCCCTCCGGGGATTCGCATCTGGGGGGGGGCTACAGTGGATTGGCAAGACACTGAAGCCTTATTGCCCTGGATCGATTGGGCGTATCAGGAAGTAAAGAACAGCTAGCTCGTATTGAGAATCGGCTTTTTATCCCACGGAAGCGGTACACTGACGGGTGTTTCATCCCATACTTGGTAGGGATAAAACACTTTACCTGGATTCAATATGCCTTGAGGATCCAAGGCATTCTTTATCGCTAGCATTGCGTTGACCTCCGCCTCGGATCGGGCGATTCTTAAAAAGGGGGATTTAGCCAGGCCGATGCCGTGCTCTCCGGAAATCGTTCCCCCTAACTTGACAACCGTCCGCATCAAATCGTTGACCGCATTCTCTGCCCGCTCGCATTCCACGGGATCCGTTCGATCAAACATGATGTTTACATGAAAATTTCCATCCGCCGCATGCCCGAAGGTAGGCATTGGCAAGTTCCAGGTTTTGCGGAGCCGTTTAATTTCATCAGATAGCTTTAGCTGGCTTTCCAAAGGCACCACGATATCTTCATTGAGCTTGTCTTTGCCGAGGGCGAACATCGCTCCGCTACACTTGCGACGGACTTCCCAAAGATTGTCAGCTTCATTATCATTTCGGGCCGCCTTGAATGCTAAAGCCCATTCATCAGCCCACTTTCTAACGGAGCGTCGTACCTGTCGTAGCTCACCTGAACTGCCGTCAAACTCGATTAAAAGCAGCGGCTTGCCGCCGACCTCTTTGAAGAGGCGAATACCCGCTATCTCCTCGGCGCAATAGACCGAACCTTCGTCTAGATATTCTAGTATGGAAGGAGTCAGTCCGCTCTTTAGCATCGCTTTAACCGCTCGCAGGGCGCGTTTCTCGGAAACAAACGCGGCCACGCTTGTCCAAGTCGCCTCTGGCTTGGGCAAAAGGCGCAAGACCGCTTTGGTGATAACGCCCAGCGTTCCCTCGCTGCCTATCCATAAATCGCGAACATTGTATCCAGTCGCGAATTTCTTGTATTCTCCACCCCATGACACTTTTTCGCCATTTGGGAGATAACCCTCCAAAGCGACCACGAAATCGCGCGTCACTCCATATTTCGCGCAGCGCATCCCCCCGGCATTGCAGGCGATATTCCCCCCTACTGTACAATATTTCAGGGAAGATGGGTCCGGCGGGTAAAAAAGCCCCTCCTTCTCCGCTTTCTTCTGCAAATCGCCAATCACGACCCCTGGCTGGGCAACCGCCATCGATTTTTCTTTGCGTATAAAAATTCGCTTCATTGGCGACGTATCCAATACCCACCCACCTTTGACAGGGCTAGCTGACCCGGTAAGGGAAGTTCCCGCTCCCCGGGTCGTGACAGGCACATGATAGCGATTCGCCAGGATTAAGGTTGTCTGCACGTCCTTTTCCGATCGGGCTCGGATCAAAGCATCATAATCGTAAGCGAGTTTGCTGCTATCGAACGACGCCATACGCTTGCGCTCTCCATCGCGATAAACTTTTCTCGGGCCCAGCAGCTTCATAAGTTCGCCGGTCGCTTTGCTCCACCTTTTACTAACTTTCTCCATCGCAAACTACTTATTCTGTTCCTTCTCTCGCTCTCTTTTGAGCAATGCGTCGAGTACCGCGTTCATTTCATCCATTTTGAGCCACTTCAGAAATGCGAGATAAAAACTGGCCCCCAGGGTGACGGATACCGCTAGCACCGTCAATGGACTTTGGCCCAAACCGCCTGTCCACGATAAGCCCGCTTTCACCGCCAATAATATTAGCAGCATCAGTAAACTTCCCCCGATATACTTGGCCAATGCGGGGGCGATGCTCTGCAAACGAACCTCCCTTCCTCGACTCGCCAGGGTTCTATGCATGTAAACCGCCTGGACGATGGTCGCCGTATTGCTCGCTATAACCAAGCCTTCGATACGATTGAGTAATTTCAGTAGCGTAATACTCAAAATGATATTTACGACTAGGCCGATTGCCGAACCCCGAACAGGGGTTCGAGCGTCCTTGATGGCGTACAATGCCCGCGTCTCGATCGAAACAAAGCCATAGAACGGCATGCCGGCCGCGCAAATCATCAAAATCGGGACGAGGGCTTGAGTATCGGAGGCGTCAAATGCTCCTCGCTCGAATAGCGCGGCAATGATTTCCGGGGCCAGAACGATCAATCCCAATGCGGCCGGGATCGTGAGCATCATCGATAGCGAAATACCTTTGAGGCACGTTTCCCCATAGCAACCATCATCGCCGCGAGCGATCGATCGCGACATCGCAGGAAATACCACCGTGGCTATAGCGATGGTAAAGATCCCCAATGGTAGCTCCACCAATCTATTGGCCAAATAGATAAGCGTCGCCCCCGAGTCATTGAACTCCAGAGCCAATAAACGCGATACAACCACATTCAATTGATAAGATGCCGCCCCAAAAATGCCCGGAAGCGTCAGGAGCAATACGGCTCTCAGCCTTCCGGAAACGGCAAAATCGAACCTCGGTTTCCAGCCTTCTTTGGCAAGAGCTATCGATGGAACAACGAACTGCAGTAGGCCGCCCACCAATACGCCCAAGCACAAGAATAGCATCTTTTGCTCTTGGCTTTCCGCTAGCCACCAGCCACCCGCTCCCAAGAAAAGCATCATGCTGCAATTGAGCCATATCGCCGTCATCGCCGGTATACCAAACCGTCCCAACATATTCAATACGGCTGAAACGATTGCCGCCATGCAAACTGGTATTATATAGGGAAATAGCAGTTTAGCGAGACGGGCTCCGACCACGCGATTCTCTTCAGTCGAAACCGACTCGAGCCGATCGAAGATTCCATAGGCGCAAAGAGCCAAGCCAACGCAAATGAGCAGCAACCAGGAAAGCGTCTTATTGACTAACTGGAAAACCGCCTCCCTGCCCTTGGATTCCATCTCTTCCGATAGATTCGGCATTAGGGCAGCCGCTAGAGCGCCTTCCCCTAGCAAGCGCCGGAACAAGCTGGGGAGCGTAAATGCCGCCGTAAAAGCGGAATTGAGCAAACTCGTTCCAAATACAGCTGTGATCAACATGTCCCGGAACAGGCCGAATACCCGCGACAACATGGTCATCGCGGACACCAAGCCCATTTGCCCCAGCATTTTAGACATGGTCTATTTGACAGTCAAAGGGTGCATTCGAGCAAGACATTTGGCCACAATTCGAATCCCCGACATTGACAGGTTTCGGCGCGATTCTAGCGTTCGACAACTTATGCATTTTCACTCTACCCTCGTGGCAAACGCTACTAATCGAACGAACATTCCGATCGGACCGCTTACTTAGTAGCGTACCATATCTTCTCATGAATTTAATTGAAACCTTGATCGGCAAACTTCAGGCCCATCCTAAGCGATTCGTTTTCACCGATGGAGCCGATCCCCGTGTACTGCAAGCGGCTCGACAAATTGTGACACGCAAAATGGGGGTCCCGTTTATGCTCGGCGACCGCACCCTGGTTAAAGAGACGGCGGCTAAATTGGGGATCGCCACCAAAGGGATGCGGATTATCGAACCTACGCGAAGCAGTGATATCGATCTCTTTTGCGAAGACCTGAGATCTGTTCCGAAATTCGGATCGCTTTCCTCGGATGAGCTGCGGGCGAAAGTTTCGGAACCCTCGATTTTCGCCACCTTGATGCTTCGGCGCAATCAGGCGGACGCGCTGATATCCGGTGCAACGACTCGGGCCTCCAGCGCATTGAGAGCCCTGTTTCAAATCGTCGGTACCCAACCCGGAGTGAAAACGGCCTCTTCCCTGCTGTTGATTGACATGGAAGCCAAGGAAGTGGGAATCCATGGAGCCCTTTTTATGGGGGACTGCGGCGTCATACCTAATCCCAATTCCGAACAGCTGGCGGATATCGCCATTACAACTGCTTCACTCGCCCATCACTTGACTGGCGCTCGGCCTAAAGTTGCCATGCTTAGCTATTCCACCCATGGGAATCCACGTCGGCCGGAAATCGCTAAAGTCCAGGAGGCAACGGTCTTCGCTCAGGAAAAGGCCCGCCAACTGGGCCTAGATATCGACATTGACGGAGATCTGCAAGTCGATGCCGCCCTCGATCGCGCCACGGCCTTAATCAAGGACGCCGAGGATAGTCCGGTAGCCGGACGGGCCAACATCCTGATATTTCCCGACCTCAATAGCGGCAACATCGCCTCCAAGATGATCCACATCCTATCCGGAGCCAACAAGTATGGGCAAATCATCATGGGCTTGAATAGTCCGGCAGCGGAAATCAGTCGAGGAGCCACTGCTCACGATATCCTTGGGGCTGCCGCTATCGTGGGCTGTCAAGCAATCGATCATCGACTGATGCTCGGAGCAACCGCTCCCCGAAAATGAAGCCAGTTTGAGCCTGCTCCAAAAAGCGCCCTAAGCAAAACGAGAAGATGAGCCAAGACTCCCTGAAGACGCGTCCCAACAACGAATCAACTCGGCGCATTTTCGTAGCCGGCACGAGAATGAACGATGGCAAAACAACTACCTGCCTGGGCTTATTTGCCGCTCTTCAGCAACGCTATGATAAGGTGGGGTTCATCAAGCCTGTCGGACAGCGTTTCGTGAAAATCGATGGGCAATTGATTGACGAAGACTCCGTTCTATTAGAAAAGACCTACCGAGTCGAGGTGCCGATCGCTAGCATGAGCCCAATCGCTATCGATGCGACCTTCACCAAGCGGTATCTAGACTGTCCCGCCGAAATCGGGGCCGAACTCGTTCACAAAGTTTGCGACGCTTTCGACAGGGCGTCCTGGGAAAAGAACTTCACTCTCATTGAAGGTAGCGGACATGCTGGAGTGGGATCTGTATTCGGCCTTTCCAATGCCCGAGTCGCCAAGCTTCTCGGAGCCAAGGCGATAATCGTAAGTCGGGGCGGAATCGGACAACCGATCGACGAGATAGCTCTTAATAAAGCCCTCTTCGATAGCGAGGGCGTAGAGGTGGTTGGGGCCATCATCAACAAAGTCCAATCGGACAAGATGGATCATATTCGGACCTATACGGGTCGAGCCCTGAAGCGACTAGGGGTCCCCTTGCTGGGATTACTGCCAGAAGAGAAGACCTTATCATCGCCCAACCTCAAACAGATTCAAGAGCGCGTTTCCGCTCGCCTCTTGAACGGGGATGAACGATTCCCTACCCAGCGCTTCGACAACATCATCATCGGAGCTATGACGGCAACACGCTTCTTGGAATCAATCTTGCCGAACACGCTTTTGATAACTCCCGGAGATCGGGAAGACATCATAATCGCCGCTCTATCTCATCGAGAAAGCGCCAGTGCCGGTTCGGTATCAGGTATTATATTGACCCGCGGAATCGAACCCTCCCCTGACTTGGCAAAGCGCATACACAATAGCCATATTCCCGTGGTAATTGCAGAATCCGATAGCTATACTATCGCCTCGCGGATACACGGAATGACCGTAAAGACTCAGCCCGAAGATGACGACAAGATCCCTTTAATCAAAAGGCTAATACAGGAAAACATCGACCTCAATCAGATCGTCGTTTAGTTCTGAAATAGCGTTTTCCACTTGAGTTGGCCCCACAACCCTTAGCGATCGTAAAATCCTGAGGGTAGCAGAATTAGGGGCGACGACCGGTCCTCCCCGCCAAAATAAACACCGGAAGCGACTTCCCCTAAAGGGCCAGGACAATCTGGTCTTCCAGAAGTTCAACCTCCTTGATCGCCCCTAACGAACCGCTAACTTCGGTAGGCAATGGTATGGCGGAAATGCTTCCCTGGAAAAGCTCTTCGATAAAGCCGCCAAATTTCGGTAGGACCAGCGAATTTAAGTAGAGCTTTTCCACTTTAAGATTAACGCCGTTCGATCCATTCTCAAAATGGCCAATCGCCTGAGCGATGATCTCAAACCGATCTTTCGTAGGGTTTAGGACTATCTTCGAACTCAGGACGAATTGATCGTTTTCGATTCTGACATTCGGGGAAGCAAACCAAATGTCGGCCGGATTTCCTTCCGCATCTGTCTCTGCGCTCTTGCGCTGGCTGAAATAGTGGTTGATCTCCATCTCTGTAAATGGAATGGCCCCGGGAACTTGCCGAGCTAGTCGGCTAATACGCGAGCGTATCGTCGCAGACTCGCTGGAAGCGGCAGCCCCAGGTATGTAGTAAGTCGCATATTTGCCAAGCTGCTCATTTTCGCTTTCACTCGACTGATTCCTCACTGTTCTCGGCGGTTCCTTTATCAAAATGAATGCTCCGAGCAAAATCCCCAGGCTAATACCGGAAATGGCCGTGAAAATCATCCCTAAGGCAGAGGGCTCTTTAGGCAGTTTTCGCTTCATAACGCGTTAACTTCTATCGGCCTTAAGCTCCAGGTTCTTGAAGACATGACCCATTAAATAGAAATAAATCACCCCTCCGACGAAATAAGCGAAGGGAATCATGAGGGCCAGTCCCAGATAAGCCATGGTTGGCACCCAATACCCTTGAGCGCCCTTTTTCAGTAATCCGCCAATTGCTTGAAAATTAAAACAACTCTTAAAGTCACCCGTTAGCACGTAAAGATATAATGCAGAGCAACTTAAAGGTCCCGCAAAAAAATAGGCCGGAGCCAGAGGGACTCGAGAAAGAAACGAATCCAACGGAAAAATCGAGACTAGAGCGGTAACTGCGGCAACAGGGATAAATGCGAAGAGAAAAACGACCAAGAAGCATTTCAGTCCATCGACGAGCAGCTCCTTCCAATCACTCCATTCCGGCAATGATATTTCCTCTTGCCGCTTCCCTTGCAGAAAAAGGCGGTAAAGGTAGCCGAATGCCACGAAATGGACAAAAGGGATGATGGAAAATAGAACTCCCAGCATGCACTTATTGAACCAGTTTCGGTCGGCTGAAAGGCGTTTAGTGACTTGCTCAATAGAATGCATTTAGGAAAGCTGCGCTAATTTCGGTAATACAATCGCGCATTTCGCATGGAGTTCAAAGAGAAATTAGCCGCTTTCATCGCTCGGATAGAATCCGCAATCGACCAGCTCACCCCATCATCGGAGGTTCGACCAACGCGCATCCACGAGGCCATGCGCTATAGTCTGTCAGCCGGCGGCAAACGGATACGCCCGGCTCTCGTGCTGGCCTCAAGCGAGCTATTTAGCTCGAATACGGATGCTCTTCCAGCCGCCGTCGCCGTTGAATGCTTGCATACCTATACCTTGATTCATGACGACCTGCCGGGGATGGATGACTCGAAATTGCGCAGAGGCGTTGATACCTGCCACATTCGATTCGACGAAGCCACAGCTATCCTTGCCGGGGATGCCCTCCTGACTCTAGCCTTCGAACTTCTCGCCAAAAACTACGCCAGCGAACCGCGGCTAGCCGTAGACCTCATAGCGACGCTTTCGGAAACAGCTGGCAGTCAAAAGCTGATTGGCGGCCAAATGGAGGATATACTCGGTGAAAGCCGTCCGCTCGACGAGGATGAACTCGAGTATATACATTTGAACAAGACATCCGCCTTGATTGAGGCCAGCCTCAACATGGGAGCAGCGATCGGGGGAGCCAATGAAGTCCAGTTGGACTCGATTTCCCAATATGGTCGTTGCATAGGACTGGGCTTCCAAATAATGGACGATATTCTCGATGTTACGAGCGATTCCCGAACTATGGGAAAAACTGTAGGAGCGGATGCGGCAGCCAATAAGACGACCTATGTTTCCGTCCATGGTCTCGAAGAGTCTAAATCACGGCTAGCCTCGCTAACCAGTCAGGCTTGCGAAATCTGCGATCGCCTCGACGCTCCCTTTCTCAAACAGTTGGCGAGCTACCTTAACGAGCGCACGCATTAGCCTCGAGCGACCGGCATGCCCGATGTTTCATTTATAATTTCCGCCTGCAATTGCATCGAGCTAACTAAATCGATGATCGATTCGCTGCTTGCCCACACAAGCCTGGAGGACCGTGAATTGATCCTCGTAGACGATGCATCTACCGATGGCACTGCCGAATATATGAAATCAGTCAAGGGCAGGCCCATAGTGCTGAAAAACGAAGTGAATCGCGGCTTCGCCAAATCGAACAATCGAGCCGCTCGTCGGGCAACCGGCGACTACCTGGTTTTTCTAAACAACGACTTGGAGTTTTCTCGCAACTGGCTGGAGCCTTTAATCGAGCTCTACGAGTCAGAGGAAAACGTGGGCGCCGTGGGCAATATTCAGCGGAATTTCGAAACTGGTTTAGTCGACCATGCTGGCATATTTTTCGATCTGGAGGGTATGCCCACCCACGCTTGGAAGAATAGAAAGAAACTGCCTCCAAGCACTTACCGGGAAAGAAATGCGATTACGGCAGCTTGCCTGTTGGTGAAACGTTCCCTGTTCCTAGAGCTGGAGGGATTCGATGAAGCCTATCGCAATGGGATGGAAGATGTCGATCTGTGCGTCCGAATAAGGGAGAAAGGCTATCGTTTACTCGTGTCTCATCAGAGCATAATTCGCCATCACATCAGCCGCTCGCCCGGGAGGCATCGTTTCAATCATGAGAATTCGGAACTTTTTCGAAAACGATGGTCTCGACAAACTGCTCGTTTCGGAGCCCAGGAATGGCCAGCAGAATACTTTCATCGCTATGCCCGATACTGGTGGCGAATGAATCCCCGCCTGGCTCTCAAAGCCCTATTCATGCTGATCGCCCGACGCGGTCAAGGAACTGGATCCGAATTTCCTTCTATTTCTGAAGGTTCTCCTAAAGACTGCTAGCTTTTGATGATCCGATCCTTTCTCAACCGCAACAAGAGCCTCGTTAAGCAGCGATGCCTGAACGACGATTTCACTCGCCTGCGAAACCGCTACGAGATCTGGTACAATACCGCTGAAGCTCAGCGTGGCACGCGCATTACCGTTGAAGGAAAGGAAATGGTTATGCTCGCCAGCAACGAATACTTGGGTCTGTACGATCATCCTAAAGTAATCGAAGCCGGAACCAAGGCCCTCAAAGAATGGGGGGCGGGTACGATGGGAGCCCGATCCGCAAATGGAGGACGGCGCTTTCATTTAGAGCTCGAGGAGAGGCTCGCCGACTTTTTGGGCAAAGAAGCCTGCCACGTATCCTCCGCGGGGTATCTTTCTTGCATGTCTTCAATAACTGGATTCGCTCAGCGAGGAGACGTTGTATTGGTTGACAAGAATATGCATTCCAGCGTGTGGGACGGAATTCGTCTCTCCATGGCGGAAGTGGAGCGATTCAGCCACAATCGGCCAGAGCATCTTAAAACCCTTTTGGAGGAGCTGGATCCCAACGCCGCGAAGATCATAGCCGTCGAAGGCATCTATTCTATGGAAGGCCATATTTGCGATCTTCCGAAATTCGTTGATATCGCGGAGGAAAATGACGCTTTTCTCGTGATGGACGATGCTCACGGATTGGGTGTATTGGGGAATCAAGGACGAGGCACAGCCGATCATTTCAACCTGGTTGATCGAGTGGATATTATTACTGGCAGCCTATCCAAGTCGCTTGGAAGCACCGGTGGGTTCGTAGCGGGAGACAAAAGCGCCATCGACTATTTGCGGACGCATTCAAAACAAGTTATCTTCAGCGCCGCGCTTTCACCCTGCCAAGCGGCGGCTGCCCAAGCAGCTCTTCAGGTAATGCAAGACGAGCCCGAGTGGCTGGATAAACTCTGGAGCAATACTCGGCGGTACAAGGCGTTTCTCGAAGAATTGGGATTGGATACTTGGGGGAGCGGGACACCCGCTATTCCAATTATCATAGGCGATCGCGAAAAAGCCTACTATTTCTGGAAACGCCTGAAAGAGCATGGCGTCTTCGCCATTTTCGCAACCGCGCCCGGGGTGCCCCCAGGGAAAGATCTCGTCCGAACGGCTATATCGGCCCGTCATGACGAGGCGGATTTCGAGATTATTGAAAACGCGATTCGCTACGCTGCCTCCAAACTCTAATCGAATACAGGAGGTTCAAGCGCCATCCGTGATCATATGGTCAATGATATCAGCAGCCGTAGCGTTCCATCTCGGCAACGCTTCAGATTGAATGCTGGCCTTCAAAATTTCGAGCTCAGAAGCGTTTTCGATCAAGTTTCTCAGATTTCTGGCGAGATCGTTTGCATCCCCCTTTTTGAACAGGCGGCATCCACCGAAGCGGGCGTTCTCCCGGATCGGATTTAGGGAGCTGCTGAGCGTTGGCACGCCCTTCCACAATGACTCCAGCAATGGCAATCCGCAGCCCTCAGCCAGCGAAGGGAGAACCACCAAATCCGTTCGGCCCAAAAGCCTCTGCAACTCTCCATCGGCAATTTGTCCATGAATTGCTACCGGGTAGCCACTTTTTGCCGTTCTTTTAAGCAAGCGTTCGACGTGCTTTCCGAAATAGGGATTCGTTCTCCCGACAAAATCGTATTCAAATCGGACCCCATCATCCCACAGCGACTTCGCGGCCTCTATGGCGATGTCCTGCCCCTTCCTGGTTTCAACTATCGACAGGGTCAGAATCCGAGGCGGATCGCCGACACCCTCTTTCGGCAGGGACCATTCGCCAAATACGCCATCGCAGCCCAATTGAATCGATCGCACCGAAGGCGCGTTCATCTGCCCGAGCCATTCCCAATATTCCTCTAGCTGCATAGCGCTGTGGCTGGAAACCGCGAAGACTCCGCCGAACAATGCCAGCATTTTCATATAGCTAGGGTGCCTTTGAACACTATGAGGCCAAGTGAACTCAGGATACTGCAGCGGTATAGCGTCATGAAAAATCCCATACGTTAGCCCTGGAAACTCTTTAATGAAGGCTTCTACGCCTTCCCTCTCGAATTCGCAAAACAGTTCACAAGTTAGGAACACATCGCCAGGCTCGACACTCCAACTGGGTCTCCTTATTCTCTGCCTGATAGTTCTAGAGCGATCATCCCACACTACCTCCACGAATCGATCGCCCAAAAGCGCTTCCAACTCCCTCTTAAGGCAGCTCGAAACTCTAGTGATGCCCGACTTTTGCTTTTGCCTGCAAGCCTTTGTCACATCGTAGAGAATTCTGCCCTTTATCATCGATCTTGAACTGCCAGGAGGTCTAACGAAATCCCTTTGTACTGCAAGATATTAGTCTGCAGGCGCAAGCCAGCAAAACCGGAAAACCGAACAGCAGTCTCTAACTACTGGAAGCTTTAACTAGCAACTCATAGAGCTTGCCAGAGTTCTTCTGCGCCGAAAACTCACTCTCCACCCATTCGCGGCCGGCTTTTCGCAATTTCTGGCAAAGAGCATCATCATTCTGGATACGTTTCAGCCGATATACCCAGTCTGATACATTTTCTACGCGGGCCAAGAATCCGTTTTCCCCATCCACTACCGCCTCAATCACGCCAGACACGGGCGAAGCCACAACAATTGTCCCAGATGCCATGGCCTCTGGGATCACATTTGGCAGCCCATCCCGATCTCCGCTCCTGGCAACGATCCCAGTATGAATCAGCGCATCGCCCCAAGCGATTTGGCTCAGGGTTTCCTTCATGGAAAGTTGTCCCAGCAACTGGAGACGCTCGGCTAGACCGCGGGCCTCGATTTCTCTCGAAAGAGTATTTCTTAAAGGACCTTCACCGACGATTTTCGCTTGGAATTCGATCCCGCTCTCACGCAGGGCTTCATAGATGTCTAGTTGATACGGAAGACCCTTTTTCTCTACCAGCCGGGCAACGCAAATTAGTCTCAGGCAAGATCTATCTTTTCGCAGCGTCCCAAATTCCGGAAAGACATTCAGCCCCCTTCTGATGACCCGTATTTTATTAGCCTCGACCAACTGGGAAAGGACTAATCGAGCTGATTCCGTCGAAGTGTGAACGAAAGCCGCATGTGCGGCTTTGGCCGGCAGAAGCCAATCTCCCCCTTTCTCAAAGACATCATAGGCATGAGCGCCGATCGAAAAGGGCCTATCGGCTAGACTGGCAAGCAACCACCCAAAAGCCGCCGGAGCGCTCGACCAAACGCAATGTATCACGTCGGGCTTCCCCATTAGCAGGCTTCTTTCCCGAACGATTGCTGCGCCCAGCCCCAATAAATTTTCCCAAAAATTCAGCCAGCTTCTCGGAGCGCGGCTGAATAGCGCCTTCCAATGCTTCCAGAATAGAGAAGGTTTGGATACCATTAGCCAAGGGAAGAGCCAAATCAGCTGGAAAAGCTCGCGCTTCTGAAACCGATCGATTTTCAAGTTTTCGAATTCCAGATCGCCTCGATGCAAAGAGACGATACTCAAATCAGCCCCCAAAGCCTTCAGGGCTCGAACTTCTCTCTGCAAAAACGTTTCCGAATAAACCGGAAATGTAGTAGTCACATAAAGGATACGCATTCGCTTTGAGCGAACGGGTTTACTCGCCAACGACCTTCAGCATAGGTCGCTCTTTTTCGGGCAAAGCGTCGTGAGCCAAGTCCACCAAATCGTAAATCACCTCCGACGGCCGATCCTTGAAGCGCATATTCCGGAAACGCCTTTTCAAGTCGCGGAGCCGTTCAGGGAATCGGCTCCAATTCATCAGCAATCGCTCCAGGTCCGATGATTCAGAAATAATTTCAGCGGCCTCGTCCTGGAGGAAGTATTTGGCGGTTAGCTTTTCTTGGGGCATGACGCCTCCTAAGCCATTGAAAATTATGGGGCACTCATAGTAGAGAGCTTCCGAGCAAGTTGTCGTACCGCCTCGCGTAATGACCAAGTCGCTTACCTGCATGAAGAGATGCATTTCGTTGCAATACCCTTCCACGTGGCAACTTAGGTCTGGATTATTCTTTTTCCAGTTGCTGACTTTCAAGAACGCCTCGTTGTTTCGACCGCATACGACAAGGACCTGAAAGGCTTCCGAATACTTCTTTATAGCTGGCAACAAGGAAAGGTGGTTGTTCGCCCCCGTTCCACCAGTCGCCAGAAAAATGATCCTCCGGTCCGAGCGCAATCCTAGCCGTTCGGTTATAAACCGGTGTCTTTCAAACGCGGTCAACCTCTCTTCGTAAATCCGGGGCACCAGGAAATGCCCTCTGACGATGATTTTCTCCGGATCGAGCTTGTAGCGGGAAACCGCATAATTCTTGGCGGTGCGAGTTCTGGAGATATAAAGGTCAACGCTTGGTTCAATCCAATTGCGGCTGTATCCATATCCTCCAGAAAATTCAGAACAGTAAGTGGCGCAACGGACGTTTTTCTCTCCGAGAATTTCCCGCGCTTCTTGGAAATATCCTCGATTCAAGCAGTCATGAACGCTCAAGACCAGGTGCGGCCTGTAGTTTCGAATCACCTCGCCATAGTATCGCCTTCCCAAGGTAACGCGGGAGCGATTGAGGTAGCTCAATCCTTCCACGAGGACAAAATACGGGTGATGCAACCAAGGGGCATGTTTTTGAATGAAATTATAGAACGCGACTCCGAAGCGGGCAATGCGCGAAGAATCCTCTAGCATGCTTTCTACACGCACCTCAACTTCCCAACCGTAGATTTTCCGCACCCATCTGCGGAAAGCGATGGCTCGAGCATCGTGCCCGCCACCGGTGCTAGAAGTTAAAACTAGTATTCTAACGGCCACTAATTTTGAGATCCTCCTATTCGGTGTAGTAGGAAATGTTCCCGGCTCGGGTCCAGCCTGCAGGAACAAAACGGCGTAACAACGGGGCTAGACACGCTTGAAAACGCGTACCAGCCCGAACGACGCCCGCTCTGTCTTTCCGAATAGCTTTGCATAACTTGTCCGCCACTAAATCAGGCGATGGCGACTCACTTATACGTTTCTCTATTCTCCTCCAAACCTTGTTCACGCAACCTTGATTTTCAATTTTACCGCTTTTTACCATCATATTGCAGTTAAAACCAGTTTTGATGTCTCCAGGCCTCAAATCTATCGCCTTCATGCCGCTAGGTTGCGTTTCCAGAATAACACTTTCCGTAAAAGCTGACAGCCCCGCCTTGGAGGCGTTATAGGCGCTCATAAACGGTACCGGAAACTCGGCTGCGAGCGACGATACATTTACCAAATAGCCCTCGCGTTCAATTAAGCCGGGCAAAACCAATCGGGTCACCTTCATCGTCCCAATTAGAAGCATCTCGATTTGCGACTTCCAGTCTTCAAAGTCGCTCTCCGCAAATCGCCCGAAAACCCCGCTCCCTGCATTGTTGACCACGATATCGAACCCGACGGCTTCCAATTCTTGCTCGCGCCAATCCGCTTCAATCTGGCTAAAGCGGCTAATATCTAGTCGCAATGGGCGAATTCCGGGCAAAAATCGTTTCGACGCAGGATTGCGCGACGTTCCCCAAACCTCTGCTCCCTCGCTCAAAAATCGAGACGCAATAGCCTCGCCGATTCCGCTACTTGCTCCCGTTACTAGAGCCTTTGAACCCCTTAGCCGCATTAGGATCCTAACGACACTCCCCCGTTTTCCGCCAGTAACTCCTTGGCATGCGACAAGGCGCTTCCAGCCTCTCGATCCCCTAGCATCCGAGCCAGCTCGACAACGCGAGAATCATCTTTCGCATTCAATTTTTCGATACAAACAGTTGCCCGATTTCCGCTCTGATCCTTCTCGACGACAAAATGGTTGTCCCCCAAGGCGGCAACTTGCGGCAGGTGGGTAATGCAAACAACTTGGTGGTTCGCTCCGATGCCTTTCAGCCTCCGCCCGACCATCTTCCCGATTTCACCGCCGACGTTGGCATCGACTTCGTCGAAAACCAGTACCGGCACGGAATCGACGTTGGCCAGGATCGTTTTCAAGGCGAGCATAACCCTAGCTAGCTCACCACTGGAGGCGACCTTGCTCAGAGGTTTCAGGGGCTCACCGACATTGGGTGAAAAGAGGAGCTCGGGCAACGCGTCTCCATACGATTTGAGATTGGATTGCTTCACCAAGTTCAATCCGCACTTCCCCTTTTTGAATCCCAATTCCAATAACACCGCCTCCGCTTTACGAGCCAATTCCTCGCCGGCTTTTTTTCGCTTTCGTGTCAATCCAGATGCTAAAGACTTGAGCTCTACCTCTTGCTTGTCCGCCTTTTCGTGAAATCTGTCTAGCGCTCCTTCTATATCGCCTTGGGAATCGATCTTGCTAGCCATCTCTTCCCGTGCTTCCAAGACATCCGCTACGTTTCTCCCATACTTGCGCCTGAACTCTTGCCAATCCGTCATTCGCGACTGCAACTGCTCGGCAAATTCAGGCTCGAATTCAAGAGAAGACCCCACCATCTCGTATTCCGCTCCCAATTCTTGGGTTTCTAAAATCACTCCCTCGAGCCGATCTGCAAGCTCGCCCAGGGATGCATCCATCTCGGCGGCTTCTTTCGCGGCTCCCAATAAGGGGCTTAGCGAGCCAACGACTCCTTCGTCGCCAATGAGGCCCGCCCCCAGCTCTCCCGAAAGCCTGATAAGATCCTGACTGCTGGCTACCCGGTTGAAGTCGATTTCCAATTGCTCCACTGATTCGGGGGAGAGCTCTAGGGCGTCGATACGGTCAATTTGCTGTCTCAAAAAATCGATCTGGTCCTGAGAAAGCTTAGTCGTGTTCCGCAATCGCTCGATTTCCGACAAGGTCTCCCGCCATTCGTCATAGGCTTTCCGGTAGCCCCGCGCCTCGACCTGCAAGCGAGCAAAGAGATCGATCATTTCCAATTGGCACTCGTTCTTTAGCAACCGCTGGGGTTCGCCTGGACCATGAAAATCGATCCAAAACGAGCCCAATAATTGCAGATTCGCCAAGGTGGCGAGGCTCCCATTGATGGAAATCCGCGATGCCTTTGTCGCTCGCAGGCTCCGTTTGAGCAGCAGCGTTCCATCTTCGCACTCCGGCAGCCCCATCTCAACCAAGAGTGAATTGATGCCGCTCGGGTCCAGGAAATGCAGGGCCGCCTCAACCTCGCACCGATCTTCACCCGACCGGATCGCCGATTTGTCCGAACGAGCTCCTGAAAGCAGACTCAAGGCCCCGAGAAAGACGCTTTTTCCAGCGCCTGTCTCGCCAGTGACGACGGTGAACCCATCTTCGAACTCGATGGATGCTCGCTCGAGGAGGGCCAGATTGGAGATAGTCAAATACTGAAGCATCTATTTAAACTCGGTCAAAATTAAGGGACTTTTGGGCTCCAAAGAAAACGAAAATTATTCTTGCCCCGAATATTGGTCTCTATAACCGTTCCCGCTTCGTCTCGGGACTCCATTTCGAGTCAGAATTAATATTCGGGGGATTAGCTCAGTTGGTTAGAGCGCTTGCTTGACATGCAAGAGGTCGGCAGTTCGAATCTGCCATCTCCCACCATCCTTGCCAAGACTTCGGACGGCCTGCCGCGGACAGCGATCGTCGAAGGTAAGGGACCCCCAAAGGCAGGCTCCAAACCATTTACGAGGGACTTCGCCGCTTCAGTTCGACGGAGCGATCCCGCCAAAAGCGGGAGCATCAGCCATCTAGATTGAGCTCCTCAAACGCGCCGGGACGTCGCGTTCCACCATTGAAGTAGATGCAAAAAAGTGAGGCTAGATCTCGCGGCTGGGTTTTACATCAACCTTAGTTTTACTCTAGCGCCACTCGTGTTTCGGGTATCGGCCTTTGAGCTCCTTTTTTATATTTGCATACGACGTATCCCAGAATTCCGGTAGCGAATCTGTCAGTTGGACCGGCCTCATGTTTGGAGCAAGAATTTCGATTCGCGGCAGACAGCGCCCTTGGCAAATCGAGGGCGTCTCAACCAGATCGTACAGCTCTTGAATCTTGGCCGACAAGATCGCTCCTTCTTCCGTATAACGCATCCTAGCAAACCGCCCGTTGTCCAACGGCAATCGATCTGGCGTATGCGTTCGTACAAGTTGGTCGATTTCTGTGCCAAACCATGATTTGAGCACCGACAGTACCTCTTGCTTTTTAAGATCTCTCAAACTCCTTGCTCCAAAACAGCATTGCTCGACCAGCAAGCTCCGCGCCTCTTCGCTCAACGGCTCTATCTCGTATTCAGGAAAACAGGATGCCAGTAACCCGATCTTCGCAAGATAACTTTCAACGCTTGCGTCCCACTTCTCTAATTTCGCCTTTCCATTTTTAACCAGCTTGGAGAGCGCCAGAGCGGCCTTTTCCAAACTCACATCCAGATTTTCCTTACATTCGATATCCAAATCTCGATATCGAGTAAAAATCCTTTCGACCACCCGCTTCTTCTTTTCGTCGAAAACAGTTTCTTTACCGGAATCAAATTCCTTTGGAAACAATTCCTTGAGCCACTCTTCCCTAATTTCCGAACACAGCCCAAACACGATTGTAACATCGCCTCGCTGGTGGCCGATTTCCGTAATCTCGCAGGCGACCAGCAGCGAAGCATCGCGGGCTTTACTTTCGCGAGCCAAGGATCCCCTCAACTGGCCCGCCATTTCGCAGCGCAACGTACCTCGGTCCAAACGCCGGCAAACGCGATCTGGAAAACCCGCGAGAACGGATTTTATTATATTCGATTCCGGGACTTCTGATAGTTGTCGGCAGGCTATGTCGGCGTACTTGGCGCAATCCAATATCTGACTGGCTACTTGCTCCACCTGCCTCGCAGACCGCCCATGAATGCCCATTTCGCGACAGAAACTCAAATCGTAGCGATTCGCTTTGGCCGCTTTCCAGGCCCGAATTTGAAGAAGCAGGTCGCTGTATAAGGTATCTGGGATCAAGGCATCTCTTCTTTTCGAGACCTCATTATCCGCTTTCCGCAAAAAGATGCCTTGCGACTGGGCGATTGCCGCAGCCAGGGCAGCATCCTCAACACAATCATATCGATCGGCGGCAAGCATCATAGCGCCGTACCTCGGATGCAGGGGGAATTCAGCCATCCGACTTCCGGCGCTCGACATTCGGCCTTCTTCATCAATCGCTCCCAACATTGAAAGCAGCTCCTTAGCCTCCGACATTCGCTCATGCGAAGGACGTTCAAACCACTCGAAAGTATCCAGACTGTCTATACCCGTTGCTAGGAGGGCTAGAAGCGATTCGGAAAGATCCATCCTCTGAATCTCCGGCTCGTCGAATTCCGCTCTCTGACTGTGATCTCGCTCGGACCAGAGCCTGATGCATTGGCCAGGACCCGTTCTCCCAGCCCGCCCCGATCTCTGACGCGCAGACGCGTGGCTAATCTTCTCGATCCAAAGCGTATTCAGACCACGGGCAGGGTCGTAGCGGGCAACCCTAGCCTGCCCGCTGTCCACGACGAGTCGCACATCATCGATGGTCAAAGACGTTTCCGCGACGTTGGTGGAGACGATTATTTTGCGGCGATCGCTAGCATCCAAAACGGCGTCCTGATCCGCAGTTCCCAACTCGCTATGCAAGGGTAGCAATTTGAATTCGGAGGCAGAGAGACGCTGACCCAAGGCCTTAATCGTTCGCCCGATCTCGTAGGCTCCTGGCATGAAGACGAGCGCATGGCCTCCATCCATCTTTGAAACGGATTCGCCAACCTGCTTGGCAGCCATTTCCCAAACTGGCAACTTGGCCCCACCTGCTTTCTCTTTGATGTAAGAAATATCCACGGGAAACACACGACCCTCCGACACCACCGTTCGACACGGAGACAAATAGGTTTCCAAAGACTTCGAATCCAAGGTAGCGGACATCACGACGATTCTGAGTTCGGGTCGGGTTTCCTTTTGAAGCTTCAGTGCCCTCGCTAGGGCCATGTCCGCATGAAGGCTTCGCTCGTGGAACTCGTCGAAAACGATGCCGCTCACCCTTGATAGCACTGGATCATTGATAAATTTCCGTAGCAAAATGCCTTCGGTAACGAAACGGACGACGGTATTTTTGGAAACGACGGTTTCGTTGCGAATTTGATAGCCAATACGGTCTCCCATTCTCTCCCCCAACTCGTAAGCGACTCGTCTCGCCAAGGCCCGAGCCGCAATTCTTCGGGGTTGGAGAACCAAGAGCTCTCCGCCATTTGACAATCCCTTGTTGAGCAAGATTTGGGGCACTTGCGTCGATTTACCGGATCCCGTGGGAGCGCTGAGAATGATCCGGTTTCCTTCCCGGTAGGCATCGACGAATTCGTCTTCTATCTCACCAATTGGTAAATTCATGTAACGCAATTCCAACAAATGTTCGCCGACATTCTAGCGAAATCGAAAAACGATATCAACGCAGGATCAATCCGCTTGCCATAATTGAAGTCAACCGTCATTCCCATCGCTTTTCGCTCCGCTAGGGGGCATCCATTCCTATGAAACGCAACGAGAATATTCGCAATGTAGCCATAATCGCCCACGTCGATCACGGTAAAACGACGCTGGTGGACCGGCTTATGCAGGAAGGCGGAGTTTACCGCGAAAACCAAAAAGCGGAGGAGCGGGCCATGGACTCGATGGATCTCGAAAGAGAAAAGGGCATCACCATCAAAGCCAAGAACACCTCCGTCCATTGGCGTGGCAAGACGATTAACATAGTGGATACGCCTGGCCACGCGGATTTCGGTGGCGAAGTAGAGAGAGTAATGAAGATGGTGGACGGCGTTCTTTTACTCGTAGACGCCAAAGACGGGCCCCAAGCCCAGACGCGTTTCGTTCTGAGGAAAGCTCTTTCCCAAAATCTAACCCCAATTGTGGTGGTCAACAAGATCGACCGCGAATTTGCAGATCCGGATCGCGTTCACAACCAAGTACTCGAGCTGTTCCTCGAACTGGAAGCGACCGATGAACAGTTCGAAGCTCCATTTTTGTACGGATCTGCCAAGAATGGATACATGCTGCTAAATCACAAGGACCAGCCTTCTGACATGACTCCTCTCTTCGAAACGATCCTCGGTACTATAGAGCCTCCCAAGGCTGATTTGGACGGGGATTTCAAAATGCTGGTAAGCAATATCGATTGGGACGACTACGTCGGCAGAGTGGCCATAGGCAAAATATTGAGCGGCAGCGTAGAAACCGGCGGACGTATTTTCCGAATAAATCGCGACGGTAAAAGAGAGCGTGTCAAAGTTACCAAAGTATTTGAATACACAGGTCTATCCTCCAGCGAATCTCAAAAAGGCGAAGCTGGAAACATCGTAGGCATCGCTGGATTCGATGAAGTGGATATCGGAGAAACGCTTTGCGTCAGAGAGGATCAGGAGCCCTTGCCATTCGTCGAGATTGATCCCCCGACAATTCAAATGCAATTCGCCGTCAACGACGGTCCTCTCGCCGGCCGGGACGGCAAACTTGTAACCTCTCGGCAAATACGCGATCGGCTCTTCCGCGAAATGAAGACCAACATTTCCATTCAAGTGGAGGATTCCGAAACGAGTGGCGTATTCAATGTCGCCGCTCGTGGAGCTATGCAGATAGCTGTTCTCGTGGAAACCATGCGACGGGAAGGCTTCGAAGTTCTCGTTTCCCGGCCAATGGTAATTACGAAAACCGAAGATGGAGTGGAAATGGAGCCCTTCGAAACCCTATGGCTCGAGTTCCCGGACGACTGCACTGGCGGCATCATGGAGAATCTCTCCAATCGCAAGGGCCAGATGACGAATATGGAAACGCGAAATGGCACCGTGTTTCTTGAAGCGGAGATTCCCACTCGGGGGCTGATTGGATTGGAAATCGATCTGGTAAACGCGACGAGCGGCCACGGAATCATGTCGCACCTGTTCAAGGAATACCGTCCCAAGGCTGGCGAGATTACTACTCGCTTGACGGGAACGCTCGTTTCCATGGACGCGGGCAAAACGACCGCCTATTCCCTTAACGCCCTGGAGGACCGAGGGAAACTTTTCGTGGGAGCTGGAACCGAGGTTTACGAAGGCATGATCGTGGGTGAAAACCCTCGAGCAAGCGACATTCCCGTAAACCCCACGAAAGCCAAACAGCTGACCAACTTTAGAAGTCAGGGCGAAGGAAAAGGAATCCAATTGTCGCCGCCCATCGAGTTCTCCCTCGAAAGGGCGATCGAATATATCGCCCCGGATGAATTCGTAGAAGCTACGCCGTCGCACTTGCGTCTACGCAAACGCATTTTGAACGCCACTCTCAGAAAACGGGCCGCTCGCGTCTAGCGCTGCGTTATCGAAGTTCATGACATAACTTGGGATCGCGATACAGAGACGTTCCGTCATTTTGGACCGTTTCCCATCCTGCTATCCGCCTGATCAAATAGTAGTGCTTAGCGGGTGGAGGTAAGCGACTGCAGTCGATCCCACTCCCTAATGTAGCGCTCAAAATGGAGCTTGCCTTTGGCAATTTCGCTTTCGAGCAACGCCCGTACCAAAGTTTGCTCCTGCTCGTAGGCCTGATCGCCCAGCAATCCCCCGAAATGGGCGACACGGGCCCAAAGCAGATGTGTCGTCACCGCATCGAATTCGTTGTAGTCGACAATCGACTGCAAGTCGCCCTGCAACCATAGGCCGGATACATTCCCTCCATCCGTATCCACTTTTCCCGGAATTCCGCACAAGCAAGCGATTTCATTGAGCTTAGGAGTTTGGGCATACCGTCCAAGAATGGGAGCCAAGTCTATATTGTAGTCTCCGCTTTGAGCAAAGTAGTCAACCCCTTCCCAAGGCTTGTCTGGGCGCTCTCCCATTCCCTCGCCAAAAAGGCCGTTCACTATGGCCCGCTGGACAATGATCGGGACGTCGGCATTGTGAGAATTGTATCCAACCAATTGCGGTTTCCGCGACCCCACCGCCTTGAGCAAGGTTTGAAGGATGGATTTTTCCTTCACTTTCACCTTGTCGTTTACATCTGCCGGCAGGGTTACCAACTTGAGGCTAACTTCACCTCTAGAAACCTCTCTAAATACCCCCGAAATGGATACAATACGGCACAATACCGTTTTCAAGTAGGGCTGGGGCTGCTCTTCGGTCGCTCCCGCCTCTTGCCACAACCGCTTCATAGACTCTTCGGCGGCTGCGGGACCTTCACTGGAAACGCCATGCAGTATTTCGGCAGACAAAGGATCAGGGACCCATTCGATATCAAATGAAAACAAACAAGGAGCTATCGTCTTAAACACGCGAATACCTTTACATGATCGTTTTTCAAATGTTAAGCCTTTCTTATCAGCATCAGGAATCAAGGAATCGAGCCGATAGAAGGGCCCATAAAACAAAGACATATGACGAAGACTTACTTACGCGAGCTGAACGCAGCCAAGGAAGCGGTCGCCAAAGCCGCCTCGCTCTGCAGCGAGGCCCAGGTCGATCTAAAATCGGTGGGATCTTTGGACAAGGCAGACAAGTCGCCTGTAACCATTGCCGACTATGGCGCCCAGGCTCTCGTTTTGGATTCTTTAGCCAAGGTATTTCCCAACGATCCGGCCACGGGCGAAGAAGATGCCTCTGACCTGCTTAAGGCGGAAAATGCCAATATTCTCGAGCAGATAGTGATTCGTGTAGGCAAAGTTGATCCTGATCTTGGCCAAGCCTCGATTATATCCGCCATCGAACGCGGCGCCTACCCTGGCGGGGCTTCGGGCCGATTTTGGACCTTAGATCCGATTGACGGAACGAAAGGATTTCTGCGGGGCGATCAATACGCTATCGCGCTCGGGCTCATCGAGGATGGCGAAGTTGTCGTCGGCGTTCTCGGTTGCCCCAATTTGCCAATCGATTCCTCGGATCCCAATAGCAAGCACGGTTGTCTTTTGTTCGCCAGCAAGGGCCAAGGAGCCTTTCAATGCCCGATCGACGATCTTGCTTCCGAAATCCCGATTGCCTGCGATCAAATTTCGGATCCCTCTGAAGCCGTTTTTTGCGAATCCGTAGAATCCGGACACACAGCTCATGGCCGATCGGCAAAGATTCTCGAAGCTCTCGATTCAAAATCGACCCCCTTCCGCATGGATAGCCAATGCAAGTACGCTGCCGTTTCTCGTGGCCAGGCATCCATCTATCTGCGCCTACCCACGCGACCCGGATACGAGGAAAAGATCTGGGACCACGCCGCCGGCTACTTGATTCTAAAGGAATCGGGCGGACGCATTAGCGACACTTTCGGTGAGCCCCTAGACTTCTCACTTGGCCAAACCCTGAAAAAAAACAAAGGGGTAATCGCTACCTCGGCTCAGGTTTTCGAACCCGTTTTGCAAGCAGTTATGAGCTCCCAGTAAAGATTCCTGGAATAAGTTGCCGGGCCCATCGCAAGACGGGCGATCTTCCCGTATGGCAAATAAAACTAGGATTATGCTGGTCCCAGCCGAGCAACGGGGAGCGTTCAACCTCTACTGTTTGAGTAAATATCTCCGAGGCATTTGAGGCCGCGGGCGATCTCAAACCTACTCTGAAGCTACGGCGGCGGCAAGCCGAGTGCCCACATTGACTTAACCTAGCTGAACGATTGCATCGTTCAGTGGCCGCCCGGCCCATCGACAGGCTCGGGGTGGCGAGCCACGTCGAACCAAGGTCGGCCACTACTAAATACAGCAACGAAGCAACAGTCTTCGCCCTCGCAATTGCGGGGCTGCGCCCTACAAGAGCTTAGAGGTGTTTACCCGGAGTGAATAAACGAGTAGACTCTGATACCGATTACAAAAAAAATGAGTCTATGGTGCAGGACCAGGTCCAAGCAGCTCAAGGCCTTGCCTAACGCCACGAACTTGAATCTGAGCCTCATCCCGCATGGGACACAGGGCCCGTATCGGGTCCAAGCCACTTGGCTGCAGGCGATTTCAAGCTACGCCATATGTTCATTCTTTTTCGCGATTGGTATAAATCAGCCGCCAATTTTATACCACATGCCGAAGATAGGATTTAAGTGTTTATACTTATATTCTCATTAGATTCCGGCGCGAATGCCCCTAGTTGTTTAAGTTCAGGCGTTTTCCAGCGATAGAAAGAGCGACATTCCAACTTTTAAATTACGCTGAAAACGCAATCCCACAGCCATCGCTATTTCTCTTGGTTCAGAAGCGGCTCGTTAGCCGTTCTGCTACTAGGTTTTGGTGCCGGCTCTTCCCAATTAGCAGGACAGGGCATCAAGCTATCGGAGGCGCTCGCCTCCATGATGGAAGAGTTTCCGCGAATCAAATCTGGCAACGCCGGCGTCGGTATACGGCAAAAAGAAGTCGAGACAATTCGTAGTCAACAAAGGCCTCAATTCGGGCTAAGTCTGCGTGGGGGAGAAGAGCGATTCCGACGAGGAGCTTCCAATTTCGCCTTGGCTAAAATGGGCGTCTTTTCGCTGGAGGCGAGCCAATTGCTTTTCGATGGCGGCTCAACCAAATACCGGATTGCCGAAGCCCGCGCCAATCGCTTGCGAGGCGAAATCGGTCTGGAAACGACTCGGCAGGACCTCGCCCTGGAGCTTTCCCAGAATTTTGTCGATATCCTAAAATATCGAGTCCTGATTGGTTTTGCCGAAGAAAGCGTTCGGATCCATCAAACAGCCCTCTACAAGACAACGGAGAAATTCAGAGCCGGAGCCGGCCCAAAGGCCGATGTCGAACTTGTCACTGCCCGGCTGGCAATGGCTCATGCGACTTTGGAAGCTCGCCATCGACAACTCGCTCGAGCCGCCACGGTCTACCAAAAATTTACGGGCGACTTTCCTGGAGAGCTCATAGAACCCGAATTCCCGGAATGGGCTCTACCTATTTCCATAGATGAAGTCGACTTGGCAAGAAACCCTCTGTTACAAGCAGCTCGAGCTCGCATGGAAGCCAACCAAGCTCGCCTTCGCGTCGCCAAAAGCGATTTCTCGCCTCAATTCAGCCTTTTCCTCCAAGGCGATTCCGTGGACAGCGCCCGAACGCTTGATCGGACTGAGGATGCATCCGCTCTCGTTGTTATGTCCTACGATATTTTCGGCGGCGGCCGTAGGCGGGCTGAACTTCAGAAAACGCAGTTGATGCTCGACCAATCTGGCTACGATCTGGAAGATACGGCAGCGGAAATCAGAGCTAGGTTCCTTAATGCTTGGAACGATTTCGTCATCGCTGAGGAACGCTTGTATCAGCTGCAAAGCTACCGCGACTCAATGACATCAGTTGTATCCGCCTATCAGCGACAGTTCGAATTGGGCCAACGGGCCTTGATAAACGTTCTCGATGTTGAGAATGAGCTCTATTCCGCGAAATCTTCAGTAGAAGAAGAACGCTTCAATCGCCTGCAAGCCGCTTACAAGACGCTATCGGCGATGGGAACCCTTCTAGAAGTTATTCAGTAGAACGACTACAAACAAAGCAATTGCCAATCGCCATGGAATTACCTGAAACCCAACCTCTCTCGCCTCTAGAGACCGACTTGCGAGTTCTCATCGTTGAAGACTCCAAGATCGAGGCGAAATTCACCGTAAACCTGCTAGAGAAGAACGGATATTCCGTAGTCCACGAGCGGGTGGAAAACGAGGAGCAGATGGTTTCGGAGCTAGAGGCGCGCAAGTGGGATATCATCATTTCCGACTATCAAATGCCAGACTTCGATGGCATGCGGGCTTTACAGGTATTTCAGCGCTATGAGCTGGATATTCCTTTCATCCTTGTATCCGGAAAGATAGGAGAGGAAACAGCCGTGGATCTCATGAAAATGGGGGCTAACGACTACATAATGAAGGGCAATACGGCCAGACTCGTCCCCGCCATACGCAGCCATCTTAAAGAGGTCGCCAATCGTCGGGAAAACCTCAGATTAGAAAAGCGGTTTAAAGAGAGCGAAGCCCAGTATCGAGGCTTTTTCGAGAACGCCCATGTCGGCATATTTCGCTGCTCGGATCATGGCGCGATCCTCGACGCAAACCAAAGATTATCATTAGCGTTCGGATACGATTCTGTCCAAAATTTCATTAAATCCGTGGAGGTCCTCAAACCGGAGATTGTCGACGCCTCTTCACGGAAGGTCGAACTAGTCAAACTCTATGAACTTGCCCAAAAAGACGCTCAGGTAGAAGCACAGTTCCATCGTCAAGATGGATCCATCCTCGAGGCCAAGCTAAACGTCTGGATGATCCAAGAGGATCCTGAGGAGCCCGTCTACCTGGAAGGGGTGATCGAAGACATCACCGAGCAAAAGGAGATGGAGCGGAAGCTACGCGAAATGGAGGAGCTTCACGAGTCGCTCATAGACCTGACCAGCAATCTGTAATGAAAGCGGCCACCAACAATCGAATTTCGCCTCGACAAGAGAAGGAGCGGATCCCGAGCGCGGCTAAAATCACCTTCGATCCCACTACAGAGGACGATCTCAATCTAGAGGTGTCTCGAGTTGACGATCCCTTGCTGGAATGCCTGGTAACGCTCTGTAAAATTTACCATAGGCCGCTTTCAAAGGAAGCTCTGGTTGCCGGTCTACCGCTGGTGGACAACCGATTGACACCCAAGCTTTTTCTACGCAGCGCATCAACCGCCGGATTCTCTGCTCGCATCGTCAAGCGGTCTTTAGAGAAAATCCCCACCCTAGCGCTTCCCGTCGTTCTCTTGCTGGAAGGCAATCGAGCTGCCCTTCTAGTATCTCGTGATGACGATGGGCCTTGCCGAATCATACTTCCCGAAACGGGAAGTGGAGAAACCACCGTAGGAATAGAAGAACTCCAGCAAGACTATACCGGCGTCGCCATATTCATAAAGCCACAGTTCGACTTCGACAGCAAATCAGAATCAACTACGCAGACCGTCGATTCCAAGAACTGGTTTTGGGGAACGCTATGGAAGTACAAGAAAATCTACTCCAACGTTATGCTGGCGGCAGTCTTTATCAACCTTTTTGCCATTGCGGGTTCTCTCTTCGTGATGAATGTATACGATCGTGTAATCCCCAACAACGCGATCGATACGCTTTGGGTACTAGCTAGCGGCGTTTCCATTGTCTACATATTCGACTTCCTTCTCAAATCCCTCAGAGGCGTACTCATCGATAAAGCAGGGAAAAACGCGGACGTTCTTATGTCCAGCTTCATCTTCCAGCGCATCATGGGCATCAAGATGCAAAGCAAGCCCAACTCTTCCGGAAGTTTCGCCAATCAGGTGAAGGGCTATGAGAGCTTGCGCGAATTCTTCACATCCGCCTCGTTAACGACTATCATCGATTTGCCCTTCGTGGCCCTCTTCCTAGCTTTCATGGGCTATATCGCCGGATGGATAGCGTTTATCCCTTGCGCCGCAATCGTCCTCATCCTTGGCCTCGGAGCCATCATGCACATTCCATTAAAAAGAGCCGCGGAAAAATCCCATGGAGCGTCGGCTCAGAAGTATGCGATTCTTGTGGAAGCGATTAGCGGGTTCGAAGCGATTCGCGGGCTTTCCGCCGCTGGAGGCTTTCAAAAACGAATGGAAGATTCCCTAGGCAAGATGGCCAAAAGCGAAGTCGCCTCTAGACGCTACTCGTCGATTGCCTCCAACTTCACTATCTTCGTCACCCAGATGGTCTTGGTAGTCATAATAGTTGTATCCGTTTTTAGAATACAATCTGGCGATATGAGTATGGGGGCATTGATCGGGTGCACCATTCTTACCGGTCGAGCAATGGCCCCCATTGGGCAGGTAGCCGCATTGCTTTCCCGCCTGCAAGGCTCTCTAGTTTCATTGAGCGGGCTAAATGACCTCATCAAACTTCCTCAAGAACGGGAAGAAGGCCGAGAGTATTTGCGCAAGCCTCACTTCGAGCCACGCATAGAGTTCGACGACGTGACTTTCTCGTACACTCCAGAAAGCGCTCCTGCCATTATTAACGCGTCATTCAGCATCGAGCCTGGCGAGCGCGTGGCTATCCTTGGTCGAGTCGGCTCAGGCAAGAGCACCCTTTTGAGATTGATCCTCGGGTTCTATCCGTCGACCGGCGGCATGATCACAGTCAACGACACGGATATTCGGCAAATCGATCCAGCCGATTTACGCCGCAGAATTGGATACATCGGCCAAGATAATCTTCTATTTCAGGGAAGCCTGAAAAGCAATATCATCATCGGAGCCCCCTGGATGGACGAAGAGGCTGTTCTCGAGGCCGCCAATCGCTCGGGTGTGGAACGCTTTGCCTCCAAGCACCCTCTTGGTTATGATCTTCAAGTGGGCGAGCGAGGAGAACTCCTTTCTGGCGGACAACGTCAAGCGGTCAACATCGCCCGGGCGCTACTGACGAAGCCAAGCTTGCTCGTAATGGACGAGCCAACCAGCGCTATGGACGCCAATGCAGAACGGGAATTTATCACCAACATGGAGCGATACTCCCAGGAAGCCAATCGCACGCTAATCCTCTCAACCCACAAACCTTCCATGCTGAAACTCGCTGACCGCATCATCGTTATGGACCAGGGCAAAGTTGCCGCTGACGGGCCCAAGGCGGATGTCATGAGACAACTTTCAGGAGGAGCCGGTAGAAACTGATGAGCCAGAATTCCAACTGCCAAGATCGGCTCCCTAAAGGAGCTAATGAAACCGTTCAAACCGAAGATCTAGACTTCATAGCCGATTGCAAAGCCGCTTTTCTCGAGGAGCGCATGCCCTATGCTAATCTCCTGCTCTTTTTGGTTGTGGGAATCGTTTCAGCATTCATAATCTGGGCTTATCAATCTCAGGTTAGCGAGTTGACCCGCGCGCAGGGTAAAGTGATTCCCTCCAGCAGCACGCAAATCGTTCAAAGCCTAGAGGGCGGGATCGTTGACGAACTCCTAACCCGAGAAGGCCAATTTGTTGCACAGGGAGCCACCCTTGCGAAACTCGATGACACGATCCTGCAGACCTCCTATCGGGAGAGCCTCGTTAAGCGAGACAATCTAATAGCCAAAATCGCCCGTCTCGATGCCGAATCCCGAGGATCGGGGTCCATTCGTTTTCCCGTTTATCTAATCGAATCGAGCCCTGAGCTTGTCTCATCGGAACAACTGCTATTCGATACTCGCCGAGAGAAGATCATCAGCAGCCAATCCCGGCTTAGCAAGAGTCTCGCTTTAAAAGAAAAGGAGCTAGGCATCACGCGTCCACTGGCGGACTCCGGTGTCGTTTCTCAAGTAGAACTGCTTCGTCTCGAGACCATGGTAAACGATTTAGAAGGGCAAATCGAAAAAGAGAAATCGGAGTACCTGAACGAGGTAGTATCCCAGAATAACGAATACAAAACGAGCCTCAGTCAGATACAACAAACGATTCTCGCCTTCGAAGAAAAAATCTACCGATCCAGTATCAAGGCTCCCGTTTCCGGAATCGTCAATAAAGTCCACATAAAGACCCTTGGGGGCGTCCTCCAACCGGGGGCCCCAATTGTGGAAATCGTGCCTGCAGAGGACAGACTACTGGTTGAGGCGAGAATCAGCCCCTCCGAAATCGCCTTTATAAGCCTGGGCCAGGAAGCCACTGTCAAGCTCACGGCATACGACTATTCCATCTACGGTGGATTGGAAGGCGTGGTAGAACAGATCAGCGCCGATACCTTTCTCAATGAGGAGGACGGGCAAAGCTACTACCACATTCTGATTCGAACAGGGGAACGATCTCTGAAAACCACTGACCAGACCTTCGAGATTCTTCCTGGAATGATTTGCCAAGTCGATATCAAGACAGGCAAAAAGTCTATCTTGGACTATATACTAAAACCGCTTTTGCGGGCGAAGATGAACGCGTTCACGGAGCGTTAGAACCTATCCCAAGACCTATCTTGGATGCTATTGCTCGGGGTAGGTTCTAAGGCCCGTAAATGCTAGGGCCTCTAGGTCCAAATATAATCGATGGGCTCCTGGAGGGCCTCCTGGGAATGGGTGTCGGATAGCGTTCCTGAACCTGACGATCTCGAGACTCCAAGCTTTCTCGTTCGAGACCGACGAACGCGCCCCCATGCTCATATGTCAGTTCCCGCATCAGATTAGCGAACTTCAAGCCGGACTGGCTGAGCGACAATCCTCCGCCAATCACATTCGGAAAACCCACCGCGTTAATGCGAACGAATCGATTCCCATCTTCATCTGCCTTATTGAGACGATCCAAAGTACTGATCACGGGTTCAGAACGGCCAGTAAACTCGTCGCCGAAAACGTACACCCCCATTTTCATCTCCTTGTTTTCCGGTTCCGCTAATTGGCGTATCGCCTGAGCGATTCCTGGAACGGGATTACTGTCGCTGTTGTACGGATACAATCTAACGGCTCTTACCATGTATTCACGAGTTTCCGGATTGTCAGGCATCCATTGGCGACGCATTCCGCGGCCCATAATGAAATGGCCATCCGCATCGAGCAACTGGATACCCTTAACCTCCGGATAAGAGTCCAGCGTTTCCTCGAATTTCTGAATTACGTAGCCCCATATCAGGCTTGTGTTCGGATCGCGCATGCTACCAGAAGTATCGATCACAAAAGCGATGTGATTGCTTTCGACTGGAACACCCACGGGAGAAGGAACGAATTCAGGCTTCTGCTCGATTTCAGGATCGATTTGCATCACCGCCAGCTCGTCTTCGACCTGCTCCAGATCCGTAAGGAGCTTATCCTTGCTGAATTCCTTGTCCTTGATTTGCTGTTCCAGCTTGGCGAGGACAGCCTCCAATTCCGTTTCGACGATTTTCTTTTCCTCTTCCTTATCCTTCTCCAGTTGTATCAGAGTAGCGATTTCCTCTGTAACTATACTGTACTCGTTTAGCTGAAGCATTCTTTGCTGAATGATGCGCTCCAAGGCCATTCTCAAGTTGGTAATCTCCTTCGTTTTCTTCCCCATGGTGATGACGAAAAGAAGAATTATGGCCCCGAATCCGCAACAGATGACGTCGAGGAACGAAAGACTGAATACTTGCGTTGAGCGTTTACGCTTCATATATTGGGCCAAGATTTTGACGGGCATACCATGGCCCCACCCTGGTCGTTAGCCAGTCGCCAATAGTGAACGGCCGCCCCTGGGTCATTTTTCATTGGATACAGCAATACACTTATAGGCTGCGTATATGTGAGAGCCTTTTTCGCCACTCGAAACATATTAATGCGATCATTCGAGTCCAAGACTTCCGATGCCTCATAGGAATCCGCAAGCGTGGGGAGTCCATCAACGATCAGCACGACCCGATCGGGAACGACTGGCATCTCGTCAATCATATCTAAGGCTTTTTCTAAATTCGCGCCACCTCGGGGAATCACCTCCTCCAATTCCCCAATAACTTCTTGCGTCAAATCCGCGTCCATTGGATCGAACCACTCGATTCCATAGCGCGATTCGATCGGCGTTATTTTGTCATTGAAGAGTATGATCTTGTAAAGAGAGTCTGGTTTCAAGTTGGCGATCATCCAGGTCATTCCTTGCTTAACCCGCGTCCACTTGGGAGCCTTCCGCTTTTCCTCGTCGGAATCAGCCTGCCTCTTAACAGCTTCTTCGTAAACGTCATCAGTCATACCGCCCGACGCCTCGATCAGGAACAAGACATTGTTCCCTTGAATATCGAAACCAGTTAAATACTGTCGCCGCACAGCGTTGGGAATAGGAATAGGCGCGGCCTCTTCCTGCATAGGCATATTCTCCTTGTCTTCCAGGAGCTTTCCTAAGTCCTCTTCCGTAGAAGCGAGTTGGGCCAGCAGTAGGGCGAACTCGTCTTCGAGCTCGGTCTGCATCTTTTTTTTCTTTTCTATTTCCTCAGTCGCATAGCGATTCCGTTCCCGAATCGTCGTCAGCGAACGCTGTAGCGATTTCAATTCGCTATCTTTGTCAGCGATATCGTTTTCCATTTGGCCGATGATCTGCTCGGTCTTGGCCTTGATATCGATCATGGTATCCGACTTCTTACCCACCGTGAGCACAAAGAGTAGGAGCACCGCTCCAAAACCGCAGCAGATACAGTCCAAGAAGGACAAACTGAAAACTTCTGTTTCCCGCTTACGCCGTTTCATGACGATTCGTTTTTACCGAGTCACTACCTATCTCAACGCAATGGATGAGCAATAAACGCTTTCTACTACTTGGCATGAGGATGTCGATTGTGTCTCCCGCTTTCAAGTCTGTTTCTCGATCAAAGTCGACGGTAGCCCCCTCAGACTCGACCAATAGCCAACGTTTGTCTTCTAGAATCAAGCGGCAGAGCTCCATAGAGCTGCCCGCCCGCTTGCTTTCCGCGACCAGGTCGAACCGTCCACTTTCGCCTACTCCAATGGAGAAAGTATCTCCTATCATTTCGTAGGCTAATCCATCGAACACGACATGGGTGGGGGTGAGTGATCGTCCATCTCTAGCAACGCGAACCGTGGCCAACCTGGCGACGCGTTCACGTTGCTGTTCCTGGGAAATATCGATGGCGGAAATCCCTACCTCAACACGAATCTCGTCCAAACGATCCACAACCTCCCAGTCTTTTCCGTAGTTGGCCGCCCCAAATGCGGCGCTTTCAGGCTGCAATTCCTTAACCAATCCCAACCCCTGAGCCACGATCGCCGCCTTCAAACCCTGAATGTTGGCTGCTCGATCCGAGAGGGCGATCTGAATTTCGTCGCCCCCATTGGTAAAATCGTTAACAGCCCTGAGGATTAGTTGTGTCAGCGCCTTCACCTGTGGGGCCAGTTCCATGGCCGCCAAGTCCCTGGAAATCGTCATTTGACGGGACTTTTCTCGAGTAGAGACCTCCAAGCTAGCCTCTCCAGTCTTTCCTAGGTTGGAAAGCATCTCCCTCGCTTGAGCGTGAAACGCCCGTTCAATATTCCGGTCTTCAGTGATATCGAAGGAGGTTTCAACTAGGAACCGATTAGCCATGATGGTTGCGAAACGCTCCAATATTCGGTTGTATCCATACTGCGGTAGGCGGCTAAAATAAACTCGCTCCAGACCAGCGCGTTTTTGGAAAACCGATATATGAGTCGCTTGGGCTAGGAGATCCACGTGGAAAATTCTCTCGCCATCCGGAACATTCCAGAGGCCTTCGCTGTATAGGGATGCCGCCGCCATATCGACGATGCCCGCTACTGGCATTCCCACATCCGAAAGGATTCCTAGCAAGATACCAAATCGCTCTTCAGACTTTTCGTTGTCTTGCAAATAATGGCCCGGAGCAGCCAGCACGACGCGCTCGACCTCACCGACTTCAAGGCGAACCTTTTCAGCAAGCTCGCTCAGATACTCGTAGGCCAACTGCGAATACATCACTCGATTGTAATGCCCATCCAGATTTGTAGATTGGAATGAGAGATCGTCCAAAAACTCGCTTGATGTGCGACGGGGATAAACAAAGGCCATGTCCTGAGCCGGAAGCCCGAATGTCAGTTCACCAGCCCTAGCATAAGCATAAGCCGGGAATGTATCTCCTCCTTCGCCCATGGATAGGGTCCTGGAAGAGCCATCTTCGTCAATGAGGACGCAGTTCGCCCCAACGTCGCTCAATTCTATGCCTACAGTAGCCATCCCCTTCCTCCCTCGCTCCTGACTAAGTGAAACGGATCGAGCTCTCCTCGCTCGTCGGCGTTTTCATCAGCCCGATCACTCGCTTAGTAACCCAGTCTTCGATATCGATTATCAAGGTTTCTTGACGCGACTGCAACAAATGGACCAAAAGCATCAAGCCAATGCTCAAGAGCAAAGCTATAAACGTCGAGTTGAAGGCCAGCCCCAGACTGGATGTTACACCGCTAATGTCGCCCTGTATGGCCATATCGGCTTGCCCGAGCGCCTCGCTAATGCCTCGAACCGTCCCAATAAATCCCACCGATGGAATGGCCCAGGCTATGTATCTAACCAGCGATAAATCCGATTCCAGCTGCTCGTAAGCCATTTCAGCCCGCTCGCTGACCGCATGAGCCGCATCCTGTATCGATCGCGTGGCATCGAAGCGGTGCAAAGCCGAGAGGATCACCTCCGGCAATATTTTGCCCCTTAGACGCGGCATGCGTCTGACCTGGCTTTCTACCTCTTTGTAGTAACCCAAGGCATCTTCCGGAATAATCCGCTCTCCTCGAGAGATTTTTAAAAACTGATGATCCGACATCGATTGCTCCGAGAAAACCTTGCTGAATTTGAACACGATAATGATCATCGCCCACATCATGAGAATCAAACAGGACAATTGCTCGTAGTTCTTCAAAATCACCGTAATCGACTTCTCGGGGATAAAGACGCCATCCAGATTCTGGCTCGCCTGGATGCTATTTGTGATCTCGATATCTTCCGCTACCGGCCAAATGTAATATTTGTAGACGGAGAAGACCACCACGATGGAAGCGAGTAGCCCGACCGTCTGGACGATGAAATCTCGCGACAAAAACCCTTTTTTCTTCATACTCTAATAAAATGCTCTCGCAGCATTTAACGTTCCAATCACGCTAACTTGTCCGCCAATTAAATCCAGCATTCCTTACCACAATCTGTACGAGTCCTTGTCCAATTTGGATTCAATGATTGGATGAGCAACAAACCGCATTTACAACTGTCCCAGAACCGTCTATTTTCGCAGCCAAACAACGAATCCAATAGCCATGACTATTGCGTAGATAACTTTCAGGTATGAATCGGTCCAATAAACTCGTGAAAAACGGCGCCGCGGTCCTTGGGATCAGTCTCCTCGCCTTCCAATGGGGATGCGCAGGACCAGCAGCTTCCAAGACAGTAAAAGGCGCCGGCACCGGCGCCGCAATCGGAGCCGTTGGCGGGCTAATCACCGGTCAAGATATGGGTGGTGTCGCGGCTGCCGCGGCAGCAGGCGGCGCGGTAGGGGCAGCGATTGGCGCCGTTCAGGAAAGCAAGGAACGCAAGCGACAAGACACACTTGCCCAGCAACGGGCCTACAACCAAGCTATTGCCATGCAAAAACGGGCGATCGAAAAAGAAAAGGCGGCCCTGCAGGAAGAGCTGGAAATCGCCGAGGGATTTCGGATTTCCGATGCTGAGCTAGAAGAGATGTCAGGAAGGGCAGAGACCGCGGAAGACCGACTGAAAGCCCTTCAAGCGCGCAGACAAGCGGCGATCGACCGGAAAAAAGCGTTGGATGAAATGGTTCAGCGTGAAAAAGATGCCCTCGCCGAGATCGACCGATTGGAAAAGGAGCTCGCCGCCTTGGAAGCCCAGAATGACGCCCTGGCCGAGCAAACGGAATCTGAGCTTTAGACAAGTATCTGCCATTGTCTTAAAACCTGTGCTGTGACCTAATCTTGAAATGACCTCCTCGAAAGCCAGATCATTTTTTGCCTTGGGGGCGACTATGCTTGTTCTATTGTCTGGCTGCAATACGACCTACGAAATGGAGGTCGACGCCATTTCCAATCCAGCAATAACGGACGCCGAGTCCTACATAATCATACCCCGAGACCCAGAGACTGACACCAACGATTTGCGCTACAAGGAAACCGTAGATTACATCAAGACCGCCCTTTCTGGGAAAGGCTTGTACGAAGCTCTCAATGCCGAGGAAGCGGATATGGTAGTCGAAATCGACTACGGCATGGAGCCTCCGCGGCAAGAATACCGGGTCGTCGAAGAGCCCGTCTTCGCCACCATTCAACATCCAGACACAATTCAGCAAGTCGCCCAAACCGACCCTAAGACCGGCCGAACTATCGTTTACAATGTACGTGTTCCCGGGCAACGCTCCCGAGAGCTGATCGGCTACGAGGAGCGGCTAAAGTCTGTTGTCGTAAACGAAAAATATCTCGAGCTGACCGCCAAGGAGAACACGCTGACAACATCAACGGATATCCCCCCACAAGAGATTTGGAGCGTTCAAGTTCGAAACTACGACGAAAACAACGATCTCAGAGAGTACATTCCCATCATGGCCGCTTCCGTCGCCGACTACGTGGGCGAAGACACGGGATCGAACCACAATATTCGGCTGAAGGAAAAGGATGACGTGGTTCAATTTATCAAAAAAGGCATCTTGCAAAAACCGGCTCCAAGACCCGCCGTAAACGCCACCAACGAGGGATAGTCGCTTGTACGGGACCCGAAAAATCGGTTATCCGCCTAGTGTTTCGCCCTCAATTTTAGCTCGATAACCAAAGGCGGACGCAGCTTCCCGTTCCCGGGATCGACCTCTCTGTATTGATATCTGGCCGCGCGAGAATCCACCGAAATTGATGATAAACAATGCGTTTCCGCATCGCCTCGGGACATGAGAGGATTGAATGCTCCGTTCGCATGAATAGAGTCGCGATGGTAATCTAGCAGTTTTTCCGGATCAATAAACGGTCCATCCGGGTGACAGAGCTCTAGGAAGCGATCCCTGCGGTAAGTTTGCACCGCTTCTGATTGAAACGAAGACGTCGTTAAGAACGGCAACTCTAGCAAGCGCTCTTCGAAAGACAGTCCATTCCAGCAAAAAATCCTAGCCCCGTCCTCCGGCCCGATCAATCCGGCAAAAAACGGAGGGAAACGCTCCGGTTCCAGGCCCATCAAAGTGTCAAGGCTTCGGTCAAATCCAAATTGCCCGCATAGCGATATAGGGATCTCTCCTCGACTTCTCAACGGAACTTCCGTCTTACCATCACTTGTTGCTACTTCGTAACCATTCAAAATGAAGGCGCAAACTCCCAAATCGTTAACAGCCATCCAGCTGCCTTGGCTTCTTTCGTCTATTGGAGCTATGAGGCCTCGGCCATCTCGTTCGAACAATTGAGGTCGTTTGGCCCTGGGGCGCGATCTCTGTTCGTCGCGGTTGAAGAAGAGCTGGTAGCAGCCGCCCTCGTCGCTCGTCCAACTGACCGTGCACATCAGCTCTCCACCGTCTGCAGATATTTTAGCGTGGACGGGGCAATTCCGAACTGTTTATCCGGCATAATGCCCTGCAATCTGCTGGCTATGGCTATTAGGGCGTAGTGATGCACCGTATGCGAAGCTAAAAATTGCAACTCTCGGGCGAGAGTGGACTCTGAGAGATCGGCCTTACCTCCAAACGTATTGGCGCTTGCTATAACCTCTACGGGAGCGTCGCCATCGATTGCCAGGCCATGCAATGTCGCCAGCAATTCCCTAGCCTTTTGAATACATGCGTCGAGAGATCGTTCTACTAAAGTGTTTCTCTCTCTATCATCGTAATTTATGATACCCAATTCGACCCCTGAAATGAAAGAAGCATAATGGTCGAGCACGTGCCTCATGTGCGGGCCCACGCCCGATCCGAAAGTACCCGGGTCCGATTTCATATAGGAATCCGGCGAATGCCTCTCTAGCAAGTAGATTCCTTGCTGCAGGAAATCACAATTGTCGCGAATCAAGGAGATCATAATTTGCAACTATCCAACCTCATAAGTGTATTGGATGAATTTGCCACGGAAACCAAACAAATTTTCACCCGCCCATGAATGAGAAAGCGATCCTTTCAGCATGGGGGGAGATTAAAAATATCGCTTGTCACCTCGGGCAAGCGGATTGGCCCCTTTGCTGCATGCATACAGCCAAGGAGCTGCACGCCAAAAGTTTTGAGCGAATAGCGGGGACTTAAGCAGCGTTTCCCGGCCACTAAACCGGCACCTTGACGCCCCTTCTCAAATAGGTCGGTGTATCCAAATCCTGGCCTTCAAAAATATACCCCATCGTATCCTCGAACTCTCCCCGAGGCTCGCCCTCATTGAAAGCGAATTCGTCCTGCTGCACCTTGACTCGCTTTTCATGAACCGCCTTCGAAGATTCCGCGCTGGTCGCAACGCTTGTAGATTTCTGAGTTTCCAGGATTTTCGGAGGGAATAAAACGCGCTTCCGCCCCCGGACGATGGAAACATCGCTGATATCGCTTGTCCCAATGACGCAAATTTCGACTTTGTCGCCCATTGACTCGTCAATAACTGCCCCCATGACCACATTGGCATCCTTCCCGAAGGCTTCGGCGACGTTTTCCATGATCAATTGCGTCTCGCCTATTCCCAAGTTCGCCCCGCCGATCAAGTTGACGAGAAGGTGGTCCGCTTTTTTTGAGAATTCGGGAGTGTGTAGCAATGGGCACAATTTCAGGTCCTCTATCGCATCGCTAGCCGCCTTTCCGCCAGAGCCCTCGCCCAGCCCAAATAGCGTTTTCCCTGCCCGGTTGGAAAAAACCTGACGTAGCTGGGAATAATCCAAATTCATCAAGCCGGTCTTGCTCATCATCTTCCAAATCGACGAGATACCTCGCTCGATCCAGGCATCGGCTCGACTAAATGCATCCAGCAGTGACGCATTGCCGTCACTAACTTGCACGAGCAAATCGTTGGGCAAAGGGATGACCGCATTGGAAACTTGCCTGAGCTTTTCCAGTCCTTGCTTGGCCACCTTGGCCCGACTTGCTCGCTCGATCGTGAATGGCAAGGTAACGAAAGCGATGACGGTCGCGCCTTGTTGAGCCGCGATATCAGCCAGCACGGGAGCGATGCCCGTACCCGTTCCACCTCCTAATCCAGTGGCAATGAAAAGCAAATCAACCCCCTTTACCATGGCCTCAAGCTCAATTTTGTCCGTCAAGGCGGCCTCTTTCCCAATTTCTGGATCTCCGCTAGCGCCCAAGCCTCGCGTAATGGATTCGCCGATACAGCGCTTGTCGATAACGGGTGAGTTGGACAAGGCTTGGTGGTCAGTATTTATTACGGTAAGCTGAACTCCAGCTAGATTGCTCAACATTAGCCGGTCAACAATGTTGGAACCCGCTCCGCCGACCCCAATCACTTTCATCGATATCTGTCCCGATTCTTTCACAACAAGCCCTTCTTCTTCAACCGATGGACAAGGCCCGCTTCAGCTTCCCGAATAGTCCAGATCGCCTTCCTTCTATTTCGTCTCCAGTCGACTGATACTGCAACCCGTATTTTAAAAGACCGATTACTACGCTGTATTGAGCATCTCTCAGCTCGCCCGTAGCCAATGCGCTATTGTCCCCAACTCGAGCGGGAGCTCCAAACACCGCTTCCGAGCAAGCCTCGATATTTCTCAAATTAGACGTTCCTCCACTGAGAATTACGCCACCTGAAAGCCGCTCAGAGCGGCCGTGAGTCCCTAGCTTTTTTTGGACCACTTGGAATATTTCGGTCGTTCTGAGCTCGATGATCTTTTCGATACTCCAAAGGGGAACGGGGCGATCTCCAATCTCGAAATCGTTATTCAGCCAAACCTTTTCCCCTTTGTTTTTGTGCTCAACCGTTGCGGAACCATACCTGCGTTTGATGCTCTCAGCCTGCTTCAATCGCATACGCAAGCCGATACTGAGGTCGTTGGAAATATGGTCTCCACCAAGCGGCAGGCATCCCGCCATTATGCAACGCCCACCTTGGAATACCGCATAGTCGGTAGAGCCGCGTCCGATATCCATTACCAGGCATCCCATGCGTTTCTCTTCTTCCGTCGCAACAATGGAAGCCGAAGCCAAGGCTCCCAAGACGACGTCGTCCACGTGGAGATTAAAACCATTTATGATGTGAATGGCATCGCCGATCTTCCGAGCGTTGCCATGCACGGTCCAATAGTTGGCCTCAAGTCGATCGCCTTCCATATTCAAGGGAGCCTCAACCAGACGGCTGTCTAATCGATAAGGCCTTCTCAAATGGTGAATCACCACCCGGCCTTCAGGAATTTCACGAGCCTTGGCCAATCCAGAAACTTGTTCGATCTCCTCTTTGGAAACCCGATGGCTCCCTGAAGTAACGTTGACAGATGCTTCGCTGGAAAAACCCTCTATGTCACTACCGCTCACAGCCAGATAGACCCCATCAATCTTAACTCCTGCTTGCTCTTCCGCCGAGAGTATGGCCGCGTGCGTACAATCGCTGGCTTCAT
Organism: uncultured Opitutaceae bacterium; assembly: GCA_964404745.1. Classification (GTDB taxonomy): domain Bacteria; phylum Verrucomicrobiota; class Verrucomicrobiia; order Opitutales; family Opitutaceae; genus Pelagisphaera. Next base: position 67,740 of record CAYOLG010000012.1, read on the forward strand.
GGAAATCCACAATGTCTCCTTTTAACACGCCCTTTGAAGATGATTGCCCCAGACCAATTATGTTCAGACTTCGGCCTTCAGCGATTTCGCCAAGCAATACAGACACTTTGCTCGTGCCAATTTCAACCCCAGCAATAATCTTCGATCTATACACTGCTTAAACTAGATTGAGGTTCAATTGCGAGCGACAAGGGGCTGTTCAACAGGCACCTGGCTATTCATCGTTAAATCCACTTTGGCCACTCCGCTGTAGCCATGGCTCTTGTGGTAGTCGACTATGTAATCCAATCTGGAAAGCTGGCGCCTGAAATCCGAATTTCCCTTCTCGAAAACCGTTTCCCTAACATATCCGCTCTTCACGATCATCCTGGGGAATTCAGCCAGGGAAACGATTCGCCAGGTTTGATATAGGTGCGGCGCGATTTCCCTCGCCTGAGAAAGCAGATCGGCAACCGGCTCCATACCAGTTAGCGGCTCAAAGCCCCCCTCAATTCTCTTCAGTCGAACTCCATCTAGATTGGGCAATGCCTCAACCTGCTTTGATCCGTACCCAATTCCTTCATACACTATTCCTTCTCGGTCCACTAACAGAGTTAGCCGCCCCCGTCTAGCATCTTCGGCCAGAATCTTAGCCACTGGCTCCCGCTCTTCAATGGCGATGAAAAGCGTATCTGGAAGCTGGCGGGCTATCTGGGCTGAGCGCGTTTGCGGATGGCTTTCCAATCTCGTCTTTAGCTGATCAAGGTCCAGGTGCATCAAACCTAAGTCATCTTCTTTTAGATCAAGGTGTTCGAGAATCCAGTCTCTCGGCAACGCATCGCTCTCAATGATAATGGATTTCACTGGCAAAGCCCTACCCGCTTTTGACAACGTGACCGATAGATCCTCGTTCATAACGAACAGTTTTAAGGCGGCAGCTACTACCAGAAAGACCCCAACAAAGATGGCGGCAGCTCGGCAACGGGCCAACAAAATGCGCTTTAAGGCAGTTTCGCTGATGCTTTTCGCCTTTACGTCCTGGTATATATCCTTCCAGGAATTCGCTTTTCGAGACGCTATCGCCGCCTTTTTACTAGCCATATCAACAGATTGAATACTTAGTTCGAAATCTCAAGATCGCAGGCTCAATGATGCATTTTAACATTGCTTTGAAATTCAAGCCCTGGCATCCGGCCGACATTGGCATAAGACTCGTTTCCTTCATTCCGGGGATTGTATTCAATTCTAAGACAAATGGCTGGTCGCTACCGTCGATCATCAGGTCGATTCTGGCGTAATCCCGGCAACCGCAGGCGCGATAGGAATTACAGGCGATTGCACGAACACGCTCTCCCAGGCTTTCCGTTATAGGAGCCGGGGCGACGAAATCGGTTTTCCCTTTGGTATACTTGCTTTCGAAGTCGTATCGGCCCGATTTTGGGCGAATCTCCACGATTCCAAGCGCCTCGCCATTAATCACCCCGATAGATACCTCTCGGCCGACCACCCGTTTCTCCAACATCCATGAATCGAAGACCAGGTTTTTCAATAGTCGCTCCAACTCTTCAGGGGTATCAGCAAAATCCAGTCCTATGCTGCTCCCCTCTTTCAAGGGTTTAAGTACTACAGGGCCTCCCAGAATATCGAAGGTTTCGACCGCGTCAGGCGGAGTCTTTCGATCAAAAACGATTTCCGGCAATACAGGCGCGCCCGCTTGCCGGAGCGCCTTTTTCGCCTGGCTCTTGTCGAAGGTCAGACGGCTACTTTCACTGTTGCAGCCGGCATATTCGACACCAGCCGCCTCAAGAAGAGCCTGAAACCCGCCATCCTCCCCAAAGGTTCCGTGCAAGGTAGAAAAGACAACGTGGCGCTTGGGATCCAACTCGATTGGCAGCTTGGCCTCCTGCAATTCTATCTTTTCGACTTGGCAAGATTCCGACAAGCAGGAATAGACCGCTTGGCCAGAACCCAGCGACACCTCCCGCTCATTGGAAACGCCCCCGCATACCACTGCTATGATCGGTTCGCTATTCGTCATAAGAAATTATCCCAACTATTGCCGTACAACAATGCTTCGGGTTGCAACTCGACCCGTCGCTTTTCTTTCGCCTCGCGACGGACTAGTTTAACCAGCTCGATCACATCGTCGCTGGAAGCTCCACCTCGGTTGATAAAAAAATTTCCGTGGATCCGACTGATTTCCGCTCCGCCTATGACGGTCCCCTTCAATCCAAGATCCTCTATGAGACGACCAGCGGAATCGCCCTCTGGATTTTTAAAGATGCAGCCAGCGCTGGGCTCGCGAGGCTGGCTTTCTTTTCGTTTTGACTGATAAACATCAATGGCCCGTCGCAAATCCATTTCGCTTCGGCCCGTTGCTTTCGAATCCATTACTACATCTATGGCAATCGCATTTTCAAGCTCCCGGCAATGCCGATAGCCGACTGTGAGCTCTTCGGCGTTCGCCTCGACTATCGAACCGTCTAGCTTGGCAAAGCGAACGCTACTCACCAAATCAAAAATCCAGCCACCCATGGCTCCCGCATTCATGCGAAGCGACCCTCCCACGCTTCCCGGAATTCCCTCCAAGAACTCGAATCCTTCTAAGCCGTGGCGACAGGCCAAACTGCAAAGCTCTTTGATTCGAAGGCCAGCCCCGACGCGAACCGATTTCTCGTCTATACGCTCAAACCGTTTCCAATTTGGTCCGGCCAATCGAATGACTAAGCCCTTAACTCCCTCGTCCGGAATTATCACATTCGATCCCCTCCCCAAAGGAAAGGCTGGAATACACCGCTTCGAGCAATACTTTAACCCGGCGACGAGTTCCTTTTCGGAAGTCGGCTCGAAATACATTTCCGCCGGACCGCCCACACGAAGAGTCGTTTTAGCGAGCAGTGGTTCATTTCGCTTTACGACCGTGTCAGGGGAGGCCACTGCCGCCAGGGCCTGGAAAAAACCACCCCACGCCTCGTCTTGAGCTCTGAGAGTTTCAACGAAATTCTTCCCTTGAACGTTAGTTTCTCCCGCTCCAAGAAAGACGATATTTATCGGCTCTCCGCTCTGGGTCGCCAGCGAAAGGTCCTCGAGAAGGCCCTCTTTATAATCCTCATACTGGCAATGCGCCGCCCTTTTCAACAAGCTTTCGTACAAATCCCTTCCCATACCGCCTTCGATTGGAGACTCCGAAGCGCTGTATACGTCCATTAAATACACCTTGTCGAATTCAGATAGCTCATCGGCTAGCTCTGATTTCAGCGTTAGCGTTCTCGAATAACGATGAGGCTGGAAGACGACAAGCGATTTACCCTTATACGCTTCCTTAAGCCCCTCGCGAAAAGCCCGAATCTCCATCGGGTGGTGAGCATAGTCTTCCAACACCCGCACATTCGGTGATACATAAAGAAGAGATTGCCGCCTTTCGATAGGGGTAAAGTCTATCGTTTTGGCCTTCGGTAACGAGAAATTCGCAGCGACTAAAGCAGCCAAAGCAGCCCGCTGATTTTGCCGACTGTAGGCCCCTATCTGATTCGATTCGATCTCTGGCAACACTTGATCGTCGATCCACACGATTTTTTTCGGATCGATTTTGGCATCTACCAATTCTCTTAGGGCCCCGGGCAAAACCACTTTGGTTTTCGTTCTTTCAGCCAGACGAGTAAAGGCAGCTAAATAATCTTCGTATCGACGATAGAACGCGTGGTGATCATGGTCCGCGTTCAAGATGATGGATACCTCTGGGCTAAACGCCTCTATGGTTCCATCGCTCTCGTCAATCTCGATCACGGCCCACTCTGAATCCTTCCAGCGGCCAGGCTCCTTGCCATTAGAAAAAAGGCCGCCAATCGCATAGCGCGGGAAAATCCCCATTTCCTCCAGCAGATCAACTAGAATTCCGCAGGTAGAAGTCTTTCCATGCGACCCGGCAACAGCTATGACCCGCTTGTCCTTGACGACTTTGGCCAGCTGCTCGCCTCGAGCCAATATCTGACAGCCCAGCTTATTAGCCTCGAGAACCGAAGGATGCCGATCGCCAATTGCCGAGGAGCGAACGACCGATGCAATAGGCTCGGAGCAGGGCAAGGAACCAAGAGCTCCCAATCGAATACCATGAACATCGAGAAAACGCTGAGCTTCCGGAGCGAGCCGGTCGTCTTCCCCACTGACTTCATAGCCGGCCTCCTTCAAAATGATAGCCAGCGGAAGCATCCCCGCTCCACCAATCCCGATTAGGTGTATTCTAGAATGCGGCGCCTCTCCTGTCATCTCAGTGCCTTCTCTCCATCCGCAGACCCTAATCGGCCTGACTGGCATTCCGAGATCAACGCTTCTAAATCATTCGCTATGTCGGAGCTTGAGTTCCCGGCATCTATTAATTGCAAACGCTTTTTCATACCGTCCAGTTGCGAATCATCTCCTATCAGCTGCTCGACAATGGTAAACAGCTCCCCAATTCGCTGATCTGGCAACAGCATTCCGCCGCCTTGGTTTTCAAATTCCTCAGCATTGCGGGTTTGATGATCGTCTGCCGCAAAGGGATACGGTATCAATATCGCTGGGACTCCACATCGGGCAATCTCCGCTATGCTGCCCGCTCCAGCCCGAGAAACAACAAGATCCGCAGCAGACAATAAAGTCGGCATATCATCGCTAAAATCAAAGAAACGGGCTAACGGGCCCCGTGCATTTTCCCCTTCTCGCTCTACCTGCTCGCTCGCGTCGCTCAATCCCTTCAGACAGATCAATTGAATGCCTTTCTGCCGCAGTCGGCTAGCGTTTTCAATCGACCAGTTTGTCAACGAACGAGCCCCTTGGCTTCCACCAAAAACCAAAAGCGTTTTCCGAGATTCCTCGAGACCCAGAGACTGTCTGGCTGCACGCTTATCGGTCGGTGCTATCTCGGTTCGCAACGGTATGCCGGCATGGAGGACTCGATCCGCTCGCTTCCCTGACAAGCTGACCCCTTTGGGCAAATAGATACGGTTAGCGATATGGCTGGTCAAGCGAGTCGCTCGACCCGGAACCCTATTCGCTTCGTGGATCGCAACTTTAACTCCTTTTCTCGACCCCGCCAACAAGCTGGGAGCGGAAATAAACCCGCCAAAGCCCACTAGGGCATCTGGCTTGTACGCCTCCACTTTGCGCGAGCATACTCGGTATCCTTTGACAAAATCGCGGACAAAGCGAAAAAGGGCCAGAGGACGAAAGCTCAATCCGCTACCCGGAATCGTATCGTATTCAATTTCTTTATACTTTTTAACAAGTCGAGCGTCGACTTTTTTGCTGCTTATCAGAAGGCGACATTGCCAACCGCGGGTGATCAATTCCTGGGCGAGCGCGATTCCCGGCGAAAGATGCCCACCCGTGCCACCGCAAGCGATTAGCGCGCGATTCATGCCTAGATTTCCTTGAGTTTCCGCTTTGAGTCTTCGAGAGCGGGAGATTGCCACGCCAAACTAGTATTCAAAAGAAGGGCCACGCATATTCCCATCACCAGAAAATTAGAACCGCCATAGCTTATGAAAGGCAAGGGTAGCCCCGTGGTCGGCAGCGAGCCGGTCACTACGCCCAAATTAACCAGAGCCTGGATGCTTATCGTTAGCAGGCAACCCGCGGCTAGGAGAAATTGGTAAGTATTGGGGGCCTTTCTCACGTGAGCGACTCCAGCTGCGAACAGGCCCATAAATACGATCACTACTGCCAGCGTCACGATCAATCCAAACTCCTCGCCTACAATCGCGAAGATGAAATCGGTGTGGGCCTCCGGAAGCGATCGCAATTGCTGCCGACCGTTTCCGGGCCCTACTCCTTCTATGCCGCCAGCGGCAAAGGCGAGTATCGCCTGCCACACTTGATATGCATCGCCCGACTTGTTCCCCTCCATGTCCAGAAAAGCGGTTAATCGACTCAATCGTTCGGGATCTTTCGATATCAAAAAGCCGACCGGAACGAGTGCCGCTAGAGACGAGCCTGCCAAGAAAAAAACGTTGGCTCCTGCCAAGTAAAGCAAACAGAAGCTAACCATGGAAATGATGAGAGCTGTTCCCAAATCCGTTTGCAGCATGATCAGGCCGACAATCAATCCGATAGCAAGACAGGGAACGATGAAGCCTTTCCAGAAAGAACCAGATTCCTTGCGAATCAAACTATAATAATGCGCCAGAAAAAACACGAGCCCCACTTTGGCGAATTCGGCTACTTGCAAACTAAAAGGTCCGAACCGAAACCAGCTGCGGCTCCCGTTTATGGACGAACCAATTCCCGGGATTAGGACAAGAATAAGCCCAGCCACACACAATCCATAGCCAAGCCAAACGAACTTGCGGGCCCATTCTAGATCGACCTTTAAAACCAAAAGGCCCGCAATGAATGTAATCCCCATCCACAACGCCTGTTTCTCGATTATCCGATAAGGATCTTTGGCGTCTACAGGGAGCGAGGCGCTAAACAAAACCGAGGCTCCCAGCATGGCTAGAGCGAAAACGCACACCGCTATCGCGACGGCCGGATTCAATACGCCAACATGCCCGGTATGCGCCGCCCTCGTTTTGCGTTTCGCCATAATCTAAAGTATTCAGATAGAAACTTCTATCAGTTTACGATCGGAATCACTGGCTGTTCGATCAGTTCCTCTTCTTCCAGAAAGTCATCCTCGTCCGACAGCCTCAATGGTGGGTCTTCAGGAATCGTTTCCGCTGGCGGGGTGGGAGTCGCGGGAGTCGTCCTAGGGGTTGGAGACGGCGGCGAAGCGGTTGTTTCTGGCTGTCGCCCACTTGAGGCGCTGCTACTCGGAATGAAAAGCGTCTGCCCTGGATTGATGAGAGCCGGATCCTGGATATTATTGCGCAAGACGATATCCCCGGCCGAAACGTTGTACCGCTCGGCGATCGAAAATATGCTATCGCCCGGCGCTACGACCACTTGCAGTCCTTGACCGCGATTCTGTAGAGCCGATGCATTCCTTGAGCTTCCCGATTGAGGAATGATCAGTTTCTGCCCCACTCTTATCAAGTCGCCCGATAGCTGATTCGCCACCCTCAGCTCGCTCAAGGTAACCCCTTGATTAGCTGCGATTCGAGACAGAACATCGCCACTCTTGACCGTGTAAACGTTTCCTTGCGGGACAACTGGAGCCGGTGTCGAAGCTTGGTAGAATTCCGAGGGAGCCACTGCTCCTGTAGCTGAACCTTTTCGGGGGACATTGATAATCTGGCCAGCCTGGATGTTAACAGTGAGACCCGGATTCACCGAATGCAGTTCATCGCGAGTGACTCCGAATCTTTTTGATATGGCCCACAGACTATCTCCACTCCGAATCGTGTATCTAATAATCTCCGACGCTTGAGCAGGGGCTATTATACTAGAGGGCTGACCACTGCCTGCTCCAGGACCTCCAAGCGGAGTCAAAACGATATCGTCGGCGCCGATGGACGAAGGAGACGCGCCCCTTGTTGGGGCGGAACGTCCGCCGCTCGTCTGTGCCTGAGCCTCGTTAGGCCGTCTCGGGGCGAACCGCTCTCTACTTGAAATTTCGGGAACTACTGCCCTAACAGAGGCTCCTCCTTCCTCAGCATTGTATCCAGATAAATCAGCCGCCCTGGAGTCAATGCTCGCCGTTGCCACCGTAGGAGCTTGAGCGCTGGGAGAATCGCTTGACCAATTCACAATGCCATTGGCTCCGGCTGTGGCCAATCCTTGTTGCTCCGAGCCTGAATCGCCAAAGCCGCTCACAAAATATATGACGACCAAAGCTACGAAATGGGCCACGACGATGACCCCAATTCGGGCTGCCTTGATACCATTTTCCTTTTTGTAAAACTTAACCATATTGCGCGTTCCTTTCCGAGTCTATGAGGCCAATCGCTGCTCTAAAAGCCTCTCCTCTTTGTGCGTAGCTTTCAAACATATCAAAGCTAGCGAATCCAGGACTAAGTAGAGCCTCATCACCACTTCCTCCCAATTCTAAAACCAAATTTACAGCTTCCTCCATGCTTCCAACTTCATGAGCCAGGAAGCCAATGGATTCTAGTTCCCGCTTTACGGAAAATCGGGTTTCCCCGATTAGAATCGCCTGCTTCAGGTGAGGGACCAATTGCTTGGCGAAACTCCTGATCGAACCACCCTTATCCTTGCCGCCGCCAATCCAGATCACCGGCTGTTCGAATCGCGTCAAGCCCGAAAGCGTTGCGTGGAAGTTGGTCGCCTTCGAATCATCCCAGAAACGGATTCCCAACTTGGATCCAATCAATTCCATCCTGTGAGGATCTTTTCTAAAGAATCTAGCTGCTTCTTCGAGACTACTCTCGCTCATTCCCAGTGAAAGCCAAAGCGAACGGGCCATCAAATAGGATTCTATCTCAGGTTCGGTTTCGAATACGCTGCCTTTAACACGCTGAAGGTCTTCGACGTTGGCGGCGTCCAGAACTTGGGCTTCAGACATAGGTAGACCTAATCGCTTCCCATAATTCGATACGGTTCGATCCAAGACAACGGAATTGCCACGCATGTTCGAAATCAAGTTGTACTTGCTCCTGAAGTACGCGTCCATGCTTCCGTGACGGTCCAAATGGTCCTCCGCGAAATTAGTCCAAAGAACGTAATCCGCTTGCAGATGGGTTGAGAGTTCAGCTTGGAACGAGCTAACTTCGCAAACAGCAATAGCCTCTGAATTACAATCTCGCGATAGCATTTCGCACATCGACCTTCCGATATTGCCCACCGCGAAAGATTCTATGCCGGAATGCCGGAATGCATGATCAAGAAAGGACGTCAGCGTGGTTTTCCCGTTGGTGCCTGTCACCGCTATGATAGGACCTTTCCATAGCGAAGCTCCCAAGTCCAATTCGGAACAAACGCAGCAGTCTGCGTGCCGAGCCGCTTCAATCCAAGGATGATCAGGAGCAAACCCAGGACTAACTACCACGAGACAAGCCCGCCGAGCATCCTCGATCGTAAACTCGGTTGCAAACGGCTGGCTAGAATTCTCATCGTACATCGCGGCTTGGCCATTCAAGCTCTCGACAAGCGCCTTGGCACCTAACCCGCTGACACCCCCGCCTAATACCGCCACCGGCGATTCTAGACCTTCTTCCAGCCATCTTGGTAAATATTGAGCTCGCTGTATCATCTTATTTTCAAGGTTGCCAAACCCGCGAACGCGAAGATGAGCGAAAGTATCCAAAACCGTATAACCACTTTAGTTTCCGCCCATCCCTTTAGCTCAAAGTGATGATGAACCGGAGCCATTCTGAATATCCGTTTTCCGGTGCTTTTGAAGGAAAGTACCTGCAGAATCACAGAGACGGTCTCCATCACGAATATGCCCCCTACGATAATCAAAGTCACCGCTTGATGCGTCATAAAGGCGACCACGCCAACCAAGCCACCCAAGGCCAGGGATCCCGTATCGCCCATGAATACTTCAGCCGGGTAGGCATTGAACCAGAGAAACGCGAGCCCTCCTCCAACGACTGCTCCGCACAAAATAGCCAACTCGCCAACTCCAGGCACGTTAGAGATCAACAAGTATTCGGATATAATCACATTTCCAGCCGCGTAGGCCATAATCGAGTACACAATCGCTACAGTTATGGTGCATCCGATAGCCAATCCATCGACGCCATCCGTTACATTTATGGCATTGCTTGAGCCCACAAGCACTAGAAAAAGAAACCCAAACAAGGCCCACAATGGCATTTGTTCGACAACGGCATTTTTGACGAACGGCAGCCAGAGTTCCTGGACTTTGTCAGCGCTGAGGGGATGGTTTAGCAGAATCAGCAAGGTTGCTGCGGCTGTTAGGCTTTGCCAAACAATCTTGCCTTTGGATGGAAACCCTTTGCTGTTTCTTTTGGATACTTTTAGGTAATCGTCGAGAAAACCAAGGGCCGTCAAACTCGTGTAGACCAAAAGGGCCGTCAGCGTCCAAACGTTGAATTGGGCCCAAAGAAGGGAGCTGGTCGTCACCGAAATATAGATTAGCAGACCACCCATCGTCGGCGTATTTCTCTTGCCCGAATGCAATTCCGCGAGCTTGCCAACTTCCGACTCCGTGCGAAAGCTTTGATGAAAGCTAAGGCGCCTGAGCATGCCGATCAGCCAAGGGCCCAGTAAATAGCCGATAAACAGGGCCGTGCCTGATGCCAGCAACATGCGAAGCGTCAAGAATCTCAACAGCCTGAGAGGGCCGAAAACTTCCTCGTACTGGGCCAAGTAGCTCAGCATGACGCTTGCACCCTTTCTACGGGTTGCTCCAGAAAGCGAATCGCCGACTCTAGGCCATAGCGCCTACTGCCTTTAAGAAAAATATCGCCCGAAAACCCGGAAAGAAAGCGTCCGATTTGATCGACGGACTCGATCAGTTCTACGCGCTCCCCGTCCTCCTGAATCCCCAGGCCGCGTTTAATCGCTTGCGCCCCATCTCCGATCAATAGAACCAAATCGCCATTCCTCAACTCCATTGAAGACCCAACTCTTTCGTGCCATTCATCGGAGCTATCTCCAAGCTCCTCCATCGAGCCCAGGACAAATATTCTATCTGGCGTTTGGCTCGAGAGGCGATTGAAGGTTTCCAACCCGTCGAGCATCGATAGCGGATTCGCATTGTAGCAGTCCAAGTAGACTCTGGCCTTTCCCATGGTCTTCCATTCGCCCCGCAGCTTGCTCGGTCGCCAAAGCTTCAAGCGCTCTTTAAGCGTCTGGCTATCTACCCCCAAGTCCAATGCCAGCGTTATCGCCATGGCCACATTGCTAGCCAAACCTTTGCCAATCCCACCTATTTCGAATACATCATCGAACCCTTCCAGCGAAATCCGTGTCATTCCGCCGACAATCCTTTGCCGGAAGCCTTTAACACCCTCGCCTTGCAATCCTTCCGCTACGATCGCATAGTCTAACCCCCCCGACAGCTCTTCAAGATAGGGCTGGCACGATTCGCCCAGATAAACTTTTCCTGCCTTCCCTCCAACAGCCAATCGACCCTTTTCCACCGCAATGCCTCTCAAACTCCCTAATCCCTCTAAATGGGCAGGACCGATAGAAGTGATGACGGCTATATCCGGATCGATGATTTTAGCCAAACACTCCATCTCTCCAGGCTCGCTAATACCCGCTTCAATGATCCCGTATCCACCATTGCGAATAGGCATTCCCAATAATGTGATTGGAACTCCGATACGATTATTCAGGTTGCCTTGAGTACGCCAAGCGTTCGGCTTTCCGCCTAGGGCATAGTACAATAGATCCTTGAATGTCGTTTTCCCACAACTACCAGTAACACCTACTACGGTCGCCGAGGATTCATCTCGATAGCCTCTGGCCAAGTCTCCCAGGCCGACGAGGGTATCGTCGACAAGCAACTGGGGCAGATCGATATCGGAGCAACAGGCGCTGACCAAGGCCGCCGATGCTCCTTTGGCTTTCGCCACTTCAATGAAGCTGTGCCCGTCCCGCTTTGGCGTTTTCAATGCCACGAACATTTCTCCCGCCTTCAGACTTCGGGAATCAAAGGAAAATCCGCGAACAGGCTCATCAAACGGAAGTTTAATCCACTCTCCCCCACTCCATTTTCGCAATTCCTGCCAATCGAATTCCAGCATTCCTATATCCGTTCGCCCAGCTTGATCAATTCGAGTAGCTCCCGAGCGACCTTTCTGTCGTCAAAAGGCACAACAGTGTCTCCAAATTCCTGAAACGGCTCGTGTCCTTTCCCGGCAATGAGTACGCAGTCGCCGGGCTCTGCGCTTTTTAGAGCGACCTCAATAGCCCGTCGCCGATCCAATATGAAGTCTACTTCTCCTCCTCCAGCGATTCCCTCGCGCATGTCGTCGAATATTTGCTCCTGGGCTTCGGACCGCGGATTGTCTGTCGTTGCCCAACTGAAATCAGCAAGGGAGGTGGCGGCTCGCGTCATCTCCGATCGCTTTCCCCGATCGCGATCGCCGCCACAGCCAAATACCACCTTCAATTGCCCCGGAGTAATCTCTTTGAGCATACGCAGGGCATTCTCCAAGGCGTTTCCTGTATGGGCATAATCCACGACCACTTGGAACGGCTGGCCTTGGTCAATTCTCTCCATTCTTCCTGGAATACCTCGAAAAGTCTCCAAACGAGCTATACACTTCTCGATATCCAACCCTAGTAATACTGCCGTCGAGATACCGGCTAGTGTGTTGCTTATATTGTACTTTCCAATCAAGGGAGATCGCACTAGGTAGCGCTTTCCTTCGTACTCTAAAGTGAACAGCGAATTATCTGGAGCCAGCTCTATGTCCGTCGCTTTCAAAGCCGCATCGGACGAAAGCCCAAAGGTCAAGACGGGTTCATCTCTCGGCTGATCGGCCAGCCTCCGCCCGTAAGAATCATCGACATTGATAGCCAATCGCTTTGGCGGAGAGCCAATCTCACCGTTAATGAACTTCCGCTTTACCGCAAAATAAGTTTCCATGTCGCCATGGTAATCCAAGTGATCGCGGGTAAGGTTTAGGAAGACGCCCACTTTGAATCTAAGTTCCGCGACCCTTAGTTGGTCAACGCCATGGGAGCTCACCTCCATCACTGCCCTATCGCAACCAAATTCCCTCATTTGAGAGAGAAGCTCACAAAGTTCATGAGCCTCAGGAGTCGTTCTAAATGACGGGAGCACCCTTTCAACAAGATCGTAACCAACGGTGCCCAGACAACCGGTCTTCACATTGTCTACAGAGAGAAAATCTTTGGCGAGGTGGGCGACAGTCGTTTTGCCGTTCGTTCCCGTTATTCCAACCAAATCAAGGTCTTTGTCCGGTTTGTTGTAAAATCTTCGAGCCACCTTCGCCAGGGTTAGGCGCGGATTGTCCGAATGAGCGAAAACCGCTTTAGATAGCCCAAATTTTCTTGGCGTATTCGAGATGACCCCTACCGCTCCGCGTTTCAGCGCCTCATCGACAAACGCGTTCCCATCTTTGCGCAGCCCTGGCAAGGCGAAAAACAAGCTTCCAGGCGTTACCCGCCGACTGTCGATGACCAAACGCGTCACATTCGGATCCGCAGAGCCTCGCTTCAATTTGGCCCCGCTCTTTTTAAGCAGCGCGCTGAGCTTGCGACCCGCTTTCTTCTCTTTTTTCCCTCTTTCCATCCGATACCTATTCAGTTCGCCACCCCCGAACAATTTTTTTTGAGCCGATACCATTTTGAATTTCGCTCTCGTAACTACCGACTTCCGCCGCCCAACGCATAGGCTCTGTCTCGATTCACGGGAGTGATAGCAAAATAAGGTATCAGTTTTTCCGCTACATTTTTGAAAGCAGGTACCGCGGCGCTGCCGCCGGAAACCGGCATGCCGCTGCGGGAACCATCGACAATTACCGTGATCGCCAGCTCTGGATCACTTGCGGGAAAGAACCCCGAAAACGAGCCGATGTGACTCTGCGACGAGTAACGTCCATTGACAATTTTCTGGGCTGTACCCGTTTTGCCCGCAACCTGATAGCCAGGTATTGCAGCCTTGAACGCTGTCCCTCCCTCTGAAACTGTCTTCACTAGCAATTCAGACATAGTCCGCGCCGTTTGGTTCGAGATGACCCGCCTCCGGGCCATAGGCCCAAAACTGACCGCCTCTTTGCTATCAGTGTCCAATATCCTTGAAACGACCTGGGAACGCATAAGCAATCCGCCATTAGCGATGGCCGCCATCGCATAGTGGGTTTGCAGCGGCGTTGCTGAAATAGCGTGCCCCATAGTCATTCGTGTCAGTGTGAGGCCATCCCATTTTCGAACTGGATTGAGAATGCCCCGCGACTCGACCCCCACATCCAATCCGGTCTTCTCGCCAAATCCGAACTTCTTCACATAGTCGTAAAACCCATTCGACCCGACAAGCGCTCCCAACTGGGCGGCTCCTCGATTGGAAGATTTAGCCACTATATCCTCAACGGTGAGTATGCCGAACGGCTTCCAGTCCTTGGGCAGCGTTGCCACGTAGCCATTGGGCATCCGCAAAGTGGGGATCGAACAGTCAAAATAAGTATCCACCGAAACAAGTCGCTCTTCCAGAGCCGCGCTGGCCGCCACAATCTTGAAAGTCGACCCCGGCTCAATGGGGTCTGTCATGGCTCGATTCTTATGAGTCGATTCGTCAAATTTGGTATAGCGGTTCGGATCGAAGGTCGGGTAATTCGCCAATCCTAGTATGAATCCAGTGTAGGGGTCGGTAACAATAATGCATGCCGACTCAGGATCGAATGTCTCCGCGATCCTACCGAGCTCCAGTTCGATTTGATGCTGAACGTAGGGGTCTATCGACAAGGCCAAATTCATCCCATCCCGTGGAGGGACATAGCGGCGACGAAACTGGGCCATTTCCATTCCGGCCGTAACCTCCGACTCTCTCCATCCTCGCTGGCCGCTCAAATAAAAATCGAATTCCCGCTCTACGCCGAGGACCGCTTCCCCATCGTGCCTCACCAAACCTACAATATGAGAGGCCAAATAATTTTTCGGGTAAACTCTCTCGTATTTTCGCGTTCCATACAACCCAGAGATGCCTAGTTCCAAGATACGATCGTATAGCTTCTCTTCCACCCTTCGGCTCAAAAGTCTCCAGCGATCCCTTCTCGAGGATTCGTCCCCAATGAGCTCCCCATTCTTCGCTCCGAAAACTGACTCTACTCGGGCTAATTCCAAGCCCAAGAGCTGAGAGAGCTGAGGCAATTTGTCCAAATCCTCTCTTTTGAGAGCGACCGGATCGATACCGATCTCCAGCAAAGTCTTGCTAGTGGCAAACAACTCGCGGTCCCCATTGAGGTCGTAAGAGAAGATGTCCCCCCTCCGCGAATTTAACGGTATCAGGCGATAGCGGCTGTTCTCAAGCTCTTCTATTAGCTTAGGCGCTTCGAGAACGTGGAGCTCGAACAGACGGTAGCCAATCGCCCCGTAGCCAACCAGAATGCCTAGGGCGAGAGTCCAAAACCTTATTCGCGGGGCAAAACCTTTAGCCATCTACTCCTCAATTGCCGGATAGCGCCGACGCAGTGAAAAGAGCGTTGGCTGATTTTTCGTAGAGCCGTTTTTCTACATTCTCCTCGACATGGACGATTTGCGTAAACGCCGGCTCTTGGAGATTAAGCCCATGCTCGCGATTCAACTCCAACAGCTTATCCGTAGACATAGCGACAGCCAATTCGACATCAAGCTGGGCATGTACCCGCCTCTCCTCTACAATCTTTTGTTCAATCGATTGCAGATGGTTAGCGGTAATGGATGTTTGGTGTCGCAACCAAACCGTGATCAAGCCTAAACCACCCACCAGGGCCAGCATGACCACCGAGTGCAGGATTATCTGGTTCAATATGCGGTTCGCCGTCCGGCTCTTTATGTTTCTACTACTCATCTAGCCTCGATCGAAATGGTCAAATTGTCTCCGTAAATTGGGTACTCATCTTCAAAAGAGCCTATCGTTAGCGATGGCCCGCTCGGTCCGACTTCTCCGAATTGGCTGCAACTGAAGAGACCCCTTTCCAGGGGAAAATCGGTGGCCAATGCCACGAATTGCCGGTTTAGCGCTTCTTTAAGTGTCGCGTTGTTTTTCATTATCCTGCTACCCCTACTTTGGTATGTTTTCATTTTTCCGCTTTCCTTAGCGCCCTAAGCTTCGCCGAACGGCTCCGCGAATTCGCCGCGATCTCCCTATCGCTGGCCTGAGTGGGTCGACGAGTGAGTAAATCCGCTCGCTGTTGACGCATATCTTGAGGTCGGTTGTCACCGGGAGCGGGCCTTCCGGCCCATTGCCTGAATAGATTTTTGGCGATACGATCTTCCAGGGAATGGAAGCTAATCACGCACAATCTGCCGTTCGGCTTAAGTCGCTCGAACGCGGCGGGCAATCCCTTCTCGATAGCCTCGATTTCGTTGTTAACGGCAATGCGAATGCCTTGAAAGGCTTTCGTTGCCGGATGGATTTTCGAAGCGTAGCGCTGCTTTGCCGGAATGCAGGATAGGATAAGTTCCGACAACGCCTGGGTGGTGTTGATCGGCGTTTTAGCCCTGGCTTCGATGATGGCATCAACAATGCGACGCCAATTCTTTTCCTCTCCGTAATACTTGATGGCCTCGATCAGCTCAGGTCGGCTAGCTTTCGCCAGCCATTCCTCTGCCGATGGCAGTCCGGATTCCTGATTCATTCGCATATCCAATGGAGCATCCTTGCGGAAAGAAAATCCGCGTTCGGTCTGATCCAATTGATACGAGGATACGCCAAAATCGAAAAGGATACCATCGAAGGGCCCTGCTTCAATCTCATCTATATCCGCAAAATTTTTGGCCTGGAACTGGAATCGTTCGCCATAGGCGTGTTCGAACTCCCGAGCTCTCTCGGCTGCTTCGGGATCTTGGTCCAGGGCGAGCACTTTCGTGTCCGCGGCATCGAGAATAAGCCGCGAGTGCCCGCCTCCCCCAAACGTGCAATCCAGATAGTGTCTCCCGTCTCGGGGATCCAAAAAATCGATCGTTTCAGATGGCAGAACTGGCTTATGACCTTCCATCAGGGCATGCGCAATCAAGCTGTCAGCCAGTCCAATCACCCCTGCCGCCTGTCGCTGACAGCCATTCGCTGAGCCGCTTCATCGCGCCGCTTTTCGGCAATCTCGCGAATCTCCTGTCTTACGGTTAGCCGGTCAGGCGTTTCTTCACCAACATTCCAGGTATCGCAATGCCTGACAATTCCATACCCAAAAGTGCCTCCCATCCCGAACAACTGCAAACGGCCCAGCTTTTGTTCGCGATAACGACCCCCAACCAAACGGGACAAGGGAGTGAGAAATGACATACGGTTCGATTCCTTTTTGATCATGTGTATCTACGGGGTTATAGTTTCGCGCGTTTCATCAGCTTCCCTATGTCGTCATTGTTTGACTTCGGATCGATGGTCGCCCACCGCTCGGGACTCCAAATGCGAAAATTGATCATCCGGCCAATCAGCACCGCCTCCTTGCTGATAGCCGCATGCTCGAGCAAGTCCTCCGGCATGTTCACCCTGCCCTGCTTGTCGCAACTAAAAAATGTCGCTTGAGAAAACAGCTTGTCTTGGAGCTCCTGAGCATCCTCGTCGCTTAGCTGCTGATCCTCGATTTTGTCGTAGAGCTTGGCAACTTGCTGAGGGGGCAGGACTAAGACACAACCGCTCGGATCCGGCAGGCCAAGGTAGCCATCCTCCGTATCGCCTTCAAAACGCCACTTCGAAGGAATCGCCAAGCGGTTCTTCGAGTCTAAGTTACGCTGATGCTTGCCAACGTAAATCGTTCTGGAGTGGGAAGACATTTGTTCTAAAGCTCTACAAAGTCCCCCAAAACTCCCCACTTCTCCCCACTCTGTCAAAGTCTTTCGCCACTTATTCCCAACTTAAGTTTTAATAAATCGCTAAGCCCCTTGGGTTTAGCGGGGTTTTTACGGCTTTACCGCTTGAGGCGACCATTGCCATCAATTTTTGGCCGCTTTCGCTATCCTGGCGTTGAAATCGCCAATTTCCGTTCTAGAGTTCCGCTCGATGATTTCGCCCACAACCATGCAACTGATTGGCTCGGAGCTGGCGATCCAGTGGGAAGACGGGCACGAAAGCTATATCACCGCCGTATCGCTTCGGGCGAATTCGCCCAGCGCTTCCGTAGCTGGCGAGCGAGATATTCTCGGAAACCAATACGGCGGCGAACGGGGCAAGGACCACTCTCAGGTCACCATCGATTCGTGGGTACCTGTCGGCAATTATGCCTTTCGATTTCAATTCTCAGACGGGCATAATACGGGAATATACAGCTATGAGTTGCTCCGGCGATTAGGCGACGCATGAGCGCTTTCCTGACGGTTAAAGCAGTCACCCTCGACGCGGCAGGCACGCTGTTTTTCCCAAAGCCCTCAGTCGGAGCCATCTACAGCGAAATCGTGGCCCACTACGGGGTGGAGTTGGAGCCCGATCAGCTCGATAGTAGCTTTGCAGAAGCCTTCAAATCAGCGAAAAAAAAGGGTTCCATCGAAGATCCTGAAAAGCGCGAGTGGGAGTACTGGCGGTCAATCGTGGCCGGGGTGCTAGAGGACCTCGCGGAGCTGCCGGAAAACTTCGACGATCTATTCAGCGACCTTTGGACCGAGTTTGCCAAGGGGTCCCGGTGGAAACTAAACCCCGACGCTCGGGCGACCTTTGACCTTCTCGAAGCTCGCGGAATCTCCTGTTCCCTCCTGACAAATTGGGATCAGAGGGTGCGAAGGGTCATCCGTGACCACAATCTAGAATCCAGATTCGCCCAGCTGTTCATTTCAAGTGAAGTCGGATTCGAAAAACCCGATCGGCAGCTCTTCGACTTCGTGGCGACGAAAATGGAGCTATCTCCCAATGAAATCCTACACGTTGGAGATCACTTGAATCAGGACTATCTCGGTGCCTGTAATGCGGGATGGAATGCTCTACTTCTAACTAGAAAGCGGACACACAATTCCGATTCCCGAACCATCGCTCGCCTGCTGGATATTCAGAATCACCTCCAGTAAAGGCGGCTTTCGTTAGCAATCAGCGCTTTACAGGATGGGAAGTCTTCGATTCATTCCTGCGACTATGCCAGAGAGCTGCCTACATGAACGATCTTCCAAGGGGGCCATCGAGAAAGGGCTGCAACTTCAGCCTAGGTTCGATGACAATGGCTTGATCCCCTGCATCACCACCGATGCCCAAACCAACGAGGTACTGATGTTCGCATTCATGAATCGCGAGGCCCTCGAACATACCATTGAAACGGGAAAAGTCACCTACTTCAGCCGGTCACGCGGCAAACTATGGGTCAAAGGCGAATCCTCTGGGCAGACTCAAAAGCTGGTGGAACTTCGTACCGATTGCGATCAGGACGTCATTCTCTGCAAAGCCAATATTGGAGATAGCGGTGCGTCTTGCCATAACGGATACAGGTCGTGCTTTTACAGGAAGTTGAATCCGGATTCAGGCGAACTCGTCTTCGATGGAGGCGAACCCCTTTTCGACCCAGAAAAGGTGTACGGCAAGGGTTAACTTCGATAGAACGCCTCTCGATGAAAGAATCCGCCAACTACCATCTCGGTTGCCCGGTTTGGCAATGCCGCGAATGGGCTGGAAATCTTTACGAGGCCGACGTCGATGCTAGTCGATCTCTTACGAAATACTCCAAGATTTTCAATACAGTCGAAGCCAACTCTATCTTCTACGCTATTCCAGCCCTATCGACTATCGAACGATGGATGGCCGAATCCGAAGACGGCTTCAAGTTTTGCCCTAAATTCCCCAAAGCGATTTCCCACGAACGCCGGCTTGTCCGCGCAGAGGAGGAAACGGCCGCCTTCATTAAAATACTGGAATCCCTCGCTCACGGGAATCGCCTAGGGCCCAGTTTCCTACAACTACCACCGTCTTTCAACGCCAACAACTACGAGCAACTTAAAGTCTTTCTTCAACAGTTGCCCAAAGATTTTGACTACGCAGTCGAACCGCGCCACATTTCCTGGTACGACAGCAGCGATAACGAGCAAAGACTTGACGAGCTGCTATCTGAACTGGGCCTAGACAAGGTGATTTTCGATAGTCGACCGCTCTTTTCGACTGATTCGCCCGACGATGACGAACAGGCAGCCCAATCCAGAAAACCGCAAACGCCCGTGCGCAAAGTCGCCCTAAGCAACCATCCGTTTTTGCGTCTCGTCGGGCTAAACGACATTTCCGCCAACAGCCCCTGGATTAAAGAGTGGGGGCCCATCATAAACAAATGGATATTGGAAAACAAGCAGCCCTATGTTTTCGCCCATTGCCCGAACGAGGGAAACGCTCCCTATTTTGCTCGCCAGATTCACCAGCAAATACGAAAACTGAATCCTATCCTACCCGAGTTTCCCGCTTTCGCGAGCGATCTGAAAAGAGAGAAAGAGGAACTAGAGCAACTCGATTTGTTCTGACCTGCCGAATGGAAGCAAAATAGGGGGGGATAGCGTTCATTCCTGAACAACGCCCCTCCCACTGAATCCAAATTACCGCATACTACGAACCTACCTACACCTATGGCCGAAACTCCATCGCGTCTCGCAACTTTTTTCATATCGCTCGCTTTACTAGTCACAGCGAGGGGCTTTGAGCCGACCGAGGACGGTCTCTACGCTGTATTCGATACCTCCGAAGGCGAGTTCACTGCCGCTCTCTACTTCGAGCAAGTCCCCATTACCGTCGCTAACTTCGTCGGCTTAGCGGAGAATTCCATCTCCCATTTCGATGTCACCACCGGAGAAGCCCAAAACAAGCCGTTTTACAATGGCCTGACCTTCCACCGCATAATTGGCAACTTCGTTATCCAAGCGGGCTCACCAAACGGAACGGGTAGCGATGGTCCCGGATATTCTTTTGCCGACGAGATCGAGACGGATTTGAAGCACAACGCCAAAGGCATTCTTTCCATGGCCAACGCCGGACCCAACACCAATGGAAGCCAATTCTTCATCACGCTTTCTTCAGAAACGGCGACCCACCTGGACGGACGCCACGCCGTTTTCGGACTTGTGGTCGATGGAATTAACGTGGTTGACGCGATTGGATTGGCTCCAACGAATACAGGTGGAGCGCCCATCACCCCAATAACCATCAATTCAGTAAGCATCCTAAGGGTGGGAGCGGCTGCAGCCGCTTTCCAAGCCACAGACTATATGCGGCCGTTCCAAGTCGAGGTTCAACCAAGTATTGAGATCGCCGATGACGGATCCGCAAGCGTTTCCTTTCCCAGATCTGAAACTCTGGACTACTTCCTATACCGGACTCTGGATTTCCAAGAGAGGGAGGGGCCCCACCGTCTACTGTGGGATTCCGAATCACCGGAAATCATCGAACACGAAATCGAGCTTCCCGAGCCCAACGGCGCACCTGTTTTCTACTACTATTCTGAACTCGCTTTACCCTGGCTGGAATCCAATCCAGGCTTCACCGTCACCTTCGAACTGCCTGCCGAGTCTGGTTTCGGACCCCATACAGTAAATCTCGGAGATGATTTCAAAGGCACGTTTACATCCGTATTCAATCCCGATGAATCCTTGGAATGCGACTACGCGTGGTACGACTTGGGAAATCGCATTCAGATCTATTTCTTTTTCCCCTTCGAATCTTGGTACGAGGTCCAAGTTCATTTGGACAAGGATAGCTTGGACGCTGAAACCGCTTTCATGACCGTGAATGATCCTTTTTGGAATCAGGACTTCTCGCACACAGGAGCCTTTTCATTCGCCCCAACCGAGACACCCTAACCCTAACCTCGAAAAGCGTCTCCCTAGTTAAGTCAGGCCAGGGCTTCTAGCCCGTGTCCGCGTAACGGTTTTCTCGATGAGCTCTTGCTTCCCTCGCTGAGGGAGGGCAATACTGCTTGTCTCTAAGCCCATGAAAAGATCCATCGAAGCCCTCAAAAATCTCGGCTTGCCAGCCACGGACAGCAAAACCCCTTCTAAAAAGCGATTCTCAGATGGTGGACAATATCGTATCGAAATTCCCAGTACGGAAACCCCCGAGGCATTTCAAACTCTTCTTAAAGAAGCCGACAAGATCGGATGCCCAGTTCATCGCATAAGCCAGGGGAGCGGAATTCAAATGCTGAGCGACGCTCAAATTCGCTCTTTCGCACAGATTGGAGCCGAGCGAAATGTCGAGGTTTGCCTATTCACAACCCCGCGAGCCAATTTCGACACCGGCGGTCTCTGGAACGCTCCAGTCGGCAAACTCATCCA
The DNA here is from genome assembly GCA_964404745.1 of uncultured Opitutaceae bacterium. Classification (GTDB taxonomy): domain Bacteria; phylum Verrucomicrobiota; class Verrucomicrobiia; order Opitutales; family Opitutaceae; genus Pelagisphaera. Next base: position 89,460 of record CAYOLG010000012.1, read on the forward strand.
GTGGCAGGTACGGGGCGCCGACCAGATCCGCTATAGCCTCGATGACGTTTTCCGTGTCTGCGACCTCGGGATCCGGTCTGTGCTTCTATCCGATTTTGGGCTCATCGAGACTGTAGGAAAACTACGAGGTGCCGGAAAACTTCCGAAAAATCTGATCATCAAATCCTCCGCTATCCTGGCCCCAGCCAATCCCGCTTCCTGCTCGCTTTTGGAACGACTCGGAACGGACACGCTTAATGTTTCGACGGACTTGTCTACTGCTCAGATCAGCGCAATCCGGGAGGCCACCGAAAAGCCGCTCGACATCTATGTTGAATCCCCAGATGGCATCGGCGGCTTTGTTCGCCACTTCGAAACGCCGGAATTGATCGAGCATTGTTCCCCGATCTACATAAAGCTAGGGCTTAGAAACTCGGCCGATATTTACCCCTACGGAAAACACATGGAATCCTTGGCCCTCAATCTGTCATTGGAACGCGTGCGTCGCAGCAAACTGGTCTGCGATCTCATAGAACGGGAAGCTCCTGGGGCGCGGATGTCCAAGACAGGTGTCCACTTCCAAGACCTCGGCGTGCCTGAGATCTGAGATTGTGTTGAATAAATGGATGAAACCGAATCTATCTTTGCAGGGGAGTTGCTTGCGTCACCCGCAGAAGCGGCTGTCACTATTCTGACACGGTCGCCGCAAGTGGCGACCCTACAAATTTCGGATTCACTCAACACGCTCTAAGCGCGTGTCCAACAATAGCGTCACGAATGCTTTGGCGATGATAGGGCTGACTGTCCCCAGCCTGCCGCAAGCGTAAACCTCTCCTAAATCGCCTGATTATCGAGAAAGCTCCAGCCCCACATCCCCAAATCAATCGAAACGCTATTGCATTCCTCTCCTCTCGAGATCAATGTGAATGAACTATACTATTTATTGAGGAGTCTCTTCGAACTCCCGCATCCAACACCTAAATACGATTTAAGCTATGCCTACTGAAGACCTCGCCATCGTCGCCGGCCGATCGATCATCGGTTTTTCCATTGCCAACAAGGGAACCGAGTCAGCACGAGCCATCAACCCATCGACAGGACAGGAGCTCGATCCTCCTATTTTTAGCGCCACTCGCGAAGAAGTCGAGCAAGCCGCCAGCTTGAGCCAGCAAGCATTTCTTGAATACAGTCAAAAAAGCGGCAAAGAGCGAGCTCGATTTCTTTATGAAATCGCCGATCAGATCGAGAGTCTCGGCGATGCCCTGACCCAAAGGGCCATGCAGGAGACCGGCTTGCCCGAGGCGCGCATCAAAGGGGAAACCGCCCGTACCACGGGCCAGCTGCGACTGTTCGCCAGCCTCGCCGAGGAGGGATCTTGGGTTCAGGCCCGCATTGATACGGCCATTCCCGACCGTCAACCGCTACCTAAGCCCGACGTTCGCTCTATGCTCCGCCCGCTGGGACCGGTGGTAGTTTTCGCCGCCAGCAACTTTCCGCTAGCATTCTCCACCGCCGGTGGCGACACAGCTTCCGCCCTTGCTGCAGGGTGCCCTGTTATCGTCAAGGCCCACTCATCCCATCCGGGTACAGCGGAATTCATCGCTCAAGCCGTGCGAGGAGCTGCGGAAAGGACGGGAATGCCTGACGGCGTTTTTAGCCTCCTTTTCGGAGGAGGTAGAACAGTAGGATCCGCCTTGGTTTCGCATCCGGCTGTAAAAGCAGTGGGCTTCACGGGTTCCACCGCTGGAGGAACCGCGTTGATGAAACTCGCTTCAGAACGCCCCGAACCCATTCCCGTCTACGCTGAGATGGGCAGCGTGAATCCCGTTGTCATGCTCCCCCGGGCCCTGGAGGCGAACACAGATGATATAGCCAGCGGTCTTCACGTGTCCGCAACCATGGGGGTCGGCCAATTTTGTACCAATCCAGGAATCGTTCTTGTCGAGAGAAGCGAGACAGGCGACCAGTTTGTCCAGGCTTTCACGGAGAAAATGCGAGAAACGGCCGATCAGGTGATGCTCAACGCTTCAATTAGAGAGGCCTACGCCGAGGGCGTTGCCAAACTTCATAACAACGCCCAGGTTGAAACCCTAGTTTCCAGATCTCCCAGCTCCAGCAAATCAGCTTGCCTAGGATCTACGGCCGTCTTTTCCGCGGAGGCTCAAGCATTCCTCGAAGACGATTCCTTGAGCGAAGAGATTTTCGGCCCGGGAACCACCCTCATTCGTTGGTCCGATAAATTCGAGCTCTTACGACTCCTGGAAAAGTTCGAGGGACAACTCACGGGTACCATCCATGGAACCGATGAAGACTTGGCCAATTTCCCAGAAGCGATCGCCATCCTGGAGCGCAAAGTCGGCCGCATCGTCTACAACGGGTTTCCCACCGGCGTCGAAGTCTGCCACTCAATGGTTCACGGTGGACCGTTCCCTGCCACTTCAGATGGTAGAAGTACATCGGTTGGCACCCACGCCATCACCCGATTTGCTCGTCTCATCGCCTATCAGGCGAGCCCTCAAGATCGATTACCGGACGAATTGAAGGATACCAACCCCCTCGGGATTCATCGTCTGGTTAACGGCGCCCAAGAATAGCTTTCTAAGCAGGCTATTAACGCAGAGGGTCTACGGAACCTCCGCTTTGCGCGTACTGGACATGCCAGGCTTTCCTGAAAACACCATGCCTAGAGATCTGGCAAACCAGTTACGCAGGTCATCCAGGAAGGTGTAGAAAAGCGGGACAACGATTAATGTCAAGAAAGTGGATACCAACAACCCGCCAATAATCACCCTACCCATGGGCGCGTACGACATATCCATAACCTTCGAGCCTCCAATCGCAATCGGCACCATCCCGAAAATCGTGGTCAAGGAAGTGATCCATATTGGTCGAAATCGACGCTTACTTGCCTCAATCAATGCTTGATTTCTGGGGAGACCCTGCTTCATGAGGCGCTGAGACAAGTCCACGAGAACAATTCCATTGTTCACCACGATTCCGATCAGAATCATCGCTCCTACGCTCGCCATACGCTCAAAGGCCGTATCCGAAGCGACTAGCATCCAAATAACCCCTACACCTGCTATCGGAACAGTTCCGATTACCGCTAATGGCAATACAAAGGATTCAAACAGAACCCCCATTAGAAACAGGACGAAGATAAAAATCATGATCAGCGCGAATCGAATTTCCTGATTCTCTTTATCCATTTGGTAGTAGCCGCTTCCGCGATCCCATCGGTAGCCGCGGGGCATTTCGAATCCTTCCATCAGCGATTCTATCTGGGCATCCGTTCTACGAACATCGTCTGTCTCCATCAATGCTCGAATGCGCATAGATGTCTTTCGATTATCTCTTCTTATGTATCGAGCCGCATCGCGAAAATCCAGTTCGGAAATCGACTGCAAGGGAACTTCTTTGCCGCTATCGGAACGGAAGGTCAAACGGCTCAAGGCTTCTAAAGATTCACGGTCTTCCTCTTTTAATCGAGCTTCGATATTTATGTCTCGCCTACCCTCCAAATAGAATCTCCCGACACTGGAACCACGCATCGCGTAAGAAATGCTATTGGAAATGTCTCGGGTACTGATTCCCAATTGCTGGGCCTTGTCTCGATCCAATTCGACATTCAATTCCTGATTGTTTTCCTCCAGTTCCAAATCAAGACCAACAAGCTCCTTGATTGTCGAGATGCGCCTGATAACTTCCTCGCCTAGCTGATAAAGCGTTTCCGTGTCATCGCCATAGAGCATCAAATAGAAGGACCGAGTGGAATCATCGGAACTGCTGTAGCTATAACGCATGCCAAGACCAGGCGGCAGTTCTAGTCGTTCTTCAATATCCCGCATTATATCTCCGCGGCTCATACGCTCTTCTGGACCCTTGCCTATCTTGTCAAGAAACCACCTCCCTGCAACCTGTTGCCAATTCAAGCTCTCTTGAGGCATATTCAAATACACGTACATCGACGCATAGCTGAAATAAGACGTGTAGGACTCGAACTGGTACCGATCCCGATTCTCCTCCAAAAAGCCTTCAACGTAATCCACCCATTCGGCCACTTCCTCTACCTTAATGCCTGCCGGCAACTCGAATCTCAACGAAACCCTCCCAGAGCTGCTACTGCGATCCCGGGTATCAATCCAGTCATCAAATACAGGATACAATGAACCACCGATAATCGCCAGCAATAAGAGGGTCGCCAAAGCTCGATCCTCGAGAGTTCGACTAAGCAGAACTTGGTAAAAGCGGCTAACGCGGCCCTCCCCTTTTGATTTAGAGGTTTTGACCTCCTTAGCGAAAAATATCTTGGCCGCCAGCGGGATGACCATCAATGCGATGGCTAAAGATGCCGCTAAGGCTGCAACCACCGGAATGCCGATGCGATGAAAGTAAAAGCGGATCTCGCCCCCCGACTCCATCAACAGCAGCGGAACGAAAACCACCATGGTCGTCATCGTCGACATGGTGATAGCCAAGGAAATTTCGCTTGCTCCTTGCAGGGCCCCCTCCTTAGGACCCAAGCCCATCTCCCGTTTGGAATGGATATTCTCGACCATAACAATGGCGTTGTCGACGACCAGCCCTATGGAAATCAGCAATCCCATCATGGTGAGAATATTCAGCGTCCATTCCATAAAATAGAGCAACGTCACTGAACATAATAGCGAAAGGGGAATCGCTAATGTAATTGTCAAAGTGATACGAAGTGAACGCAAAAAGCAAATCAATACGATAAACGAGAAAACCCCGCCCCAAAGAGCCGACATCTTCAGATTGTTCATCGACTCCAGAATATATTTCCCTTGGTCTTTAAATACGAGGAACTGTATACCCTCCCACCTCTTGGAGTTTTCGAAACGCTCGAAGACGCGATTGACCGCTTTGCTAATCTCGACGATATTGGCGTTTCCCGATCTCATGATCTCAACGCCGTAGGATTTACCGCCATTCAGTCGCCAGGTACTGTAGCTTTCCAATGTGCTAATATATACCTCTCCCAGATCCTTAAGCCGCACGCCTTTTTCCCTATCGACGATATACTCCTCCAATTGGCCAATATCCTCGATTCGCCCCACCGATCTCACCATATACTCTTGACCGCCTTCCATCACTCTGCCCGCACTCAAGTTCAAATTCTGGTCGCGAAGACTGTTTGAAAGTTCATAAACGTCGATATCGTGAGCCTTCAACTTCTCCTGATCCAGGGATATTCTCACTTCGCGACTGGCATCTCCTTTGATATCCACGTCCCCCACCCCATCTATCCGTTGCAGTGCCGGTTCGATATACCGTTCGATAAAAAACTCCGGGTTTTCAATATTGGGCCCCAACGTTAAGGCGGCAAACAGGATAGGATCGTCATCTTCATCGTATGTGTAGACCCTAATCTCCTCCACCTCTTCCGGCAAGTCGGGCAGCACGCGATCCATACGATCCTTAACATCATCATAAGCCCGATCCATATCCACGCTGTTATGGAAATAGATATACGCTCTTCCTTGAGCTGAATAAGCCCTCGTATTTATCCGATCTACGCCAGTGATAGTGCCGAGAATATCCTCCATCGGCTCAACCACCTTATCTAACGTATCCAAAGGGGTTGAATTTTCGTAATCCGCGATAACCATCAGGCGTTTGGATTCCAGCCCCCCCGGAAACCATTCGATTCCAATCTTGTTATAGGCTATGCTTCCAAGGGCAAAGACGAGTAACAGGCCCATCATAACGGTTACTGGGCGATTAACAGAAATCGAGGGAAGAAGGCTACTCCGGTTATCGAGCATAACAAGTTAGACTTAGGCCAGCGTTTCCTTGCGGTCCGAGAATTCATCGGTCCTCGCCTCAATCTTCTTTCGGTCCACGAGCAAGTAGACTGAAGGTATCACAACCAAGGTAAGAAACGTCGATGACGTTAAACCGAAGATCACTGTAATAGCCAGCGGAACACGCATCTCCGACCCTTCGCCCAAACCCAGCGCCATGGGAATGAGTCCTAGCACGGTTGTCATCGTAGTCATAAGAATAGGACGAAAACGGGCCATGCAAGCCGCCTTGACGGCATTCACCTTTTCCCTGCCGCTCCTTCTCAAGTTGTTAATGTAGTCTACGAGCACGATAGCGTTGTTAACCACGATACCCGCAAGCATAATCAATCCAATGAATACCAGAATGTTCAAAGACCATCCGCCAAAGTATAGGGCCAGCACGACCCCGATGATTGCCAGAGGCACCGTAAACAGGATAATAAACGGATGCAGCAGCGATTCGAACTGGCTAGCCATCACCAGGTAGACGAGAAAAATCGCCAACCCCAAAGCGAACATCATACTGTCGCTTGATCGCTTCATTTCAGCCGCTTGACCTGTAACATTGTATTCAAATCCTATTGGCAATTCTAAATCAAAAAGGGCTTCTTCGATCAGCAAAGTAGCTTCCGACAAGCTGATTCCCTCAACGCCAGCCGAGACTACGCCAGCCCGTTGCTGATCTAAATGCCGTATTTCATTCGGCCCTTCGCGTACCCGCAAATCAGCCACAGAAGACAGTGGAATGGGAACCTCTCCACGCGGGTTGACAATGATTTCGCGCAAGTCGCTTAGATTCATGCGATCCTGCTCATCGAGCCGGACCAGAATATCGATTTGCCGATCGCGTTGCTGAAACTCGGTAGGAACCTGACCCTGTATTTTATTTCGGATCAGCTCGGCCACGGCTCTTAATGGCAAGCCCAATTGAGCCAATCGCTGCCGATCGTAAATCACTTGCACTTCGGGATTCCCCTTCTGAACGCTAGAGCGCACGTCGACTACGCCCGGGATTGAGTTCATTGCAGAGACGACCAAAGAACTAGCGGCTTTCATATCGTCAAGATCATGTCCATATATCTCCACCTCGATTGGATCTTTAACGCTGAAAAGCTCTGGATAGCTAATCTCTACCTCCAAATCAGGAATTCCCGATGCGAAATCTCGCATTTCTTCCAATACGAAGGTTTCGATCGCTTCGTCCGCTCCTTCAACCAAGGCCACCGTTATCGTGCCTGTATTCTCGCCTTCGTCCGCCTCCGCTGAAGCGCTTCCATCACTGCCTATCAATAGAGCGGTACGGGCAACGTATTCATTTTCAAGGGCAACCGCTTCAATGGTTCGGGCAACTATCGACGTTTCCTCTATGGGCGTTCCCACCGGTAGCTTTACCTGGAAATTGAATTCGCCCTGGTGCACCTTCGGTATCAGTTCGCTTCCCAGCTTCGGGAAAACGAATAGGATAGTGCCGGCAAACGCCGCAAAAGCCCCGCCAACGATGAACATCTTATTATTGAGAGCCCAATCCAACAAGCGACGATAAAGATTCACCACTCCGCTAAGTCCACGATCAAACAATTTTAAAAATGGATACAATATCCATAGGATAACTTTGCCGATCCATTTCAAAACAACCATGATCAGCATGATCAATACAGTTAATGTTCCCAAGAGCTTCCCCGCCAAACACATGGCAATCCGGAAAGGCAATGTCAGCAGCAAGGTAGCAAAAACTAGAGGATAGCAAAGCCATAAAAGCATCCTCGAAACCCAGGATGAACGCCTGACAAGCGAATGGTAATCCGAGAGCGAGTTCGAGAACTTCGCCCAGGACTCTCCAAGAAAGCTCAAGCTGAACAATGCCTTGATCCCTTCTGATCCGTTTCGCGAATTGTCTCCAAATTTTCGAGACGCCAGCATAGGGATTAAGTATAGGGCCACTATTAGCGACGCTAACAACGAAAACACCACGGTAAGGGCCATGTCGCCAAAAATCTGGCCGGCAACGCCCTCCACAAATACGATGGGAAAAAACACAGAGATTGTGGTCAGCGTCGAGGCGACGACTGCTCCTCCCACTTCCGATACGCCTCGCACTGTCGATGCCACGAAATCATCGCCTTCCTCCCGACAGCGAAAGATGCTTTCCAGTACGACGATCGAGTTATCGACTAGCATCCCTACCCCTAAAGCCAACCCGCCCAGCGATATTATGTTGAGCGAAACCCCGGACAGCTGCATTGGGGCGAAAGTCGCCAAAATGGATACTGGTATGGTGATGCCAATGATAGCCGTGTGGCCTGCATTTCGCAAAAAAAGAAATATAATGAATACGGCAATTCCGCCGCCCACGACCGCATTCCCTTTCACTTCGTCTATCGATTGCTTGATGAACACCGATTGATCTGTAAGCGTCTGTAACTCGCATCCCTCGGGCAGCTTGTAGGCTACATAGTCAGTCATCGCGCGTTCCTCTCGCTCCGCCATCGCCGCTTCGCGACGCCCTTCGCTAAGGCTCCTTTTCCCGCTCCTAACTGCCTGCCTGGTCTCCGCTCTCCGTTCTCCCCGAGCTGCAATCGCTTCCGGGGTGAAATAGGTTTGCTGCTTCTCCGAACCGTATAATTTCTCTCTCACCCGCTTGGCGGCCTCAACGATATTGGCATCCGCTTCCTTGTAGATTTCGATTTCGACGCTCTCCTGCCCATTGACGAAAGTCTCGATTTCAATGTCCTTGTGGCTTCGCTCGATCACGGCGATTTCGTTGAGCTGAACATTTACCCCGTTTTTCTGGGCAATCACTATAGAGCCGATATCCTGCATCGACTTGAACTCGTTCAATGTGCGAATCGAATATCGAATCCTCCCTTCCTCCAGCCGACCGCCGGGCAAGTTAACATTATTCTGAGCCAAACGCGTATTGATCGTTTGGATATCCAAATTCAATGAAACGAGCTTATCTTCGGATAACCTAACTTGATACTCCTCCTCAAGGCCTCCTATAACCTTGACGGCGGCTAAGCCTTCCTCACCCTCCAGCTCTCTTTGCACGATTTCCTCTGCATAGAGTCGCAACTGATCCAGCGGGTATGGGCCTGATAGGCCGACACGCATAATCGGATCCAACGTCGGATCATATCTTAAAATCAGGGGGCGCTTGGCATCTCGGGGCAATCTCAAGCGATCCAGTTTTTCCCGAATTGACTGAGACGCCTCGCTCATGTCCGCTCCCCACGCGAACTCCAAAAGGATATCCGACTGGTCGGCTCTGGAGATCGACATGATCTTGTTCAGGTACTGAACTACTCCTAATTGCTGCTCGAACCGTTCTGATATCTGAGCTTCCACTTCCTGAGGAGCCGTGCCCGGATACTCCGTACGCACGGTCAGCGTCGGATAGGAAATATCGGGCATCAAGGTAAGGGGCAGCTTCTGATAGGATACATAGCCAAAAACGCAGACGGCCAAAACCACCATCAGCACGGAAACCGGGCGCCGTGTCGCAATCGCGAAATGGGATTCCTTTTTCACAGCAGGATACAACAGGCCTGATGTTCGAGTAGATTATCCGAATACATACAGCGAAAGCTTCTGCTTTCAACCTTGGGATGAGTCAGCTGCATCGGCACTCTCTTCCGCAGCGACCGCGTCTCTTACTACCTTGACATTGGCTCCATCTTTAAGGGCGCTATGCCCCATAACGATAACGAAATCGCCTTCGCTTACCCCAGAATTTGCCTGTACATATTCAACATTTGAATACCCTTCATGCAGGAGGAGCTTCTGAGCTTGCCCCTGCTCCACCTTGTAAATATACTTCAAATCCCCTTCATGGACAATGGCGTCTTTGGGTATGAGTACTGCATCCTCGGCTTTATCGACGATCACCCTAACATTGACGAACATTCCTGGGTAGATCGGCATTCCATTCAGACTCGCGACGGCGACCTTAGCCTTGAATGTGCCACTGGATGGATCAACGATCGGGCTCACTAGCTTGACGAAAGCTTCGTAGCGAACCCCCTCAATCAACTCGGAATCAATCACTGCCGGCAAACCTTCTTCAATGCTCAGCAAATGCTGCCCTGGAATATTCACGCTGGCGAATAGCTCATCGAGATTCATGATGGAAAACAGCTTTCGATTATTCGTCACTCGCCTGCCCGCCTGGGCTTCCCTTTCCGTAATCACACCGCTTACAGTAGATCGGACGATGGTGTTTTCCAACTGGATTTTGGCTCTCTCGAACCGCAAACGCGACTGCTCTAAGTTGAATTTCTCGTTATCGTACTGCTGCTGATTGACCAGTTTCCGGGCATGCAGCTCCTCGGTACGTTTAAAATTGGCTTTTTGGTGTTCATACCGGGCCTTCGCTTCTTCTGCATCGACCCGCTCCTCTTCGTTTTCCATGCGGGCGAGCACTTGGCCTTCCACCACGCGGTCCCCTTCTTCCACCATGACTTCGAGAATGATGCCCGAGGCTTCGGCGAAAATCTCAACCGAGCTCTCCGTTTCAAGGACGGAGTCGAAAACGAGGGAAGAAGTGATTTCCCCTTCAGACACCTTGGCGACTTTGACAGGCACGGCAGGGCGAGGCCTTGCTCGGTTTGACTCACGCTGATCCGCGTCACTTTTTCCAGACTCCCGCTTTGCCGCTTTCTCTTCTCCCTTAGCGGATCCCTCCTTTTTAGCCGACTTCGCATCCCTGACCGCAAGTTCGGAACAACCAATCGCGAATAGGCCAACAAAGGCGAAAAGAGCTATCTGGGCTAAGGTTCTCATTAACGCTTCGAGTTACTGACTACGACACAGTTCTGGACATTCAGTTGGTGTCAAATGCAGATGGTTGAAATTGTACCATCAACTCCATCACTCACCGAAGCGCTCCCCTGCAACTGGACCCAGCTCCAGACGTACAACCGAAACAATGGTTTCCCAGCACAATCGACTCTTTTTTAACATTTCATTGGCTCATATTCCCAGAGGAATTTCATCTTTTTTCCTCCCAGGGGCAAAACCTAGCATCTGGTTAAAATCGCAATCAAATACGCAACCACGCCAATCGATGCTGAGCGAGCTCCGGCACATTAGACCTTCAACAACTTCAGGATTAAATCGGCTCTGTAGCAATCGCTCGTAGCTCTCCCGCTTCAACTGGCTGAGGAATTGGGCAATCGGCATGTTCGTGATTGCGTAGAGACGATTGCAAACAATCCCGAAATTAGCTTCCAAAGCAGCTTTGTAATCTTGTTCCAAATCGCTTCGATCTGGCGGCAAGGTTGCTCCGATCGGGTTGTAAACCAGGTTCAATGGCAAATCCGGATTCAGGCCTTAACCCGCCTTATTCAATGGTAACAAAGCTTGTACGGAGGCCTCGAAAACGCCGTCGCCACGCTGTTTATCCACGATCTCCAATCGATTTTCAGCCAGAAAATCCACCAATCCCTCGTAGCCGGGCTGCAAAAGTATAGTGAGGTTACAATGAACGATAATGCCCAATTCAGGCCTTATCTTTTTGAGGGAGCTTACTGGTAGCGGAATTGGGGGTTCATCCCAAGGGCTCCCCCGGTTATGTCCACCAGGCAGATGGACTTCGCCGAGCTAAACCATTCCAGCATGCGATCCACTGTTTCCCGGTTCATGAGCCCTTTTCTGGCCGGGCCCGCGTTCACGTGGCAATGCTCGCAGGTCTAGTTGCAAACTTTTCCTCTATTCAATTGCAGGGTTGTAGACCCGCTCCAGCTCAAAGCGAGGCCCTCCAGAACTAAACGCTCTTCAAAAGATGACCGCTCATAACGATCCTTCAAATCTGCTAATGAAGGTGCTGATGAGAGGTTAGCCATGTACTGAGCACGACCGCCGCAAGAAACGACGCACTCAAACAAAACCCTATTTCAATGAACCGCGGCTCCGCGGTTAGTAGTAGCCGAAACGCAACGGTTCAGCCTCGCTTAACGATCTTTTTTTGCAATGTAGTAAACAACTCCGCCAATCATCAATAACGGTAGCAAGGTAAGCAACGCCGTTGTCGCATAGTAAGCATACCGGGCCGCTTCGTTGGTTACGGAACAGACAGAACAGGCGAAAGATTCGCTAGAGATAGCTGGGATAATCAATGCTGCTAGTAGCTTCTTCATCGATATCTACTTTCCCTTAACTCAAGTAAACCAATACGTAGAGTACCGGCCAAACGCCTACGACGAAGAACCAAAACAGCTGTGCAGCTTGGAAGGTTTCCAACCTAAGAGTCCCTTTTTCCAACTTTAAAGACAACCTTCTCAAGCCGATCACCGCCCCAATCGCGTGAATAGCATGGGTGCCGATAATCAGGTAGAAAAATGCTCCGTATTGGCTGGAGGTCATTGTCAGTCCGTAGCTGAGCAACCGTATCCATTCGATTCCTTGAACAGCTACGAAAATTATCCCCAACCACATAGTAGTTTTTACCAGTTTACTCGTCACTTCGCTGAATGAGGTCGCCTTAAACGACTGATAGGCTTTGAACATCATCCAACCGCTCGCAAAGAGAACCAAGGAATTCAATGCGGTAATGTAAATTGGCAGGCGCGGCTGTCCTTCAGGAGGCCAAGCCTCTGCGGCCGAGCTTATGATCAAGAAAGCGCTGATCAAAGCAGCGAAGAACATTAGCTCCGTGCCAATGAAAGCAATCATGCCAAGAGCGCTATTGCTGATCTTCGGCTCCCTTCCAGGGCGACTGTGCCCGCCATACGACGGCTCTAAAGTTTTCATATTTCCCCCTTCGTTTCTGTTACCCTGTAGAAATAAGTATTACCCCAATAACACAAATCTAGCGAGACTCGCTATCGTGGCCGTCGTCATCCCCATGACCACCGCCGTGCTTATCTTTATTCAGTACGTAGCTTCTCGCCATCGCCTCCTCAACCTTCTCGTTCTCGTCCATGGGCTTCACCCAATTGTGTCCATTAGCGAACATGGCATCGGTCGCGGTACCAAAGAAGAACACGAAGAGCAAAGACAGGCAGGCCAAAAGGATGTAGGGGGCGTAAATCTTCTCAACCTTGAGATGCATGAAATACGCACAAACGAGATAAGCCTTCCAAATCGCGATTCCGAACGCGGTCAAGAGTACTACAGGTCTGGCGAAAGCGCCAAATGATGGGGCTACCTCTGGACCGATCACACTCACAATAAAGAGCACTACCAAGGTGATGTAAATTTTGAGATAACTTGGATGTTTATGTCCTGCCATGATGATTGGTAATTAAAATGTGATTACTTCGCAATGTACATTAGCGGAAAGAGGAAAATCCACACGATGTCCACAAAGTGCCAATAAAGTCCGATATTTTCTACACGGTGCCAATTGCGGCCTTTCTTGATATCGCCTTCCGCAATGATGGCCAGAATAACCATTCCACAGAGAACGTGAAAGCCGTGAAGCCCCGTCGCTGTGTAATAGAAACTCCAGAAGTTACTGGTAAACAGCGTGAACCCATGGTGAATCTCCGAAGCGTATTCGTAGGTTTTAAAACCCATGAAGAAGCCGCCCAGCAAAATGGTCAGCCATATCCACATGCGTGTCTTGGCCGCGTCCCGACGCTCCGATGCCGCGTGAGCGTAAACCACGAAGAGGCTAGAAGTTAGAAGCCAAAAGGTGTTGCAGGCCCCAATAAACGTATTGGTGTTAGCCGCTTCTACTGACCAGGAGGGGCCATGGTTAAATCTATTCAGCAGATAAGTAGCAATCAATCCTCCGAAAATCAGGATTTCCGAGCCAATTACCCACCAGACTGCTAATCGCCCAGTTGGGATTCCTGTCCGGCTGCGACCAGTTGCGATGATTTCGTGCGCCATGATTAAAGTTCCGTTTAGTCGTTACGTGGTTTTCGGTTCCGGCGGCTCGTTTTGCGGCCAATAGTCTTTTTCTCGTCCTTCTACCGAGTACTCGTAAGGCCCGCGGTACACTTCTGGCATGGTGTGGCCGAAATTTCCATGGGGAGGGGGCGACTCGGTTATCCACTCGAGCGTAGTCGCATTCCATGGATTTTTGCCCGCTTTCTCGCCTCGCTTTAGACTGACGATGAAGTTGACAATGAATATTATCTGGAAAACCAGCATCACAACTAGAGACAAGGTAGCGAACACCCGCATGTCCTGCATGTTTTGACCCGCAAGATCGGGAAAATTCTGGAAATTGTAGATTCGTCTGTGCTGTCCCGCAGACCCTAAAATGAAGAGCGGTATGAATATGCAGTTGAAGGCGATGATCGTTCCCCAGAAGTGGATCTTTCCCCATGTCTCATTCATCTTGCGGCCAAACATTTTGGGGAACCAGTGATATACAGCCGCAAAGACCGCGATGATGGCTATCGGGACAAATGTGTAATGGAAGTGGGCCAGCACGAAATAAGTGTCGTGAAGGTATATGTCCACGCCGCTCGATCCTAACCAAATACCCGTGACTCCACCCAGGAGGAACTCCGCAATGAAAGCCAACGCAAACAACATGGCCGTGCTAAAACGAATCGATCCCCCATATAGAGTGGCAATGAAAGCGAAAAGCATGATAGCCACCGGAATGGAAATGAGCAAAGTCGTCGTGGTGAATAGATACGTCGCTCGCGGATCGACCCCAGATATGAATTGGTGGTGAGCCCAAACGAAGAAACTAAGGATCCCCAACCCGATCGAGCTGTAGAGAATCAATTTGTACGCAAATAGCTTTTTTCTCGCGAATACACAAACTACCTCCGCCACTATTCCCATAGCCGGCAACAACACCACGTAAACCTCTGGGTGCCCGAAAAACCAGAACAAGTGCTGCCACAGAACAGGATCACCGCCGGCGGCAGCATCGAAAAATGACGTTCCAAGCGTTTGGTCGAACAATAGCATTACGGCGCCCGCTATCAATGGGCCGACCGAACACATGAATAGTATGCTCGCGATTACAATCATCCACACGAGCATAGGTATATCATAGATCTTCATTCCCTTCGCTCGGGCATTCATCGTCGTCGTGATGAAATTTATACCTCCCAGCAAGAAAGCCACGATCTCCAGTGTCACCGCTATCAACCACAGCGGAGCACCAAACGGAGTAGAATTGTACTCGGCCTTTGCCGATAATGGCGGGTACGATGTCCACGCGCCACCAAAGCCTCCTCCCGGAACGAAGAATGAGACGATCAGAACGATCGCGCTCAGCAAAAATATCTGATACGAAAGACGGTTTATCCTCGGGAAAACCATATCGTCACAGCCAATCATCAGCGGAATACAGAAATTCCCCATCGCTGCTATCAGAACGGGCATCGCCACCCAGAAAATCATTATCGTGCCATGGTTGGTCACTAGCGAGTTGTAGGCCGCTGGCGATAACGTGCCCCAGAATGGAATCGATGAGCCCGGGAACGCGAGTTGCATCCTGAAGACGTAGGCGAAGTACCCTCCGATGAGAGCCATCGCCATTCCCGTAAACATGTACTGGAATCCGATTATCTTGTGATCCGTCGAGAAGACGTATCTGCTCCAGAATGATTCTTCGTGGTGATCGTCATGGGCATCCCCATGACCAACTTCTGCGGGGGCGACTTCAGCCATTGTTTTTATTCTCCTTCGATTCAGTGATCTCTTCTTCGCTAGTTACGGCCAACAAGCTCGCTCCTCTATCAATCGGAGTATTCGCCGATAACCAATCGTTATGCTCTTCTTCACTCTTGATGAAGATCCGGGCCCCCATAATTCCATGAGCCACGCCGCACATTTCTGCACACTGGATATCCCACTCGCCTGTCAGAATCGGCTTGAAATGGCCAGTAATGACCCGTCCAGGAACGGCATCTTGCTTCAGTCTAAACACCGGCACGGAAAAACTGTGCATAACGTCCCGCGACTCCAGATGGTAAGTGTACTGCGTATTCTCTTTCACGTGAAGTTCATTGATGGATACAATGTCGTCATCCGTTCCGAGAATCTCGTCTTCGCCTGCGTGATAGAACGTCCAGGCCCACTGCTGAGCAACAATCCGAACTTCTTCGTCCGGAGGAGGCACCTCGATCTTCACATTGTACCAAACCACGAATGTCGGTATGATGATCGCTATGTCGCAGGCAAGAATGAGATAGTGGGGTATCTCAATGGCTTGTTTCTGCTTGTGGGTCTCTCCCGTTACGTACTCGGCCTTGTGTCCTTCGCGACGACGATAACGAAAAACGAGGTAGAAAAAGTATCCCAAAACGAGGAAAAACCAGAATCCTACTAAAATGGTGATGACGTCAAAGAGAACGTCGATCTGGATGGCGAATTCAGAAGCCCTTGGAATCAAGGACTCAAGAACTCCCGGCATGAACTTGTCTAAAAACTCAAACATTTTCTGACGATTTGTGGTAGGTGTATGAAAAACGGGGAATGGCTAAAATACGTACCAAAGAGTGACTATAATTACCGAAAAAGCTATTGCCCCAAAAAACGTGTAAAGGAACATTTTCCGGGTAATTGAAAAAGCATACTCTTCTGCTTCAGAATCGAGTTCGTTATCGCTGCTCATATGGGTGCTTACTTGGAAAGGGTTTGAATGTAGGCAATGACATCTTTCATCGCTTGCTCGTCTGCTAGCATCATGGCCATGGGTCGCATCTGAGCCCCGGTGATGTCTTGCGGGTTACCGCCGCGAATGCCTTCCTTGAATTTATTGAGCTGCGTAAGCTGGTACCAATCGTGCTGGTGAATTAGACTGGGAGCGTTTAGCAAATCGTTTCCTTTGCCATCCGGCCCATGACAAGCCAGGCAGGTCGCGTACAAAGTTTGACCCTTCACTGGATCGCCACCTTCCAAGGTGGTTTCGATCGGACTCGAGCCTAGAGAAACGATGTAGCTAGCTACCGACTGCATGTCCTCTTCTGTCAACAGCGTCCGCGACAACGGGAGCATTCTCAATCCCGCAACATCTTTCTCATGAGCCCCTCTGATGCCCGATTTGAATTTCTTGAGCTGCTCGACTATGTACTTTTCAGAGAGGTTGGAAACGGCTGGAGCCAACTGAAGCGGTATGCCCTGACCGTTGGGACCATGGCAAATCGAGCAATTCCGGTAAAGTTGCTCTCCTCGAGCATCCGCTCTAGCCTCCGGTGCTGTGGCGGCTAACGCCAGGATCGCTAGAACCGCCAGAGGAAAGCTTGAAAAGGCATCATACGCGTGAGATCGGGACGATTTCATGGACAGAAGTAATGGCGGAAAAGGAGGCCCCTGTATATAGAAATAATTGCGTTTAGAGGAATGTATTAAGGCTCATTATATGCCTAAAAAGACAGGCTTCGAAAGGACCCATCGAGAACAATGCTCGAATGGACTTTGCGCAACCCGCTAGGTAAGCGGAAACTCCCCTCCTAATCCGCTTTCTACTAGCTTTGCCCTAGCAGGGAGTGTCAAGGTAAAAGCTCGCCGGGGCCAAGGCCCATTTCAAGGCATGCCAAGACATCTACTTTGCCAGACCAAATCGTTTGGTAAACGGATAGAAAATCATGACGGGTCGGCCGACTATCATCGATTCCGGCACATAGCCCCATCCACGACTATCGTAACTGTGACCGCTGTTGTCACCGAGAGCAACGTAGGCGTCTTCCGGCACTTGAATCGCTTCCCCTATGCGGAGCAGTCCTCGAAATCCCGGAGCCGTTTGCCTCGGATCGCTGTTAAAATACCCATCGTAAGGCGGCTCCTTAGAGTTGTTTTTAGTGAAGGCGACTGAGCCATTGGCCGGCTCGCCATTAACCATCAATCTTTCGTCCACTATTTCCATCGTATCGCCGGGCGTCCCCGCCAATCGCTTGATGTAATACTTGTCGCCACTGGACGAGAGGTTTCGGATTTCACCCGTCCGAAACACGAACCCATCGCCAACTTTAGGTCGGACGAAGTGGTAGCTCATTCGATCCACGAACAACTGATCTCCCGTGTGGATGTCGAAGGAGAGCATCGTGTCCCCTTCCTTGAATCGCAAACCCGTTCGCACCATAGCTACTTCTTCAGACCTCCCATTGGGGAGCGTCATGCGGCCCCGACGAGCTACTTGCCCGTCGACGATCCTTTTTTGGATAGCTTCCCAAAACGACGATTCATCCGGAAACCAGGCTTTACCCAAGATGCTTTCCCCTTGGACCCCATTCATTGGCATGCCCCTGGCAAGGTCAAAATCTCGCGGCACCTTGAAAAGGACGGATTTTCCACCTACCTCGAACGTATAACCCACCCCTTTTCCCGGGACGATTAGGTGGTGGCGTTTGGACACGATCGCGGTTGGCAAATCGATGGCCACTCCTGAACTGAGGCGCCCCACACGAACCGGGATTAGCAGTTCTCCGTCTGCTGGCGCCTTCATCTCGTATCGAATGGCCCCAAATGCTAGCAGCCGGAAGGTTTGACTGACCAATCCGGGGGCACTGCGATCCTCGGTCCAAACCTCGCTGGTCATGCCATTGTAGGTCGGCCACATGGAGTTAGTCGGAATCTTGAAGGGCTTAATGAGGAAAGCGGTGAAGCCTAGATAGATAATGAGAAAGTATAGAGCAAAATCAATGTTCTCACCCAGCGATGACTGCGGGTAGAAGGCGCCGCCAACCTTTCTCATGTGATCCTCCATCGCCTCGATTGAGAGTTTGAGCTTGCCCGCGTCTGCTGGCTTGGTCTTGACCGCCGCTCGCAACTCGTCGATTCGTCGGGTCAGTTCGGAAATTTCCGAGCTCGAGAGCTCGTCCTTGCGGAAATTGTAGACCTTGTGACCGAGATAGAGCCAGTTCTTGGCAGCGCTTCGCAGCTTCTTATTTTCAGATTGAAGAAAGCCAAACATGTCAGGTTGAAGGAGGGAATCGGGCTGCAGCCCAGTGTATTCAGCAGGTTAAACAATCGGTCTCGGCGACAAGCAATGACAATCTCGATTAACATTCGATCCAATTTTGAATCTAGTGGAGGAATCGCGGGCGGCTCGCCCGTTTACTGAGACGTCCCTCATCAAAATTAATTTTCTGATAGGGAATCCGGCGAGAGGCGCAATCCGGACTGCAAGACGCACCTCTTCTTCTCAAAGGGGATTATGCCACGAACACCTCTGCCATCTCCTAGTCATTCCGCAAAACCTTGATAAAGGCATCGGGTGGGATGGAGACATTGCCAATATTCTTCATCTTCCGCTTCCCCTCTTTCTGCTTTTCCAGGAGCTTTCGTTTGCGCGTGATGTCTCCTCCGTAGCATTTAGCCGTCACGTCTTTTCGCATGGCACGCACATTCTCGCGGGCAATGACGTTTCCACCAACAGCCGCTTGGACAGCGATTTTGAAAAGATGCGGAGGAATGATAGCCGCCAGCTTTTCGCACAAGTCCCTGCCCTTTTCCCGAGCCTTATCGATGTGCACGATCGACGAAAAGGCATCGACGGGATCGCCATTCACCAAAATGTCCATACGCACCAATTTAGATTCCCGGTAATCGTCCAGCTCATAGTCCATCGAACCATAGCCTCGCGTGATGCTTTTCAGGCGATCATTGAAATCAACGAGGATCTCGTTAAGCGGCAAATTGGCTACAATCATGAGCCTCGTGTCATCCAGCGTTTCGGTATGGTCGCAGATACCCCGCTTGTCCATGACTAGGTTAAGGATGTCGCCAATGCAATCGTTGGGCACGTGAATGGTTGCCCTGATCGTTGGCTCGAGAATTCGCTCGATCGATGAGGGGTCCGGCAAATTGATCGGGTTATCCACTTCAATGGTCTCTCCGCTGGCCTTTTCCACCCGATAGATTACGCTAGGATAGGTCGATATGATCTCCACATCGTACTCCCTACGTATCCGCTCTTGGATGATTTCCATGTGCAGCAAGCCCAGGAATCCGCACCGAAAACCAAAGCCCAAGGCGGTGGAACTCTCTGATTGGAAGCTAAAAGCGGCATCGTTGAGCTGCAGCTTTCCCATGCTTGCCTTCAGCTTCTCGAAATCCGATGTCTCGACTGGGTAGATCCCTGAAAAAACGAGCGGACGCACTTCTTGGTACCCGGGAAGCATCTCTTCCGCCTGGTTAGCCGCGTGAGTGATAGTGTCGCCAATTTTGATGTCCGAGACATTCTTGATGTTGCAAACAACGTAACCGACATCTCCGGCCTCCAAGGCCTCAGTCTTCTGCATCGAAGGCGTGAATATGCCAACTTCTTTGATCTCGGCCCTCGTGTTGTCGCTCATCATGACGACGTTATCGCCTCGTTTGAGCGATCCCGAATAGACTCGGGCATAGATGATTGCACCTCGATAGGGATCGTAGACGGAATCAAAAATGCCAACCCGAGTAGCTGGATAGTCCGCCCAGCGAGGGGAAGGAATCCGCACCGAAATGGCCTCGAGAATTTCTTCAATGCCAACGCCATTCTTGGCGCTTGCCAGAATGGCTTCTTCTGACGGGATGGCTATCAAGTCTTCGAGCTGTCTAAGACACAAATCCAGATTGGCGCTCGGGAGATCAATCTTGTTGATAACTGGGATAATCACCAGATTTTGCTCCACCGCCAAATTGGCGTTAGCCACCGTCTGAGCCTCGACGCCCTGAGCGGCATCAATGAGCAATAGGGCTCCCTCGCAAGCGGCCAAGCTTCTGGATACTTCGTAAGAAAAATCCACGTGACCCGGCGTATCCATGAGATTGAACCGATAAAGCTGCCCGTCCTCTGACTTGTAGCTCATCGTAACGGGGTGGCTCTTGATAGTGATGCCACGCTCCCGTTCCAAATCCATGGAATCCAAGTGCTGTTCCGTCAGAACGCGCTCGGTTACTGTCGCTGTCGACTCCAGCAAACGATCAGAAAGCGTCGTCTTTCCATGATCTACGTGCGCAATAATGCTGAAGTTGCGTTTATGGTCCGTGTCCATTGAAGGCGAAGAACTTGCTCGGTCGATCTCCCGCTTTCAAGCCGGGAAATGCGCTAATCCCATAAATCGCTCCAGCAATCCTGAAACTTGTAGGGTCGCCGCATAAGGCGACCGCGTGAGGAGAGTATCAACCGCTTCTACGGTCGCCGCAAGTGCCCCCCCCTAAACTAAAAACCTGATATCAAAACTCGACTTATCTGACAGGCTCCACGGGTGGTACAGGATGCACCCAGCGCCCACGAGCATAGCGGGATCCGGAAGCTGCCGTTAACCGCACTCGACCGCTACCGACCCAATATCTTCCCAGGTCTCATAGCTCGAACACTCCAAGTCTTTGTCGACCCGCCTCAGCTGGCCTTTGAGAATCCCGTTCACCCCAAGTTCGTAAAATTTGTCAGCCCCATCCCGCGCCGCCGCAACCATGCAGTCTTCCCAGTAAACTGGGGACACAACTGCTTTGAGAATGGATTCACGAATAGCCTCCGGTCCTCGAATCTCCTCGCCCGTGGTCGTAGAAAACACTTTGAACTTGGGTTCATTGAACGCAATTCCGGAAAGGAATTTACGAAACGGCTCTACCGCCGGTTGCATAAGTCGGCTATGGTAGGCGCCCGCCACGTTGAGAGGCATTACTCTTCTAAACCCTTTCGCCTTTCCGTCCTCAACGGCAGCCGCAATTTTCACCGACTCTCCCGAGATGACGATCTGTCCAGGACAGTTCAAATTGGCCATCTCCACGTCGTGCTTTTGGCAAAAGGCAGCTAAAGTCTCCCGATCCACGCCAATAACCGCTGCCATGGATCCATCGCTCGAATCGCAGGCCTCCTGCATTAAACGCCCACGTTCGGCCACAATACGCAAACCGGTTTCGAAATCGAATACCTCCGATACCGCCAACGCCGTGATCTCGCCCAGGCTCAAACCCATGGCTATCCTAGCTTCATCTAAATACCCTCTCTCGTTCAAAAGCTGAAAAACCGCATATCCATGAGTGAAAAGGGCCGGCTGGCAAATACCGGTTTTCGTCAGCATTTCTTCCGGACCTTCGAAGCTGATCTCCGATAGCTTCCAGCCAAGAATCTCGTCGGCTCTGTCGTATATGTCGCGGGCTGCAGAGCTGCTCTCGTAGAGATCTTTACCCATGCCTACTTTGTGAGCCCCTTGGCCAGAAAACATTAAAGCAATTTTCATAATCTTATTTGCCAACCCATTTGCTCGGCTGCTGCAAGCCTTTCCCGAACGCCCTATAGCCAAAGGCTAGCCTCTAAATCTAGGCACTAGGTTGGACATCCGAATCGCCAACCTCGGCAGCGTATTCGTCGAGCCGTTTTTTCAGCGTATTTCGAGTGATGCCTAAAATCTCCGCCGCCTTGGCCTGGTTTCCTCCTGTGTCGGAAATAGCCCTCTGGATCAAGCTTTTCTCAAAGAAGGAAAGGATTCGCTTACCCTGGCGTTTCTTCACCGTTTCATAGAGGAAGTCAAAGGATCCTTCGAGTTCGTCGGTTGCGTCTTTATCGCTCCGAACCGGGAATTCTGCCGGTTCTTCCGGTCCCAGCGCTTCCGCAGCGGGGCGAACTTCCACCCTGGCTGGTTCTCTAAATGGATCCGCCGCCGCTACTTGCGCGGACTTCTGCTCCAGCACCGTGTCGGGCAAATCCTTGGCTAAAATGATATCCCCTTGGGCAACCACCGCGCTGTGGTAAACCACATTGCCCAGCTCGCGTACGTTTCCCGGCCAAGGATATCGCACGAGCGCCGCTAGAGCATCATCAGACAAACGCGTCGCCTTGGCTTTACCTTCGCGAGCCAATTTCTGGAGCATGAAATCGACGATATCCGGAATGTCCTCCTTGCGTTGGAAGAGAGAGGGAACGCGTATCCGAAAAACGTTTAATCGATAATAAAGATCCTCTCTAAACTCCTTGCTCTTCACCATCGACTCCAAGTCCTTATTGGTCGCGGCGAGCACACGCACATCGACTCGAATGGTTTCCGATCCTCCTACACGCTGAATCTCGCCATCCTGCAGTACTCGTAGAATTTTTGTCTGCGTGGCTAAGGCCATGTCTCCGATCTCGTCTAGGAAAATCGTTCCTCGATCGCATTGCTCGAATTTTCCGATCCGTTGGGATGTCGCTCCGGTAAAACTTCCTTTCTCATGCCCAAAAAGTTCGCTTTCGATGAGGTTCTCCGGAATGGCCGCGCAATTCACCGCCGTAAATGGACCATCGGAACGGAGACTATGCTGGTAAACGCAATTGGCGATAAGCTCTTTTCCCGTACCACTTTCTCCAGTGACCAAAACCGTGGCATCGCTGGCCGCCACTTGGCCGATTACCTTGAACACTTCCTGCATTGCCGCGGAACTGCCCACAATACCCTCTTTGTAATCTTCGCTGTTTACCTGCTTAACCTTCTTCGGAGCTGAACGCAGATCCATCGCGGCATGGATTGCACTAGATGCCAGCGTTAGCACGCGTTCCGGATCGAATGGCTTCATTACGTAATCGTATGCGCCATACTTCATGGCCTCGATCGCCGTTTGAGCCGTACCGAAAGCCGTCATGAGGATGATCTGCAGATTGGAATCTATCGACCGCATGTGTTGAAGCGTTTCCAAGCCGTTGATTCCACCCATGCGAATATCCATGAAGATCAAATCTGGAGCCGAACCAGTTTTGACCTTTTCGATGCCCTCTTCGCCGCTAGAAGCCGTGTCTATCCGATAACCTTGGCTTCCGAGCACGCGACCCAACGAATAGCGGATCTCATCATCATCATCGACAATGAGAATCGTGAACTGACTGTTTTTTATGACGGGCTCGCTCATTCCTTTTTTCCAAATTCCCTCTAACGCCTTCAATCCTCTTGAAACACCGACTCACTATCCCATACAAAAGTGGATGCAAATCGAATCGGACTGTCTTCGCAATTTCGAAAAGCCAGAAATCGTAACTCAAAATTAGACCGACTCCTCTGAGAGAATCGATATCCATCTTCGCCTTCCTCGGTCTCATTGCCTGCGCTTTGAGTTGCCCCCTTGAAGCTTCCAATCCTTTGCGTCCCTACGCCACAATTGAAGCCTTGGCGATTCGCGAATGTTCCGGAATCGCTAAGAGCAAACGCTTCGAGAACGTTTTCTGGGTTCACAACGACTCGGCCAGCGGATCCGATCTCTACGCAATCGATCGCTCCGGGAAACTCCTGTCGATCATTCCCACCTCCATTCCCAATACCGACTGGGAAGACATCGCCATAGACAATGCCGGGAATCTTTTGATCGGCGACTTTGGGAATTTCAGCAACACCCGCCGTAACTTGGCCATCCACTCCTTCGCTGAACCCGATCCATCGAAAAATTATGGCGATGTCGCTTACCAGAGCTTCTTATTCGCCTACCCAGATCAAAACAAATTTCCGCCCAAGAAACGCCTGTTCGACTGCGAAGCTCTATTTTGGGCCGATGGAAACCTGTTTCTGCTTACCAAAAGTCTGGGCGACACCTTGACCCGATTATATCGATTCAACAAACTCGAGGAAAACGAGCTCAACACTCCCGAACGTATCGGAATTTTCGATATCGGCCCCCCGGTCACCGCGGCCGACGCCTCCCCTGATGGAAAACGCCTAGCTGTACTGACCACCCGAAGCATATGGATTTTCGATCGACCTGCAAAGGGTTGGAACTATCTGGACGGACCCGCCCGATTTAAGAAAATCGAAGCCGGCCAATGCGAAGCGATAGGCTGGGATGGGCCCAAACAATTGATCGTCGCCAACGAAAACCGGGAACTGTTTTCGATCCCAATAGATGGATTCACGGAGTATTGATACCGCTTGTAAGCGGCATTCCTGTCGTAATCGCAGTAGCCACGCTAGTATCTGAGAGCGCTTAACTTCTCGAATTCCAGACATCAAACGGTAGGGCTGACTGGGGATCGTCAGCCCTACCATCACCACAGCGCTCGAAACGCGATTTTCGGACAATCTTTCATCGCTTGCCGAGACTGATAAAATCGAGCATATCGCTTTTCCATATTTCCCCACTCCCATCCGGGGCCAGGAAAGCTATCGGCCACAATGATACAATCAGTATCCTCAAATTGGCGACAAAGAAGGCCATCAAGGCCACCCAAACCCAACCCCAGGGCTCGAAACGAAATAAGCTCAACCCAAAGGCGATTGTCAAGAAAAGCGTCATCGATGGCCCGCCAAGAATAATCCATCTCTGCCGACTCACGGATTCTACTTGCCGATCATAAGCAGTCGATCCGTAGCGAAATCCTTTCAATCCGAGCTTAAGCGTCAGTCGCCCCATCGAGAAGCCAACGACTTCTCTTAGAGCCCCCACCTTCACCGTCACATTCTGGCGGGTCAAAACCAGTGCCACGATTGCGTGGCCTAGCTCGTGAGCCAGCACACCCAGATAGACGCCATCAAGCAAGGCGGTCAGGAAAAGCAGGAATTTGAGTATCGCAAACTCCATTACCCACTACTTTCAATCTCAGAAAGGAAACTGGCAACCCGAGAAACGAATGCTTCCCTGGCCTCGATATGCGGATTGTGTCCACTTTCAGGAATCGTCTCTATACGGCAGTCTCTGAAAATGCCGTGAATCATAGGAACGTCCTCGTCATCAGTGTAGCGAGAGCGGCCGCCGAGAATGAACAAGGTGGGGCCGGCGAACTGGTCGCTATCAGCGATGGGTGAAGATTCGATCTCCCGCTGATTCGCTTCTAGGGCTTCTAGATTCACCGACCATCGAAAACCCGCGCCTGCTTCATCACGACGGAGATTGGTCAGCAAAAACTGACGTTTCGCCCAATCAGGAATCTTCGATTCGAGTATTTCATCCGCCTCTTTACGCGAGTTCAAGCTCTGCAGATCTAGCCCTCGCATCGCTTCGTAGTCGCTATCATGGGAACCTGGATACGTTTTGGGAGCAATATCCACCACCACAAGCCTGTCCACCTTCTCTGGATATTGGCAACTAATCTTCATAGCCAGCTTTCCTCCCATGGAGTGGCCGAGCAGATGGCAACGGCCTATGCCTTTGGAGTCCATCAACCCTAGGATGTCCGAGATCATGCCATCGTAGGAATGCGGAGCCAGAAAGGGCGACTGCCCATGGTTTCGCAAATCCAGGCAGAGAACGTGGAAGCGGGAGCCCAACGCTGTTCCCACGCTATGCCAATTTCGGGACGAACCCAGCAAGCCGTGGAACACCAGCAAGACAGGTTTCGAAGGATCGCCGTAGACCCGATAGCGCAACTGAGACATTGTTACCACTCGAAGCAATCGGACCAAACCATCGAGTCAAGATATACTGCCTGGGTACAAACTACGGCATAGACCTTCAAAAACCCGCCCTGAGGTCGGGCTCCACCCTTAAACCCAAAGCGTAATAGCGGAGTTCGATCTCCGGGTGAACTCAAGTTCGCCACAACGCCCGGCTACGGGCCCCAAAGATTTTGTCTTGCTCAGCCAATACCCACAAGCTTGCCTAACCAATTCCTTCTTCGAAGCAGCGGCCATGGCGAAAAATAAGATAACCCCGATGATGCAGCAGTACTTCGACGTGAAGCGATCGCTTCCTTCGAATACGCTTCTCCTTTTTCGGCTAGGCGACTTCTATGAGATGTTTCACGAAGACGCTGAGATCGGGGCCCAACTACTCGGCATAACGCTTACCAAACGCAGCGACTACAAGATGGCCGGCATCCCCTTCCACGCTGCTGAGCAGTATATCAGCAAAGCCCTGCAAGCGGGCAAGAAGGTGGCCATATGCGATCAAGTGGAAACACCCCAGCCAGGGAAACTGGTTAAGCGATCCCTCACTAGAATCCTCACACCCGGAACGACAATCGAGGACAATCAACTCGAATCTAGCAGGAATCACTATCTCGCCGCTATCGAATTCGATAGGAAGGAGGCAGAACTCGCTTGGCTAGATTTGTCTACAGGCGAATTCCAAATCGCTAGCGGGAAATCGATAGACGACCTTATGCCAGTGCTCACATCGATTGATCCCGCAGAGGTGCTCATCGTGGAGGGAGAGGAGAACCGCTGGAGAGCCATGGCCCACGATGGATCGAGTCACGATGAACTCATCCATTTCCTCGCGACTCGCGCGGTTACCGAAGTCCCTGGCTTTCAATTCGACACGGATTCCGGCGCCCAAGCGGTCATGAATACCCTGGGCGTCATCAGCCTCGAAGGCTTTGGCATTGAAAAGAGCCACTCCGCCTTAGGATGCGCGGGCGCCGTTCTCCACTACGTGACGGAAAATCTACGATCGAAACCAGAGAATCTGTCTTCAATTAAAGAATACAGCAGCGATTGCGCCCTGCTCCTCGATCCGGCTACCCTACGAAACCTGGAAATATTCCGGTCAACTCGAGGGAAGCGAGAAGGCAGCCTGCTACAGGCAATCAGCCGCGTTAAAACAGCTTCCGGAGCCCGCCTTCTTGAACAATGGCTAATCGCCCCCGAACGTTCGCTGGAGGAGCTTCAGCGCC
Source organism: uncultured Opitutaceae bacterium (assembly GCA_964404745.1). Lineage (GTDB taxonomy): Bacteria > Verrucomicrobiota > Verrucomicrobiia > Opitutales > Opitutaceae > Pelagisphaera. The sequence continues at coordinate 116,655 of CAYOLG010000012.1, forward strand.
GGCAAGATTGTATTGAGAGATTTGCCGCATCCCCCGTTGCTTCCAGCGAACTTCAAGACCTGCTGAAATCAGTCCGCGACATCAAGCGCATTCTGGGACGCATACAGAACCGCATCCGGAATCCTCGCGAACTAGGCGGCATCCGGGAGACGCTAAATCAGTTGCCAGCCATTATTGACGTGCTCAAGAACGTCTCTTCCAAGGCGGTGGATTCCATCGCAAAGCGAATCGACCCCTTACCCCGCCTGGCAGAACTCTTGAATCGGGCTCTGAAGGAAGAGTTGCCCAACGCTTTGAGCGACGGCGGCTACATAGCCCTCGGCTATGATGAGACGCTCGATGGGATGCTCTCTCTCACCACTGGCAACAAATTGTGGCTCTCCAATCTCGAGGCCGACGAACGTGAACGCACCGGCATCAAGAACCTCAAGGTCAAATTCAACAACGCCTTCGGCTACTTCATCGAAATCACCAAGGCCAACCTGAATCTGGTACCCGATAACTACATACGCAAACAGACGATGGTTAACGGAGAACGCTTCGTTACCGAGAGCCTAAAGAAGAAGGAAAAGGAGATTTTTCATGCTGAGGAGAATAGCAAGCGGCGAGAGGAGGAGCTTTTCGCCGGACTCATTGAAGCCACCCTGGAAGATTCCGAACCCCTAAACCAAACGGCAGCCGCACTCGCGGAGCTGGATGTTCTGCTCGGCTGGACGCAGCTCGCTAGGCAATGGGACTATTGCAAGCCGCAACTGGACGAATCCGAATCCCTGGAAATCGATCAGGGAAGACATCCTGTCGTCGAACAAATGCTGCAACAAGAGGCGCTCGGGATATCCAGCGACCAATCGTTCGTCCCTAACGATTCCCAACTAAATGCATCCACAAGCCAAATACACTTGATTACAGGGCCAAACATGGCAGGCAAAAGCACCTACATTCGCCAAGTCGCCCTGATCACTTTGATGGCTCAAATAGGATGTTGGGTGCCCGCCAAATCCGCTCGCATCGGATTAGTCGATCGCATCTTTTCCAGAGTTGGGGCCAGCGACGATCTCGCTCGCGGCAACTCTACCTTCATGGTGGAGATGAATGAAACCGCCAATATCCTCAACAACGCGACTGCAAACAGTTTGATTATCCTCGATGAAATCGGCCGAGGCACGAGCACATACGACGGATTGAGCATCGCCTGGTCCGTGGTCGAATATCTTCACCACGATGAGGAAAGGGGCCCGAAAACGCTCTTCGCAACTCACTACCAGGAGCTCACGGAACTGGAAAAACACCTCAATCGGCTAGAAAATTTTTCCGTAGCCGTTAAGGAATGGAACGACGACATTGTCTTCGTCAGAAGCGTGGTCAAAGGAGCTGCCGATCGCAGCTATGGAATACAGGTCGCCCGCTTAGCCGGATTGCCTGCGCCCGTGATAGAACGGGCCAAAGAAATTCTCAACAAGCTCGAATCGGATGACGCCACCGTAACCGTCAGCGCTCCTGGACCCAAAGCTAAGCCGCGTAAAAAGATTCGCGTCCAAACTGACGACAATCAACTAGACTTGTTCGGCTAGCGGATCGCGAAGCTGATTGGCCCACTCGAGTCGACTCAATCTATAGCAATCGCTAACGCTCCTTCGTGAGAACTCGTCAGTAGCGCAGCCCTTGAGCAAGCCCGCGTTTTGGAAGGGATACTCGAACTCAAGCTGGCTGAAGAGCCGACCTACCGATCGAGCAAAAATAATAATAAATTGTTTTTATAGTGATACTTAAAAAATTTTGAGTTCTACTACCTAAGA
>CAYOLG010000013.1:0-79990 GCA_964404745.1 uncultured Opitutaceae bacterium
GGCAGCTGAGCTATACCACCTAAGAGAGTGTAGAATAGTTGTGAATCCCGCTTACGGAAATTTTCCACTCGCCATTGCACTCGCGGGACATTCTCTCAATTGACATTACAATTGTATGCTGGAGCGGACCACAGTTACCAAAATCTTTGCCTATCCCGTCATTGTATTTGCGATCATGGCGATTATTTTATCTTCGAGGGCCGCCGCCTCAACCCCCGATTTGGCCACCCGCTTGCCCGAAACCACCATCAGCGGCTTGAACAACGTCCTCGATGTCGCCATGACCGGGGCGGAAAGTCTGCAAATGCGAGAGTTCGTCGAGCAGGATTATGAAGGACGCCGCTTGGTCGCTGCGGCCCCGAAAAAGCTGCAGCTCCGGGGCAACTTGAATTTCCGCAAAGAATACGACTTCGAACGAGACGAAAGCGAACTCGGCGAACGCTTAGCCTATTCGCTCGCCCTCTCGAAAACTCTCTACCATTGGGGCGCTTTGGAGGCTAATCGAAAGAAAGGAGAGCTCAATTTGGAAATGGAGGAGCTCAACACCTTCGAGACCTACCGCAAGCTCGCGCTCGACGTCCGCCGGAGATACTTGCAGATCGTCGTTGCCAACCGCGACCTCGAATTCAAGCAAAAGACCCTCGATCGGCGAAGAGCCACACTCGAATTGGAGCAAAAAGGACTCGATTCGGGAACCGCTTCTGTAGTTCAGGTATACAACCTAGAACTACAAGCGAACGCGGCAGAACTCGATTTGCTTAGGGCCGAGAACGGGTTCCAGGATCAGGTCGATACGCTTGCTCGACTTGTAGGGTCTGATCCCCAGGCGATCATCGATTACCTCCCAGTCGAGGTGCCTGAACCCGCAACCCTGGACGAAGAGCAAATCGCTTCTCTGAGCGCCCTCTTTGAACAAGGCGTTTCCCAAAATATGTCTATCGAGCAGCGACGAAAATCCATCGATTACTACCAGGAGGATCTTCACGTAGCCCGGCAGCGCAATAAGCCTAACTTCGGCGTTTCTTTTGGAGTCACTCAGTTTGAGCTCGACGAGGTTGGACGGAACCGGGCCCAAGAAATCCTCTTTGGCGGGATAACGGTGTCCTGGAATATCTTCGACAGCGGAAGCGCCAAAGGCAGCATCGTTTCCGCTATGGCTCGTATCGAGCAAATGAAGCAGCTGTTCGAAACGGCAAAATCGAACTATCTTTTCGAACTCGGACAGGCTCAAAAGCTACTCGATCTCAATCGCCGCATACTAGACAGAGACGAGGAAGCTCTCAAGCAGGCCCGCAAGCGAATTGGGGAAATGCAAACCGAGATTGACGAAGGGCGAGCTGCCGAATCCAGCCTGGAGAACGTTATCGTTTCCCTCGCCTCCCAAGAGGTCCGGACCAATCGTTCCCGATCCGAATACCACAATGCCCTAGCTAATATGACATCGCTGCTCGGCCTCGATCCCTTCGCCCAGAAATTTATCGAGAAGCGAACGCAATCGCGCTCTATGCCTATATCGCCAGAATGAAAATAAGTACCGTATTTAAATTTCTGATTCCGCTAGCTATCGCCGTCGCCATCGGCGCCTTCGTGCTCACCAAATCCGTTCCCACAGCAGTGGTTGCTGAAACGCAAAGAGGAATCGCAGTAAATGCGGTTCCCGGCACAGTCAGCGTCCTAGCGGAACAGGAGATGCTTATTCGTGGCGAGCACGGAGGGCGGGTCATCGCATCCAACCTAGAGATAGGTGGAACCGTATCCGAAGGAGAAATACTCTTTCAGCTAGATACCGGCGACATCGATATCGATATCGAGAGATCCGAGAACGAATACGATCGCGCCAAACGCAATCTGGAGATCCGATCACCCTTGCAACTGTCGCTGGAAACCAGTCTCGACACCTTGAACGACTTGAAATTCCGGTTCGAGAGAGGCGGCGTCCGCGAGCTTGATGTGACCAAGGCTCAAAGGGCGGTAGATAAGATAAAGGACGACATCGCCCGCGAAGATTTGAAAAACGAAGCCTCGCTACAGAACTTGGAGAACGCCCTGAAACGGCTGAAAAGACAAAAGGAGCAAATGACCATCGTTTCACCTATCGATGGCATCGTGACCGAAATATTCGCCTACCAAGGAGACTTAATCGGAGGCGGAGCGACTCTAGCCAAAGTGGTTTCGCAAACCCGCATCGTCGAGGTCAAGGTCAGCGAGGAACATTTTGTCGGTCTCGCGGAGGGTATGCCCGCCCAGGTAGCGTTTCTCGGCATTGATGGTGAACAATTCAAAGCCGAGGTGAAGAAGATTATCCCGGTAGCTGATTCAAGCACGCAGCGATTCACCGTTCATTTAGAAGTGGACATCGATCGCGAACGCTTGGATCCCGGTCTCACTGGCGACGCCACTATTACCTTAGACGAACACGAAAACGCCCTGCAAATTCCTCGGCAAGCCGTCATTCGCGATAGCGTATTGGTCGTCAAAGACGGGGTCGTCGAACGAAGAGAAATAGAAACGGGCTACACCAGCGTGACCGCGATCGAAGTTATCGATGGGCTGACCGATGGCGAGCGGGTCATCGTCGAGGACCTGCATTTGTTCGACGATGGTGATCGGGTAAAAACCGAGGCGAAAAAGTAGGCCCCAGGCTTCGAATATCAGGTGGAGCCCGATCTCCGAGCGGGTCAATGGCATTTACCCTATTTCCAAAGCGGCGAATGGTAAACGCCGCTGTCGAATAGCGATTGAATCTGCTCTTTGACTGAAGGGAGGTCGTCTCGATGCGTCACGCCAAGCCAACGACTAGAGCAGTCCAGAATCCTCGCCTTGGCATGGCCAGCTTGAATCAGCGCGTCTACGGCAAATGGCAGATAGAACTCTCCTCCCTGCTTAGCTTCATAGTTGGCAAGAAAGTCAGACAGCAGCCCCTCAAGGGTGGATAGAAACGCGGCCGGAAATCCCCAGCAGTTCAACGATACTCTGGTATCTTCCGGTAATTCAACCTCATCCCCCGCTTTGTTCGTTCCCAACACGGGCCCCGAATCTGCGGGCCTCCTAATATTCGTGTGTTCTTCAACCGTTTTCAAGGTACCATCCTCGTTCGCATGGCAAATCCCTCGCGAAACCGATCCGTGGCTAGACAGGGTATTCTTCAGATTGTATCCGACGAGCGCATACTCGTTTTCGCTGGGAGGCCTGAGAAGAAATTCGCCCAGCGACTGAAACGCGGCACGGCCATAAAAGTCGTCGGCGTTGATCACCGCGAACGGTTCGCTTATCGAATCTCTGGCAGCATAGACCGCGTGGCCAGTGCCCCAAGGCTTGGATCGCCCCTCAGCCAATTCCGCCCTGACCGGCAGGTCCTGCAATCGCTGGAACGCGAATTCCAAATTTATGTGATCCGCATAACGCCGCTTAACTGACTCGAAAGCCTCCAACATCTCCTCTCGGATCACAAAGACCGCTTTGCCAAAACCATTATGGACCGCATCATGCACGGAAAAATCGAGAATCCACTCGCCACTTGGCCCGATTGGCTCGATTTGCTTAAGCCCACCAAACCGGCTACCCATTCCTGCTGCCAATATTAGCAATGTCGGTTTCATGCCTTGCTTGTCTGCAACTCCTTTTCGCCTTGGCAACGGCGAAATCCAATTTTGAAGCGATTCATGGCATGCCCATGGAAAACCGAGCTTGCCACAGCAAATGCCCATACCTACCTCTGGGATATCGACACCACCACCATGGATTCTAAATATCTTGGCAAGCAAATCGCCCAACCGATTGAGGAACTGGATTCATTCCCCGCTCCTGATGGAATCGGCAGTGTTACATTGACTTCCGACGAAGTTGCCAGTTCTTGCCCGATCACGGGGCAGCCGGATTTCTACACCGTGAAAATCGAATACCGGCCCAATGATCGCTGTATAGAATCCAAAAGCCTAAAACTCTACCTGTGGCGATTCGCCAATATACCCGTTTTCGCAGAGAAATTGGCGGCAGAAATCAGAGATCGCGTGGTAAGGGACATTGTTCCAATGACCTGTCGCGTTACTACCATCCAAAAGCCGAGGGGCGGCATCAGTATCGAAACGGTAGCGGAGTATCCCAATCCCGAATAGCGGACAGACTGACTGATCCAAATGGGTGTATTGTATGAATTTTTTGGATAAACTTGAGAGGAAATTTGGCTCGCTCGCGATCCACAATATCGCCGTCTACATCGTAGCCGGGCAAGTGGGAGTCTGGCTTCTGTCTTTCGGCTATGTCAATTCGGATGGGTCCAACGCGTTATTGGAGCGAATGCTTTTCAATTCTAAACTCGTTCTCGAAGGCGAGTTCTGGCGCATATTCGCCTTCCCGCTCATTCCTCCTTTCGCCCATCCCATATTCCTCATTTTCGCTTGGTACATTTTCTATATGATCTCCAGCGCCCTCGAAAGCCAATGGGGAGCCTTCCGTCTCAATCTCTACATGATTCTTGGGGCAATTCTGGGCATGGCGGCCGGTTTTCTTTTGCCTGGCGCGCCAATTTCCAATGCAATCTGGGGGCAAACCATCTTCTTGGCCTTCGCCTACCTATTCCCCGATTTTGAGCTACGACTATTTTTCATTCTTCCCGTGAAAGTACGCTGGCTTGGCTGGATAGCCTGGGCCTACCTAGCGCTCCTGTTTTTTTCCAATCCCTACTGGCAGACCAAGGTTTTCCTCATAGCGAGCGTATCCAATTATTTCCTATTCTTCACAAAAGACATTCTGCAAACCTTCCAGTCGAAAAAGCGGATCGCCCACATGAAGGCCGAGAAGGAGAAGTTCGAGGCCGAAGCTTTCCACAAATGCTCCGTCTGCGGAGCCACCGACAAGTCCCACCCAGATCGGGACTTCCGCTATAGAGAGGATAGCTGCATCTGCGAGGAATGTCTCCAGCAGGAGAAGACGGCAGCTGAGGAGCAGGTGTAGATTTTCTTCTGGATGCTATCCGCTTCCAAACCGCGGATACTTGAACCTAACAGTCCCTTGGCAACCAAGGGACGCGCTCTATCGAACTTGCGTTCCCAAAACGTCTCCCATTTTCGCGTAGACTTCCCTTGAATTGGCGGATTGGCGGAGCAAGTCGGCCGCCAGTTCGATGCGATCTTTTTCGAAAATCGTGGCGACGCATGATCCTCCGAAGGCGAAATAGCCCAATTCATCGCCCTTACTCAGATCCTCATTTTCTGAAATGCTCATGTGAATACGCCCAACACAAGTTGCCCCAATGGCGACAAATGCCACTGTTCCGAGAGATTCCGTTTCAATCAAAGTTAAGACGCGCTTATTGTTCCAAAGGAAGGAAAGGCGATTGCGCAAGGCGATGGGGCTGACGCTGTATAAAGGACCCTGGATCGCTTCGATGCTGGCAACCTTTCCAGAGACGGGAGCGTGAAAGCGATGGTAGTCGACTGGGCAAAGCCGAGAGATGACCATCGATCCATCCGCGAATCGATTGGCCAGATCCGCCCTTCCCAGAAAAGCGGTTAAATCGAAACTCTGCCCTTTCGCGTAAATTCGCTCCACTGTGGCTAAATCGGGGATGGCCAGGTGCCTCCCATCAGCTGGAAGGGTGACAACGTCCTCGCCAACAGCAATCGGGCGCGCCCCCGGCTTCAACTCGCGGTAGAAAAACTCGTTGAACGTTTTAAAGGCTTCCGCATTCCGCTGATAGTCGTCCATATCGATTTCATATCTCTTTATGAACGGCCCTATCTTTTCTCGACTCCCTGGACGGTCCATACGCCAGCCGTACCAATTGCTAAACAGCGAGCGCTTGACGAGAAGCCATAGAGCCAACCGCCCCAACGGATTTTCGTAGGTCCACCGTAAATACGACTCGCCATAGATCGACTCCGACTCCACCGTTTCGGAGTACCGATTATAAAACTGGATAGGATAGGTCAAAATTCGAGCGACAGGGCTAAACGGTTCCCGGAGTGCGGGCGAATGGGATAACATCTCGTATGTTGGCCACGCCCGTCACGAACATCAGCAAACGCTCGAACCCCAATCCGAAGCCAGCGTGAGCGACGCTTCCGTACCGTCTCAAGTCCACATACCAGCTATACTCCTCCTGGCTTATGCCATGAGCCTTCATGCTTTCGAGGAGACGTTCCAGGCGCTCCTCGCGCTGGCTTCCTCCAATAATCTCCCCGATTCCTGGCACGAGGACGTCCATTGCCGCCACTGTTTTGCCATCATCATTGCCGCGCATGTAGAAGGGTTTCACATCTTTAGGATAGTCATAAACCGTTAACGGGCTCTTGAAATGCTCCTCCGTCAAGTAGCGTTCATGCTCAGACTGCAAATTGGCTCCCCAAACGACCGGGTATTCCCATGCTTTCCCGGAGTTATGGAGAATGTGGATTGCTTCCGTGTAGGACACCCGATTAAAGGGACGCTCGACGACAAACTTCAGTCGCTCCTCCAAGGTCTTATCGATGAATTGAAAGAACAAGGACAAGTCGTCTTGGCAGGATTCTAGAACGTCCTTGATGACCCATTTAACGAAGTCTTCCGCCCATCCCATATCCTGCTCCAAATCGCAGAAGGCGATCTCCGGCTCCACCATCCAAAACTCGCTGGCATGTCGTGAGGTATTGGAATTTTCCGCCCGAAAGGTCGGCCCGAAAGTGTAGATCTTCCCAAGGGAGGTAGCGAAAGCTTCTCCCTCCAATTGGCCACTAACTGTCAAATAGGTTGGCTGGGAAAAGAAATCCTGGGAAAAGTCCAGGAGCCCGTCCTCGGATCTCGGGGGCTGATCTAGGTCCAGAGTGGTCACTTTGAATAAATCGCCCGCCCCTTCGCAATCGCTGGCCGTGATAATAGGCGTGTGGACATAGAAAAAACCATGCTCCTGGAAGAATCGATGGATGGCGTAAGACAGGCGACTCCTAACTCTGAAGACAGCTCCGAAAAGGTTGGCTCGAGGCCGAAGATGGGAAATTTCTCGCAGAAACTCCATGGAGTGACGCTTTTTTTGGAGCGGGTAGGTTTCGCAAGAGTCGCCTATAAGCGAAATCTCCTTGGCCGAAGCTTCCCACTTTTGCCCTTTCCCCTGCGAAGGAACCAGGTCCCCCTGTACCGATACCGACGCCCCCGTGCGAACGGCCTTGAGCTCCTGGTAGCCCGGCGTGTCTTCCGTCACCACCACTTGGATATTCTTCAAGCAGGATCCATCATTGAGTTCCAAAAAAAAGAAGTTCTTGGAGTCCCTTCGCGTACGAACCCAACCTTGGATCAGAACATCGTTCTGCTCCGATGCGCTCTCTAGCAAACTAGCGATTTCTCTACGCTCCTGTGTCATAGCTACACCTTAACGTACGCGCCTAACCAAAACGTAGGTCAGCGCGACCATAAAGATATTCGGCGCCCAAGCAGCCACCTCTGGCGAAAGCACCTGCTGTTTACCCAATGAATTGAGAACACTTGTCATAATGTAGTATCCAAAAAATAACGCTATCGATTTGGATACGCCCACAGCTGGATTGACGCGCACCCCGGACACCGCAAACGGGATGGCAAGGCCGGTGACGATCAGGCAACTGGCCGCGCCCGCCATCAGGGCATGCATCCTAACCTGATAGTCCAGCACTTTGGGATTCTCTGTAATCGAAAAATTATCGGTGATCTTTCTCAATTCCAGGAAAGAGAGATCCTTAGGCCGTTCCCCGAAAAGAAGCATCAAACTCGGATCGTCATTGAGCTCTTCCGCCTCCAGTTTCTCGAATGGCAGGGTACGCACCAGCTCGCCATCTTCAGCCGCGTATCGGCTATCCCGGCCTTCCAGGAAAATCCAATATTCATCGTCCTCGCTATAGTACCCCGTTTCCGCTGTAATGCGGCGCACTTCGTGGCGTTCCTCGTCCATCAAGGAAACCGTTAGTCCAAAACCCATCTGCTTGTATTCGCTAAAGCGATTGATGAACCACATTCGATTGTCTTTACGATTGTCGAAGGCGAGATTGTAGACGAGGCCCACCTTTTCTGACCCCTCCACTTCCGCCTGCCGATCCCACTCGAGCGTATCCATGAGTTTGCGAGAAGCTTCCACCGACCAGGGAATCAAGCTAGCGTTAAGATGCCATAGCCCAACCGAAAGACCCAAACCCGCAAACCACAGGGTTCGGGTGATTCGGGACACGCTCATACCGGCAGCGCGAAAGGCTATGAATTCGTTGTTGCGATGCAATAGAGCCAGCGCGTACAAAATGGATACTAGAATCGCAGCGGGCAGGGAAATCGTCAAAAAACTCGGGGCCAGCACCATGTAATAAAAAATGATCTGCCCGAAATCCGCGTTGTAGTAGAGCAGGTCCGAGAAGCTGTCCTGCACTTCGACAATCAGCTGCAGGCCAAACATAGCCCCCAAGACGAGCCCGAAAATCTTAAGCCACTCGAAAAAGATGTATCTATCGACAACTGGAAACATAAGGACGACCATCGCCATAAAGAGATTACTGGACTGCGAAGTCCAGCGTCATGTGGTGTAAGATCCCTTCTCCTGGGCCCATTCTTTTTACTGGCCTTAACCTTGACCGTCCCTAGAACCCTTTTTCCATGACCTCCTTCACCCCCAAAGAGACATGGAATTCGCGCATCGGGATTATCCTGGCCGTATCCGGCAGCGCTGTCGGTCTCGGCAACTTCCTCCGCTTTCCAGGATTGGCCGCCAAGCATGGCGGCGGCGCCTTCATGCTGGCCTATTTTATCTCTTTCCTGATTATCGGCCTCTCCATTTGCTGGGCCGAGTGGGCTATGGGACGGGCTGGGGGGCAAAAGGGCTACAATTCCAGCCCTGGCATACTCGGAGCTATTACGGGTCGAAAGAATCTCAAATACGTAGGGGTTCTGGGAGTCCTCGTTCCGGTGATGATCTACATGTACTATGTCTACATCGAGGCGTGGTGCTTGGGCTACGCGGTCAATTTCATGGCTGGGAATCTGGATTTCCAAAGCGGCGATGAGGCTGGCGCATTTTTCGAAAGTTTCGTCGGCATCGGAGAGAATGGAACCGCCTTCGGATTCGACATCAAGCAGGTAGGATTATTTCTCATAGCGGTTTTCATCCTCAATTTTTTCCTCATTTACCGTGGCCTCTCCCGAGGCATCGAGCTATTCTGCAAATACGCGATGCCTGCCCTTGTGATACTGGCTCTCGTCGTGTTGGTAAGGGTAATGACGCTGGGCACCCCCGATCCCGGCAACCCGGACCTCAATGTCTCCAACGGTCTAGGCTACATGTGGAATCCCACCAAGGTGTTCCTGGAGGAGCGGTCGGCCGACGGCGATTGGCAGAAAGCTAGGGAGATCGTCGGTGAACGCTCGTTGAGCATTGCCCAACAAGAAGCCTCAGCCAGCCCCGACTTGCGGGTAAGAGAGATTTTCTTGCCAGAACAGCTGACGAATTTTCAGTTGTGGCTAGATGCTGCGGGGCAAATATTCTTCTCCCTGAGCATCGGTTTCGGCGTCATTATTACCTACGCAAGCTACCTTAAACGGAAAGACGATGTAGTCCTCAGCGGTCTAGCCTCCACTTCTGCCAATGAGTTTTGCGAAGTCGGTCTCGGGGGATTGATGACCGTCCCAGCCGCTTTCACCTTCCTGGGAATCGCCGGAGCCACCGGCTCCACCTTAGGACTGGGCTTCAACGCCCTGCCCATGGTTTTCAGCTCTATGCCGGCCGGACAACTCTTCGGATTTCTCTTCTTCTTTTTGCTGTTCCTCGCCGCCGTCACCAGCTCGCTGTCCATGCTCCAGCCAGGGATCGCGTTCCTCGAGGAGTCGATGAATATTGGTCGGCATCAATCAGTCGCCATACTTGGCTTTATCACCGCTATCGGAAGCGGTTTCGTCGTCTACTTCAGCAAGGACCTAAAGGCTCTGGATACTATCGATTTTTGGGTGGGCACCTTCCTCATATTCGTGCTCGCCACCGTACAGATTATCATTTTCGGGTGGGTAATCGGGATCAAGCGAGGCTTGAAAATGGCCAACCAAGGAGCTATCTTCCCCGTCCCTAAAATCTATGGGTTTATTATCAGGTATGTTACACCCACGTTTTTGCTTACCATTTTCGCTCTATGGACGACGCAAAATGTATTTGGATACAACATCATAACTGGCCAGCAAGAGTACTCGTCCTATTGGAAGGATCTCTTTATCGAACCTAATGGAGTGGCGATACTCAGCGTTTTTCTGATCATTATAGTGGCCTCGTTCATTGCGATATTGGCCGCTATCGCGGAAAAGTTCAAATTTGAGAACGAAGAAGGGAAGAAATCATGACTCTAGGTGGATGGATCATTATGCTCGTGTCGGTGGGAAGCGTCACAGCGCTCTTCTGCTGGTGTATTTTCAAAGTACTGACGACTCCTGAGGAGGAGGAGAAGATACACGGCTTTGAAATCGAGACCCCGGATGCCGAACATAAGTAGACTCTCGCCCAGGCGTTTTCGGTAGCGGCCGATCTCACGCCTACGCCAACGCTACGGCGGTGCCAGACGAGCGGCCATAGTCTAGATCCAACGATCGCACGTAATTGCATTTCGATTTATTTTGATCCTCCCTACCAAGGAGCCGAGGCAAGCCGAGGTGTTTGCCCAGCCCTGCCGATTGAAGTGCAGACGCGACATCCCGCCCAATCTTCTTTCTCACCCGTCAATCGAAGATTGAACTTGAAGCCCCTGAGTCAGCGCGTAACCGAATAGACGATTCAAAACGAATAACCATACATTCTCATGAGCGCCCAAAATGTAGAAAAACATCAGTTCCAAGCGGAAATAAAGCAGCTTCTGGATATCGTTATCCATTCGCTCTACACGGAGAAGGAAATCTTCGTCCGCGAATTGATATCCAACGGCTCGGATGCCCTGGAGAAACTTCGGCATGTCAAGCTGACCGAGAAGAATATTTTCGACAAGGATCTGGATCTTGAGATCAAGATCACCACCGACGACACCGCCAATAACATCACCATCCAGGATTTCGGGATAGGCATGACGAAAGACGAGCTCGTCAAGAGCCTGGGTACGATCGCCCACTCAGGTTCCAAACAGTTCCTCGAAGCCTTGAAGCAGGGCGGCGAAAAGAACGAGAACCTGATCGGCCAGTTTGGTGTCGGGTTTTACTCGGCCTTCATGGTCGCTAAAGAAGTGAAAGTCTTCTCCCGATCTTGGAAGGAGGACGAGCCCGGCCACGTTTGGAAAAGTTCCGGGGCTGGCGATTACGAGATCGAGGAAGTCGACGGCCAGCGCAGAGGGACCAAAATCGTGGTCTCTTTGAAGGACGACGACAAGCAGTTCGCCAGCAGCTCCAACATCAAAGAAATCGTCAAGCGGTATTCCAGCTTCGTCCAGTTCCCCATCAAACTAAACGGGGATGTGGTCAACACGATCGACGCCCTCTGGTTGCGGAGCAAGTCCGATATCAAAGACGAAGAGTATACGGAATTCTATAAGTTCCAAGCCAATGCCTGGGACGAGCCGCGCTATCGCTTGCATTTCAGCGCCGACGCTCCCTTAGCTATCAAAGCCTTGCTCTTCGTTCCGCAAGAGAATCCGGAACGGGCTGGACTCGGCCGCATCGATCCCGGGGTAGCTTTGTACTGCCGGAAAGTGCTAATCGACTCCAAGCCTGACGAGCTCCTTCCCGAATGGATGCGCTTCGCCAAAGGAGTCGTCGATTGCGAAGACTTGCCGCTCAACATCTCGCGGGAAACGATGCAGGATAAATCACTGCTTCAGAAACTAGGTAAGGTGATCACCAAGCGGTTCCTGAAGTTCCTCGCTGAGGAAGCCAAGAAACGCCCCGAACAGTATCAGGAATTCTTCGACAAATTTGGCTTCTTTATCAAAGAAGGCGTAGCCATCGATTTCACATACAAAGACGAACTCTCAAAGCTCCTCTACTTTGAGTCGTCGACTTTGGAAAAGGGTAAACGGACCTCATTGGCGGACTACGTGTCGCGCATGAAGGAAGACCAGAAGGAAATCTACTACATCTTGGGACAAAACCGCGAATCCATCGAAAGCGGGCCTTACCTAGAGGGATTCAAAGCCCGAGGCGTAGAAGTCCTGTTCCTCTACGAAGCTGTAGACGAATACGTCATGTCCAACTTGCGTGAATACGAAGAAAAAATTCTCGTCTCCGCCGATCAGGGGGATCTCAAGCTGGATGACGCGCCCGAGCCAAACCAAGAGGGAGCCTTGTCCGATGAGGAAAGCAAGGGTCTCTGCGACTGGCTCAAGGAAACGATCGGCGATCGGGTCAAGGAAGTGAAAGTCTCTACCCGGCTGGTTGACAGTCCCTCCATGGCCTTGTCACCCGACGCCATGTCATCGCAGATGCGCCGCATGATGCGTCAAATGGGCCAGGATTCGGGGATGCCGAATGAAGTGCTCTTCGAGATCAACCCGAGGCATTCCCTGATGATCAACCTCAATCAGCAGCGGGAATCGAACCCGGACCTAGCCAAGCTGATCGCCCTGCAGGCCTTCGACAATTCCCTCATCGCGGCAGGCTTGCTGGAGGATCCTAGGGAGATGGTGACGCGGACCTATGAGATTCTTTCCCGGGCTTCCGAAAAAATGTGATTATCGGGCCGTGCGCTAAAAATTACCGGAGCAAGGGAGCTACGGGACAATTTTGAAGGTAGGGAGGATCGGCTCGATCCTCCAACTCATCTAAGCGGAGGACCAAGCCGGTCCTCTCTACCCGAATTACCCACGAGGATCTTTTTTCGCCTACTGGGCTAACGAGCCTTTTTTGAAGAGGGAGCTGGCAAGGGCCCCGCCCATCCCCCCCCCGATGCCAGATGTGACAACAACCGTTAGAGCCTGCTGAAGAACCACGCCCAGCCCAATTTTTTGGGATTTCAACAAATCAATTGATTCCAGCAATTGGTCTCTAGACGACTCCGGAGCCGAATCGGCTAAACTGCCTAACAACTCAACATACCAATTCAGTCCTATGCGGTAGTCGGTAGCTGCCCATAGGATATCGTACAATGCGGTTGAAGCTCCAAATCCGGCGAGGCAGGAAAGGATGGCCAACTTCATCCCCACCTTGAGCTCGATTCGGATGCTGTATTTAAAGATATAAGTAGCCGTCGCTACGAAACCCCCGATTACCAATGGCAGGCAGCAAAGGGCATAGCTCAACGGAAAGAGGGTTAGGATGAACGAAACGGCAGCCCCGGCCAGTAGGGCAGGTTTTGGCGGGCAATCATCAAGGTTTACGATTTCCTGATCCTCGGTCATCTGGGCATCATCCTCAGCCAACTCCACTGGGCAAGCGATTTGAAGCTCGATTATTTTCCTTCGGCGATGGAGTCGTGACTCGACCCAATACAAAAAGCGCCAAGGATACGCCCAAGTAGAGGCCTAAAGCCAGTCGAAGGATCGGCAAATTGCCATACGCTTGCCATGCCTCCAATAGAACATCGAGCCCGTTAGTACAGGCTGCCCCCAACAAATTGATCCACAACCAGGTGGAAGAAACTTTGGAACGAGAATACCGAAGGGCGTGGAATGCGCAACCCACAACGATGCCGACATAAATCCCTAGGCAGCGAGCGCACACAGCCATCGCGGTACCTCCCACTGCGATGCAGCGGCCAGTCTGCTGATGGCATAAATGCGAAAAAATACCTCGTCCCCAATCCGAACCCGACCAAGCGATCCCCACGATCGACGCGATCAAAGCGCTACCAATGATAAGGCCTCCCCAGGCTGTTTTAAAGTCGCTCGACCGTGATCCAAGCCTTCGTTCTCTTGCCTCCAGTTCTCTCATGGCGACGGAACAGACAATGGTTTCCCTTCTAGAAACGAGCGTTCGGCCAAATCGCAAAGCAAATAACTCATGCGCGCATCTTGGTATGAAATAGGCCGCCGAGAGTCTCGGGATGTCAGCCGCAGTAATTGTAGCTGCCCTACACTGACCTCTCTAACTTCTTTGGCAACGCGGGCATGCGAGGGATCGAAGCATCGGTTGAACACCACAAACAGCGGCAACCCTTTTGCGAAAGCCAGCTGAAAACACTCGTCGATTTCTTCTATCCCCTTACCCAAGGGCTTCTCCGTAAGCACTGCTTTCCCCGCCTCGAGCGAGGCAAGTATCTGACCATAATGCTCACCCGTCGGCGTCGCCACGATTATCGCATCTATCTCCGGATCCGAATAGGCTTCTTCTGGGCTCGAAATCGCCTTGCAGTCAAACTCGGAAGCAATTTCCTTCACCCGCTCTGAGTTCGTGTCGACTGCGTACCTAAATGACACTTGCGGCAAGGCTCGGATGCTTTCCAATTGGAATTGCCCTGCCTAGACCGATCAGGGCGACATTTAGTGGAGAGTGGCTTTTCATAGAAACAGGGATCGTATATCTACTGGCTCAGCATTGGTCAAATCGACCCGTTTCCCGCTTGGCAATTGGGTTCTAAACCAGGTTCTCTGTTTCTTGGCTAGCTGGCGCGTGTTCACTACAATACGTTCGATGAGCGTATCCCTACTGCACTTACCTGAGAGATATTCGAGCGTCTCGCGATAGCCAATAGCGTTAGCTGCGCTCGGGTTCGATGCAAAACCGATCTCCCGCAGTCGCTTCACTTCGTCTATCAATCCGTTTTCCAGCATCTCGATCACTCGCTTCTCGATACGAGCGTTGAGGTCCGATTTCTCCCGTTCCAGGACTACGAGGCGTTTTTCCGAATCGATGAGCCGATTGCGCTGGTTCGAAAACCGAGTCTTCAGTCTCAATAAGGATTCTCCCGTTTCCAAGCATCGTTCCAAAGACCGAGCGACTCTTCTGGGATTCTTTGTATCGATAATTTTTTCACAATCTGGATCGATCTCTTTGAGAGCCTCCAAGAGTCCTATTAGGCCACTCTCTTTTTCGATCTCACGGACCCTAGCCCGGGTATTAGACGAAACGACAACGCTGTCCACAACGGGTTCGAAATAGGCTTTCAGGTAAAAACCGCTTCCTCCCACGACCAAAACTTTTCGACCCCGACTCCAGATTTTCTCAACTTTTTGAATAGCCAAGTCGACGTATTCGCCGATATCCATTTGCACAGAGGGCGGTCTCATATCAACGAGATGGTGGGGGGCTCGTTCTCGCTCGAGAATGGTGGGTTTAGCAGTACCGATATCCATTTGCCGGTAAAACAAGAGCGAGTCGCAAGAGACGATTTCCGCATCGAATGCCTCCGCCCAGGCGAGGGCCAAGTCCGTTTTACCAACGGCTGTGCAACCGGTTAGGACGAACAAGGAATTGCGTTTCTCCTCCATCTGTTAGGCAATCAGTCTTTCGGTCCTCAGAAATTATCTAGGAAATCATTTGTTACATTTACGCAAATACACCGAATTTGGCTCGCTAGATCCCTATTTGAAAACTCCTTGAAGGCGATTGCAACGAGAACTTCCATACACGTCTTTCGCAAGCCATTACCGATTGCAAAATCCTCAATAATCATTCTGAACAGCAACAGTCACTCTATGAAAATTCCGCCGCGCAAATATAAGACGATCTTTATTTCCGACGTCCATTTGGGCACGTTGAACAGCAAGGTCAAAGAAGCGATTCACTTTCTGAAGAACACCCGTTGCCAGCGTCTCGTGCTGAATGGCGACATTATTGATGGTTGGCAGCTAAATCGTGGCAGCGTCTGGACCAAGGAGCACACCAAGTTCATTCGCCATATCCTTAAGAAAATCGAAAAGAAGAAACTTGAGGTCATCTATTTGCGCGGCAACCACGACGATATTCTCAGCCGCTTTCTCCCTATGAAGTTCGGAACACTCTCTATAGTCGACGACTTCATCCATGAGACTCCCACGGGACGGTACCTTGTTCTTCACGGCGACATCTTCGATACCATAACCAAGAATTTCGTTTTTCTGGCCCATCTAGGAGACTGGGGATACAAACTACTCATGTCCTTGAACCGCTGGTACAATAAGTACCGCGTGTGGCGAGGCAAAGAATACTATTCGCTCAGCAAGGCGATCAAAGCCAAGGTCAAGGCCGCCGTGAACTTCGTATCTAGTTTCGAGGAAAAGCTGGGTAAACTCGCCCAAGCCAAAGGGTGCAACGGCGTAATATGCGGCCACATCCACACGCCAGCAGACAAGAAGATTGGCGACTTTCGGTACCTAAATTCTGGCGATTGGGTGGAATCACTGTCAGCCATCGTCGAGCATTTCGACGGCACCATGGAACTCGTCTACTTTCACGACTTCGTCATCGACTATCCGATGAAAAATGACCTCACCGACGAGGAGACCGATGAGGACGCTCTCGATTTGACACGAATTGGCGTCATGGCGGAAGACATGATTCAGCTTGCTTGATATCTGCCAACAGCGATGAAAATCGCTTCGAGCACATAGACAAGCCGCATCGACCACTGCATATTGACAAAATTTTTAAGGTCCTCACGATGGGCTCTATGAATGAGGAGGATACGTTAACTAAAACACAAGAACTCGTTGCGGCAGCCACAGAGTGGCTCGTTCAAGACAGCATCGATGTCGCCAAAGCCATCTTGATGGCTCTGATTATCTTTGTTGTTGGTAAATGGATCGCCGGGTTCATTCGCAATAAATTGCGCTCGACGATGCAAAAGCGGGAAGTGGATCCCGCCCTTGTTTCATTTGGCACGAGCATAGTCTACTACATCCTGATGATCGCCGTCGTGCTGGCAGCGATTCAGCAGATTGGTTTCCAAACCACTTCGCTCGTAGCAGTACTCGGTGCCGCCGGCTTGGCGGTCGGTTTGGCCCTGCAAGGCTCTCTCTCTAATTTTGCCTCGGGAGTGCTCATCATCATGTTCCGTCCCTTTAAAATCGGCGATTTTATCGACGCAGGTGGACAGGCGGGCGTCGTCCAGGAAATTGGCGTACTCGTCACCATACTAAAAACGCCCGACAATAAGAAAATTATTCAACCAAACTCCGCCATCATGTCTGGCAGCATCGTCAATGTCACCGCCAACGACACGCGTCGCGTCGACATGTCGGTTGGCGTCAGCTACAGCGATGATTTGGATAAAGTGCAGAACATCATCATGGATGTACTCAACGCCGACGAACGCGTGCTCAAAGATCCCGCTCCGCAGGTGGTGGTCGCGGAACTAGCCGATAGCAGCGTTAATTTCCACGTGCGTCCATGGACTGCAACTAGTGACTACTCGGGCGTTTACTTCGATTTCCAAAAAACCATCAAGCAACGCCTAGACAGCGAAGGCGTATCCATCCCCTTCCCACAACAAGATGTGTATATGCGTCAGGTTGCTGAATAATAAACCTAACCCCCAATCAACTAACGGACAACAAAGTCGTTAAAATCATTCTCGCTATTCTCATTCCACCTTTGGGAGCCTTCCTTCAAATTGGAGCGACCAAGTACTTCTGGATTAATATCGTCCTGCTGTTTCTAACCTTCGGTATCGGCGCAGTAATACACGCTCTCTGGCTCGCGCTAACGGACCAAAAAGGCTAGGCCATTAAACGAAAAACTTCTCAGAGGAAAGCCGCGACTCGGGTCGCGGCTTTTCTTTTGGGCATATAGATTCCCAATGTATAGTGAGAATGAGTCAATGGATAGCGGCCGATCTCACGCCTATGCTACGCTACGGCGGCGCAAGCCGAGCGGCCATTTGAAAAGCAGGACAGGCATCCTGCCTGTAAGCAGAAGTCGAGACCACAGGCTGGAAGCCTATGCTACCATTCACGGCCACTCACCGCTGCGTTCCTGCGACGAGATCCGTTACCAAAGTTTCGATTTCCTTCAGCATTTTCCCTTCGTCATCGAGATTGCCTTTGATCGTATTGACGATCGCGCTGCCGACAACAACGCCATCCGCGAGGCGGGCCACTGCGTTAACCTGATCTGGATTCTGTATTCCAAATCCTACTACTAATGGCTTATCGGAATGGCGTTTAATCATCTCGACCATCTCCTGCAAATCGGAAGCCAGATCTTCGCGAACGCCCGTCACGCCCGTCCTAGACACATAATAAATGAATCCAGTCGCGTTGCGAGCGATGTACTCCACTCGGTCCTCCGGCGTCGTTGGAGCCAGCAGAAAAACCGTTAGCATGTCGCGCTTCTGACAAGCTTCCATGTGATCCTCGGCTTCTTCAGGGGGAAGATCCAAAACGAGCAACCCATCCACGCCAGCCTCTTTGGCTTCCGCAATGTAGGCCTCCAGCCCACCGCTGAACATCAAATTGTAGTAGGTATAAAATACGATAGGTGTGTGCTCGTCTTCCTTGCGGATCTCTCGTACCAGATCGAAGACATCTTCTCGCGTCGTTCCCGCCTCTAAGGCCCGCTGGGCAGCCAGTTGGTTTGTAAGGCCGTCAGCGAGTGGGTCTGAGAAGGGCACACCAATCTCCAGAATATCTACTTTCGAGCGAATCAGAGCCCGGCAGACCGACAACGAAGTCTTCGGATTAGGGTCTCCGGCGCAAACGTAGGACACGAACGCCGACCGATTCTGCGAGTGAGCGTTCTGGAAGGCCCTTTCAATTCGATTCATCGGTCAAAGGAACTAGGAACGAGATCCCCAAGGTCAAGATATTGAACCGCCGAACTCTCTGAAACGCTCTCTCGCCAGATCCCGCCCAGAATTCCCTGAAAAGCATTGACAGGAGAAAGCGTCAGTGGAATTTAAAACGCTCCTTTTTCCGAGGATGGTGGCTGTAGCTCAGTTGGTTAGAGCATCGGTTTGTGGTACCGAGGGTCGCGGGTTCGAATCCCGTCAGCCACCCCATCGAAGACCATTGAAGGTTTTTCGCGTTCGAGAACGCACATTTCAACATCGATCCCGGTATACGACCTCCGGTGTTTCAGGTAGCGGGCGATCTCCGAGCGCCCATACATAAATCGAGTTTGTGGGAGCTCTGAGTTCGCTCGCTACCCAGTTACCTCGATGAGACACCTGAAACCAATTCGGCAACTAAAGGATAAGCAGCCCTACCATCCCCGAATAGATGCTAATTATTCAATCACCCTACCTCTGGCTACTCGTACGCAGGCCTTCCAATTCGTCCTCAGGAAGCTGGTATTGGGCCCGCAAGCGTCGTAGTTGCCTTTTCAACGTTTGCTGAACTTCGGGGCTCGACTGCCCGTAGATATTTTTCATCTCCATCGGATCGTTCTTCAGGTCGAAGAGCTCCCAGGTATCGTTTTCCGGATCCGGATAGCGAATCAGCTTATAGCGACCGTCAGTTACGCCAAAATGCAAGGGCACCCCATGCCCGCCATGCTCGTAGTAGTGGTAGTAGTGGTACTCGCGCCAGTCTCGAGGCCGTTCCCCTTTGAAGATGGGGGCCAACGATCGGCCTTGCATATCGTCCGGGATTTCCGCTCCCGCCAAGTCCAGAAAGGTCTGGGCGAAATCCAAGTTGGATACGATATCCGTATCATTAACCGTGCCCGATTTCGCGACCCCTGGCCATCTGACCAGCAAGGGAGTACGCAATGACTCTTCATACATCCAGCGCTTGTCGAAAAGCCCGTGCTCACCGAGATAAAAGCCTTGATCCGACGAGTAGATGACGACCGTGTTTTCAGCCAACCCGCTTTCATCTAAATACTGGAGCAACTGTCCCACACTTTCATCGACCGCTCGCACGCAGCGTAGGTAGTTTTTGATGTAGCGCTGGTAATTCCACTTTTTGCGTTCGAAGTCGTTCAAATTGGCAGCCAGCATCGCTTCATTTCGGGGCCGAAAATAGTCATCAAACGGCTTTAATTGCTCCGGCGTATGTTTTGACGAATACTTAATCATGAGCCGGAAATCATTCATCTCTTCCAGCATACGAGCCCGGTTTTGGGAAATAGGACGGGCTCTTCCCGAGTAATCGTCAACCAACGTGGACGGTTCCGGAATCTCCATCCCATCAAACAGGTACAAATGGCGAATGGCCGGTTCCCAACGCCCGTGAGGCGCTTTTTGTTGAGCCATGAGCAAGAATGGCTTGTTCGGGTCGCGCTTGTTTTTCAGCCAATCCAGAGATCGTTCGGTGATGATGTCCGTAGTGTATCCAACGTGATCGACGTTTTCCCCGTTAGTGATGAGCATCGGGTTGTAGTATGCCCCTTGCCCTTTCAGCACCTCAAAGTGGTCGTAGCCCGTAGGCGTCGAGGCAAGATGCCACTTGCCGACAATTGCGGTCTGGTAACCCGCCTTTTGCAGGTATTTCGGAGCCGTCGCTTGGCTCCCGTCGAAGCGATCGCCGTTTTGGCGAAACCCGTTCAAATGCGAATACTTGCCGGTTTGGATAACCGCTCGAGCAGGGCCGCAAATGGAGTTCGTCACGTAGCACTTGCTGAAGAGAATGCCCTCGTCAGCAATTCGATCCAAATTCGGGGTCGGGGCAATGTCCGCTAGCATGCCGCCATAGGCGCTAACCGCTTGAGTGGCGTGATCATCGGTAAAGATAAAGAGAATGTTTGGCCGCTCGGCATAGAAGCTCGGAAGGCAAAAGCACAAGGCAATGGCTAGTATCGATGCAGGAAGAGGAGCGGCGTCAACCGAAGATAACCTAGTTCTCATGTGGCAACTCTTTGTCGGACTCGGTTCTCTGGCAAGGCCAGACCTCAACAAAACGCCGCTGCTTAGAACTTGAATGTTCAACCAGAAGCGACACTCTAAAGCGAATATGGAAACTCGCAATCACCCCATTCTAACCATAGTCCTTTCCCTATTCGCAGCCACGATCGCCACCGCTGACGACTGGAAACCGCTCTTCGACGGAAAATCTTTCGATGGCTGGAAACAGCTCGGCGGCCAAGCCAAGTATTCTATCGAGAACGGGGAAATCGTTGGCCGCAGTGTGGCCGACACACCCAACTCGTTTCTTGCAACGGAGACGGATTATACCGACTTTGTCTTGGAATTCGAGTTTTGGGTTCAGGATGGACTGAACTCAGGCGTGCAGTTCCGTAGCATGAGCAAGCCGGACTATCGCGATGGCCGCGTACACGGATATCAATACGAGCTCGATACTTCTTCCAGAGCATGGACGGCTGGCATCTACGACGAAGCCAACCGAGGCTGGCTCTATCCAGTCGAATACAATCCCTCCGCTCGCTCCCTTTTCAAAAACGAGCAGTGGAACCAAGCCCGCATCGAGTGCGTGGGCAACGAAGCGCAAACCTTTCTTAACGGCCGACAAGTTTCCCACCTCGTTGACGACCGGGCGATTACAGGCTTCATCGGCCTGCAAGTGCACAGCATCCGCGATACTTCCCATGCTGGCTATCAAGTGAGATGGCGTAATTTGAGAATCAATACGAAATCGCCCAAGCTATCCCGCTCCGAAGAAATCTACGTACGCAACGTCGCTCCCAATTCGATGAGCAAGACGGAAAAAGAGCGGGGATGGTCATTTCTTTTCGACGGGAAACGGACTTCAGCTTGGAAAGGCATATCGGACGTGGACCCCTTCAACGATGATGGCTGGATAGTGGAAGACGGAGCTCTAACCATTCAGCCAGGGGGAAAGGGCGGCCAGATCATCACCAAGAAAACCTACGGCGCCTTCGAGTTGGACTTCGATTTTCGCTTAACCAAAGGAGCCAACAGTGGCGTGAAGTATTTTGTCGTCGACCACGCGAAACCTGGTGCCAAGAAATCGCAGTATCTAGGGCTCGAATACCAAGTGCTTGACGACGAGGTCCATCCCGATGGCAAGAAAGGCGCAGTCGGCAATCGGACCACCGCCTCGCTATACGACCTCATTCCTCCCTACCGGAACGTGAATACCCGAGACGTTCCTCTCCACATAGGCGAGTGGAACCATGGCCGCATCATTTCCCGACCCAATGGGACAATAGAGCACTGGCTCAACGGATTCAAAGTCGTCGAATACGAAAGGGGCACGAATATTTACGATGCCCTCATCGCCCGCAGCAAGTACGCGGAGATCGAGAACTTCGGCCTGTCGGAAAAGGGGCATATTCTGCTTCAGGATCACAACGATCTCGTTAGCTATCGGAGCATCAAGATCCGCGAGCTTTGAGTATAACTTGAACCGATCGGCCGACTAGCGTTCGGGCGCGGAATAGATTCCGAGCGAATCATTGGCCTCAACCTAACTCGTATTTCTCTTAGAAAACGCGCCGGGACGTCGCGTTCCACCCTTAACGCAGGTCGAGCAAGGTGGAGCTCGACCTTCGGGCGAGCTCAATTTGACGCATATACTTTCCCATTCCTATCGATTTGCGGCTTCGGCAAGGGCTCTGACTTTCGATCTGGCAGTTGATCCATTCTCCTGGACTCCCGAGTATGCATGCAGAGAAAGCGGGCCAGAGTACTGGCCCAATGAGTGGACTATCTCTGAGGCATTACCCGGTCCGACACTTCCTCCGATTACGATTTCAATTCTGCCATCAGCCGCTTCAAGAAGCGCCTTGAGCGTTTCCTTCCCCTCCAGAGCTCCTCCTGGAAGCCCCCAGGCAACTCCGCTCGTTAGAATTCGATCCACCCCGAAATCAATCAAGGTTTCCAGCCCCGTCAATCGATCCTCCAGAACGTCGAAAGCTCGATGAAACGTTGCCGATAATCCGGCAGATTGACTTTGATTCATCAAAATCCGGAGCCCTTCGACATCGATAAGGCCCCTTTTATCGATCGCTCCAAACACAACGCCATCCACCCCTTGCCCCGCGGCCATAGCTATACTTGCCTCCATTTCCTCGTATTCACGTTCCGTGTAAACGAAATCGCCGGCTCGAGGGCGAATCATAACCATCAATCCCCTTCTCGGAAAAGCAGCCCGGGCGGCGGCAATACCGTCAATAGCAGGAGTTAGCCCATCCTCTTCCATAGACGCGCACAACTCGATTGTATCCGCCCCGCCTTCGTAGGCCTCCATTGCGTTTTGCGCCGCGATCTCAGCACTATCTCCGTTGATGCACGCTTCGACTCTAACCATTTAAGCATTTCTCCATTTTAAAGTGAGGAATTGTCACTTCCTCGAAGCGATGACCCACTACTTCGTATCCACTCTTACTATAAAAGCCAATCGCTGACTCGCGGGCATGGAGATAAATCTGGCGAGCTCCTAGTTTCGCTAAACGAGCTTCGGCTTCACTAAGCAAACGAGCGCCTAAACCTTGCTTTTGCTGATCTTCTCTTACCGCCATTTGCTTGACCTTAAATAGCCCGTCTCCCTCAGGAATTGCGACTAGGGAAGCCAGGCACTCCGACGATGTAGAGCAAAAGATCCCAAAGTGGCGATACGCCGATTCTGCAGTCAAATCCTCATCGTAAAGACTCAACCCGAGCGGAGCCCGCAGTAGTTCGTTGCGCAATACGCATTCCCGTTCGTACTCCCGAGAGCCGTGGGCAATTTCCATTACCTGTCCAATCATGAGATCATTGAGCAACAATCTGTTGTAGGGCTGTCGCTTGCGACACGCCACGAAGAACGGGAATCCTTTGCTAACGCAGTGCACCGCCATAGGACAGGCTCATGGCCCTGAGGCTCTCGAACGGGCAAGCGGCGACCCTGCACTTTTGTCTCTAATTCAAGCTTTAACCGCTGAAACCACAGATGCGGCGGTCATCCCAAGCTTCTCCATCACGATATTTCCTGGAGCGCTGATTCCGAAGCGATCGATACCGATCACCTTGCCTTGAATCCCAACATACTTGTACCACAAACCGGATACGCCGGCTTCGATAGCGATGCGCTTCTCACACGTGGAGGGCAGGACGCTTTCGCGGTAGGCATCCTCCTGTTCATCGAATCGTTTCATCGACGGCATAGAAACCACTCGGACGCTTGGACCCAATTCATCGGCAGCAGCTATCGCATGCTGCACTTCCGATCCCGTAGCGATAATAATCGTTTCCAAGCCAGCGGCTTCTTTTTTGATAACGTATCCACCTTTAAGGACACCATGGCGCCGCTCATTCGCCGAAACCGTATTGATGTTGGGTACGCCCTGACGGGTCAGCGACAACACTGTTGGACCCGATTGGCGCTGCATAGCAGCCACGAAAGCGCCCGCGGTTTCTTCCGTATCGCAAGGACGGATAACATCCAAATTGGGGATCACCCGGAGACCCGAGACGGTCTCCACCGGCTGGTGGGTTGGGCCATCTTCACCTACTCCAACCGAGTCGTGAGTGAATATGTAGACAACGGGCAATCCAGCCAAGGAAGCCAATCGAATCGATGGCCTCAGGTAATCAGCGAAGACCATAAAGGTCGCTCCCGAAGCTCGCCAAATCCCATCATAGGCCACACCATTGAGCAAGGCTCCCATACCGTGTTCGCGGATACCGAATAGGAGATTGCGGCCCGATTCATTCCCGGGGAGAAAATCGCCAGCGTCGTTGATATAGTTTTTGGTAGATCCGTGCAGGTCTGCCGATCCGCTAATCAATTCTGGCCGAGCCACAGCGATTGGCTGGAGAACATTGGAGCCAGCAGCCCGTGTGGCCAGCTTGGCATCCGCTTCCGCTTCTGGGATCAAGGCCAGCAGTTCGTCCGCATCCACCGGGGCAGCGGCTCCCGCTTCCAATCGGGACGCTAAGTCCGGATTTGCAGCGGCCCAAGCATCGTAAGTCGATTTCCATGTATTGTATTTTTCTATACGTTTTCGCTTTAACTCGCTAAAGTAGGACCGCACATCGTCGGACACGTGAAACCGCTCTTCCGGAAGCCCCAAGCTAGCCCGAGCCTTTTCTGAATACTTTATGGCTCCGCTTTCTCCGTGTCCCGCGCTCGTGCCAGCCACTTCTTCAATGCTGCGAGCGATTTCCGTCTTGGCGATAATCAGCTGCGGTTTGCCCTTCGCCGCCTTGGCAGCCGAAAACGCCTCTGCGATTGCATCGAAATCATGCCCATCAATCGTGACGACATTCCAGCCCAAAGCCTCGTAACGCTTGGCTGTATCCTCGCTTTGCGACTTTTCAGCCATAGCGTCCAAAGTCACATCATTGCTATCGTAAATGAGGATCAAGTTATCCAGCTTCAGATGCCCCGCTAAGGACGATGCCTCGTGAGCTACACCTTCTTGGATACAACCATCTCCGGCCAGAGCGACAACGTGATTGTCTAGTATCATGTACTCATCGGTATTGAAGGCCGCAGCCGCCATTTTTTGCGACACGGCAAAGCCTACCGCATTGCCTATTCCCTGACCGAGCGGGCCTGTCGTACTTTCGACGCCCGCCGTTTCTCCGAATTCCGGATGACCAGGAGTATGGCTACCCAGTTGCCTAAAATTCTTCAACTCATCCAAACTTAGATCGAATCCGGCTAAATGCAGCCATCCATAGAGAAACATGCTACCATGTCCGCCAGATAAAACGAAGCGGTCCCTATTCAGCCATCGAGGCTCGTCTGGATTCACGCTAAGTTCGCTACCATAAAGGGTTGCCCCGATTTCAGCGGCGCCCAAGGGCAAACCGACGTGACCCGACTTACAAGCATGGACGGCGTCAATGGCCAGTCCGCGGGCTTCATTGGCGGCTTTTTGAAGGATGTCTTTGTTCATTTGATTTATGGGAATATATAAAATCTAGTTGGCGGCAGACACCTCAATTGAGCACCCCTAAAGCCTCAAGAGCAAAATGGGGGTAGTTAGAACGTGTCTAATAGATCTAAAATTTGCAGGGTCGCCGCTTACGGCGTCCACCCGGGTAGAGTATCATCCACTTCTGCGCTCGTCGCAAGCGGCGACCCTACAAGACAAACGACTTGATAAGTAGTTTAGCGCAAGAGCCCCGACAAGTCGTGGCGATAACTAGTCATGCTATCGAAATCGCGGCCCCGCAGAGTGTGGGCCGCTCCTGCGATTCACCAATGAAAAAGAAACCTCTTTTCATTTAATAAACAAACAAGGCCGCTTGAAGATGAAGCGGCCTTGGTGATGAATCAATGAAACGAGAAACCCTGCAGGCGCTTTAATGCCCCTTAGCCAAGCGCTTTTCCTTAACTTGCATAGCCTTCTTGCCAACCAGGTTGCGGAGGTAGTACATGCGAGCCCGCATCGTTTTCGACTCCTTTTCTACTTCAATCTTGGAAACGTTGGGACTGTGGATCGGAAAGACCTTTTCGACGCCTTCTCCGTAGGAAATTCGACGAACGGTGAACGTCTCCTGTATTCCCGATCCCTTGCGGGCGATAACGATGCCCGCGAAAATTTGCACCCGTTGCTTGTCGCCTTCCCGCACGAGAGCATGCACCTTGACGCCGTCACCCACTTTGAAATTGGGCACTTCCGTCTTCAGTTGATCCTTGGTAAGTTCACTAACAATCTGATTCATGGTCTCAGTCCTCTAATAAATCTGGTCTTCGCTCGCGCGTTCTCTCTTCTCGCTTCCGCTGTCGCCAGCTATCGATTTCCGCATGATTTCCAGACAAAAGCTCTTCCGGAATCGGCATATCTCGAAACATCGCGGGACGCGTGTATTGAGGAAAGTCGAGCAAACTGCCCTCGAAGCTTTCGCTAGTCAATGATTTTTCTTCACCTAAAAATCCTGGCAGAAATCGGCATAGACAGTCGATAACGACAGCTGCTGCTAGCGTTCCGTTCGTGAGTACATAATCGCCAATACTGATCTCCTGATCAAAGAGCTTTTCCCGAGCTCGTTCGTCTATGCCTTCGTAATGCCCGCTCAAAAATACCAGGTGATCTCGATCCGCCAGCGACTGAGCCAAGCGAGGCGAGAGCGGTTCTCCGTCTGGGGTTAGATACACGCGATGGCACGTCCTCCCAGCCGCTAGGCTTTCCATCGCATCGAAGATCGGCTCCGGCATCAGCACCATCCCTGCTCCCCCTCCGAAAGGTCGATCGTCGACTTGCTTGTGCTTTCCCTGGGCCCAATCCCGTAAATTGTGGACGCCGATATCGACTATCCCGCTAGCGCGGGCCCGCCCCATCATGCTCTCGGAAAGGAATCCGCCCAGCATTTGCGGGAACAAGGTAACGACGTCTATCTTCATAAAATTATAGCGGGTTCTTTAAGGGGTGGACATCCTCGAGGCAAGCCCTTGGCTTTGACGGAAGCTGCTGAGAACTATGCCTACGACAAGAGCGTCCCTGGCAGTGCGCTGACTAGAGCGACGACCAATAAAAAACCCGACGAAATCGCCGGGCCATGTGAATCAATCATTCGCGACGAAGCTCTATGCTTTAGCCGCCTCTTCGGTTGCCGGCACACCATCTTTACGAGCTCGCTTGATCAAACCGTGAACCGTCTCAGTTGGTTTCGCCCCAACGGATTTCCAATAATCGGCCCGCTCCACATCAAGCGTCAATTCGATCTGCTTGCCTCGAGCGCGAGGGATGTAAGTACCCAGTTTTTCGACAAAACGGCCATCGCGTCGCCCGCGAGCTTCAGCTACGACGATCCGGTAAATGGGATTGTGGACGGCGCCACCCCGCTGTAATTTAATCTTTAAGGCCATGTCTGTAAGTCCTGGAAATCGTGGAAAAAAACGAGGACGATTTAGCAAAATTGGGTCTTGTCAAGCAACATCCGATTCAATGTTCTTCGTCGCCTATGTTGAAGGCTGGTATCGTTGGTCTACCGAATGTTGGAAAGTCGACCCTTTTCAATGCTCTCACCAGAACACGCAAGGCGGAATCCGCTAACTACCCCTTTTGCACGATCGATCCCAACGTGGGCGTCGTCACTGTGCCCGACGAACGTCTGGAAATTCTGAGAGAAATAGCCAACACCAACGTCGTCATTCCCGCCGCTATAGAATTCGTCGACATCGCTGGGCTCGTCGCTGGCGCCAGCAAGGGGGAGGGCCTCGGAAACAAGTTCCTAGCCAATATCCGCGAGGTCGATGCCATCGTCCAAGTCGTACGCTGTTTCATCAATGACGACATCATCCACAACATGGGATCCGTCGATCCGATTCGGGATATCGAAATCATCAATACGGAGCTCATCTTGGCGGATCTCGAATCCGTGGAGCGTCAAAAAGAGAAGGCCGTCAAGAAAGCCCGGGGGAATGACAAAGAGGCTCAGGCCATATGCGAGCTAATCGACCGACTCATTCCGCATTTCAACGATGGCAAATCCGCCAATACGATGGACGTATCGGCCGAGGAGGCTGCGGTGATGAAAAACCTTCACCTCCTCTCTTCCAAACCCATCATCTACGCGGCGAACGTATCCGATGACGACCTTGCCGACGCCAATGCCAATGAATTGGTTGCCAAGGTGCGAACCTACGCCAAAGAGAGCCACGACGCGGACTGCGTGATCATTTCCGCTGAAATCGAGTCCGAGCTAG
The DNA here is from genome assembly GCA_964404745.1 of uncultured Opitutaceae bacterium. Taxonomy (GTDB): domain Bacteria; phylum Verrucomicrobiota; class Verrucomicrobiia; order Opitutales; family Opitutaceae; genus Pelagisphaera. Next base: position 28,305 of record CAYOLG010000013.1, read on the forward strand.
TCGACCTTAGTCCCTCTGAAGCCAAAGACTTCCTCCATGATTTGGGTGTCGAGGACTCCGGTGTATCTTTGCTCATCAAAGCCACCTACGCTTTACTGGGGCTGGAAACCTACTTCACCGCCGGAGAAAAGGAGGTACGGGCCTGGACTTTCGAACAAGGCATGCTGGCCCCGCAAGCCGCAGGAGTCATTCATACGGATTTCGAGAAGGGCTTCATCAAAGCGGAGGTGGTCTCTTACGAGGATCTGTCGACCCTTGGAAGCATTTCAGCCGCCCGAGAAGCCGGCAAATACCGTTTGGAAGGCAAAGAGTACGCCTTCAAAGATGGCGATGTCGCCCTCTTCCGATTCAACAACTGAGAGTGGATGCTAGTGGGCTCTAGATTGGCTCGAGGGTAGGCGCGATATTCGAGCGCCCTCAAAAGGTAGCATAGGCTTCCAGCCTGTGATCTAATCTCTGCAAACAGGCGGAATGGCTGCTATACTCTTTAGAGATGGGCCCTCGGAGATCGCCCGCTTGCTACCACTCTTGGCAAAAAAATGAGCGTATTCGCGCTCGGCGTAGGGCCTCGATCCGCCACTCTTCGCTCCCTGGGGGACAATACCCAAAGTCCACCACTTCTTCACAAACGCCATTCTCCTCACGATTTTGGAGAACTAAGTCGAATTTACCCGGTCTCCTTATTTCGCGGCTCACACACGACCACAACTAGCCGATTCCAAACCAATTTGGTATCGCCTCCATAGGTAATTGGGCCCGTTATCAAACCCAGGCCTTAGTTGAAGATAATATTTATCGATAAGTATCCAAGCGCGGTTGCCCCAGACAACCCGATCGCCCAAATAAGGGACAGTATAACTTGAAATCCTCCTGAAAATCCGGATCCTAGATTAGCGTATGCTTTACGATCGCACCTACATGCAATCAGACCAAAATCCTCGCGCACGAAACATGGTATTGGGGATCATCATTTTCAACGTGGTCATGTACGCGGTTCAGTTGACTGCTGGTGAGGGCTATTTTCGCTTATTCGCCCTGACAGCGAATGAATATGGCGGACCGAAGCTCTGGAGCTTTTTGACCTACTCTTTCCTGCACAGCCCAGAAAATATTGGCCATATCGTAGGCAACATGATCGGGGTCTTTTTCCTAGGCAGAGCGCTCCTGCCCGATTTGGGCGAAAAGCGTTTCGTGCAGCTGTATTTGAGTTCCGTCGTCGTTGGAGGCTTTTTTTGGTACATCGTCAGCTTCGCTTCGGGATCCCTAGCCGTCGTTGGCGCCTCCGGAGCCGTGTTCGGACTGATTACCTGCTTCGGACTCATGTACGCCGAACAAGACATCTACTTGATGATGGTGCTGAGGATGAAGGCTAAAATCCTCATGTATATTTCTCTCGGCATCGCCGCCTTTGGGCTCATTTTCCTAGAACTCCTCAATGGAACCGGGGTGGCCCACTCCGCTCACTTGGGCGGCATGCTGGGCGGCTACTTGTTCTACAAGTTAATTTACCTGCGCAATCCCAAGAGCGGTCGAAACGATACCTTTAAAATTCCCAACTGGCTTAAACAAAATCCAAGTAAACCGAGAGCGACAGCCTACCCATACAAAGTGAATATCGCCCCGCCAAAGGACATGAAGAAAGAGGTAGACCGCATTTTGGACAAAATAAATAGTCAAGGCTTCGGCTCGCTCACCGCCGAAGAGAAGAAGATCCTCGACGAGGCCGGCGATCTCCTGAAAAAAAGGTAACTCCTAGGAACCCATCCCTCGTTGATTTTGTTGACGGAACAACTAGACGACAAACCACTTAACTTTGATAGCGATTCTAGAACCGCAAGCGAAACTCAAACCAACGCGTAATGATTAGATCCATCGTTTTTCTTATTTCACTCCTCGCGAGCGTTCACGTTCCCGTCACCTTCGGACTGACCGAGAAGGAACCCCTGGTCGACCTGGCCGATCTTCCGGAGCTGGCCCCCACCGATCTGATGTCCCAAGAAACCATGCGGGTGATCGAAATGCTCGAAACGCTGCACTTCAACAATGCGGAAATCTCGGACGAAACCTTTGTCGAACTAATCCGGGAGTTCATGGGAAAACTCGATTACAATCGGCTTTATTTCCTCGAATCAGATGAGAAAAACTTCATCGCTACTTACGGATCCCGATTGAGTATGCAGATGCGGCACAAAGGCAATCTCGATGCCGCCTTCACGATTTACGAGCGGTATCGCGTTATTGCCATCCAGCGTATCCAGTGGATATTAGAAAAGCTCGAGGAAGAATGGACGTTCGACGGCGATGAGCGACACATGTACGATCGCAGCGAAAGCCCGTGGCCGGCAGATATTGAAGAAGCCAATTACCTCTGGGTGAAGCGCCTGAAGCAAGAGATGCTGCAAGAGTTGCTCAACGAAAAGACTATCGAAGAAGCGAGGGAGCGCATAACCAAACGATACGAGCGGCAGCTTCGTAGCATCAAGGAGTTTGGTTCCAGCGACGTGCAAGAGGTGTTTCTCACTAGCCTTACACACATTTTCGATCCGCACTCGACCTTCTTTGCATCAGATACATTCGAAGACTTCAGTATTCACATGCGCCTGTCCCTCGTTGGAATCGGAGCCCTGCTCAGCGAAGAAGATGGGTATTGCGTCATCAAAGAATTGATACCTGGCGGACCAGCCAAGAATACGACCGACCTGCAACCAAACGATCGCATCGTCGCTGTCGCCCAAGGCAATGACGAACCTGTAGACATCGTCGACATGGGGCTGCGCAAGGTGGTCGACAAGATTCGGGGCGAGAAAGGCAGCGTCGTAAAGCTGACGATCATACCCGCCGATGCGGTCGACGAGTCAGAACGGCGAATCGTCAGCATTGTTCGCGATACAGTGCGAATCAACTCTAGCCGTACCGAAGGCGAAATTCACCAAGTGCCCTTGGAGAACGGTACAACAATGCCGATCGGCGTGATCGACATACCCAGTTTTTACGGCTCCGAAGAGATTGACGATCAAGGACGGCGCATCGTTACGAGCGTTACCGCGGATGTCGAAGAGCTCGTCATCAAAATGAAAGACGCTGGCGTCCAAGCCATTGTTCTCGATCTCCGCAGAAACGGCGGCGGCCTACTCAACGAGGCCGTTGATATGACCGGTCTCTTTATTGCCCGCGGGCCCGTAGTACAAGTGAAGGATTCCTACGATAAAGTACTGGCTCGCTCGGATCGCAACCCCAAGGTGGTCTACAATGGTCCACTAGCCGTGCTCACCTCTCGTCACAGCGCCTCCGCATCGGAGATTCTCGCCGGGGCTCTGCAGAACTACGGGCGGGCTTTAATTATCGGCAACGACAGCACTCATGGCAAGGGAACCGTACAGCAAATTCTGCCTCTCGAAGACTATGTCCTGCGGGCTTACAACTCCGAGAACAAAGCCGGAGCCGCTAAGCTGACGATCCAGAAGTACTATCTGCCAAATGGATTTTCGGTGCAGCGCAAAGGGGTCGTATCCGATATTTCTCTACCGTCAGTTGCCGATATCACTGCCGTTGGCGAGGCCGATCTAGACAATGCCCTGCCCTGGGATTACATCAAACCGGCACGGTTTTTTGTGGAGATGACTCTGAAAAAGACTTTCATCGACACCCTTAAAACGCAAAGCGAAAATCGCCGCATAAAGCTCGAGGAATTCGATTTCCTCAGAGAGCGAATCGATTGGTATCGGGAGCGCGAGGAGCAAAAAACGATTTCCCTGAATCTGGAGGAGCGGAAGCGCATGATGGATCAAGACAAGGAGTTCATCGACGCTATGGAGGATCGCCAGCGAAATCTGGCAGCCCTGAACTTCGAAACTTCGGAAATAAAACTCGATGCAATTCTAGCGGAAGAGGCGGAAAACGAGGATGAAGAAGAAACGTCGCCTGACCTATCCAAAAGGGAGTCGGCTCCCACCGACAGCGATAGCAATCTAGCTTCGAATGATCCGGCCGTAGATCAAAAAACGCCGTCAGAAGCTTCAGACGAAACCGAAGAAGAGGAAGAACCTCTTCCTGAATTCGATATTCAACTACGGGAGGCGTTACGCATCATGGTTGACGCTGTGGAAGCTTCACCGAATACCAACGACTGGAAACAACCAGCCTTGCCTTTGGCCTCTTCTAAATCGCGTTTCAATAAGCTGCTTAACTAGAGCCTCGACTGGAAAGCGAAGATCCCAGAGCAAAGCCCGAAGCATTTAAGGTAGCAGGAGTTCACGGAGCTGACGCATTTCATACGACACCGCAATTGCGGGAGGTCGCGGGCGATACGCCGCCTGGCCCTGCTCCCGCTCGAGTCTGCACCATTCTATCAAACCTTTTGGCATGTTGTATTAGAACGCTGATGCCGGTTAAGTTGACGCTATTCCGCAGCCGCGGGGTCAGCCATCGCAGCCTAAAAGTAGCCGCTACTGCCTCGAGACAAACAGGTCCACCCGCCCCTATTTCACCGCGTGGATAAAGCGGGGACGATCCGCCCAATCCGCAATTCCTTCGAAGGATTGATAACCAGCCTGGGAGCAAGCCTCTAGCAACTGGGAATGTTGGCATATACCCGTTTCAAGCCAGAGTGATCCAGCAGGCTCTAGATAATCGATAGATTCTCTTATGATGACCAATGCGTCCTCCATTCCCTCATTTTCAGCGACGAGCGCTGATCTGGGTTCGAAGTCACGGACTTCCGGCTCTGCGGATTCCAGTTCGGATTCCGTCAAGTAAGGAGGATTGGATACAATCAATCTGAATGGGCCTTTCCCTTCAAGGGCCTCGAACCATAGGGAACGAATCAGCTCTATTCGATTTTGTAGGCCATTGCCCAAAGCGTTTTCCTTCGCCAAATCCAAGGCCTCCTGACTAGCATCCGTCGCCACAACTTTCGAGCATGGGAAGCGCATGGCCAGGGTAAGAGCAATAGCTCCCGTTCCCGTTCCCAAGTCTAGGATGCTGAATGATTCGTCGATCTCGGGACCAAGGTCCACGACATAGTCAATTAGCTGCTCGGTTTCCGGTCGCGGTATGAGAGCCCGCCGATCGCATTTTATCATCAGATCGTGAAATTGGGCTTCTCCTATTATATACTGTAGCGGTTCCCGCCTTCCCCGGCGGGAGACTAGATCGCGCATTAAATCCAATTCCGCGGGCTGCAACGGTCGATCAAACTGCATATAAAGTTCCATACGCCCAAGGTTGAGGGCATGAGCAGCTAGCCATTCCGCATTTAGTCTGGGGCTTTCGACCGACTTTCGCTCTAGAAAATCCGCGCTTTTCTGGACGACATCTAAAACTGTTAGTCGATCGCCCATTCCTTTCAGGATTCGGCTTGGACAGTCATCAAGGCTTCGATCTTCAGCTTTTGATCCTCCGCCTGAAGCACTTCTATCACCTCATCCAGCTCTCCTTCCATCACCTGAGGCAGGCTGTGAATGGTTAATCCAATTCGGTGATCCGTAAGCCTGCTTTGCGGAAAATTGTAGGTGCGGATCCGCTCGCTCCGATCTCCCGTCCCTACCTGCTTTTTCCGATTTTCCGCATACTTGGCTCGCTCTTCCTCCTTCTTGGCCTGAAGCAAACGGGAACGCAGCACGGTCATAGCTTTTGCCTTGTTCTTGATCTGCGAGCGCTCATCGGCGCAATTAACAATAATCCCCGTAGGCTTGTGAAGGATCTGAACAGCCGAATCAGTCGTATTCACCCCTTGCCCGCCAGGCCCGCTTGCCCGGGTTACAGTGATTTCCAAATCTTGCGGATCGATTTGGACGTCCACCTCTTCCGCCTCAGGAAGGACTGCGACAGTCACAGTCGAGGTATGAATGCGACCTTGCGACTCCGTTGCAGGCACACGCTGCACCCGATGTACGCCGCTCTCGAATTTCATCTGCTTGTAGACTTCGTCACCTCGAATCAGAAAGGCTACTTCCTTGAAACCATTGATTCCGCTTTCGCTCGAGCCTAGCTGTTCCAGAGACCACCCCCGACGTTCGGCGAGTCTGCCATACATCCGAAACAGCTCCCCCGCAAACAAGGACGCTTCGTCTCCACCCGCCCCCGCGCGAATTTCCACAATAGTGTTTCGGGAGTCTGAATCCTCCGGCGGAATCATGGAAACCAGAATCTTTTGCTCCAGTCTTTCGATCTCCGCCTCCAATTCTGGGAGCTCCTCTTGGGCCAATTCTTTTAGCTCATCGTCCCCTTCAGCATCCTGCAAAAGCTCTTTGTGCTCCGCCAATGCTGCCTTCGCGCTACTCAGGCCATCGTAATCCTCGATTAATTGGCGTAACTTCAATTGCTCGCGAGACAGGGATGCCGAACGGCGGGCATCGTTGAAAAAGTCGGGCTGATTCATCAGCTCGTCGATTTCTTCAATCCGTTTCTTGAATTGGGAAATGTCCGGAAGCGCTATTGCCATAAGAATGCAAGGAGCAATGTCGCCTCGTTTCAGAAACTGCAAATCGAATTTCTTTGCGGGGCGCAGATTGCCATTGCAGTACCCGTTGCTTCCCCTTTCCTGTCGACTATGCCGCAAGGACTGTTCACCCAGAACAGAATCGCTCTTATCTGGGATTTCGACAAGACGCTCATCCCGGGCTATATGCAGCAGCCCATTTTCAGGCGCTACCAAATCGACGAGAATCGCTTTTGGGAGGAAACCAATGCTCTCGCTGACCACTACAAGCAACGTGGCTACAGCGTGTCCGGCGAAATCCTCTATCTGAATCATCTGCTAACTTACGTTCGCAACGGAAAGCTCAAGGGTTTGAACAACGAGATTCTGAGGAACCTGGGAGCGGAGATTGAATTCTACGAAGGGCTACCCGAGTTCTTCCAGGAGCTACGAGAGGAGACGCACTCGAAACCTGAATACGTTAAACACGAAATCGAGCTTGAGCACTACATCGTTAGTACGGGACTAGCGGAGATGATTCGCGGCAGCAAGATAGCCCCCTTCGTCGAGGGAATTTGGGGATGCGAATTCATAGAAGACCCCTTGCTCCCCGGCTTTTTGAACCAGGTAGAACTCCCCGTGGAAACGGAGAAAGAGCTTAGCCAAATTGGCATGATGGTTGACAACACGACCAAAACCAGGGCTTTGTTTGAGATAAATAAAGGTTCCAACAAAGACCGCGGTATCGATGTAAACGCCAAGTTGGCCCACGAGGATCGTCGAATACCTTTTCAAAATATGATCTACATCGCGGATGGCCCCAGCGATGTCCCCAGCTTTTCAGTAGTTCGCAAGTTTGGCGGCAAAGCCTACGCCGTTTACAAGCCGAGTAACGACGCCGAATTCGCACAGAACGACTTGCTTCTGCAAACCAACCGAATTCACGCATACGGACCAGCCCGTTATGGAGGCGATTCCAATACCTCAATGTGGCTCCGCCTTCACACCCAAAAGATTTGCGACCGTATCGTGGCCGATAGGGAATTGAATTTCGCCCGACGGATTTCCGAACCCCCGAAGCACCTGAAAGACAAGCCCGAAGAGCCATCGGATGGCTTAGACGAAGTGTCCCAAGCCGACTTGGATTTGGATGAACCAGGGCCGCGATAGCAGCTTTTCCGTCCCAGCGATAACCAATTCGACCTGCTTATAGCAAATGATTCGGGAAATACTTGAAATCGGCCGCTCTCTCATTTAAACGCTTCGCCCTCTTTATATCCCACTCGAAGCTTGAGGCGCTCCTCCGAGCTTCAAGGCGGGTTTAATCACTGAAAATCAAATCCCTCACCGGAACCTGTTCTCAATCGACGAATCTATTTTCATTCCCTTAAATACAACGATTAATCCACCTATGGTTGCAGTAGAAAATCTAGTCAAAGACTATGGTGACTTGCGCGCCGTCGACGGCATTTCCTTCCGGGTCAAGAAAGGCGACATTCTCGGCTTTCTCGGTCCGAACGGGGCAGGCAAGTCTACCACGATGAAGATGATAACCGGCTTCTTATCGCCGACATCGGGCACCGCATCTGTCGATGGTTTCGATGTCCGCGAAAATCCTCTCGAGGCGAAGAGCCGAATCGGCTACTTGCCCGAAAGCAGTCCTGCCTATCCCGAGATGACAGTCGTCGAATTTCTTTCGTACGTTGCCGAGACGCGGGGCTTTCGATCGAAAGACGACGTCCACAATCGCCTAAGCGATGTAATCGTCAAGTGCCACCTGCAATCGGTGCAAAGCCAATCGATCGAGACACTCTCCAAAGGATACAGGCAACGCGTCGGCGTCGCCCAAGCTATACTGCATGACCCGCCGGTTCTCATTCTCGATGAGCCAACCGATGGCCTAGACCCGAACCAGAAACACGAAGTCCGCAAGCTGATCAAAGCGATGTCGGAGAACAAGGCTATCATCCTCTCCACCCACATTCTCGAAGAGGTCGAGGCGATCTGCAATCGTATCATCGTTATCGATCAGGGCAAAGTGCGCGTCGACGAGACGCCAGACCAATTCAAGGCCCGCAAGCCGGGCTCTTCCATTGATGAAATCTTTCGCGAAATAACCAGTAGCAAAGCTTACGCATGAACCAAATACTTCCTGTATTCAAAAAAGAGTTTTTCGGCTATTTTCGTTCGCCTGTAGGCTATGTGATTCTGGCCGTCTTCCACATTGTCATCATCGGGCTCGCGGTCTTCGCCGGCTACTACGAGAGCAATCAAGCCAGCCTCGATACGCTCTGGACCTTCCTGCCCTGGGCATTTCTGATCTTCATTCCTGCCACCGGCATGAGACTGTGGGCCGAAGAGGAGAGATCCGGTAGTATCGAGCTTCTCTTCACTCTACCCATTCCGCCAATGGCCGCGGTCCTGGGCAAGTTCCTAGCTGCTTGGGCCTTTATCGGAATCGCGCTCACCCTGACTTTCTCGCTAGCCTTAACGACTAGCTACTTGGGCAACCCGGATTGGGGAATTATGTTTTCCGGCTATTTCGGCTCCGTCCTCATGTCGGCAGCCTACCTCGCCATCAGCTCGGTCTGCTCGGCCCTGACCAAGAACCAGGTAATCGCGTTCGTAATTAGCGTCCTCATCTGCTTCCTGGCTACCTTGTTCGGTTCCCAGATTCTGATTACCTTGCTCGAGAGCTTCGCACCCGGAGGCCTGCTCGATTTTCTCGGCAATTTCAGTTTTCTTTCCCACTATCAGACGATGACCCGGGGATTGATCGAACTGAGCGCCGTATCGTTTTTCGTCACCCTAACCATCGCATTCCTGGCGATCAATGTAGTCATTCTGGAAAAGTAGAAAGGAGAGATATAACCATGAAAATCAGGGCAAAGATACACACCACTCTTCTCATTCTCATCAATTTCCTCCTGCTTCACTACGTCGTATCCTCACTACCCATACGATTCGATATGACGGCGGAAAACGCATTCACGCTCTCCAAGAGCGCGAAGTCGTTGCTTGCCAAAGTGGAGGAACCGATTCGATTCGATTTCTATAAGACAAAATCAGTAGAAGGAGTTTCGCCGCAAATCAGGATGCATATCCAGAATTTCGGCAATCGCGTCGAGCAACTCCTACGTCAATTCGAACGAGCTTCGAATGGGAAAATCATACTCGATATCATCGATCCGCAACCCGACACCTCAGAAGAGGAGAACGCGATTGCCTCAGGTGTGCATGGTCAGAGCCTACCAAATGGGGATAGCGTATTTCTCGGATTGGTAATCAGCCAAGGCGACTCTGAACATACGATACCGTTCTTCGATTGGAACAAAGAGGGTTCCATCGAGTACGACATTGCCAAGGCAGTCCACGAGGCCCAACAGCTTTCCAAGCCCAAGTTAGGGCTCGTCACTAGTTTGCCGCTCAAAGCGCCACCCATGCCGATGATGCCCGGTCAACCTCAGCAAGAGGATCAGTACATCATCACCGAGTTGGAAAGCAGTTTCGATATCGAAGTCGTCGAACCGACGGCTTCGGAACTTCCCGGCGATCTGGATATGCTTGCTGTCATTCACCCAATCGGGCTGAGCGAATCTCTCATGTATGATATCGACCAGATGGTGCTCTCCGGAAAACCCATGCTCCTCGCTGTCGACCCCTCTTCGCTTTTCTTCCGAAGCCAACAGCAAAATCAGATGGGGATGATGGGGCGTCCCAACCCGAATACGACTAGCGACTTCCGACGCTTCTTCTCGTCATGGGGGATTGAATACTCGCCTAGCGATGCTGTAGCGGATCCGAATATCGCCTACACTCAGCAAGGCTCGATGCAACCAGCTTGGCTCATTTTCCGGGAAACCAATATGAGTCAAGATTTCCTGCCTGCCGCGGAGCTCAATGCCGTACTGCTCCTCGAGCCTGGTTCCATCGCCCTCAAAGAGGATTCTGAACTTACATTCGAGCCCATCTTGGAAACGAGCGATGCAGCCGGGACGGTGAATGGGATGATGCTTCAGTTTGCCCAACAAGGAGCCCTTCTCAACCAAATGCAGACCGATGGCGAAAAGCGGACAGTGGCGGGAATGCTGAGCGGGGAATTCACCACCGCATTTCCAAACGGAAAGCCCAGCGACCCTTCCGAAACGGACGAAGGCGAGAATGCAGACGACAGCGAATCCAACCAGCTCTACACCGGTGAAAGCAATATATTCATTATCGCTGATACTGACTGGGCTCTCGATCAATTCTCCATTCGGCGTCAGAACTTCCTCGGAATGATGACAATCCAAACGATCAATGACAATTTAGCTATGGGCACCAATATCGTCGAATTCCTCGGGGGCAGCCAGGACTTGATCGGGATTCGAAGCAAAGGAGAGGAATCGAGAATTTTCGATCGCGTCCAAGCGCTCGAGGTAGAAGCCCAAAAGCAATATCAGATCAAATTGCAGGAAGTGGAGGATCGGATCTCCGAGGTCAATCAGGAGATCCAGCAACTGGTCACCCAGCAGCAGGGAACCGGGCTGATCGTTGCTGGGCCCGAACTGTCGGAGGCCTTGCAACGGCTTCGAGAAAATGAAGCCAACCTTCGGGCCGAACGACGGATCATCCGCCGCGAATTGCGTAAAGATATCGACGCTCTCAAATGGAGACTCGTTTCTTTGAATATTGGTTACTCGCCTATCGGACTGGCCCTATTTGGCTTGCTCTTCTATCGTATGCGAAAAAACAAGGCGCTTTAGGAGGAAACATGAATATCAGGAATTTATACATCAGCGCCGGCGTTCTCGCCGTTCTCGCCATCGTCACGAGCTTGTTCAAGAAGTCCGACAGTGCTCCTCTACTCGACGACCGGGTAGGAACTCCAATCATCGAGCCAGCAGCTCTGCGGGACACAGCTAAGATCATCGTCGAAACAGAAGAGGAGTCTCTCACGTTCACCAATGCTGGCGAATCCAATCTCTGGACGCTCGAGGAACGCTTCAATCTGCCCACCAGCTATGACCGCATTTCCGAACTGGCCCGAAATGTATCCGAAGCTAGTATACAACGTCTGGTAAGCGAAAACCCCGAAAGGATTGCCACCTTGGGATTCGAGACTGGCGAGAGCATTCGATTTGTAGACAATTCTGGAAATGACATTGTCGCCTTTCAACTCGGGAAGGAAACGGAAAATGGAAGACAATTCATGCGCTACGAAGGCGAGGAAAAGGCCTTTTTGGTGGATGCGACCTTCTTCATAAACTCCAATCTGGACTCATGGCTGGAGAAAAAGCTCGTCGACTTCGAAGCCGACGATGTCACGTCGATTGAAGCTTCACTTCAAAATGGAGAACAGATCAGCGTCACACGCGAAAACGCCGATTCCGATTGGGAAACGACGGGCACTCTGCCTGAGGGCAAGATCCTCAATCAATCTTCAATCGGACAGATAGCTACTCGCATATCTGGCCTCACCTTCACGGCCACCGCCGAGACCGGCAACGAGAATGTGGTGGCGGCGAAAGAGCATAGCCATCGGTTCACGCTGAAGTTGAGCAATGGAGACAGCTACGAGTACGCCATCGGTCGCCAACCGGAAGTCAAAGTCGAGAAGGAGGTTGAGAGGGAGGGCGAAAACGGCGAGACGACCACCGAGATCGAGGAGGAAGTAGTCACTCCAGAGGGACCCGTCTACTATTTCATCGCTTCGTCAAACAACGATGACCCGGTAAACGCCTACATGGATCGGGCGGCCTTCGAGGCCAGCTCCTATCAGTTCACCAGTTTGCCTGACACCTTGGATAAGCTGCTTTCCGATGCTCCCCCGGAACCAGAGGAAACGCCTGCGACCCCTCTGGTTACCGTGCCGGAGGAGGCCCCGGCTCCATAAAAAAGGCGACGTCTGACGTCTGCCCAGGAGCAACTTTCCCTGGCCAACTCTCGATTCGAGAGTTGGCTTTTTATTTTGTTTCAGAATTTCGGCAAGCAGCGGTTACCTACCTTCTGATACCATCCGCTCATTCTTTTTCGTGGACGGTATAATTCCTTTTCCCGAAGAATTTTTCTTTCGCTCTGGGAGCTAGGCTTTCCAAATCGAGCATTGTTAAAAAGTCTATGGTTTTGAATTCCCGATCGATAGCCGGTTCTCCGCAAAGCCGCGCTCCCAAAGTCAGATACGCCTTCATCAGCCGGGGAATATCACTCGAGGATATTTCCTCGCGGTCCAGGCCCGCATTAGGCACGCAGCGGTAATCAGCCTTCGGGCGGGTCCGGAATCGTTCCTCAACCAAGTATTTCGCCAAATAGCTGTAAGCGGCCATACCCACATTGGGATCGGCGGCCAAGAGAGAACTACACCCAAGCAGATACCTAGCCTGGTAGGCCTGAGCATACTGAGCGATTCCTCGCCACAAGAAGCCCAAGGTAACGGCATTGCGATGCTCTTTAGCGATACAAGCTCTACCCAGCTCAACGCAACGGGATCGTATAGCTTCAAAAGGCCCAAATTCGAATTCCTGCTCGCTGTAGTAGCCCAATTCCCGCCGAGCCCTTTCCCCGGTCTGCAACCGGTAGGTGCCGACGGTAGAGCCCGTTGCGGACTCCACCACTATTAGGTGATCGCAAACCCTATCGAAACGATCCCGATCCAAACCGCTGGCATCGAGGCTTTCAAGCCCCTTGCCCAGCTCTTCATTAAAAACTTGGTAGCGCAATGCCTGGGCCGCTTCTACCTCGCTTTGATCGCGGGCGATTTTGATAGAGTAGGCTGACGTTGGCGATGAGTCAGAAACCGCCTTCGCGCCCGTTTCACGATCCGAGACATTTACGAAAACCGGCATACTTGCTTGGTGAGGCCCTCGGGCTATGCGAGGTAAGCAGAACTAGCAATTAAGCCGAGCAAAGAGTCAACTGGAGCCGGCCGTAAACAGCCAAATTTAACCTTGGCGTAACCTAGATTTCCCTACAGAGCTACCGGGCCCAGAGCCAAAATGGATTCTGTCAAAGCAGTCGACCCCGACAACGATTTTTCAGAACGCCAACGCTTTGGCTTTTTCGTACTCAACCATCGCTTCAGCCAAATAGGCGTGAAGAGCGTCCAAGCGTTCTTGAGAGGAGGGGTGAGTCGAATTATAAGGCTGTCCGCCGACTGGCCCCACATCTATTTGAGCCATTTTACCCATAACCGATATGGCCGCATTCGGATCGAATCCGGCACGGGCCATGTACATCATGCCAATACGATCCGCTTCTGCTTCTTTCGCCCTGTCCCAGGCCGCCAATTGGCCGCTCATTGAGGGGGCAATATGGACCATCCCGCCCGTCGCCAGCGCCGTTCCCAAGGACGATATTCCCGATCCGGCTTTCAGGATCCCCGCTTGAGACATCCGCTCATGGGTATGGCGGGCCGTGACATGGGCAATCTCATGAGCGATGACGGAGGCTAGTTCGTCTTTGGTTTCCACCATATCAAACAGCCCTGACATTACGCCAACTTTGCCACCAGGCATCGCGAAGGCGTTGATCTGGCCGGGAGCATCAAAGACGATAAATTCCCACTCCGCCAAGGGCATATCCCAAAACACCTGCTGGGAAATACGCTCGGCCACCTCCAGAACCCAATCGTTCATACGAGGATCCTGCGAAATCTTCATCTGCCCTTTCATCTGCTCGAAGGCCGCCTTGGTCATTTTGACCACCTCCGAGTCTGACATCAGGTTGATCTGTTTGCGGCCCGTAACCGGCACAGTACTGCAACTGGTTGCCAGCATAGTAGCTAGCAGCAAAATGGCGACTAAAGCCCCAGGAAATCCTTTGGTGTCCATGATTAGCAAATGTCCTCGATGTTAGCGTATACGAACCGACAGCGATGTCGGATTTAGATTTTTTAGCTTTCGACCATCGATATGCAACCGGGATCCCTCAATCCGCTAAACTTCGCTACACATTTACCTCTCATTTAGATGAATCCAAGAGCCTTTCAAAATCGTAGCTTTAACTGGGCATGCTTTACAATCGCCCCCAACTGAGACAATCTTTGAACTCGCCTAGCCGAATTGGGCAATAAACGACGCAAATTAGGGAACTTAGAGAAGGGAATCTCATCAATAGTACGATCATGTCGGACATCGAAGACAGCTATCAAAATCCAAGAAAGCACCGCGTAATCCACTGGAATCCCGAGGATGAGGAGGCCGCCGAAAGAGCCCGCCAATCCAGGCGCAGGATGATTGCTTTTGGCGTGAGCTCCGGAATCTTCGTGGTCGCAATTCTGGCCGTATTAGTTCTTTGGCAAAATCCGGATGAGGACACCAAAGCTCTCACCGACCGACTAGGAATTACTGAGGAGGCCGTACCAGAGCGGAATTTCCAGGAAGCCTTCGCTTCGCGCTCCAAAGCCGATCTGGAAATGGAAACGGCCCAAACAGGGCTGGAGAAAATCCGGCAGATGCGGGTGAACCACCCGATCCTCACGACAAAGCTCGTAGCCGTCGAACGGGAGTTCCTGCAAGCCGAAGAACTGATGGGTAGGCAAGCCTACGACCGCGCCAACAAGATTTTCGTGAGCGTAAACGAGCAAGTGGAAGAATTTTCCAATCTCGTCGAGGCCAAGATCGCGACTCAAGAGATGTACGACAACTTCCTTTTGAGAGTCGACGAGCTGAAACCCTCCAAACACTTGAATCCCGAAGCCTACGATGCTGCTTTCGAGGCTGCCAGCGCCGGCAAGCAATTCCTGTCCGAGGGATCGTTCACCGCTTCGGAGGCGAAACTTACGGAAGCCACGGAAAAACTTCAGGAAGTCGACGATTCCATCAATAATTACATTCGGGAAAATTCAGCCATGGGTCACCGCTATATCGCCCTCGGCGAGGGGGCTAAGGCGATAGAGGCATTTACCAATCTCCTGACCGTCGATCCGCAAAACGAAGATGCTATCATCCAAATCGAGCGGGCCAAAAACGCGGACACAGTCTTCGCCCTTTTAGCCGATGCCGAATCGCTCGAACGCAGCGAAGCCTTCGAGGACGCTTTGCGGAACTATCAGGAAGCATTCGATATCGATGACAAGTCTGCCAAAGCTCAAAACGGGCTATCGCGGGTACGCCGTAAAATCGAAAACCGGGACTTCAGCAAGCACCTTTCCATCGCCCAGAATGCCGAACAGGCCGGGCGCTATGATGAGGCGATTACCCACTTCCAACTGGCCCTGACCGTTTTTCCCGACCGCCAGGAACTGGCTGATGCCATTACCAAGGCGAGAGCTGACAAGCGCCGAACAGACATCACGCGTCTGATTACCAGAGCCTATGCTCTCGAAACAGAGAATCGGGATTGGGACGGTGCTCGGGCCATCTATAAACAACTCCACGATATGGAGCCAGAGCTCCAAGAGGCCAAAGACGGGCTGCTCCGAACTGGAAAGGTGATTCGCAGTCTACTACGCTACGAAAAGTACCTGGAAATGTCCACCATCGAAGCCCAACGAATGGAATACCAGCAAGCCCGGCTATCATTCGATCAGGCAATGCAGTCGAAACCAGACTACCTGCCTCTTTCCGATGATACGAAACGTCTGCAGCAACATCTCATCGCTCAGAGCCAACCGGTGCCCGTTTTGTTCATTTCCGACATGTCCACCTGGGTTAGCGTTCAGGGTCCGACAGCCAGGAAGCCCACTAAGCTCAAGGAGTCGACCATCAGCTTGCTCCCTGGAATGTACCGCGTTATTGGACGAAAAAAAGGCTACGAGGACGTTCAGTTCCGACTGCAAATCCGAGGCGGCGTCCCGCAATCACCTCTCACTGTAATTTGTAACGAAAAGCTCTGAGCCCTCTGAAATAACTACGCCCGCTATGAAACTTAACTGTATGTACCTCGCCACCACCGCATGGCTCGGATCTTGCGGCCTATTCAACGCGTCCCTTTATGCTCAATTCGACCCGGATGTAGGGATTTTCGATGCCGAGGCCAACGGGGCCGGCCCCAACAGCGGGAGCAATCAGCGCAGCGGGCGCAGCGGACCTATGATCACCACCAGCGGTATCCCGATTGGCGGCAACGTTTCCATTCTGGACGAATCCAGTCTTCCCCCGTTGGGAACTATCAACGTACCCAGTGGCACCAGTCTGAACATCCCCGTGAACCTGCCCGGAATGCCCGGAGGCATGTCAGGCAGCTCTTCAGGATCTTCAGGCAGCAGCGGCATGCCAATCCCAATGGGAGGAGGCTCCTCCGGCGGGGGTGGCTCTAGTAGCTCAGGAATGCCGCCAATGGGGGGCTCGAGCAGCCAGGGACAATCGGGCCAAAGTAGCCAGGGAATGCCGCCAATGGGGGGCTCTCAAGGTAGCCAAGGACCGATGGGTCAAAGCAGTCAAGGAATGCCACCCATGGGCAGCTCTAGCAGCAGCGCCGGCCAACAGGGAAGCAACACGCCCTTAATTCCCATGCCCCCGTCAAATTCACAGCAAGGAGGACAGCAAGGTCAGCAAGGCCCCATGGGACAGATGGGATCGCAAGGCGAATCCGAATCGCAAGGTCAAGAGGGCCAACAAGGCCCCCAAGGACAGGGTGGCGAGTCCGGCAATTCACCCCTAGGAGAGCTCCCGCCGCCACCCCCTGACGTTGTAATAGGGGCAGCTAGCGAGCAAATCGGAGGACCGATCGGCGATCTTACCGGGAATGATCCCAACGCGGAGCCCACTGACGGCGAGGGAGGCGAAGAAGGAGAAGGCAACCAGGCCAAGTCGGGCGGACCATCTTCTGGCGGAGACAATCAAAAGAAAGTCACCGAGTCTGACGGACAGCAAGTCGGCGGCGGCGGAAGCCAAGGGTCCAACCGGGCCAAGGGCACCGAGGTCGGCGAAAAAATGTCTACCAATCTCTAAGGCGACCAATTGAAAACGGCATATCCGAAGCATCCGGCCAGGGGAATCGTAGTAGCGCTAGCTCTGGTTACTCTACTAATCCCAGCCGCTTGGGCTCAAGTCAGCCCAACCAAAGTCATCGTGTATCCGCTGGAGGCTGTGATCGACAGCGGCACTATGACCAAGAACCAGTTCAAGAAACGCTATCCCGGGATTGATGTCACCGATTTCGGACTTACTGACGAGGGATGGTATATCCGCTACTCGCACCACAGACTCGTGTATATGTTTGGACCCAGCGACGATCTTGAATACGCGCGGGAATTGAAAGCGGTCTTGGAAGATATTCGCCTTTCCGCAGTGCTTAAGGAGCCGAAACTAAGTTCCAGCAAAGTAGAGATCGTCAAGTTCGAGTTTTCAACCCCAGCCGACCCTTAGCGAGTTTACAGTGGCGCCCAACCTCGCACCTTGACTGGAGTTACGACGTATCCCGAGCGTATCCACCGCTCCATTTCAGTTTTCTACGGACGACATTAAAATGGGAGTAGTCCGGCCTTAAAGCGATAGGAAGACGCTGAGAAGACAGCCAGATGCGAATAGATGCATCACGAGAGGTAGACAAATTTCGCTGTCCATCGACCGCGATCACCAACTGTTCGTCAGCGGAGGCATTTTCCACTCTCAATTCCACACTGTCTGGCAGTATAATCGATCGGTTGCTTAACGCGTGCGGACAAATAGGCGTCAACGAAAGCACCCTCGAGTCGGGATGGATGAGTGGTCCGCCCGCTGAGAGCGTGTATGCTGTCGAGCCCGTAGGGGTGCTAAATATGAGCCCATCGCAAACATAGGTCGTTACGAACTCCTCATCAGAGAAAACGTTTAGATGAACAATACGGCTGGCGGATGCCGATTTGATCACAACGTCGTTCAGAGCGATATCCGCTTCCCCATTGTGGCTACTGCATTCGATCAAGCCGCGGCTGCGGATCGAGTAGCCTCCTTGGAGAATAGAGGGGAAAATCGCCTCGATCTCTTCAGAGGTATAGGTTGCCAGAAAGCCGAGCGTACCCCGATTGACTCCGATAATCGGCACTTGCCATTTTGTCGATTCAGAGGCGACGCTCAAAAACGTTCCGTCTCCGCCAATAACGCAGCAGGCGTCCATTCCCCGCAAAAACCCCTCGGGTACCGGGAAATCTAAGGTTTCCGTTACCACCACTCCCTCCGATTCCGCAATTTCGCGAAGACGGTCTAGCAATTCGCGAGCCCCAGACTTGTTCTGGTTCATCACAAAAGCGAGTCGCTTAATTGGCTTATTGTCCGCCACGCTGATGACCCTCGCGCCTGAATGGGCTTATTTCAACTTAGAAAGCCCCAGCAAGTACTCGATATTTCCATCCGCACCCTTTATGGGGGACTCGATGCATCCCTCCAGCGACGCCGCTTCCAACTCGTTCAAAGCAAACTCCTTGACCCGATCCAGGGCTCGGACCCGCTCCCGCTCGTCTTTGATGACCCCCCTGAACTTGTCCGCGACCGCCTTGCCAACTTCGAACTGCGGCTTAACCAAGGCCACTAGAGTTCCGTCTGGGGCCATAAAAGGCCAAACCGCTGGCAAAACGGTTTTTAGGGAAATGAAGGAGAGATCCATGACAACGCGCTGGTACGTTGGCAAAGGCAAATCTCCACTGCTCAAATAGCGGGCATTTACTTTCTCAATATTATGAATACGCGGATCCGCTCGCAGCGAACCATGCAATTGCCCCTTGCCTACATCCAAACAGGTTACGCTTCGCGCTCCCCTCTTCAGAGCGCAGTCGGTAAACCCGCCCGTGGATGCGCCGACATCCAAAACGTCCAAATCTTCGAAAGAGAGTCCAAATGCTTCAATATACCCATCTAGCTTTTCGCCGCCGCGACTGACGAATCGCTTACCTGGTTCGATGAACAACTCAATATCCTCGTCGACTTTAAGACCCGGCTTGTCTAGGCGATGATCGCCCTCGCGAACCTTTCCTGACATGATAAGAGCTTTAGCCTCATTGCGACTGCCAGCGAGACCCCGTTTCACGATCAATTCATCTAACCGCGCCTTAGCCATCAGCGGAAAATTGGTAGAAGGACCGAGCATTCTCGATATCTTTGCGAATCTGAGCTTCCAGAGATTCCAGACTCTCGAATTTCCTTTCGGGTCGCGAAAAATGTTCCCACTCCACCCGAAGCGTATCTCCATATGCGAATGGGCATTCACCCAAAACATGGGCTTCAAGCACAGGCCGATCCAAAATATTCACTGTGGGTCTGATCCCGAAATTGGCCACAGCCGGCAGCCGTTCCGATCCCTTTTCCCTGGATACGCGTACGAAATATACCCCTTTTCTTGGAAAGAGCTCGCCATCGAAAGGAATATTCAAGGTAGGGGCTCCTATAGACCGCCCTACTTTCTTTCCTTCCTGTACAGTCCCGATAGATTCGTAAGTGTAGCCCAGCAAACGGTTCGCCGCTTCGACCTCTCCATCTGAAATCGCTTCGCGTATTCGCGTACTGCTGACGCGTTCGCCATCCAGGTAAAGACAATCCAATGCCCTCAATTCAATACCCGATTCCTTAGCCAATTTCCCAAGAAGCTCCACATCGCCTTTACGCCCTTTACCGAATCTCCAGTTCGCTCCCGTGTGAATCGAGGCCAAGTCCGGAGCCTTGCTCTTCAACATTTCCACGAAAGCTTCGGCCTCAAGGGCCGCGAATGCCTTATCGAACGGCTCTTCGACTATAAAATCGACTTCTAGCCTGTCTAGCTCAGCGAACTTCATTCGCGAATTCAATATCATCGGCACCGGGTTATCAGGACGGAACAAATGGCTCGGGTGAGGCCAAAATGTGAGAACGCCCGCCAAGCCTCCCGCCGCTTTCGCCGCTTCGATAGCGGAGTAGACAACTTTACGATGGCCCAAGTGAAGACCGTCAAACATTCCAATGGCAAAATGTACCGATAATTTGGATTCATTCTCGAACGAATCGAGCGATTTAAAATGTCTCGGCTCGCCCATCAATCGCCCACTATAAAACCGTGTTCGGCATTGCGTCCTTCTTGGAAATCAGCATACAGGAAATATCCTCGGAACTAGCGTTTTCAAAGTCTTCTAAAGTAACGGCTTCCTCGATTGAAAAGCGATCCGACGCGCTTCGACGCAAGGCGGACAAGTATCCGCCGCAGCCAATCTTTTCGCCGATATCGTTCGCCAATGACCTCACATAAGTACCCTTCGAGCAATCGAGGCTAAAATCCACTTCCGGGAGTTCGAATCGGGTGATGTCGAATCGCGAAATTCTGATGAATCGGGGCTCGCGCTCCACTTCCTTTCCTTTACGGGCCATTTTGTATAGCGGCTGCCCATTGATTTTGACTGCTGAAAACATAGGCGGCGTTTGATATTGATCGCCCACGAAGGAGTTTAGAACTTCTTGGACTTCCGTTTGGGAAATTTTCGGCACTGGCTTAGTCATCATTACCTCGCCCTCCGCATCATAAGTATTGGTCGTCTCTCCCAAAGTAATCGTACCTCGGTAAGCCTTGTCCAAACTCATGAGGTATTGCGATAGTTTGGTCGCTTTGCCCACCAAAATGATCAATAGCCCAGTGGCCATCGGATCCAGCGTGCCCGCATGCCCAATACGCTTCATCTTAAGCTTGCGACGCACGCGATCCACAACATCGTGAGATGTAAGGCCCGTTGGCTTATCGATCAGCAAAACTCCTTCCAGCTCCTTCATATCATTCATTTAAACAATAATACCCCTCCAGTAATCCTGTTAGCCGACTCGCGTCCTCAGGGCTTCAATCAAATCGCATCTCAACTCCTCAAGAGACAAAGAACAGCTCATCGCAGCCGCGCAGGCGTGCCCGCCGCCACCAAACTGAGCCGCAATAAGGTCCACCCTCACGTCTTTCCGCTTTGCTCTCAGACTCCCTTTAGTCGTCGTTTTTCGCTCCTCCAAGAGAACGCCCACGAGCACATCGCTAACGCTCCTCGCATAATCGACGAATCCTTCCGTATCTAAATAGGATGTTCCCGTTTCCAGAAAATCCCTCTGCCGCAGCTCGCCAATGCATATTTTGCCATCGCAAGCGTAATCCAAAGTCCCCAGAAATCGCTCGAGCAATTTCAATCTGGCTAAAGATACATTTTCATAGAGGTTTTCGGCCGCCGCCTGTGGCGATGCTCCACAATCCACTAGCTTTGCGCAAAGCTCGAACACTCGGCTGCTGGTAGCCGCAAATCCAAACCTTCCCGTATCGGTTAAGATACCCGTGTACAGAGCCTGGGCAAGCTCCGCATCCACAGGGATTCCCACATCGAAGGCAATGCCCGCGAGAATTTCGCATGTCGCCGAAGCTTGGTGATCAACTATATTAAACTCCGCGAAATTCGTATTCGATATATGGTGATCTACATTGCCCAATCGTCTTGATTCTTCCAGGGCAATTGAGGTTTTCGGCCCCACCCTACCCTCATCGGCGCAATCCACATAGAGAAGGGCCGCATCTCCCACCGCTTGACGATCGAACAGAGCGATTGAGCTACTGCCCTGCAGATAATCTAAAGAATTCGGAATGCGATCAGCATTCGCCATGAAACTTTCCACACCAAAATGCTCTAGGATCTTGCGAGCCGCAATTTGAGAACCCACACAATCCCCATCGGGACGGGCGTGCCCGATTACGCAAACGGGGCCGCCACCAGCCGCTTCCGCTAGGGCTCTAAATCGATCGCTCAATTCTGGAAAGCGCTTTTTCAATCTTCCCGTTGGTCATCCGCCAACTCCAGCGAATCAATTATTTCGTTGACTCGATAACCCTGGGAAAGGGCTTCATCGAACTCGAATCTCAGTGCCGGTATGCGTTTCAGCACAATCCGCTTTCCAACTTCGTGCCGAATTTTGCCCGCTACCCGATCCAAAAAACGCTGCGAGGCCCAGCGGCCCGATTGATCGACGAGCAGCGAATAGAAAACAATCCCTTGGCTGTGGTCAGGCGATACATCGACACCCGTTATGGTGATCGCGACAGATTCCCTTTGATAGTGCGTGTGCAGGATTTCGCTCACCTCCCGTTTGAGAAGTTCCGACACTCTTATGTTTCGATTGCTCATCGCTTAGCAATTTAGGTCTCCAATCGATCGGACCTGCTGCGAAATCGTCAGAGCGTTAACCCTTTAGGCGCAAGTAAGGACCTACAATTTTGGCTTAATTTCATGAATTTCGTAGATCTCGATTAGATCGCCTTCCTTGTAGTCATTTGTATTTTCTAAATGGATGCCACACTCGGTTCCCGCTCGCACTTCCTTGACTTCGTCTTTAACCCTTCGAAGCGAATCAATCTTACGTTCGACCAAAACCTCTCCGTTCCGTATCAAACGGGCATGGCCCTGAGCGACCACGCGCCCTTCGACAACCAAGCAACCTGCCACGAATCCTTTGGCGATCGGGAATACCGCTCTGACTTCCGCAGCCCCGATCTTGTTCTCACGGAACTCTGGGTCGAGCATCTCAGCCATGTCGTCACGCACCTGGTCGATCAGCTCATAGATGATTCTGTGATGGGTAATCTTGACGGCGTGGTGTTTGGCTAGAGCCTGAACCCCGTTCTCGGATTTGACATTGAAACCGATAATCTCCGTTCCTCCGGCACTGGCTTTTTGCACATCGCTTTTGCTCACCGGACCGACCTCAGCCCTGACGATATCCAAGGCAACTTTGTCGCTTTGGATTTCCGATAGGGCATTCTTGATCGCCTCCACCGATCCATAAACATCCCCTTTAATTATGAGTCGAAGCGTCTTCTTCTGATTCGCGGCAATAGCGGCGAAAAGCTTTTCTTGCGAAGTCGGCATCCGCTCCTCTTGATCGGCCTTCTGATCCGCTCTGTGCAAGATCATGTTCTCTTCGGCCTCCCTCTTCGCGGCCTTCTCGTTTTTCGCTGCATGGAAGGTGGCTCCGCAATCCGGCACACCCGTCCAGCCGATAATTCTCACTGGGGTCGAAGGGGGGGCTATCTTGAGATTCTCGCCGCACTCATTGAAAAGGGCTTTCACTTTGGTGTAATGCGGGCCGCAAACTAAGCCGTCGCCGATTTTCAAAGTTCCCGCTTGCACAATCACAGTCGCCGTTGGGCCACGGCCCACTTCAACCTGGCCTTCAATAATAACGCCCTCCGCTGCTTTCTTGGGATTCGCCTTCAATTCCAAAACCTCCGCTTGCAGTAGAATCATGTCCAGCAGGTCCTCGATACCGTCGCCCTTCAAAGCGGAAATCGGCACGGTAATCGTTTCGCCACCCCAGTCCTCGGAGGGAATGCCGCGCTCCTGCATCTGCGTCTTAACTCGATCGATATTCGCCCCTTGCGTATCGATTTTATTAATCGCCACGATTGGCTGAACACCCGCTTTTTGAATGAACTTCAAGGCCTCATCGGTCTGCGGCATGAAACCGTCGTCTGCCGCTACGATGAGAACCGCGACATCGGTTACATCCGCGCCGCGGGCCCGCATCTGATTGAAAGCCGCATGACCAGGCGTATCCAAAAAAGTGATCTTCTTATCGTTGTGTTCAACTTGGTAAGCCCCTATATGTTGCGTAATTCCGCCTGCTTCTTTGGAAACCACGCTTTCCTTTCGGATGTAGTCGAGCAATGACGTCTTTCCGTGGTCGACGTGACCGAGTATGCACACCACTGGGGGACGCTCTTCAAGGAGGGCGGACTCATCGACCTCCTTGACTTCCTTTTTCTTCTTCGCTTTCGGACCTTCTCCGCGATGGCGAATTTCTAGGATGATCCCGCGTTTCTCGGCCAACTTGCTAGCGACATCTTCCTCCAGACTCTGGTTGATGGAAGCGAAAATGCCCATCTCCATCAACTCCGAGATCAACTTGAAGGGCTTGATACCTAAGTCATTGGCGAGATCGCGAACCACGATTGGGGGCTTCACTACGATCGTGCGAATTTCTTCCGTATCCCCAGCTGCCTCATCGCCCGAACCTTCATTTTGCGTTGAACTCGAGCCAACAGCCTGAGAAGACGCCGGAGGAGCAATACTCGCAGGTCCCATCTTCGAGGGTGGCGGGGGTGGCGCCGCTCTAGCTGGGCCAGCCGGAGGAGGCGAGACAACAGCGGGACTCGGCGCCCGTTCGGGCGGCGCAAGTGGAATCGCCGGGGCTGGAACTGGAGGTGGCGGAGGAGCCGCTGGACTTGGCTTGGGCGGAGGGGGCGGGGCTGACTGGGCCGTTGCCGCTTCTTTGGCCGCTTCTTTCTCTTTCTCGATCTCGTCTTTAGTCCGCACAAAGGAATCCGCAGAAGGCGGGGCCACCGGGGCCGATTCGACTGCCTTTTCATCGGTTTCCGCTGGCGATTCAGGCTCCTCCCCCTTGCTGGCAAATTCTTCCTTTAAGGAATCCGCGGAAATATTATCGATCGTACTCGATGCGCTTTTCACTTGAAAACCGCGTTCGCGGAGAAGGTCGAGAAGTTCGGTGTTCTCCATTCCGATTTCTTTGGAAAGCTGATAGATACGTACGCTCATGCAGTAGGTTTAGGACTGTCTAATTTTTGTATTCGACTTATTTATACAACTGGCCAAATTCAGGACGAGATGTTCTGCTTTTCCAGAAAGGCATTAACTTTGGCCAATATCTCGTCCGCCTGATCCTTATCAAATCCGAGATCCTGAAGATCGGACGACTCCACATCCAAGAAGACTTCCGGGCTAATCAATCCATTCATAACCAGACGTTCTGCAGTCTCGTCATCGATCCCTTCGATCTGATTCAATCCGGCTGCAGCCTGCTGCTGTTTCGCTTCCATGCTGACCTCGCGGACTTCTTCTTTCTCGATATCAATCTTCCAGCCAATGAGTTTCGAAGTTAATCGGGCGTTCTGGCCTTTCCGTCCAATGGCAATGGCTAAGTCGTCTTCTGAAACCTCTATCCGCAAGCGCTTGTTCACCTCGTCTACCTCCACATTCCGTGGAATTGCCGGCTTCAACGCCTCGATCGCCAGCTCTTTTGGCCCTTCCACGTAGCGAATGATATCGATCTTCTCACCGCCGAGCTCGCGCACGATACTTTTTACACGAGCTCCTCGAGCGCCCACACAAGCTCCCACCGGATCGACTTTCGGATCTGACGAGGAAACCGCTATTTTGGTACGATATCCAGGTTCCCGCGCGAAGGCTTGGATCGTCACCGTACCGTCCGCAATTTCTGTCACCTCCAAATCGAATAGTCGACGCACGAATTTCGGGGTCGAACGGCTCAAAATTAGTTCAGGACCCCGATTCGACGCTTCGATCTTGAGCAGGAAGCAGCGAATGCGCTCGCCCGGCGAATAATCCTCACCCGGCACTTGTTCGCGAACAGGCATGATAGCCTCAGCCTTGCCCAAATCGATATAAAGGTCGCCTCGCTCTCGGCGTCTCACGATTCCGCTCACGATATCGCCCACTTGATCCTTGAAGTCGTCATAGATCCGCTCCTTCTCGAATTGACGGAGGCGTTGCATTATCGCCTGCCGAGCCGTTTGGGCCGCAATCCGCCCCAAATAGGCTGGATCCATCTCTTTTTCGAAAGTATCTCCCAATTGAATGTCCGGATTGATTAAACGGGCTTTTTCCAGGGGAATTTCAGTCTTGGGATCGCTCATGGAGTCCACGACTTCATGCAAGGACCACGCCTGCATCTTACCGTTCTTCGGATCTATCTCGATCTTCAGCTCTTGCCCCGCATTTACCCCTTTGGCCGCGGCGTTCTTGATCGCGTTGACGATAGCGGAAATCATGTCTTCACGACCGATCCCCTTCTCCTTTTCCATGTACTCAAGTACGGATAGAATTTCGCTGCTCATGTTTACTTACTTGTAAGAAAAAAAAAGCGGGTCGAAGACCCACTTTTCATAAAGTGAAAAAATAGGCTGCAAGTAAATTTCTCGACTCTTTAAAAGTCAAGCATCGCATTCGGGATCTCATACGACTGAAATCGATAAAAACCGCTTCCCGATTTATTCTGAACACCGGTTCCCCTATCCTAGCACTGGCACGGATGGCCGATTCGCTTCAGAGAGCCGCAAACTCAAAAGTCCCTGTACCCAACCATTGGCAAGGGGAAAGCGTCTTATTTCCAGGACTCCAAGTTTTCGAAGGCTGTCCCTAGCGCCGAGCGGAGCATCCCCGACGTACCAATGAAACCAAAGCTGCGAGACAGGAACTTGTGTCCGAGCGAAAACCAAGGGAAGAAATCCGTCGCAAACCAGTGTATCGAGCTTAGTACCTCCAAAACGCTTAGAGCCTATTATTCCCGCGACAACTCCTCGTTTCAACTGAGGCATCCCTGAGGTTTTTCTGTACTCGTCCGTCGACCGACAAACCCTAGCAAGCTCCTTCGGCAATTGCGAAGCCCACTCCTCGAGCTCTTTCGGCCAATGGGGCTTTTCCACCACCCACTTGCGATATTGATCCAAACGCATTCGAGGATAATTCGCCGGTCGCGTTCCTCGAGTCGTCCACAGATCGCCTCCGATTTCGTAAAGAGCCTCCACAGTTGGAGGATCTTCTCGAAAATCCGCCAGCGATCGGGCCCCAGCAACCCGAAGCATGGGAATGCGGTTTTCTGAATATCCCAATATTTCTAGAGCGGCCAGGTGACAAGCCCCCTCCCAGCCAAGCCGCTCGATCCGCTTTCGAGCGTAACCGCATTTCATGCGCCAACGATCCTGAGCTCTCTGCTGCAAAATGACACGACATTGCTCGGCCGAATTTCCAAGCAAGGATTCTATAGCGCTTTCCACTGACATTCCCGTGGATTCGACTATGGAATCTTCACTGGCATATTCTTCTAGATCGTACCAAAGGCAGTCCAGCAAAGACACAGTTGGAACCTTCATACCTGATTGCGTCCTCGTAGGAAGATCATCGGATTTTGAAGGGTAGAGAACGACGTGCAGGACAACATTGTCGAACTCCGGGTTGTCGCCATGGCCATGTCCTCGCCAATCTCTGACCGAAAAATGGACCTCCACGTCGCCTTCGATCCGTTCGCCACCGATCGACAGAATCGCATTCTTGAAATCGGGCCCGGCAAGCCGATTCCAATCCCCCGGATGAGTCACCGCAACCGATCGCCCGTCGTCCGCCCGCAATCGGGACGTGTCAAAAGCCGACTTCAGCCAAATCCGTTGCAAAACGAGCTCACTGACCTGGAACGGCCCGTAGAGCCCCTGGAACTCTTCAACGCTAGGGGTAGTAAACATAACAGCAGAGCCCCAAACTAGAGCTCAGCCGAGACTAATGAAAGCGAATTGTTCGCTTCGCCTTCGAATTCGCGCCAATCTACTGATGCGCTTTCCCCATTGACGTATCGCCAACCTAAGCCAATACACACCGGAACACGCCATATCAGTGATTCATGACGAACAATGACGATCCAGAATGGGAAGTCGTTGACTCCCTTCCCAACGAGAAAAAGCCACAGCCTCCGAAACCGTTCAAGTTTCGCATCTCGAAAAAGTTTCTGATCGGAGCGGGGATCGGCATAGCCATCGCCATCATCTCGCCGCGTTTCGTCGTGAACCTCGTCCGCAACGTCGTCGCCTACTGGTGGCTAGTCCTCGCCATAGCCGCCTATTGGATGATTCGCCGGCGTGTTCAACGTTGATCGTCCGTGATTTAGAATACGCATGTACAAGAAAATTTTCGGTGTCGTTCTTATACTCCACCTGATCGCGTTCGCCTATCTCGGTCTCAGGTCCGGAAACCCTAACCCGGAAGCTGGTCAAAACGAAATAAGTGACGCACGCCCTACGGACGCAAGCCAGCGGGTAGACACTGTGGAGGACGATCTTCTTGAAGAGATCGCTCCAGAGCCCGAAGCCGTTGCCCCGCAAATCATCGAATTTTCCCAAGCTCTGAACGAATCTCTGCCAGTTAGCATCAATCCCGAAGGCCTCGAGTCTGGCATTCTGTTCGACGCCACCGCCAATCGCGTTATTTGGGAAAAAAACAGCCAGCAACCCATCCGCATAGCTTCCATGACCAAGATGATGACCGCTCTTCTTGCATTTGAGGACGAAGCAAAACGGGATGACCTTTCTATGGATACGATCATAAAAGTCTCCAACGCGGCTTATCGCATTGGCGGCAGCCAAGTATGGCTCGATCCTAGAGAGAGTTTTTCGCTCGAGGAATTGCTCATCACCATCATGGTCAAAAGCGCAAATGACTCATCGTACTTGGTAGGTGAATACTTGGCTAACGGCAAGATGGATCAATTCATAGCCCGCATGAATACTCGGGCCACCGAGCTTAGCATGACCCAAACGGAGTTCCTAAACGCCCACGGTTTGCCCGAAGGGGAGACCGGCAACACAGCTTCCTGCCAAGATCTCGTCCGCTTGGCCCTCGCCCTATATCGATTCGATAGCGCTCTTGAGTGGGCCTCCATTCCCAACTACAAATTTCGCTCCGAAGCGGAGGAGCCCACAATACTGGCCAACCACAATCGACTGGTTCTAACCACGCCAGGCGTTAATGGACTGAAAACAGGCTACACGAAAGCAGCAGGCTTTTGCGTTACGGCCACTTGCGAGCGCGATGGGCGAATCCTCATTGCCGTAACAACCGGCTTTCCATCCAGCAAACGGCGCGACAGCTTCACCGAGGCCCTACTGGAATGGGGCTATTCCCAGTAGCTAGGTTTCCTCCACGCAAATATAGAAAAGAATTCCTCTCCGGGGTCGCGGGCGGCTCTCCCTCTGAATTGGGGATAAGTTGACGCTGATGATCGACTGCTGGAAGTCGCCAGCAATGCCCCCATCATCCTGCGTAGGGCGCTCGCAAGCGAGCGATTACTACAATGGAAAGGAACCTCGTTGATTCGCTCGCGAACGGCCTCCCTGCGTAGCAAACAACATAAGTTAACGCGTTTCGGCAGCAAGTCGCAGGAAGGCTGGACTGCGCGCTAAATCCAGCCTGCGATCTGCAGACGATCCCAATTCGCGGCATGCGCCTCGAGACAAGTACGACCCCCCTGCCCGCACGAGCGAATTTCATCGCGATTACGCCTCCTGTCTGTGTTGACACAGTGGAATAAGCCACTGTTGTACACCGATTCCGCTTTTGGAATCCACCATGTATACCCCAAATTTCATCCGCTTATGCGAAGAGATTCTCGAGGAAGGCGTCACCAAACTTGCTATGGGCGAAGATCCTTACCGCGCTAACGTTCGCCACATCGTAGATGGGCAATACCAAATCGTATCCATAAATTCGTCCGACTAGATTTTCGCCCCCGGTGAATCGTTTCCCTTAGACCACACCCTTTGCCACGACGTATTCACAAAAGGCATCACTATCGCCCTTACGCATGCTGTCCGAGAGCCAGGGCAATCGCTGCATCCACTCTATCATGACTTGGATGTCGAAGCTTTCATAGGCACTCCCATTTACGAGCGCTCCGAAATTTGGGGAACCCACAACTTCACCAATCTGAAAATCAAGCGAGACGTATTCAACGAACGCGAAGTCGCTTACATCGAAAACTAAGCCCGTCGCCTTTACGAAGCACTCTCTTCAAACTAGGGTCCCCAACAAAAGTTTGGGGTAGACTCTCCTCTGAGAATCCTTGGCTCCAATAAGCCGGTCGGAATTCGGCGATGCAAACCGAGCGGCCACCAAAAGCAGCTCCTGAAAACCGAGTCGCTAATCCGTATCTACGACATTTACGTTAGTCGCCAAATCGCGTCGAGCCTGACGGTGCGGATCGCCTCGGGCTTTGCCCAATCGCGACCGGTATCTAGCCAACTGCCTTGGCGTGCAGACAGCCAAATGGCAAATGGGCTCTCCCGGTTTCACGGCCGGCATCGTTGTCATCCCAATAACAATTCCATGAGTGTTCGAGCATAGCGCATGCTGCTCTTCTCCCAGTATCGAATAATTGGTCACAACCGGCTGCCCTTTTTCCACAAAATCGCCAGGGCTTACGTGGAATTTAAGAATGCCTCCCACCGGTGCCCTCAGCCAAACGCTTTTTCGTATCTTAGCTTGATAGGGCGGGGAAACCGGCTCGTCGCTGATCATCCCATTCGAAGCCAACACGTTACGTATCCCCTGAACCCCAATCTGCATAACGCTAGGCTCGATTTTCAAGGGCTCGCCCGCTTCCAATATTATGGTTGGACAGCCACGCTTGGTAGCCTCTCTTCTAAAGGAGCCGACTGGGCCCTTTCCATCAATGACCAGCGCGCACCCAAAATCCGCCGCCAATTTCCGCGTGTCTGGATTAGTCAAGTCTGCACGCACATTCGGATAATTCGTCCGCTGCGATGCTGCCGTATGCAGGTCGATGCAGTAATCGCATTTGTCTACCAGCTCCGTCATCAGAATGTTGGCGATACGGCTGGCCAAACTGCCATTTTCCGATCCCGGGAAGGACCGGTTCAAGTCTCTACGATCCGGCAAATAGCGATCGTGAGTTTCGAAACCGAAAACATTGATTACGGGGGCCAATATCAAGGTGCCCTTCAAGAGCTGAATTTCATCGTCGAACAAGAAGTCGTGTATGATACCGGTACCATTAATTTCGTCTCCATGAATGGCAGCCGTAATCAATATCCGGGGGCCAGGCTTTCGCGCCCGGATCACCCTGATGGGCATACGAGTCGAATCTCCAGAATAGGTCTGGGAGATTTCCAGCCGTAGGTCCCGCTTTCCGCCTAAAATAATACGCTTTCCCGCAATCGATAACGGACCCTTCTTCATTGCCTAGCAGATGGACTCTTGGATTTCTTGCTCGGAGCTCTTAGCTTTTTGCGGCGGCGAGGCCTCGTTTGCGAGGGCAGATAGCTGCTCAAGGCAATCTTGTTGCCATAACACAAGAGCACATCCCCCGCCAGGATCGGGCGCTCCTTGTCCGGGTTCGCGATATTCTCGCCTCCCCGCGTAATGCGAAGCACAAGGATATTATGCTCTTTCAGTCCGCTTTCCTTCAACGGCTTGCCTGCCATTTGCGAATTGGGTTCCACCGTGAATTCCGTAATAGTGTATCCATTAGTCAGAGACAATCGTTCTCTTATATCGATGTCCTTGAATTTAATCTGGTCTTCGATGTATCGAACGATCTTTCCCGCGAGATCCAAACCGGTCGCCGCTTCAATTCCCTCCAAACCCGGAGACGAGTTCACCTCCATAATCACAGGGCCATCTTTTCCCTCGAGCATATCGACACCCGCCACCTTGAGGTTCAGAATCTGAGCCGCTCGGACCGCTGATTTCTCGTATTCCGCATCCAACTCCACCGCTTGAGTGGTACCTCCGCGATGCACATTGCTTCGAAACTCCTGCCCCACCGCCGTTCGCCTCATGGCGGCAACCACTTTATCGCCTATTACCAAAGCGCGAATATCGCGCCCCTTAGATTCGGATACAAATTTCTGGACGAGCACATTCTGCTTCACGCTGGAAAGCGTTTCGATAATGGCCTCGGCCACCTTATTGGTCTCCGCGAGAATGACCCCGATCCCCTGAGTACCAGAGAGCAGTTTGATCACCACCGGAGCGCCTCCCATTTCATGAATGCCTTGCAGGATATCGGATTGATTGCGTACGAAAGCGGTTTCGGCGATGCCAATATCGTGGCGGCTCAAAGCCTGCATTGACGATAGCTTGTCTCTCGAAGCCAGGATTGAATCAGCGGTGTTCAGGCAAAAAACGCCCATTTGCTCGAACTGACGCACCACGGCAGTGCCGAAAAAAGTGATGGAAGAGCCAATCCGGGGTACAATCGCGTCAAAGTTGCTGATCGATTTCCCTCGATAGGTCAGGTCCGGCTCGCCTTGGCTCAGGTAGAGCCCGAACTTCAAGGTATCGAGCACGCGTACCTTGTGTCCCCTGGCGACGGCTGCTGCCTTGAGCCTTCGCGTGCTGTGGAGTCCAGGGCCCCGTGATAGAATCGCAATTTTTAAAGGGTTCATTCTTAAGTATCTCCGCTTAGCGCTCTGATCGGCTCGAATTGTAGCGATTGCTTAGGCCTAGTGACGAAAGAAACCGAGGAGTCGACTAGAAAATCGTTCTCCAACGCTTTTCTGCCAATCAGCATGCGGCAGGTCATGTTGCGCCGACACACGAGACTCAGCTCCACTTCCTTGATTCGGTCTCCTATCTTAACGGGAGTCTTGACGAAATAACGCTCATCTTGCTGGCCATTGCTGGAACGCACATGGGTCTGATGGGCGATCGAGGCCACCACGACCTGGATTCTATCTCGCTTTTTCTTATGCAGTACGACTGAAAACCGAACCTTGCCGCCAGGCAGTTCTTCGATATCCTTCACATCTATGGCCGAGCGCCTGGCGCCCGTATCCGCTTTCGCCACGACATTTTGAATTCCCCACGAGGGCAAATCCACCATTTCTTTCCAACCAATTCGCTCCAACGGGTTCATCTGCAATGTATCGATCCCCAATCGTAGTATTGATACTAGCTAAGATCTCATATACAACGACAAAACCCGCAGCCCAAAAATTCGAAGAGGCCCCCAAATTAGAGACAGTTCACTTGAACCCTTGCTCTACGGCTTTCGGGGTCAACCATTTCGAGCGACCAGACACTACCATTTTATTTGTTAAGGAAAAAATTTCCCCAAGAGCTTTCTTGGTAAACTTCAGTTGCAAATAAAGAATCGCGCCACTACATCCCTGCGATTGAAAACCCCGCAAAACGTGAAAATGGATCTCGCTTACTGGAATAGGATTTCCGAAAACTATCAACTAGAGGTCTTAAGTGTATTCGACAATGATATACACGGACTCGTCGAAGAAAAGATAGCTGAAGCGGGAATAGCGTATCCAAATGGCAGTGCTGCGGATATTGGTTGCGGAGTAGGCCTCTTCCTTCCACTGCTCGCTGACACGTTCGCCTCGGTTCACGCCTGCGACCTTTCTTCTGTAGGCATTCGGAAAGCCAAACGACGGGCGTCTGAGCGCGACAACATACGTTTTCACGAAGTCGATCTATCCACGGATTCGCTCCCCTTCCATCCCGTGGACTTCGTTTTATGCGTCAATGTACTGATCATGCCCGCGCTCGCTCAACGCTGGCGAGCTTGGGAAACGGTGTTGAACCAAGTTTCGGAAGGCGGCGCGATTTTGCTCGTAGCGCCCTCAGCGGAATCGATTCAAATGGAATACCTTCAATCTGTCGAGGCAGAGCTGATACGAGGGAGCAACTGCCAAGAAGCGATTAGAGGTTGTATCTCAGAAAAAGCCTCAACTAACGACCTCCGACTTGGCGTACATCAACTGGATGGCGTCCGAACGAAACATTATTTGATGGAAGAACTCCTGCAATTGCTGTGCGCTCGCAGATTCCAGATCCAGGAAGCGCGAAAACTTCACTATCGACCCCAAGGCCCCGGGCTACCCGAGAGCTGGGACTGGCTTATTGTCGCTCAGAGGCAGAAATCTTAAGATATTACACGGAATCAACGCTCTCCATCAAAAGCCTGAAATTCCGCCGATCCATCAAACCTCCAAAAGCGCTCTAGAGTCATAGATCGGTTGGCCGCCACTTCGACTCGCTACGAACGCCCCGAGCCGATTCGCCCGTTCCAACGCTTCTTTCGCATCGAGCCCACTTGCGATGCCAACTACCAAGGCCGAAGTGAACGCATCTCCCGCACCTATGGTATCCACCACTTCAATCGTTGGAGACTCGATCAAGCTGAATTCGCCATCCTGGCAATAAGCTGCCCCGTCACCACCTAGAGTAACGACAAGCCTACCCACGCCTAGCAGCAATGAGCATTCCTTCATGGCTCCTTCCAATCCAAAATCTATTGGATTTGCGGCGATCACCCGATAAAGCTCGTCGTGGTTGAGCTTCACCAGATCAGCTAGACGCGCGAAGTGTATAGCCCGCTTCAAATCATCGTAGGGAGGCCGCAAATTGATGTCGCACACCTTGAGACCCGTAAACGATTCCAACAGCCCCTCAAGCGTGTCCCGACTTAGCTCAGAACGCGTGACCAGGGATCCATAGATCATTGCGTCCATTCGATTGAGCGATGACATCTCGTCGTCTGAAAGCTCGATCTCGTCCCACGCGGAAGGCAATCGAATGTCGTATTCCGCGTTTCCTTGATCGTCTAGCTTGGCCAAGGCCACGCCTGTTTCCAAAATCTCGTGCCGTTTAATGAACTCCGTGTTCAGTCCAGCAGATTTCGCCCGCTCAAGAATCTGATCGCCCAGCAAATCGTCACCGATGCAAGTAATCGGATAGCTTTCGACTCCCAGACAGGCCAAATGGTACGCCGCATTAAAGGGGGCGCCCCCAAGAAACAAGCCTTCGGGAATGCAATCCCACAAAGCTTCTCCATAGCTAGCCACGGCAAGTTGGTTCGATTCGATCATAGTATCCGCCTGATTGCGCCCTCGTTGTTGCGTCCGATTTCAAGCAGGGAGCCCAAAGGTGCCAATCGCTAAATTGGGATGATAATAATCAGCATCGGCAAAATAATACGGATTTTCCTGTGCGCCGGGCAACAAAGGCGCTATGCACCACTCCATGAGACGCCTTCCGGTCCGCGTCTAATCATACTATCTGAGAAGAGGAAAAGCCCCTTCTCGCTAAGAATCCGCTCCTACTTTGTCATTTGATCGGCACCTCGCTTGAACAAGCGCGGGATGCGCGAACGGGAGCCACCAAATACTATATGTCATTCGAAAAACTCGGTCTTCGGGCCGATCTTCTCAAGGCGCTTGCCCAAAAGGGTTACGCTCTTCCAACGCCCATACAGGCCCAAGCTATTCCCGCCATTCTCGACGGGAAAGACGTCCTGGGAGGCGCTCAAACGGGCACGGGTAAAACCGCGGCCTTCGCCTTGCCCATTCTTCAGCAACTCAGCGAGTCGCCGACTGAGACGAAGGGTCCTCGGGCCCTCGTCCTGGCCCCGACTCGCGAGTTGGCTGCCCAAGTCTGCGAAAGTTTCCAAACCTACGGGAAACGCCTGAACCTGCGCTCGCATGTGGTTTTCGGCGGCGTCGGCATCAACCCGCAAATCAAGGCCCTGTTCCAGGGGATCGATGTCTTGATAGCCACGCCCGGCCGTTTGCTGGACTTGGCAGGACGCCGGGCAGTTGATTTCCGAAACCTGCAATGCCTCGTTCTCGATGAAGCCGATCGCATGCTGGACATGGGCTTCATCCACGATATCCGCAGGATTTTAAAGCTGCTTCCGTCCAAACGGCAAAACCTTCTCTTTTCCGCCACTTATTCTCCTGAAATCAAGCGCCTGTCTGAAGATATTCTCGACCGGCCTGAGATGATAGAAGTCGCTCGCCGGAACACGGCTGCGGAAACCGTCGCTCAATCCGCCTACCAAGTTGAGAAAAACCAGAAACGCGTTCTCCTGAGCCAGCTCGCTCAGGAGGGCAACTGGGAACAAGCCTTGGTTTTTACTCGCACCAAACACGGAGCCAACCGGCTAGCCACCCAATTATCTAGCGACGGCATCGATTCCGCTGCCATTCACGGCAACAAAAGCCAAGCGGCAAGGGAGCGTGCCCTAGCCGCTTTCAAGAAGCGGTCCGTACGCATACTCGTCGCCACCGACATCGCTGCCCGCGGCCTCGATATTAAAGATCTTCCCTTCGTAGTTAACTACGAATTACCCAACGTGCCAGAAGACTATGTACACCGTATCGGACGCACCGGACGAGCTGGCAAAGACGGCCAAGCCATCTCTCTCGTGAGCCAGGAGGAAAACAAGCTGCTTTGGGGAATCGAAAAACTGCTGGGCAGGAAAATCGAATTCGTCGGGAGCGAGACCCCCTCCAACGCCAAGCCTAAGCCGAACGGCACTCGTTCTGGCGGCAAACCGAAAAATCGATCCGCTTCCAAACGGCCATCTGACCGCCGATCAGAAGAGAGGAATGGGCCTGAAAATGGAGAAAAGCGAAACGCAGATTCACAGAACTGGAATCCGAGAGAAACGGAACGCCAACCCGGATCCCGCCGCAGAAGACGCCGATCCGGGTCATCTAAAGCAAGTCCAAATCCATCCAGCGAAGCCGCCAAGCCCTTGAATCGATTCAGGAAATTTTTCAGTAAACGGCCGTTGGTTCCGTCAAGGTAGCCGCACAAAGGTAGCGGCCGATCCGATCTCACGCCTCCACTTCGCTAGGGCGGCGCAAGCCGGGCGGCCATTCTATTTATCTAGAAAACCTTCAATGCCCAATAAAAGGTAGGGAGGATCGTCTCGATCCTCCAATTTCTCAAACGGGGGACCGCTTGCCTAGCCATAGCCTTGGCGAAGGCTGAAGCCGGTCCTCCCTACCAAAATCAGCAACGACGCAAGCGTCTTCGTCCCACGAAGTACACCGAATAATGATCACCGGTCAACACGAGCTCGCCCGGAGGTCGAGCTCCACCTATTTAGGCTAAAGGGTGAAACCCGACCTCCGGGCGGGTTTATAAAGACTATACTAGCGAAGTCGCATCCACAGCAGGACATGGCCTCAAGCCGACCGGACTTTAGAATCTCCAGCTGAAATTCAAGCGGGCGGATCGCGGTTCAATAATATGGTAATGCCGATCGGCCACTCCCTCTGCCGGTTCCCCGGGCAGTCTCGATTCGTAGAAATATGTGATATCCTGGCTGTCTGAATCGAAGGCATTGAGAAGGTCCAAACTGATCCACCAGCTCTCGGCTTTGTATCCAAGCCGGGCATTGAAAGCCGAGAAGGAACCCGATTGCACGCTACCATCCTCATTCAATGGACGGTCGCCAAAATGGCGGAAACGCAAGGAGCCAAACCAGCCGTTGTTCGGATTGAAACTGACACCCGCGCTCGCGACCGAATCAACTGCTCCCGGAATTTCGTCCTCTGATCCTGGGACCCGTAGAGAAGCATCCGTTACCGCGAGGTCGAAATCGAAACTCATCCATTCCGAGGCCGCGTAATGGTTGGCCAATTCGATTCCAAAGCGCTCGCTCGGATCCGAAGCCTCAGTGCTGCCCGCGTCACCAACATACAAGAGCTCGGAATCGAGCCGTAGCCCCCAGACGGCAACCGACGTATTCAAATTATCAAACCAATGGAAACGAGCTCCTATTTCCGCTCCTTTTGAACCTACAAGAGGATCCACTGGGTCGACCGGCTTGACTCCATCCGCTGGATCAATAGCGATCGTCGTTCCCCGAGCATCATTGCTGTGAAAGCCATACCCTGCGCTGAAGTAATATTCAGCATTCTCATTCACCGCATAGACCGCGTTGAATTTGGGGCTCAGTCGAAAATCATTTTCCGATCCGGAGTTGGCGGACAAATCGCTGTTAACGTCGAAGGCGTACCTGTCCGCCCTAAGACCGAAAACCGTTTTGAATCGACCCGACCAGTTAACCAAGGCGTCGTAGAATACCGACATCGCCAGCTCTTTCACTGAATCTTCCCGAATGCTTGAAAGCCGTTGGCGCTGAGCCGTTCGGTAGAGACCTACGTTATCGATATCATCGTACCGAACCTGAGCCCCGAACGTGGACTGCACGGACCGATCGAAAATGGTTTGCCCACTTAACAGTCGTGAAGCCGACAGCCCATAGATCATGCGATCATCCGCTTGTTCGAACTGGTCGCCTTGAACAGGATCTTCGCGAAAATAGGTGAAATTCGACCAAAGGTTCATGTCGTAACTGATAGCGTACGCGCTCACCTGCGTTGCCGCGTCGCCATCTCTCTTGAGCCAATTTGTCGATAAGCTGTATCGGGACGATTCGCCCCCAACCGAGTCGTCCAAAAATCCCAAGTCCGATATCAAGCCCTGGGAAACGGCCCGCTCCGGAATCTGATCCGTCGAGTCCCAACTGGAATCGTAACCCATTAGGGAGACCGAAAAGCTCCCATCCACCAAATCCTGCGTGTATTTTAGCTGCCCATTCAGCTTGTCCAAGTTCTCATCCAAATCCCAAGGGCCATTGTTGGTGTTTCGCTCAAGAGCGAAGAGAAGGTCCCCCTCCCCGACTTGCTGGGAGTCGGCGACTAGAGCTCGGAAATAGCTATCCTCTCCCACCGTAATCCTGGCCAA
The DNA here is from genome assembly GCA_964404745.1 of uncultured Opitutaceae bacterium. Taxonomy (GTDB): domain Bacteria; phylum Verrucomicrobiota; class Verrucomicrobiia; order Opitutales; family Opitutaceae; genus Pelagisphaera. The sequence continues at coordinate 66,701 of CAYOLG010000013.1, forward strand.
ACCGGACTCCAGCGAATCGACTGTCGATATGGCCACCGATCCCGCCGAGGAAAAATTTCCTACTCCCGCATAGTAGGATCCTTTGAGATAATTCATATTGGCCACCAATTCAGGGATGACGAAGTTGAAGTCCGTGTATCCTTGGCCGTGCCCATGGGTGACCAGATTCACCGGCATTCCATCGATTGACGTGGAAAAGTCCGTGCCATGATCCAGATTGAAGCCGCGCAGGAAGTACTGATTGGCTTTGCCCGAACCGCTATGCTGAGTGACCACCAGCCCCGGAATCGTTTCCAGAATCTCGCCTGTTCTTAGAAGCGGTCGGGATTCCAAATCGATCTGACCCACATACCCTTCCGACGCCGAAACTGCCTCGCCCACCAGTGGGGTACCTCTGCCTTCCACCTCTAAAGTGTCAAACATGTGGATCTCATGTCCCGAAATCGTTCCGGCCAGCATAAACGCAGCGATTGTAGCAAGTAATCTAGCCATCTCCCCTCGATTTTAAAGGCTTCCATCTAAAACGCTGAGCGCTCTGGTTCAAGTCGTTTGTGTCTCAGATCGAACCGCTATTTCGTCCTAATCATGCGGGTGCGGCATCCAATCCGTGTGGATCCCTCGAGCATTGCGAGCGGCTTCCAGCTCGCCCCATTCAACGACCCCTACGCGATCCGCCCAGGACTGATACTTATTCATCATCTCCGCAGCCAGCTCCTTCTGTTCATTAGCCAAATCGTTCAATTCGCTGCGATCGATCTCCAAATCGTAAAGCTCCCAATTCGAGCGATCCCATCGCTTGACCAGCTTCCACCTGCCTTCCCGATAGGCGCAATTGCCTTCATGCTCCCAAGCTAGCGGGGGGCGAACCAATTCTTCGCTACCAACAAAGCTCGGCCGCAAACTTTCGCCCTCGCATGGCAGTATGGGGCTCCCTTCCCTCGCCTCTGGCCAATCCGCTTGGCACACGTCGACAATAGTCGCCATGATGTCCGTCAATTGGCCGGTCTCTCTTCGTAGGCCGCCTTTCCCCTCTATCCCTCTCGGCCAATGAGCAATCAAGGGTGTCGCTATTCCGCCTTCATGGACAAAGTGCTTGTATTCACGAAATGGAGTATTCGACAGATTCGCCCAGGCCACTCCATAGCTTTGAAAGGTCGTTTCGTCCCCAGGCATAATCTCCGGGTCGTTGCCATGCTTCATTTCCCGGCCATCGCGAGTATAGGCCCCGCATGACAATGGTTTCGCTCTTCCTTTACCCGCCGGCTTTTCGTAGGGGAAAAAGGTATCGAAAATTTCCTCCGCGCAGGCTCCATTGTCGGCCAGAAACAGGATCAATGTATTGTCGAGTTCGCCCGACGATTCTAGCGTCTCGACAATGCGGCCGATGCCCTGATCCATGGAATCGATTTGAGCGGCGTAAACTTCCATTCTCCGCTCTTGCCACTCCTTATTGGGCGCCTCTTCCCAAGCTGGTTGCGTCGAGTCGCGCCGCGTCAATTGCGTATTCTCATCTAGGATACCCAGCTCTATCAACCGCCGCAGGCGCTCCTCGCGCAAAACATCCCAGCCCTGGCTAAAGCGGCCCTGGTATTTCGCTATCGTTTCCGGCTTGGCGTGCAAGGGCCAGTGAGGCGCCGTATAGGCTGCGTACAAAAAGAATGGCTGATCAGGCCGCTGCTCGAGATGATCCTCTATGAATGAGCAGGCTTTCTGGGACACCGCATCGGTAAAATAAAAGTCTTCGTCGCGAGGCGTCTCAATATTGTCATCGTCCTCAGTCAGCGTAGGCAAATCAAAGTAGCTAGCAGCCCCACCCGTTATCCCATAAAAGCGATCGAAGCCTCGCGACCTAGGCCAGTTAGACTTGTCGCCTTGCTCTTCTATAAGCTGTTGGCACACATGCCATTTGCCAGACAGGTAGGCGCCGTAGCCACTTCCTTTCAGAACCTCGCCAATCGTGACGCAGTTCTTGGACAAATCGCCACGATAGCCATCCAAATCGTCGTCGAAGTGCGCCATGTGGCCCATCCCCACTTGATGCGGATGCATGCCGGTCAGCAAACTGGCTCGTGTCGGACAACAACGGGCTGTATTGTAAAATTGGGTATAGCGAAGACCATTAGCCGCTAAGCGGTCCAAATTGGGTGTGTCGATTTCCCCACCATAGCAGCCGATATCGGAATAGCCCATATCGTCGGCTAAGATAAGGAGGATGTTAGGCCGTTTCGATGTAGCCATAGCTCTCAGGATAATAAAACGCCCCCGCCTAGTGGCGAGAGCGTTTACAGAAAAACTTTAATTTTGAATACAGACGTCAACTAAACCTTTGCTGGCACCTCGAATTCTGCACGGTAATCGCTTTTGACGAACTCGTTGGCTTCGCGGTAATTTTCGCCACCCGTGTAGCGCTCGCGACGCCCATCAAATTCGAGCGAGCTACCCAAAGTCCATTGATCTTTGGAGAAGTCGATGTCCCAATCGCCCAAGTGCTTACGGAAGCGTTCATACGCTTCGAAGACATGGCCATTGTCGTAGGCGTAATCCTTGACCGTTTCATCCGAAACTTGATCGCCAGCTTTGTAAGAAGCATTGGTCATGAACGGTACGCAAGATGACATGAATCCGGTCTCCAGGGTACAACCAAGATCCGATTGCTTGCGGCTGTTGACACCACGGATAAAGGCGGGGAAGTGGTCGAAACCACCATCGCCTTTGAAAGCCTGGACTTTCTTTCCGCCGTTATCATAGACGATGCCGCCACCGCGACCGCCACGGAATTCGCCGCCCTCGCAGGTTACTACGATCCCGATACGGTTGCCCTTGTAGTTGGCTGCCGCGTTGGATGTGGGCTTCAACCAGAGATCACAAACTTCGAATAACACCGGAATGTCATTCCATTGAGCGCTAGCAATTTGCATATTGGGGGTGACTCCGGCATCATTCCAGCCAAAGCGGCCGCCAAAACTGTGCACTTGGGTTGGGTGATCTGGATCTCCCAGCACCCAGCGAATCAAATCCCATTCGTGAGGGCCCTGATTGCCGATATCGCCATTGCCGGTATTCCATGACCAGTGCCAGTCATAGTGGAATTTCTCACGGTATAGGGGCTCATCCTTGGCTGGCCCTAACCAGGTGTTGTAGTCAACCGTCGAGGGAGGCGTCAGCGGGGTAGACCGCTTGCCGATCCCAGTCCGGTTCTTGTAGCAAAGACCACGAACCATGGTGATTTCACCCATATTGCCCGCTTGAATCCAGGGAAACGCTTCCCCGAGCCCCACATCGGAACGGTTCTGCAATCCCGCCTGCACGATGCGATTGTACTTGGAGGCGGCTTCCAGCATCCGGCGACCTTCCCAAATAGAGTGGCAGACCGGCTTTTCTACGTAGACATCCTTGCCCGCTTGGCATGCCCAAATCGTCTGGAGGGCGTGCCAGTGATTGGGCGTGCAGATTACGATGGCATCGATGTCCTTGCGCTCCAACAATTTCCGGTAATCACGAACTTTGTCGACCTTAATGCCGTGCTCTTCTTGCACCTGAGCCGCCCGCTCATCCAGAACAGCGGTATCGATATCGCAGAGAGCTACGAGACGAGCCCCATCCGTTCGCATGACATCCCCGATGAGGCTTTTACCCCGTCCATTGAGACCGACCACCGCACATCGGATGTCTCCATTGGCGCTACCTTGTCCCCAGGTTGATTTGGCGATGGCGAAGCTGCCCGCTGCCAAAGTTGCGTTTCTAAGAAAATTTCGACGTGTTTGCATGAGAAAACGAGTGATTGAGATTCAGTGCCAGCATTTGGCGTCTAAGTTAATAAGAAGGCTTTTCTTAAAGATACCTGAGTTTGGACTCAACCATTAAATCGCTCGGATGCTCGAAGCGAGAGTGGCCATCTTTGCTTCCTTCTCAACAAGGCAAGCTTTGATTCCGTGCCTAAGCATAGACCTTCGCTTACCTGATTAAAATTGTAAAAAACGCCCCGGGACGTCGCGCTCCGCCAGAGGCTCATGTCGAAGAAGGTGGAGTGCGACCTCCGGGCGAGCTCAAAACAACCGCCTGACCGACCCAGTTCGAGCGAGCTCAGGTTGACCGACTCGAAGAAACTCTATTCGATTGATTCCGGCATACGGCCTCTGCAAACTAACCCTGTTCCTATGAAACACTGCCTGGCCCTGATACTTCTAACCCTTCCCATCCTTTCTTCTGGCGCCCAGGTCGAACCCGCTGCCAAACCGAATTTCGTCTTCATCATCGCAGACGATCTCGGTTGGGCGGACGTCGCCTTTCACGGGGGCAATGCGCCAACGCCCAACTTGGACAAGCTGGCGGCCGAAAGCCTCGAGCTAACGCAACACTACGTGGCCCCGGTTTGCAGCCCCACCCGAGCCGGTTTTCTTACCGGTCGGCTTTGGAGCCGATTTGGAATCACTACCCCCATCAATACCCGGGGATTGCCATGGGATACCGTCACCATCGCCCGAGCTTTAGGCTCGGTTGGCTACGATACCAGCCTGATTGGCAAATGGCATCTGGGCTCAAAACCGGACTGGGGGCCAAACAAATTCGGATTTCATCACGCCTACGGCTCCCTAGCCGGTGGCATCAGCCCTTGGAACCACCGCTACAAAAAGGGACCCTATTCGGTTACCTGGCACCGTAATGGGGAACTGATAAACGAGGCGGGGCATGTGACGGATCTCCTTGCCGATGAAGCGGTAAAGTGGATACGCTCCCGCGATGAATCGCCTTTCTTTCTCTACCTGCCCTTCACCGCTATTCACCTACCCCTAAAGGAGCCTAGGGAATGGGTCGATCGCGTCCCCGCTTCAATAACCGGCGAGGTTGCCCGTCACTATGCCGCCAGCATCATGCATTTCGACGACGCGGTGGGCCGGATTATTCGAGCGCTTGAGGAAACCGGGCACCGGGACAATACGCTGCTCATATTCACTAGCGACAATGGGGGAAGCGCAGCCGAGAATAACGATCTCAAATACCCTGATGATAATTGCCCCAATGGACCGCTCACCGGCAACAACCTGCCTTTCCGCGGGCAAAAGGGAACAATCTACGAGGGTGGAACCCGCGTGCCCACTATCGTATCCTGGCCTGGCAAGATTCGCGCCGGCAAAGATGACACGCCCGTTTACGTGCCCGACTGGATGCCCACCTTTTCAACCCTAGCTGGATACCTGCCCGAAAAGAATCTCCAGTGGGATGGGATCGACCTAACCGGTTTAATCCTAAACGAAAAGACTCCAGATATGCGACCCCTCTACATCGCCGCTCCTCGCTGGCGAGCGGTTTCGCTACGCTATGGCGATTGGAAACTCATCAAAGCGAACAGCGATGGAAACGAGGTCTTGGAGCTCTACAATATCCGCCAAGACCCATCGGAGTCTTTAGACCAAATACTACAGAAGCCTCAACTGGCCAATCAAATGATCGAGTTGCTTGAAGCTTCCGCAGCCAAAGACAACGAATTGGTCATCGGCGAGCCAACACTTTAGCTTCTACCGATCACCATCCTAAAATGTACCTCGCAAAGGCATCTCTTCGCCAATATATATTAGCTGCTTTCCTCTTGGGCGTTTTGCTTATCACCGTTACCTATTTGCTGTCGGATCCACCTACATCAGACACTCCGACTGCGGCTCTAAATGGCCCATTGATACCTGTTGGCGCGGCCAAGATCGATATCACTCCCGATCGTCCTATCCGGCTCAGCGGCTATGGAAGCCGCACGGAGCCTTCGGAAGGAGTCGCTCAGCGCCTCAACGCTAAAGCCCTCGCCTTCGGAGACGATGCCTCGCTCTCAGTTCTCGTAACCTTTGACGCTATTGGGGTGCCGGCTTGGGTTAGCCAAGAATTGTCCGAACGTCTTCAAAGCAAAGTCTCTCTCCCGCGAGCCCGCTTGGTGGTCGCGGCCTCCCACACCCACGCAGCTCCGGCCTTGTATGGAAATCTTCCTTACATGTTTATCTCCGGACTGAGCCACGAGGAGCAAAACGAAATCAAGCACCATACCAATAGCGTGCTCGACCGACTCGAAGAGGTCGCCTGGCAAGCCATTGCCAATCGAGCTCCCGCCCGAATCGCTTGGACTAAAGGGAGTGTTAGCTTTGCCGGGAATCGCCGGGTATTGGAAAACGGAAAATGGACCGGATTTGGAACTCAGCCAGACGGACCGGTCGATCACTCCTTACCCCTGCTTGCCGTGTTTGCGCCCGACGGCGCCCTGCGATCCGTTTTAGCCAACTACGCCTGTCACTGCACCACTCTCGGTGGAAAGTTCAACCAAATCCATGGCGACTGGGCGGGGGTGGCCCAGTCGGAAATCGAGTCGCGGCACGCTGATGCCGTTGCCTTGATCGCTATCGGTTGCGGAGCCGACCAGAACCCAAACCCTAGAGGCGAGCTGGCAAACGCCATCGCTCATGGAATCACCATAGCCGATGAAGTCGATCGCTTGCTGGAGACCGGCAGCCTAAAACCGCTGTCCCAAACACCGACAGGCACCTACCGCGAAATCGAATTGCCGCTCGAGCCTCCGCCCAGTCGGGACGCGCTCCAAGAGCAACTCGACGACAATGTGAAAGGCGGCCATTTCCCACGAGCCATGCTCGAGAGTCTGGACCGAGGAGAGCCGCTCGCTTCATCCGTCACCTACCCTGTACAGACCTGGACCTTTGGTGACGACTTGGCTATGATCTTTCTAGCCGGCGAAGTGGTGGTGGACTACGCTCACCGCTTTTACCGCGAATACGACGCCGAGCGCCTTTGGGTTAACGCCTACTGCAACGACGTACCCTGCTATATTCCCTCTAAGCGCATGTATTCCGAAGGTGGATATGAGGTCGATGGGTCCATGATCTATTATGGCAAGCCTTCTCGTTTATCAGTCGATACGGAGGATCGAGTCGCAGGGGAAGTCATGAAACAAATGCCTCGAGCGTTCTTGTCGGGCGATACCCGAGCCCTGCTGCCTGATCCAGTGGAAAAAGAACGAGCTCTAGAAACGATTAAAGTCGCTAGTGGATTGGAAGTACAGCTAGTGGCCGCGGAGCCGCTAGTGCTAGACCCAATCGATATCGTTTGGGGACCCGACGGGAAACTCTGGGTGGTGGAGATGGCCGACTATCCTGAGGGAATCAACGGCGAGCCAGGAGGACGCGTTCGTTTTCTCGAGGACCTAGACCAGGATGGATACTTTGATCGCTCCACGCTGTTTCTCGACGGCCTCTACTACCCGAATTCGGTGATGCCTTGGCGAGATGGAGTTCTCGTCGCCACCGCTACTGAAGTCTTTCTGGCTACCGACAGCAATGGCGATGGCAAAGGCGACAAGAAAGAAGTCATTCTACGCGGATTCGAATCGGGAAACCCTCAGCATCAGCTCGCCGGACTGCAATGGGGATTGGATAATTGGATACATGTGGCAAATGATTTCTCCAAGGGGGCTATCACATCGGTCAAGACTGGAGAAACCATTGATTTAGGTACACGCGATCTTCGCTTCCGTCCAGATACGGGAGAAATGGATCCGAAATCCGGCCGCACCCAGTACGGGCTCATTCGAGATGATTGGGGAAATTGGTTCGGCTGCAGTAACTCGTACCCTTGGTGGCACTACGCTCTCGAGGATCGCTACTTGCGACGCAATCCCCATGTCGTCTACCCGAGTCCCAAGGAACTGTTAGGGGACGAAAAGCGAGCAGGGCCTGTCTACCCAGCCAGCCACACGCCCAGCCGTTTCAACGACTACGACGCCGCCAATCGATTTACCTCCGCATGCAGTGTTACGCCCTATCGGGATCAACTTCTCGGCGACTTGGCCGCACGCTCGCTTTTCGTAGCCGAACCCGTGCACAATCTCGTCTCTCGAATCGTCATTGAGCCCCTGGGCAGCAGCTTTACAGGAACAAGAGCGGCCAGCGAACGCTCCACCGAATTCTTTGCCTCCACCGATAATTGGAGCCGACCAACTTCTATTCGACTCGGCCCGGACGGAGCCCTATACATAGTCGATATGTACCGGCAGGTGATCGAGCATCCCGAATGGATTCCCGAGCGTCTTCAATGGCGATACAATCTGAGATCGGGATCCGATAAAGGACGGATTTACCGAGTCGGGCCAATCGGCAGCCCGATCAAAACCATGCCCAACTTCAGGGCCTATGAGGATCGAGAACTGGTGGACGCCTTGGACACAGCAAACGGGACTCAGCGCGACCTTATCCATCAGGAGCTCATCTGGCGGAACGCCACTGGCGAAGCCAGTCAATTACAACGGCTCTTCATGGATTCATCCCTAGCGGAAGTCCGCGTCCAGATTCTGGGTATTCTTGATGGTTTGGATTCTCTCGATAGCGCTTTCTTGGCCACCGCTTTATCCGACCCGCATCCAGGCGTGCGCCGAAACGCCATTCGGCTAGGCGATCCCTTTTTGGCAAATGGATCATCCGCCTTAGTAGAGAAATTGCATTCTCTCAAAAACGACCCCGACCCCTTCGTGCGTAAGCAACTGGCTTACAGCCTCGGCGAGTCTAGGCATGCAGATACGCCCAGAGCTCTTTCCGCGCTAATGACTGCGTCATCGAGCGACCAATACACGCAAGCAGCTATCTTAAGCAGTTCCGTACCCCATCATGCCGGAATTGCAGCCCATCTTGGCAATCGCCTGACACACATGCCAGAAAGTCTGCTGACCGGATTTATTAAAACAAGCATTGGAGCTGGATCGAAAGCGGAGAATGCCCAACTGCTATCCTACCTAGCCAATAGCGACGCCGACACTTCCCAGCAGAAACAACGTCAACTAGCATCGTTAGCCGTCGCCCTGAGGGAGTTGAAAAGAAAAGGATACAGTTTCCAAAACCTGGAGGCTAGCGCGGACCTGTCTTCCGTATCTTCCCTCATCGCTGCCGCCAAGGAGAATGCCTTGGACGTCGATGCCCCAGTCGATGAGAGAATAGCTAGCATAGGTTTCTTCGGATTGGGCCAAGAATCACTACCAGCCGAATCCAAGCAATTGATTGAGCTCCTGGATGCACGAAATCCGACAGAAATTCAGCAAGCCGCCATTCGCAAATCAGTGTCGCTCGGGGATCCCTCGATTGGAAAGCAACTACTAGCCCGATGGGACGAGCTCAGCTCGACGATCCGGACCATAGCCCTGCAAGGATTCGTATCCAGAAATTCATGGATTGATCTGCTATTCGAAGAGATTCCCTCCAACCCTTCCCTGGCCCGATCCATCAGCCCTGCACAGCAAGCTTCCCTCGTCAATCACAGCAATCCCGCCATTAGACGCAGAGCCGAATCTATTTTCGCTTCGCAACAAGACTATAGCCGGAAATCCGCAATCGAAGCTTTCCAGCCTTCGCTGAGCCTTGATGGAGACTTCCGCCGCGGGGCTCTACAATTTGAGGCCCTCTGCGCCACTTGCCATCAAGTGGACGAAATGGGCTTTCATGTCGGACCCGACCTAACCGCCCTCAGCAACAAGTCGCGGGAATCCCTGCTCCAAGCCATTATCGATCCCAATGCAGCCATAGAGAGCTCCTACGCCTTGCACATCGCCAACACCAACGACGGACGCTCTTTGGCAGGGGTTATCGCTTCGGAAACGGCTAGCTCCATCACTCTCCTCAACGCCGGTGGACTATCAGAAACCGTCATGCGCAATGAGCTTAGTGGCCTTTCCAATACGGGGTCTTCGCTGATGCCAGCAGGCCTCGAAGCTTCTCTCGACCACCAAGCGATGGCCGACCTCCTGGTCTTTCTCCAACAAAGTGGATCCCAATCGGGCCTGACCGTCGCCAAGGACGGATCCCTCAGACTGGGAGCCGAGGATGCCAGAGCTACGGGAGAGTCGGTACAATTCGATCCTAGTCTCGAGTCCCTTAGCTGGATAGCCTCCGGCGATACGATTAGCTGGGAGGTGGATCACCTGCCAGCAGGCGACTACACGGTATTCTTCAATTCCGGATTGGTAACCAGCTCCGAACCCACCCCTTCGTCGTTTAAGCTCTATTTCGGCGATCAAGTCATGCACGGAACCATCAGTAATACCACGCGACTATTTCGTATGCGCAAACGTGAATACGGAGCCGTCACCATTCCAAGCGATCTAAGCAACGCCACTATCCGTTTTCAGCATGATCTTCCCGCCGGCCAAGTATCGATTCGGGAAATCGCGATCATTCCCTTGCGGTAGATTTTGAAACAGACTTTCTGCCTCATTCAATTGCAGGAGCGGCTTTAGGCCGCGATTGTGAGGTCCAGGGCATCGCGGCCTAAAGCCGCTCCTGCATTCTTATACCCTTTACCTCAAGCCTGGCGAGGTTTGGCTTGGCAGGTAAGATGGTTTGCCAGAGATCTCTGTTCGGATGCTCAGCAAGTATTGACCGCAAGTAACGTACAACGTTCGCAGGTCCGGACCGCCAAAGGCGCAGTTGGTGATTGTATCCACGGGCGTTTCCCGAAAAGCGAGCAACTTGCCTTCCGGCGAAATCACATGAATCCCAGGACGCGTATCCAAAGTTTCCGAGGTACCACGTCTGTCATGAAGTCCGGCGGCCACATACAAATTCCCCACAGCATCGATGCGCATACCGTCCCCACTCCGGCCGGGATAGAAGTCGATCAATACCCGCCTATTGCTTATCGATCCGTCATCCGCTAAATCGAAGGCCAGAATATTTCGGTTCCGTCCCTCGCCGCCATCCGCCTCGATCACATACAAAGTGTTTCCGTCTGGCGAGACCACCACCCCGTTGGGCATGTGAATTTCGGGCTCGGTCAGAAGTTGGTGAACGCTTCCATCGGGATCGACCCTATAAAGCGATTTCTTATTAGTCGTATCCAAATCCGCGTTTCCACTACGCGAAGAGAAGTAAATACGTCCATGCCTATCGTAATCCACATCATTGGGCGACTGCAGTTTCTTGCCGCCAAAACGCTCCGCGAGGACGGACATTTCGCCGCTTTGCCCATCGAATCGGACCAGCCGCCCAGCTCCACCCTGGCAAGCGAGCAGATCCCCTTCGGGCGTGAATCGCAAACCATTCGTCGCCTGGGATTCTCGAGTGAAGGCTGATAGGCGCCGCATGTCAGGCTCCCAAATAAAGATCTCATTCTGAGGGATATTGGTGAAGAACACGCGACCATCTCGATCCACCGCCGGTCCCTCTGTGAAGATCCGATCGCCCGATAACTCTACTTCGCGAACAACCTCGCCCAAATACCGATCGGTATCCAAATTAGCGTAGCGATTACCACCAATCTGCGCCCCAATTTCCTGAATCGCCGCGAACGATACCAGCAGGGAAATAGGTAGAGTAATCTTGGGGAGTTGCTTTAACTTGGTTGTTTCCATAGGGGTCAGAGACAATCGATGCTCGGTTTCCTTTGAAACGCCAGTCAATTTGCAACCGTCCAGGCTTCACGCAAAACGCTAGATGCGCACAGCCAGTTTACAGCTTGAAACCGTTCCGTTTTTGAGGAAAATCAGTAGCTCCTTCTGCCAGGTGGCCCGCCCCGCCTGCTCCAGGCAAAAAGAGAATATTTTACCATGATCGATTTCGCCTACCTCTCCAAAGGTTTGAACGCCCTGGCAAGGGCTCACCACATGAGTTCCATGGCCGGTCATCTTGGGGCATCGCTGGTGGCTGGGTATTTCGTGGGCGAGCAACGTCCTAATCTCGATCAAACCGTCTACGAAGGCATCGAGGGCGATCTCGATCGCGTCATCGATGGGGAATCCGTTTTTGGACGGAGGATGTCGAAGAATTCTGAACTCGCTGATTCGGAATTGTTCGCCCCATTCCCCCGCCAGAAAGCCGACCCTTCCCTCATCGACGGCATCGCGGAAGGATTACTTTCGAACGTGGGCGAAGCCCGCCAGTCGGGCCACAATGTGATCTTCGCTTCCCTGTCCATTAAAGCTCTCAAAGAGCATCCAGATTTAGCCACTCCCGCTGTAATCGATGGCATTCGAAAGTTGATAGCCTTGTTCGATAATGAGCATCCAGGGAGTGGTTACTACGGAAGCGAGAAAGGCAGAATCTCCGGAAGCAAAATTATCCTATCGGAAACGGACGGCGTTCCTGATTACGAGAGCATAGAGGGCATGGCTCTCGTCGTTGTCAACGAATTGCTAAACCAGGACGCTAAAGTCCATCAGGTGGGCTACGGCGGACTCGTTCACATCGTGAACCATGCCGCCGCCATTGTGGATTTGAAAAAGTATGGCTATCAGGAATTAGCCGGACAAGCGGTCCGTTCTCATCGCCAGCATTTTCGTCTCTGGAAGAGCTTGCCAAACGTGGCCGATGAAATGGGTCCGGTAAAGGTTTCTTCATTCACCCCTCACAAAGCAGCGTATTGGACTTCTGGAGATGTTCCCTACGATCGAGCGCTTCTTACTCACCGCGTTAAGACGATGTTCGGATTTGAAGAGCTCTGCAAAGCGGTCGATGAAGACCCTAAGGAGGAGCAAGCCTACGATAAATTGCGCTACCTGATGTAGTCCAGCTGATCTCAATATCGGGAGTTTGGGCATTCGATGGCCATTCAAAGTTTCGACCCTCGGATTCGAAGTTGCCTGAAATCGGTCTGCATTCGATAGTTTCGACAATTCAAAAAGCCCGAGCCATCTTTCTTGCCATCGCAAATGCCGTCCCAGTCGCCCTTACGCACAGTTTTTCACCTCGAAATGCTTGAACGGGCTGCGTTCCAGTCCAGTCGAGTCCTTCCCGGCTTGGAAACCGACCTTGTGGATCCTCCGGATCCCGAGATCAATCGTAGTTACTATCGCGCAGTCGGTTCAGCTTGGCATTGGACGGATCGATTGAGTTGGTCACCACAAGATTGGCAGAGCTATGTAAACAGCTCCGCCCTAAAAACCTTTGTCGGCAAACTCGATAGTGTCGAAGTCGGCTATTTCGAACTGGAGGCTCAAAACTCGGGCAATGTGGAGATTGTGTACTTCGGGCTCCTTCCCGAATACATCGGCAAAGGCCTCGGCGGCCCCTTTCTCTCAGCAGCCATTGAACGCGCCTGGAAATTCCAAAGCGTTGCTCGCGTCTGGGTACACACGTGCACTCAAGATCACGAGCGCGCTCTAAAAAACTATCAAGCCCGAGGGTTCAGAATCTTCAAGACAGAGCTCGAACCGATGAAGCAGGCGCCAGGCTCAGCTCCAAAGTGATCCAGAAAACCCCAAGCGAGAGCAACAATTATCCTGCTAAATTAATCGTGTAGAAATTCTCTGCCAGGGAGGAA
>CAYOLG010000013.1:80090-93924 GCA_964404745.1 uncultured Opitutaceae bacterium
TTCGAAAAATGATTCTCCGCTCATTTCTGGTCGCCCTTCTCTTCACCATGGGCGAAATCGCCAACGGCAATCTTCGCGTGAGGATCCTGCAACGAAAATTTGGTCGAAAGAAAGGGAAACAAATCAGCTTCTTCTCCGGCGTCACAATATTCCCCTAACCGCTTACCTCCTCGTTCCTTGGATTCGACCGCAGAATATCGGAGAATGCCTGAGTGTTGGCCTAATCTGGGTAGCCGTTTTAACGTTTGTGGATCTCTATTTCGGCAGGCGCGTCTTCCGCTTTTCTTGGATAAAGATTTTTCAGGATTTCAATCCACTCAAAGGCAACCTATTGGGAGTGGGCATGCTTCTTCTCTTACTCTCGCCGATGCTAATCTACCTGATTCGGTGAAAGCGCTTAAACCCCATTATCCCAAGTCTTTCAGCCATTTAAAAGCGAATCTATGTTATACCAACTCGATTCCCCAACCTGGTCGGCCTGATAGGTAGAGATTGCCATTTTCAATCCGCTCTCCGTAGGCCTGTCGGGACAAAGTTTTGTCGAATGCGTATTCAAAACTTCTGACAACTTCAGGTCGATCCGCTGCTGCATGTAGGCTAGCCGCCGCAGATACTGGACCTGAGGGATTGTGTAGCGAAACCTCTATACGGCCTGCAGTCGAATCTATGACATCCAACAGAGGTCCGAATCCCCCAACGTGCTTTACATCCGGCATAATGACATGGACCCAGGCATTGTCAGTAAATTCCTGAAATCGCCGACTCCCCCAAAACAGCTCACCCGCCGCCGAGCGAATCGGAGTCCGCTCCTTGAGTAAATGGAAAGCATCACCGATGGCAAAGGGTTCCTCGATCCAATCCAGCTCAAGTTCATTGAGTCGAGGAACAATGGCTAGGAACCTTTTGCATCATAACGCTCATGAAAGTCGACGCGAATTTTTAGTTGGGTAAATCGATCTTTAAGCATGCCCAAGGTCGCCAGACCCTCGTCACTATCTGCCACTGCCGTCCCTTTGTTGACTACGTTCTCGAAGGGAGCGCACTTGATGGTGCGAAATCCCTGATCCTGAGCGGCGCTAACGATGTCTATGTAGTCAGCATGATCACGGTCTCGCAGCGAACAGTTGATTGTCGTGTAAAGTTCCAGACGCCTCAGATTCGTCCGATTTCGAAACAATTTCCATACCGGAACCTGCTCACGCTTGGCTAGTAAATCGTAAAGAGCCTGATTGATGCCCGACCATCAGGGATAGTAAGAAACTCCAACGTTAACGACGAGCGTCCGCGACAACCAAGAATGGGAAATGAGCTCATCAACCCGAGGCCCAACGTAGAGGGCAACGTTTTCTTGAAGAAATCTCTCCTGCTCGCTCGTGAATCAAATGGCATCTATACTAGACTATTGGATACGGTTAGCTGGAACCAAAATTTGCCAATACTAGAGCAGGCTTCAATTGATTAGAAAGAGGGCAACGGCCGATCTCCGAGTGGCCGCAAAATGCCTGTTTATCCGTTGATGACCGCTCAGAGATCGGCCGCTATCAATATCAAAATCACTACTGCGACTCCATGGCTGTTTGTCCCTGTGGTAACGGCCGTACTTCGCTTCCGGCCTTTAACAGGCGCACCATTTTCAGGCAGAGCATGAGGAATGAAGGAAGAAAAACCAGCGTCACGAAGGTGGAGAATAATAGTCCAAATAAGACGATCGCTCCCACGCCTCGATAGAGCTCCGTCCCAGCCCCCGGGAAAAGCACGAGCGGGGCGATGCCAAAAACCGTGGTCGTGGTCGACATCAAGATGGGGCGGATGCGGGCCAAGGTCGCTTCTCTAACCGACTCCGTTATATCCATGTCGGTCCGAAGACGATCGATAGTACCGCTAACAATGAGGATGGGGTTATTGACAACGGTCCCCAGGAGAATGAGAAATCCGAGCATGGTTATCATGTCGAACGGCTGTTGAATAGGAGCCATGCCGATTAACCCCAGGAATGCCCCTCCTGTATTCAACAACCAAAGACCTCCAATTCCGCCAGCGATGCCAATAGGCACCGTCGCCAGAATCACCCAAGAGAATCCCCAGTGCGAGAAGACCGCGCTCAGAAGCAGATAAGAGAGGATCAAAGCGATGAGGAAATTGCCGAACAAAGCCTCCCGCGTCTTCTGAAGTTGGTCTCCCGCCCCGGTAACGTTAACGTCCACTGCCCCGCCGATAACCCCCTGAGTACGTAAGTGTCTGACAATGTCATTCCGCACGATTTCCACTGCGTCCTCCAAGGCAACGGACCGCGGCGGAATGATGTTCAAAGTTACGGTCCGCTCGCCGTTGAGACGGCGAATAGCATCGGTGTCCACTTTTTCGACCAGGTCCGCTACCGAGCTTACTGAAACGACCCCGCCTACCGGCGCGAAAAGCGGGAGATTGGACAAAGAATCGAGGCTATCTACCTCGCCCTGCATGCTGTAGAGAAAGACATCGATGCGCCGTCCATCGAGAATGAACTCGTCCACATAGGCCCCGTCCGTCAGAGCCCGAACCGTGAAGCCAAAAGAACTGTTGGAATAGCCCAGCTCGGCCACGCGATCCCAATTGGGGCGGATCTCCACCATCGGCTGCTGCAAACTCAACGCCGATGGCGTGGAATTGACCGAAGGATTGTCGATAACTTCGAAGGCTCGCCGGTAACAAGCCTCCGCGACTCGATAGATTTCCGGCAAATCCGCCCCACTAATATCCAGATTTACACTACGGGATCCACCATCATTGCTGGAGATAATGGACCCCCGGCTTATAAAGTTTCGAATGCCCGGAAATTTGGTGAAGTAATCCTTGAACACCGCTGTCAGCTCGTTGATCCGGGCAGGATCTTCGGTTTCTGCCACAATCGTCGTTCGCTGATTCCCGACTATAAAAAGGATCCTTTGGATCGGTGGAATGGCAGGATCCAGACTATCGTTCTCCAAGGCTCCGTTAGTCGTGTAGTAAGGACTGAAATGCTCGTTGGTTTCCTTGGCGATGGATTGCATCATCTCCAGGTTGTAGCCAGGCGGAGCTAGCAACCGGCAAAAGATTTTAGCCTCTTCGCCTTCAGGCAGGTATTCAGCCGATGGAGTCAGAAAATAGATAATCGCCCCACTGGCTCCCACGGTTAATAGAACACCTGCCCAAGCCCCTTTGGTAGAGGTAACCAGCTTGTTCACCAGAGACTCGAAAAGCTCGTTGATTCGGGTCTTGCGGGCACCCTCCTTGGCTGTCCTTCCCAGTTTTGCGAACTTGATACTGGCCGTAGGTATTATGGCAATGGATACTGCCATTGAGGCCAGAATCGCTCCGGAAATAGCTATCGAGATATCGGAAAACAATTGCCCAGCCTCCTCCTTGATCAACCAAACTGGGGCAAATACGATCACGGTTGTCATGGTCGAGGCTAAGACTGACGACCAGACTTCCCGTACGCCCGCTAAAGCGGCATCGATTCGCCCCAACCCTTGCCGTCGCTTCTTCTCGATGCTTTCCAGGACGACAATGGCATTGTCGACGGTCATTCCGATGGCGAAAGCCACTCCGGCCAGCGAGATGACATTAATGGTGCGCCCCGCCGCTTGCAGGCCGATGAAGGCGGCAATCGTACAGACGGGGATGCCTGCCACGCAGATGAGCGTGCCCGCCGCCGAGCGTAGAAACAGCCAGAGAACGAAAGTAGCCGCAATCGCTCCCAAAATCAAATTCCGCCAGACGTTTTGAATGGAGGCCACCACGTAGCGAACGTCATCGCTGGTTTTGTACATGTTCATCTGCACCGGCGCTAGCACATCGCGATTGATACTCTCCACCACTTTGGTCATGGCATCGCGTATTTCGATCACGTTGGTTCCCGATTCACGGGAAACGGCTACCATAATTCCTAGTTCACCTTGCTGATAAACCACGGAATTTGGTTCGTAAAAACTCAATTGAATCTCCGCCACATCCCCTAGCTTAGTAACCGAATCCCCCGTTCGCCTGAGGATGACCGAGGAAAGTTGTTCCGGTGTTTCCAGACGCCCAATCGTTCGGACCAAGTATAGCCGCTTGCCACTACTGATATCGCCCGCAGAGATATCCCGATTACGATCGCGGATGGCGTTGCGCACATCCTGCATGGTTAAGCCCACTGATGCTAGACGGGCCAGATCTACATTCACGCGGATCTGCTGCTCGGGAGCTCCAAGTACCCGTATTTGCGATACGCCAGGCACGCGCTCCATACGGGGTTTGACCCGCTCCATAACCAGATCGATCATTCGCAACACGTCTTCCGGTTCCCGTTCACCCGATGTATCGATCAGGGCGTAGTAAATAAATGAATTCGAGGAAAACGATGTGGCAATGACTCTTGGCTCGTCCACATTTTCCGGATAGCCAGGCACCTGGCTTAAGGCGTTGAGAACGCGAATGAGAGCATCGTTCACGTCGATGGTTGAGGGGAACTCTAGTTCGATTTCAGCCGAACTCATGGAGGCCGAGGAGATCATGCGCTGCAAGCCGGGGACATTCTGCAGGTAGTCTTCCTGCTCGATAAGAATCTCCTTCTCCACATCTTGCGGCGTGGCACCCGGCCAACGCGTGACCACGGATATGGTGCGCACATCCAAATCAGGGATCATCTGCACCGGGATTCTCAGGGCCGCTACCGTTCCCAGTACGCAGACCAACAAAGCGATGACGGCGACTTGTATGGGATGTTTAATGCACCATTCGAACATGGGATGTGTGAACTGAGGTTGGCGTTAGCGTTGGCGTTCTACGGGAATTACCGACTCGACGATTCGAATCGCTTGACCCTCCTGGAGTGACTCGTTGCCTTGGAATATTATCTGGGCGTCCGGCTGCAATCCTGAAACGATCTGAATATAATCCCCGCTCGTAGGTCCGGTTTGGACAATTCGCCGAGAGGCCTTGAATCCTACACCGCTGCTTTCCGCCACCCAAACCATTACTTGCCCATCGGTCGTACGCAGCAAGGCGTCGCGCGTGATAAAGATGCTGGCGGCCTCCGAACTAGGCTTGAAGATCGCCACTGCCGACATACCCGGCTTTACGTTGGGCGATGGCTTGTTTAGCTCGATCCGCACTTGAAAGGTCCGGGTCTGTGGATCCACTTGGGGAGATCTCGCTTCGATATGGGCCTCAAAGGCCTTTTCTCCAGCGCCGGCGATTTTCACCATGACGGTTTCGGATCCCATAACCAACGCCAACTGCTCTTGGGGCACCTGGACGTCAAGTCGCAGGTTATCAGTATCGACGAATTGAAGGACCGGATTACCAGTCTGCACCCACTCGCCCACTTCCGCCATTTTTTCCGCCACCATGCCATCGAAGGGGGCGATGATGCGATGGCGCTCGACGATCTCTCTTTGGGTTTCGACCAAGGTCTCCAGACGACTGACCGCTATTTGCGCCATCCGATAAGTGGTCTCCCGGTTTTCCCGCTCCGATCTCGGGAAATTCGCATCGCCAAGATTCACCGCTTCATCCAGGCGACGTTTGGAATTGATCAATTCGGCTTGGGCCGCTTCCAAATTCAGCTCCTTTTCCCGCAATTCCATCCGAGCGAGCGTGTCATCTAGGGCGACCAGCATGTCGCCCGCCTTGGCCGAATGCCCCATTTCAGCATTAGCCTTGGCCACTAAGCCCGCCACTCGGGGTGAAATGGAGGCTACTCGCTCGGAAGTAATCGTACCCGTGAATTGAAAGCGGGATTGATTGGCATCCAATAAAGGCTTGGATACAGAGACAGGAGCTTGGTCCTCGGCCATGGCCTGGCAAGCTAGACCAGCCATGAGAGTAAAGACAAAACGACTCGTTTGGTTCAAATTCATGGGATTGTAGAAAATTGAAATTCGAAAACTACCAACCCCCACCTAGGGCTCGTATCAAATTTATGGTGTCGATATATTGGTTTCGCTTTACTTGCTCGAACTGCTGTTCCGCGTCCAAAGCTGTGCGCTCGGCATCGAGAGCGGTAATAAAATCGGAAACGCCTTGCTCGTATTGGAGCATGGAAATGCGGCGGGCCTTGCTAGAGGCCTCCACAGAGCGGGCGAGGGCCTCGCTTTGAGCTTCTAGCAAGCTAACGGATTGCAGGAGATCCTCGACCTCTGTGACAGCCGCAATGACGGTTTGCTGGTAAAGCAAAAACCGCTCTTCGTACAATGCTCTAGCTTGCCGTTCGTTTGCCCGAAGACGGCCTCCTTGAAATACCGGGACGGATACACCCACTCCAGCGCTTTCAAACTGGGAAATCGATTCGAACATGTCGTCCCAATCGCGAGCCGCAAAACCGAACGTTCCAGACAAGGTAAGCCGGGGGAAATAGTCTGCCTTGGCCACGCCCACCAAGCCATTGGCTTCCGCCAGCGATCGCTCGGATCGACGAATATCCGGGCGGCGAGTCAGTAGCTCGCCAGGCAATCCAGAGGGAATCGCTGGAGGGACGGAATCGAGGGCCTCTGGCTGATAGCTGAATGTAGCTGGCGTTTCTCCGAGCAGAGCCGCCAAAGAATATTGCAGGCTATTTTGGATACGCCTGGCCGCGTATAGGCGAGCTTCAGCCGTAGCCAATAGAGAGGCGGTTTGAGCGACGGCCAGCTCGCTCACCGTACCAGCTCGGCGACGTTGTTCAATTAGCCTCAACGACTCCGCCCGCGTCTCCTGGCTGCGTTCGAGAAGCTCGATCTCCGACTGCAGAGAGTTGATTTGAAAATAGTGAAGGGCCACATCCGCCTGCAGGGCGAACATTAAATCGCTGTACAAAGCCTCTTCAGCTTCGTAGTTCGCCTTGGCCGCCTCTACGCTCCGGCGAACGCGACCAAATAAATCCAGCTCCCAACTTGCTCCGCCATCCGCATCGAAACGATCTCCAGCCCCGCCGAGTCCTATGCCGCTCAAAGCATCGGACCGCTCGAAGGTCTCGCCCGACAAACCCGCATCCGCTTGCGGTAATCCCCCCGACCTAAATCGTTGTATGGCAGCTCGGGAAGCCAGCACCGACTGCCAGGCTGCCTGCAAGGTAAGGTTGTTGGCCTCCACCTGATCCAAAAGCCCGTTTAGCCTTGGCGAACGGAAGAGTTCCCGCCATCCCGTCATAAGAGGCGACCCGCTTCCTTCCGCTTCATTCAGGAATGCTGCTGGCTCTTTCGTCTTGGGAGTCTCGTATTTCGGTCCCGTCGCGCAGCCAGCCAATGCTAGCAACAGGAGGGATGTATAAGCCTTTTCGCCAACGGCTCTGACTAGAGCGGATCGGCCTGAATCTTGATCGAAGAAAAACATCTGGAATGCAAAGAACGCCAGCCGTCGCCAAAGCTTGGCAACGTCGCGGTTCTTGATTATCCCAGCCAGAAAAACCGGCAGACACCCTAATGGCAATCCTAAGGATTGGACCGATCTCACATCGTAGTCGCATTCTTCATCATCCGATCGCATCCTGAGAGCGGGTAAGCGCTTTATGTTCTGCCACCCAAATAGTTTCCGTTCCTGATATCAAGATTACGGGAATGAAGGTTCACCAAATCAGAACCGCGCCACCAGAGTCCCCGGGATATGTAGCTACGAACAAAACGAATGTTGTCACGCGTCCCCGTAATCGAAAACGGCGCCCAAAGCCCGTCTGAGCCATCGCTAAGGTCGGAAATGTTCGTAGGACTCTGGCCCCTTAACGAAAAAATGTCATGTTGCCCGCTTAATAGATGGAAAATTGTGGGTGAAGAAGACAAGGGAAAATTATTGGAGGCGCGAGCAGTAGCCTCTTGGACTTGAGGGCAGCGCTGATATCGTGAGTCGGGCTGGAAAGATGCTGACAATTTTCGACCGCATTTGCCTTGCCATCTTCGCGCTTGAGCTGGCGATCAAAATGGTCGCCAATCGCTCGCTTTTCTGGAGGAGCGGCTGGAACTTGTTCGACTTCTTCGTAGTGGCGGTGGCCTTAGTTCCCAACGCTGGCGCATGGGCCGTTCTTCCCTCTATCCGGGCGCTACGCGTTTTGCGATTGCTGACCGTAGTCCCGCAAATGCGTCAGGTGGTCGCGGCCTTCCTCCATTCAGTCCCGGGTCTGATCGCGGTGATCGCCGTAATGCTTGTATTCTTCTAAACGGCAGGGGTATCGGCGACGAATCTTTTCGGTGAATCACACCCGGACCGGTTTGGTTCGCTTAGCGGCAGTCTCTACACGCTCTTCCAGATCATGACTCTAGAAAGCTAGTCGATGGGGATCGTTCGTCCAATGATGGAGGAGCATCCCTGGGCCTGGGCTTTCTTTGTGCCTTTCATTGCGATCGCCACCTTCTCCATCCTCAATCTTTTCATCGGAATCATCGTCTCGACTATGCAAGAGCTGGCCACAATGCCCTATCCTCACATACCGGATACCGATCTATCCCGCATCATCGAGCGTATGCAAAGCGATATGAAGGACCTAAGAATGCATGTCGAAAACCGCTCGAAGTCGTCGTAACAAACCTCTTCGCGGCAAGCTAAGAGGCGTGATCAGTCGCTAAGTCAAGGACCGGGCAGAATTGCCTCGGCACAGAATTGCCGCTCCGACGATTGCCACCAGAATTCCAATACACGACACCCAAAGGGCCCCGTGATCGGCAAAGGCTCCAAACCCGGCGATCAAAGATCCGATGGAGAGCACGCCTATCGCTATCACCCGAATACCATGACGGTTTTCTCTTTGGGCCTCCGCTATTTCCTTCCGATTAGCCTCGGTATTCAGCTCCCGTTCCCGTTCTTTCCTCATCCGGCCAGACTCGTATTCGGTAAACTGTAGCGGTATAGCAGGTTTCAACTTGGAAGCGTAGATTTCGTAGGCGGCCATCAGGACCAAGGGCAACAGGGCACCCAAAGACTGCGTCTGCCCTTGATTCAATGGATAGACACCACTCCACTTGAAAAACGAATTCACCGAAAGGCAGATCAAGGTCACGCCTAGGACCGTGTAACCCGTATGCCTCTTGGAAAACAAGGCCCACAGCATGGGAATGTACATCGCTCCACCAGTAACGCCGCCCACGGCCCAAATCACGCTGAGAATGCCGCCCATGCGGTCCACAGAGAGGGCGATGATCATGGAAACCACGCCAAAAGCCACCGTGGAAATGCGAGCCACGAATATCAGCTCCCGGTCAGTTGCGGTTCGCTTCAGATTCCTGTAAACGTCGTTCGTAAATACGCCCGAAAGAATGTTGAGCGTCGTATTCACTGAGCTCGCCGTCGCGAATACCATCGCTCCCACCATCAGCCCGAGCATCCCCATGGGAAGGACTTCCTTGGACATGTACATGTAAGCGTGATTCGCCTCCTGAGCGGCCATATCCAAGCTTGGATTGTAGATCCGGTAAATCATCGGCGGCAACATCCAGATGACTGGACTAAAGATATAGAGGCAGCCGAAAAGCATCGCTGCTTTGCGGGCATCGCCCGGCGTCTTTACGCTCGTGTAGCGTTGTACGTAAGCCCAGT
The DNA here is from genome assembly GCA_964404745.1 of uncultured Opitutaceae bacterium. Taxonomy (GTDB): domain Bacteria; phylum Verrucomicrobiota; class Verrucomicrobiia; order Opitutales; family Opitutaceae; genus Pelagisphaera. The sequence goes on from CAYOLG010000013.1 coordinate 89,595, forward strand.
TTCCGGCGATAAAGCAGAGATTATAGACTCCAAATCCGATGTAGAATAACGGCGTGATGTCGTTCGTCGTCAGGGAAAAGAAGTCCGACGGCATCTTTTCGAAGAAGGCATTGATTCCGCCTATCTTGTCGAAAGCCAAAGGGACGATGACAATTACCGCGGAGGCCAGTACTACGAACTGCAATACATCTGTAACGATTACCGCCCAGAAGCCCCCTCGAGCCGTGTAAAGCACGATTACCAGGGTCAGAAATATCACCACATACTCGAACGGAAATCCCGTGGCTCCTTCGACTATCTTGGCTACCGGATACAAGAAGGCTCCGCTAGTGAAGACTGAAATAGTCATGAAAAGATAGGTATACGTTTTTTGTATACCCGCTCCCAACCGAGCTCCGATAAATTCAGAACCAGTCAATACTCCCGTATTTCTCCACTTGGCGGCAATGAATCCGGCGATCGCGAAGCCCGACAAGCACATGGTCCATTGGATCGTGATCGATACGAAACCATGCATGTAGGCCAAGGATCCCCAAGCTACAAAGGTCCCTGCGGAAAAGAAGCTCATGAAAAGCGACAAACCGCTCACCCACCAAGGCACCGCGCCTCCGCCGGCGAAAAAGGTCTTCATATTCTTGCCTGAATCGCCAAACGAGAGACCAGCGGCTAAGACACCGAGCGTGAATAGGATGATGACAATGTAATCGAGCGGGGCCATGGGGAGATTTAAAGTAGCGCAGGCTTCCAGTTGCACCGGGCATAGCTCGAAGAGCGACGACTGGCCTGTATTTCAAACGGGTAGGACGCTTGTTCTACTTTTTCAAAACGACTATCATTATCATACGGCCTTACACATCCGCCCTTGGCAAGGACGATCTATATTTTGGAGGATGGTATGAGTAGGGCGTCGCTTGCGACGGTCCGCGTAGGCAGAGATTCACGCCACTTCTACGGTCGCCGCAAGCGACGACCCTACAATTCAGGCCTTTTCAACACACTCCAGGTTTCGAGTTATTTGCTCAGGGGGAATCAGACGCTTTCCAACCGCGCGACTCGGGTCAGAGTTTATCCCCGCTTGACAGAACAGCAACCTAGAATCGCAATGAAGCATGCTTCCATTCGCCAACCGCTTCAGATTTCCGGTACTGTTCCTCGCAATCTTCTGCTTGTCCCCAAAGTTCGCCGGAATCGCCGAAGATAACGAAGCCAAAGAACCTTCTGATGAAGACAAGGCTCCTACCTGGGATATTGAGCATCCGCCCGGACCGACCCGCGAGCAGCCAATTGATGTCAACGAGGGAACGTGGGTGAGCTTGGACATCAGTCCCGATGGCAAAGAAATCGTTTTCGATCTGCTCGGCGACATCTACCGCATGCCCATCGAGGGAGCTGATGGTTCCGAGGGCGTCTATCCGGAAAAACTGACTTCAGGAATGGCCTGGGACATGCAGCCCCGTTATAGCCCAAACGGGAAAAGCATCGCGTTTACCAGCGACCGCGCCGGCAAAAGCAAACTGGCCGGAGACAATATCTGGATACTCCGATTGGAGGATCGATCTCTTGCCCAAGTTACCGACGAAAGCTTTCGCTTGCTCAATGGGCCCGCTTGGCACCCTAGCGGAGACTACATCGTCGCTCGAAAGCACTTCACTAGCCGCCGATCCTTGGGAGCCGGAGAAATGTGGATGTATCACCGAAGCGGCATTGAGGGGAATGCGCAGGGAGGCGTGCAGTTGACCAAGAAACCCACAGAGCAAAAGGACGTCAATGAACCCGTCTTTTCGCCGGATGGAAAGTACCTTTACTATTCGGAAGACGTCAGCCCAGGGAAGACCTTCGAGTACAGCAAGGACCCGCACAAGCAGATCTACGCCATCAAGCGGCTGGAATTGGCGACCGATGAGACCGAGGCCTACATCACCGGACCCGGAGGGGCCTGCCGCCCGACACCCTCTCCGGACGGGAAAACCATCGCTTTTGTCAGACGGGTCGATGGCAAGACCGGACTTCATTTGTTCGATACGCAAACGGGAGCCATACGCTTGCTTTATGATCAGCTCGAGCGCGACATGCAAGAGACCTGGGCCATCCATGGCGTGTATCCCGCCTTCGAGTGGACGCCTGATGCCAAGGCTATCGTGGTTTGGGCCAAAGGGAAAATCCGCCGTATCGAAGTAGCTGACGGAATCGCGTCAATCATCCCCTTCCATATCGTGGATACACGAAAAATCAGCGAGTCGCTCCGGTATCCAATCGAAGTGGCGCCCGACAATTTCGACGTGCGCATGCTGCGTTGGGCTCAGGCCACACCCGATGGCATCCAAGTCGTCTACCAAGCGCTCGGCCACCTGTACATCAACGACCTTGAGTCTGGCGAGAGCCGGAGACTGACGGAACAAACCGATCATTTCGAAATGTATCCTAGCCTATCTCGCGATGGCCGCTATGTAGTGTACACCACCTGGAATGATCGCGATCTGGGTAGCGTCCGCGTCGCTTCTCTTGATCGAAAGACGGGAAAAGAGGACTGGATCGTAACCGAAACCCCAGGACACTATGTGGAACCGGTTTTCTCGCCAGACAATAAAGTAATTCTCTACCGCAAAGTCGGGGGCGGCCTTATCCGTTCGCCACTGTGGTCCCGCGAACCCGGCATCTATCGAATCGATGCTCGTGGCGGCGAAGCCAAACGCATTGTGAAAACGGGCGTGTCCCCGACGTTCGGCGCCGAAAACGATCGATTCTTCTACCAAACGGTGAAAACGGTGAAGGATGCGGACAATCGGGCATTTGTATCAGCCGATCTAGACGGCAAGGAGATTCAGACCCACTACACAAGCAAATGGGCCGCCGACTATCGCCTGTCTCCGAACGGCAAATGGCTCGCCTTTATAGAGCGTCACAACGTATACGTGACCCCGTTCGTTGCTACCAGCCGCTCCGTGCTCGTCGGCCCTAAAGAGAAAGCCTTGCCCATCGCCCAAGCCAGCAATTCTGCCGGGATTTCCATTCATTTTTCTGGAGATAGCCAAAAGTTGCATTGGACGCTGGGGGACACCCTTCATACTCGGGGGCTATCCAGCGCGTTTTCCTTTTTAAACAAGGGCGCTGAGGCCGAGAACGAGGAAAACTCTCCGATCGCAACCCATCGGATCGGCTTCCAAGCGGAGCATGCCAAACCCGATGGCTCCATTGCCCTAGTTGGAGCCAGAATCGTCACCATGGGGCCCACTGGCATTATTGAAGACGGCAGTATTCTGATCGATGGCAACCGTATTCAGGCCATCGGGCCTAGCTCCCGAATAGAGATTCCCAAAGAAGCTACTGTAGTTGATGTGTCGGGACAAATTATTCTGCCCGGGTTCGTGGACACCCATGCCCACGGGACAGAAGCCACCCATGGAATCATTCCCCAGCGCAATTGGGTCAATCAAGCTCGGCTGGCATTCGGAGTCACAACCATTCACAATCCCTCATCAGAGACCAGCACCATTTTCGCTACGGCAGAGCTAGCCAAGGCGGGACTCATCACCGCACCCCGCATTTTCTCCACCGGACGCATCCTCTACGGAGCCGATAGTCCCGGAAAAGCGGAAATCAATTCCCTAGAGGACGCTACATTTCATCTCGAACGTATGGATGCCGTGGGAGCCATCAGCGTTAAAAGCTACAATCAGCCTCGCCGCGATCAGCGGCAGCAAGTCGTAGCCGCCGCGCGCCAACTGAACATGATGGTCGTTCCTGAGGGGGGTTCGACTTTTATGCACAATCTCACCATGATCGTCGATGGCCATACGGGTATCGAACATACCTTGCCAGTTCAGTATGCCTACGATGACACGCTTGATCTGTGGCGGGGAACGGGTGTCGGCTACACGCCGACGCTATCAGTTGGATACGGTGGGCTGTGGGGTGAAAACTATTGGTACGCTGAACGAGATCTCTGGATGCATCCCCGCCTTCAAAATTTCATACCGCCACACATTCTGCAGCCTCGCTCCCGAAGACGCGTGAAAGCTCACGAAGATGACTTCAACCATAAGGAAGTAGCCACCATCGCTAAAGCTACCTACGACCAAGGGGGCCTCGTGCAAGCAGGCGGACATGGACAGCTCAACGGCATTTGTACCCACTGGGAAATCTGGAGTTTCGTCCAAGGTGGCATGACTCCCATGGAAGCCCTCGAGTGCGGCACGCTGCACGGTGCCAAATATGTCGGACTCGATGGAGACATCGGATCCCTGGAAACCGGCAAGCTCGCCGACTTGATAATCATGGAGAAAGGGGCGGATCCGACCACCAATATTCGCCACTCTGAACGTATCCAGTA
>CAYOLG010000013.1:94024-113739 GCA_964404745.1 uncultured Opitutaceae bacterium
CTTAAGGCATACACGTTTCTCGGAAAAGCGGGGGCCTCTGAATCCACCGGCAAATAGGTCAAAACATTCTCCTGCTTTTTGCGATTCATGAAGGGGAGTTGACCATCCAAAACCTGTATCGAACTGGCGAATATGATTCGTCCGCATCCGGAATTGGCGGCAGCTTGAAACAGATTCATATTCATCGCGGTATTGGAAGTGTACAGGATCTCAGGCGGAGCAGCGTTGAAGTTGGAATAATTGGCAAAATGGACAAGAACATCGACTCCTTTCATCAGCCCCTCGCAGGTCTGCCAGTCGGTCAGATCAGCCAACTCAATAGGATAATCCGAGTTATCACTCGGCGACTTGTCAACGGCTACGAAGTCGAAATCAGATTCAATCAAAAGCCGGCACAAGCTGCTTCCCAAGCGCCCAGATGCTCCTGTAACTAGAATTCTCATACGTTTCGCTGTCCTATACCCAATCAAGTTCGCTGTCTAAAAAACTTCCCTATCCTCTCTAGAGCTTGCCACACTTCAGGAATTCCCGGTATCCACTGCTCGCTGTTATGCCAAGCATGGGGCACGTCGTCGAACAATTCTAGGACAACTTCCACGCCCGAACTCCGAGCTTTTTCCGCGAAGGCTTCCGCGTCCCCAAGCATCGTCTCCTGTTTGCCCACCTGGATCAGCAGAGGCGGGAAACCCTTAAGATCTGAATACACAGGTGAAGCCAAAGGATGCCGCGGGTCCGTTTCGCCTAAATAGCGTTCAGCGGCCAAGTCCAAATAAAGTTTGGATATGCTCGGGTCTTTATCCGCATTAGTCTCATAGGTTTCGGCGCTTTGCGTTAGATCCGTCCATGGCGACTGCAGGACACCAGCGGCGGGCGGCGGTAAACCCTCCAACTTCAGTTTGGCCAGCAGAGCGGCCGTCAATCCACCCCCAGCGGAACTTCCACCGACAACCATCTGTTCCGCCGAGAAGCCTTGCTTTAACAGCCATTGATAAGAGGCATAAGCGTCGTCAACGGCAGCTGGAAACGTGTGCTCTGGAGCCAACCGATAATCCACCGTAAGGCAACGGCACCCGCATACCTTGCTCAAGTTGGAAGCGATCATCCGGCTCTCCGGACCAGAACCGCGATAGTACCCGCCACCGTGCAAGTATACGATTATCGCCTTAGTCGTAGGCGTTTGCCAAGTCACCCACTCGCAATGCACTCCATTAGCCTCGACCGGCTCGCAAGTCGTTCCCGGAAGCGGTTCGATGCCTGGATCCTGGCCTTCGCCCCGTAGCTCTTCAATCGATCCCTCGGGGTCCTGCTTCTTGGCCCACCGGAGTTCCAAGAGGGCTTTCAGTTCTTCGCTCGCCATAAGAATAGCAGGGTTTCTAATATCATTCGCCTGAAATCACCCTTTGCAATGCCTCTTCGTCGATCTCGATGCCGAGACCCGGTTTATCCGGCGTATGCATGTATCCATCTTTCAATATCAATGGTTCTTTGAGAATGACATTGCCGATCGGGTTTTCGCCAAACCAATACTCAGAGGTTATGGTATTGGGCATGGCCGTCGCTAGATGGGCGCTGGCAGCAAAGTGGATCGCGGATCCTATGCTAATGTGGGGAGCGAAGGCCAATCCGAAGCCATCGGCGAGTTCCGCAATCCGCTTGCACTCGGTAATCCCTCCAGCCCTACATGAATCAGGCAAAACGACATCCAGGCCACCCGCCCGAATAAATTCGGCCACCTCATGGCGGGATGTGAGAGAATCCAGCGAGATCGGGATGTCCAAGGCTCTGGCTAGCTCGCCATATCCCGCCACATCTTCGGGAGCGATGGGCATTTCAAACCACACGCAATTCAAATCCTGCAGCTCCCGGCCGAGTCGCATAGCTTGGGCGCGTTCGTATACCCCTGCCGCATCAGTGTAGATCAGAAAGTCATCGCCCATCGCATCGCGCACGGTTCGGATGCTTTTAAGGTCGCCCTTGATCCCCCGACCGATGGCCATCTTGAGCCCGGTATAGCCTTTCTGCTTCAGATCCCTGGCATCCTGGGCCAATTGCTCGAAGGCTTCATCCGGCATATCGTAGCTCAAAGCAGGAAGACCAGAGGCATAAACGCGAACCGGATTGCGAAAGCAGCCGCCAAGCAACTGGTACAATGGCTTTCCAGTCGCCTTTCCAATGATGTCCCAGAGGGCAATATCCACTCCGCTGATGGCCTCCAAATAGAACCCCGCTCGGTGCCCCCTCACCCGCATGCCCGCATACATGCGTTCCCATAAAACCACTACATCGTTGGGGTCCTGGCCCATCACGATATCGGCTAGCAAACGATCGACGACTTCTTTCGTAGCTTGGGGAGCCACGGGGGCTTTGGCTTCCCCCCATCCCACAATACCATCGTCGGTCGTGATTTTCACCAGCAAGGTATCGATAGTCTTCGAGTAAATAAACCGGCGCCGCAACGGGGGCGGATATTCGGTAGATAATTCAGGGGAGCGGTTTTCCTTTCCCCACCCGCGACTGCCCCAATAGCTTTGCTTGTCGGTAGGCTTGGCCTGAACCACGATCGTTTCTATTTTTTCGACTTTCATATAATTTCTTGGGAGAGCATTAAAAGTAACGGTCCCTGACCCCAGGGGAAAACGCCAAACGGACGGGTCGCATACATCTTCAATTCACCGATAGGCGTGGCGTCGCTAACCCGTTCCAGTTCGCCATTTCCGTTGACGCATGCGCGAGCGGCCTGACGCGCTTGTCTTTCCATTTCGCCAAATTCGGTCTCGTCTAGCAAGTTCGCTCCGAAAGCCTCCCTGAGCGACCAGGCCGCCATAACAGCCAAGGTCGATTCCAAATGGGTTTCTGGATGAGTAATCACCGTATTCCATAATCCGCTACGACTCTGATAGCGCTTCAGGGCTCGGCATTGACTCGATAGGCGATCTAGCAATTCGGATCGGGCCTCGTGCGGTTCCGGCAAAAGCTTGAGCGTCTCAACCATTCCCATCAGGGCCCATCCATTTCCCCGGGCCCATAGTTGGCCATTGGTTCCGCAATCCATTTCGTATCCATGCCAAAATAAGCCAGACGTTTCGCTGCCATCGTCGATCTGAGTGGACCTGGCATAGCCCAAAAGCTCATCAAGTCCCTGTTGAACGTATGCCTCTTCTCCCAGCAAGTTTCCGAGCCTAACTAGGAACGGGCCATCCACATCCATGCAATCCACCCAGATTTGCTTGCGCCAGCCCGGCATGTCCGGCCGGTGCATCCGAGCGCCTAAAGGGTTCTTGGGGAAACTCGCGTTGAGCTCAGCCAGCTTGATCGCCGCATCGAGAAAGGACTTGTCGCCAGTATTCTCGTACAGCTCCAGCAACTCGTTTCCCGGAGCGATATGATCTTCGTTTTTTCCCCCCACACCCCGATCGACGTAGGTTCTCAGCAAGCCTTCGACAAACCGAGCGAGTTCACCATCGCCAGACGCTCTGCCGACTGCCAGCAAACCCCGTAAAGCGACCCCTTCTCCAAAACCCCAAATTCGAAATGGCCACTCCATCGTTCGTTGCACGGCCTTTCCCAGGAGATTGGTATCAGGAGGTTGGGGGGCTATCTGGGACATTTCCGAAACCGCTACAATTGGACGACCTAGCAAAGAAAGGCGATGGCTTTGTCAGTCAACCGTTGATTGATTTTCACCATTGAGTCTTCTCGCCCGGATCTTACGGTTCTCTCCAACCTCGGTCATGATGATTCCCCAAATACCCCGCACTGCCCTGACGCTGGCGCTAGGCTACCTACTCAACCTGCCCATCGGGGCGGAGCCCATCGATCTGGGAAACCGGCGGGAGCTTTTTGTCGACGAAACCTTGATCGAGTCGATCGCCGGCGATGCCAGGCTACAACTACATCATCCCCAACCCCAGGAAATCGCTATCGTCCACGACGAACCCTGGGAAGGGACCGCCAGCGGCTACCATAGTATTTTTAAAGATGGGGACCGCTATCGCATGTACTACAAATCCATGCACATCGACTTTCCCGATGGGGAATTGCGAACAGACAGCCATCCTCGTTTCTGCGGCTACGCTGAGAGCGTCGACGGGATCGTTTGGGAAAAGCCGGAGCTCGGCTTGTACGAATTCAATGGTTCGAAAGCGAACAATATCGTCCTGACCAGCGAAACCATGAAGGGACTGACCATCGATGCCGGGCACCCTGCTGTATTCAAAGACCGGAATCCTAATACCCCCGCAAACGCCCGCTACAAAGCTATCCTGCGCTCCAGCGACAAGAACGGCCTCATCGTTCTGGCCTCCGCTGACGGCATACACTGGTCCCCGCATTTCGACCATCTGATCCTTCGCCTCAAAGGGGCCTTTGACTCCCAGAATTTGGCTTTCTGGGATCCCACCATCAATCGCTATCGGGCCTACTGGCGAACCTCGCCCGAAGGCATCATAAACGATACCGAATGGAAACCCAAAGGCCCCCGCTCCATTCGCACCGGGATTTCCTCGGATCTCGACAAGTGGGAAAACATCGAAGACCTGACCTACGATGATCCTACGCCCCAGGAAATGTATACTAACGGCGTCTTTGCATACCACCGGGCCCCACACATCCTCCTTGGCTTCCCTAAGCGCTATATCGAACGGGAGAACGGGCCTCCCATGGAGACTTTACCCGATCCCGAAAACCGGGCTCTCCGAGCCGGCGCCCACCCGCGCTACGGTTACGCTCTTAGCGAAACTCTACTTATGGCCAGCCGGAATGGCAGCCACTTCAAGCGCTGGAACGAAGCCTTTCTGAGACCGGGCCCCGAACGCCCGGGCACCTGGCACTATGGCTCTCCAGCCATTGCCTGGGGAATCATTGAAACCGAATCGGCACTGCCCGGAGCCGGCAAGGAGCTATCGTTGTATGCATCAGAAGACTACTGGCACGGCCAAGGCAGCGTCCTACGGCGCTACACCTTGCGACTCGATGGGTTTGTTTCCATATCGGCGGGCTGGAGTGGCGGAACGCTGCTGACCAAGCCACTGACTTTCGAGGGTTCCCAACTGGAGCTAAATTTCGCTACCTCCGCTGCGGGCAGTGTGCGCGTAGAAATCCAAGACGAGAATGGGCAACCTGTTCCGGGATTCGCCCTCGAAGACTGCCCCGAATACTTCGGTGATTCAGTAGACAAAACCATCCAATGGAATACCGATGCTGACCTATCCCTTATTGCCGGCCAAACGGTCCAACTGCGCTTCGAATTCAAAGACGCCGATCTGTACGCTTTCCGGTTCAAGTAACCCGAGCTAAACTAGTACACCCGAACTTCATAGATTCGGGCAGACTCGGCCCCATGGGTTTCTAGGATTTCTATTTTAAGCTTGGCGGTCTGAATAGGCGTATCCAATTGATGTATGCGGCGACGGTGATAATTGCCTTCAATGGAAAGCAGTTCCATCCATTCTTCGCCACGCTTAGCTAGTATCCGATAATCTTTGACGCATTCAGGCACAGGAAAAGGGAAGCGGAAAGCTTCGCGGGGCCAGCCGAAACAGCGATCAGGAGCGCAGAGGTCCGTGTCAAAGGTAAGCAACACCTCGGAAATCGTCTGCGGCGTTTCCCAGGAGAGCGAGATATTCTGAGGAAGTTCTTCCCCCGGGGCCGATATCCAAATATTCGGCCAATCTTCCGCTCGAGAAATGCCATTAACAACATTGGCGCCGCCGTAAGGCTTGGGCGCAGGAGAAATCCGGCAGCAGAAAGTGGCCCGCACTTTTCTATCGTACTTCAAACCCACCGTATCCTCTATCCACAGGTGCAGCTCTTCTGGCAAACGGCCATGATGGTTGATGGCAATCCAATCATCCTTTTGGGGGGCGATTCTGGCCAAGCCATGCGATGGCTTAGGCTTGAGCTCGCCTTCGAATCTAACGGCGAAACGGCTGTTGAAAGCCTCTTTGTTGGTATAGCCCCAAGAGACGCCAGGTGTTCGGTCGAGACGAATCCACAAGAGCGTGTCTTCTTTAAATTCCTGTCCGATCTCTACATCGTACCACTTCTCTTCTCCTGGCGCCACGACAAGGTCGGCTTCGCCTATCGCTTCTTGGTTGTCGAATCGAGCCAACTTGCCGCTGGTCAGGATACGAGCCTTAACAATCACAGCCTCGCCAAGTTCCGACTTTAGCCGCACGGACACTGTATCCACTTTGCCTTGGCTAACAGGTAGCTGTTGAGCCATGTCATACTTTAGCTCCAGAAATCCGTCCGGCTCGGCAACTTGCAACCCCAATTCGCTCGATGTCGAAACGGTCGCCTTTAGGGCAAGATCGTCCGGATCCGCGTTGGGCAAACGGATAATGTAGACGTCGTCCTTCAACAAACCTTGCTGAAGCTCGAGCATGTGTTTCTCGCGTACCTCTCGCGGATCGATTCCCTTCTTGACGCAAATGGAAGCCGCCATACCTACCGCTTGGGCGGCAGCGCCTAGGCTGTTCATAACCCGTATGGACCCCATGGCTACATGGCTTACGCTAATGCAACGCCCAGCCAACATCAAATTGTCGACATTTCTCGAATACATTATACTAAAGGGTACGCTGTACATCTCGTTGAGAAAGGTCTGATCGCAAGGCGGGTCGTTGCTGCGCAAGCCTTCGGGCGGGTGCACGTCTACCGGCCAACCGCCATGAGCTACTCGATCCTCGAATAACTTGGCTTCAAATACATCACTGCCAATCAACATCGTGTCACCAACGACGCGCCGCGACTCTCGCCTAAGCGGAAACGGGGACCACCAAACGGCCTCGTAATTGGCGAGCGCATCGCGGGTCTCCTGCGTGCAGTGGTTTTTCATGTGATCCCACACGCCAAACGCTTCTGCTTCCAGGTCGGCTTGGATACTTTCGCTTTCCTTGATGATATCTCGCTCGCCTCCCAGAGAACACCACCAGAACAGCTGGATAGCCGAGCCTTCCTCGTTGAGTCGCTTGCCCATGGCAAACTTGTCAACCACGTGCGGCCTATGAGGAAACGATTCGCAGCCTTGACGCTTGGCTATCCAGTCGGGGGCCTTGAAGGGCATGGGATGATCCCTGCGATGGGCGATCAGATAAAGAGCGCAGGGCAAGGTCTTGGCATCCCCTGTTTCCGGAGCCAGGTGCTCGCCAAATTCGTCGCGCCCCTCCCTGCCCACTCGAAATTCGGCCCCAGCCGCTTCGGCCACGAAGGCGTCGCCCGTAGCATCCACGAAAAGCGGAGCTTCGAGTTCAAAGATGGTCTCCGTTGAGTGCTGAGTTGTCCTGATGGATCGGATACGCCCATTCGATGCCTTCACGCTATCCACCCGGGTGTTCATGTAGAGATCCAAGCTTGCTTCCCGAGTACACCACTCGTGCAATATCATGTCGAAGATGCGGCGGTTGTCCGCCAAGGGGGATCGAGCCGCGTACTCTATCATCACCTCCTCGAGAATACCGCCTTCCCGAGCCATGCGGTTGTGCCAGAAGGAGGCCGCTCCGTGCGGTGGCACCAAGGCCAAACTGCTGCCATTGCCACCAAGGATCGGCCGATTCTCGATCAGAGCGACTTTGACTCCACGGCGAGCCGCAGTCACCGCCGCGCAAACACCCGGTATACCGCCACCGCATACAACCAGTTGATACTGAGCTTCTCTACTTTCCACGGGGATTGTTTCTAAGAAATTTTAGGGGACTTTTGAATCCCTCGGACCGGATCCGGAAAGGCCACTCGAGCCAGAGGGGTTTGAACACGGATTATGGGTTACGGAAACCAAATTGCCAACATAAGCTTAGTCGATGGTTGACTGAATCGAGAAAGCTCAACTAGAGGAATATCGCTTGGGTCAAGAAGCCCGAAACCAAAATCTCGTCATGAAATCATCCCCCCTAGTCTCCGCTACCTCCTTTTTGTGTTCAATTCTTGCCCTCGCTTTATAGGCTGAGAGCCTCGCGGCGCCTTCGCTGCAAAACCGGGCTTCCGATCCAGATAAGACGTTTTTTCGCAAGGCCCGTTTGAACCCCAGTATGGCTCCATTGAAAGGTCTGGTTAAACGAATGAAAATAACGCCAAACCAACTCCCGAGAATAGGCAAAGTCGGCGTGGTTGGCGTGACGGTTTTTCAGACCACCCCCATTGATTCAGAGAGCGCAAACTACCAAATGCTCAATAATGCAGGGGCATCGCATTTGGCTGACCTACTCTATGCTCCCGTCTACCCAGGCGCCCAACCGGCTTACATGTCCATCCAAGCGGCGTTTACCGAGCGTGGATACCAGCTTCTCGAACCCGTTCAGTTTCTCGACAGCCCGAAAAAGCAGGGCTATTTCGCTAACCGCCAATTCGAGATGTCCGGACCGATGCCAGCGGTCGGGCATCTCCAGCGTCGGGCAAAGGGCAATCTTCAGAAGAACGTGATTGGCAGCGTCCGAGGCAATCGAGAATTCGGGTACTTGCATGCCGATCCTAAATTGTGGCGCGAGGTAGGCCATTGGGTCGGGGACATTGGCTTGGACTCCGCCTTGATATTGGAAACCGAGGTCGCTATCCACCGAGGCAAGCTCTTGATGGCCGCCATACGAGGAACCCTAATCGGGCCAAACAGAATCCTCGAACAAGAGGCTTACAAAAAATTCTATGCGCCTCTCGGAACCCTGAAAGGACGCGTGGAGGGATGAACGTACGGGACCATTGATATCGCCCCGCCATCAAAAGAAATGGTAATGGCTGACGTCAGCCACAAGAGCGTGGGCAAGATCGACTACCGACGCGAGCTCCAGGGTTTGGACACGATCTATGCCAGAATCGTGGGCCACCTCATCGACCATACCAACGAAGAAATCGAGAAACTACGGGAGTTAAGCGGCGGAAACTAGGCGAGAACTGCATCCGCTCCATTCCGAGCGAGCTCTTCTCACTCGGTATACATGTCGGTTCCCAAATACCGTATCCACTAAACAGTTACCTCAATCGATTGCCGAACGATTTGGCTAGTAGACAGATCACGGATTTCGGCGACCGCTGTAACACTGGCCGCATTTCTAGGCAGTTGATAGAGGCGATACTGGTCGACCAATAATTCCGGATTTCTAGTATCAGAAACGGAAATCAAATCCGTCTCTACCTGTTTTCCATTCACTGAGAGCCTTAGGAATTCGGCCAACGGTGTTTTCAAGTGTCCGTGGTTACTATTGCGATGGGCAACTCGGACCCGCAGGGCTACCCCTGTATTCGGAACTCCCGCCTCAAACTTATCCTCAGGTCGAATTGCCACGAGGGAAACCATAGGGCGGCCGATGTTCGGATTGTCCCACCAGCGCCAATCGAGCTCACGGTCCGTTATGAATTCAGTGATCTCCTCCGAAGGGCTGTGAATCCAGGTTTGATAATGAGTCCTGTAGTCATGTCGAACCGCCGCTACCCAGTTTTTCTCCAAAGCTTTAAGCCAGGCTTCCCATGTAGGCTCTGTACCCAAAAATAGCGTACGCATGCCTTCTGTCTGATCGCAAAACCACCAGGGCTCAATACCGTGAGCATCCTGCAGAGCAATGTAGGGAATTTGCCCGCGCCAGCGATGAAGAAAAGGCTCGCTAGTAGCGAAGTCGATGTTCCCGAAATGGAAGGTGCTGATAGCCGAATAACCTGGCTTGTCCAGCGAGTCGTCGAGAAAGAGCCGGATAACGTCCTCGTGCACGCCAAATTGCCAATTGAGCTGGCCCTGAGCGGCATGCAGAGGCTTCAAGCGGCGTTCCTTAAACTCGCTCCAACTAACGGGTCCCGCTTTGGCCAGCGATGGCCCAATATCAGCCTCGGCCGGGGCCATGATGTCGGCGATATGACTGTAAGTACCCATGCCAGGAATACGGATGAGCGAGCCATACTCCTCATCAGCTAGAAAGAATTTAACCGGCACCCGATCCGCGGCCGCCAAGCGAGCAACCTCCTCTCGCCAGCCCGGCTTCGCGTTTTTGGCTCCCCAAAGATGAATGCCTAGCGCTTTGGCCAAAGCCACAGTCTCCAGGGGGCTTCCTTGGCCATGGGATTCGATTTGAACGGAGAAAACCTTCAGCCCGGCTGGGAGAGCCTTTTGTTTTTTACGGACTGGCCGTTTGATGGAGGAAAGTTGCCCTGCTCCAAGGACTGAAAGGCTCTCCAAGGCATAATAAGTGGCCATTGGATTGCTCTGCCAGCCTGGTCGATCGGCAAATCCGCCATCGTAGTTGAATAGCGAATGCAAATAGCTGAGACACGCGCCTTGATCTGTAGCCTCAGATCCCAAGTGAGCCAGCGACCGAAGCGCCGCCCATGTGTAAGCAACATCATCGATATCGCCCATTTCTGGCTTTGGCTGGTGAGTGAACCCGCCATTGGGTAGCTGGCAGTCACGTATCCATCGAATCAGTGCGCTTTTTTTGTCAGTTTCGAGTCCAATGGTTTCCAGGGCATCCAGAGCAAACCAGGTATTCAGAATATTTCCGTCACCCCCATCGACAGCAGGTATCGTATTGTAGCTGCCATTTTCTCGGCGGCGAATCTGCATGAACTCCTCGAAAACCGGCGCTGGTTGAGGTAGACCGCACAATCGGCAGGAGTTAAAATGCCTAACTTCCGCTTCAAAGTGGGGGTTGCCGCCCGTTTCGTAGCGCTTGTTGTAACCGCGAGGCTTTTCCAAGGAAAGCAGCTTTTCTGCAAATGATGAGACATCCTCCCCTAACCAAGCCAGAGCCTGAATCTGCTGGTAGTCGAATATGTAGCGACGCGAGGACCGTTTCCAAACATCATAAGGATGGTTCGCCCAAACGAAATCGATGAGGGACGTTTTCTTTGGCGGTTCGATGCCCAAAGCCCGGTAGCAGCCAATCGCGTAGTATGCGGGAGTGAGATGGGCTTTCACTTGGCCGGGCCAGGCATAACCGCCATCAATTTTCCGGAGGCTTTCAAGATAGGTTGATATCGCTGCGACTGCCGATTCGATCGACGCATTTGCATGAAGCGGCTTGGGCGAGGCCGATACCAAACCCGAAGCTGCCAAAGCTTTAATCGCGTTCCGGCGACTCAATCTGGGGTTCAAGCTTGAAAACATGGGCCCACCGTAGGACCCGAAAGCGTTATCACAAACGAATTGAAACTGAGAAGCTCAATTTATTCTCCGATTCTGCGAAGGGGAAAACCCTCCTTTCAGTTTGCTTCGGCAAGAAACTCACACTAGGACAAAGACTTCTATGCTATCCCGCCGCGAATTCATTACCCTTTTGTCCACCGCTCTGACCGCCAGTTGCTCACCTCGTTCTGCCAACGGACGCCCGCCACGCATTCTGCTTTGCTCGGCTTGGCAAACAGTCAACATCGGCGATATCGCCCATACGCCCGGGTTTTTGACGCTGATGGAACGGTACCTTCCTGAGGTGGAAACCTACTTGTGGCCCCGCGACATCGGCCAAGGTGTTGAGCAAAAACTGATAGATCGGTTTCCAAAGCTAAAACTGGTCACTTCCGAGTCCGAGCGCCAGCAAGCTTTCGAAGAATGCGACTTTTTCGTCCATGGATCATCCGCCTCTGTCAGCGCCATTTCCCAAATCAATCAATGGGTCGAAGAAACAGCGAAGGGTTTCGGCATCTACGGGATCACTTTCGATGATCATCAATCTTGGATCCTAAAACCGGATACGCCGGAACAATTGCAGACCAAGATATCCATACTCAATCAGGCCGAGTTCGTCTTCTTCCGCGATTCCGAATCCATAGAGCTGGCCAAGTCTTTGGGCTGCCAAACCGAGGTGACCGGTTTCGCTCCCGATGCCGCTTTCGCCTGTGATGTTCGGGACGACGCTAAAGCCGAAGCCTTCCTTGACGTGAACGATCTGCGCCCTCGCCAATTCCTCTGCTGTATCGCCAAGTATCGATACGCTCCCTACTGGCTGATGAAAGAAAATTACCCCTTCGATCCCGGGAAACAGCAAGTAAACGAGCAATTCAAGGAACAGGACAACGCTCCGTTGCGACGGGCAGTGAAGCGGATAGTGAACGAGACCGATCTGAAGATTCTTCTCTGCCCGGAAGACATGTCAGAAATGGCGGTGAACAAGGAATTGATCTACGATTGGCTCACCCCCGCAGAAAAAGAGCGCGTCGTCTGGAAAGAAGACTACTGGCTGGTCGGAGAAGCCATCAGCGTCTATCGCCAAAGCGCCGGTCTATTCGGCAATCAAATGCACTCCCCCATTATGTGCATCGGCCATGGCATTCCCGCTATCACTTGCCGCGTGGAGCAACAGACATCCAAGGGCATCATGTGGAGGGATATTGGCCTGGACGAATGGCTCTTCAATTTCGATCTGCCCGAAGACCGGGAGCGCATGCCAGACGCCGTCGTGGCAATGGCCAACGATCATGAAGGCTCCTTCCGCAAAGCCGCCGAGGCCAAAGCCTTCGTCGAGAGTCGCCAAAAAGAGACAATGGCTCATCTAGGAAGGGTTATACCGTACCCTAAAAAGAATTGAGTGAATGGCGGAGGCTGAAATAGGCTGCCACATGACGAGGCGGTAAACAATCGCCCGGAATCGAATCTTCGTAGCAGTTATACGACCCAATCAAATCGCGAAAAACTATGATTAAACTATCCTGCTGTCAATGGGGTCTCGATGAGGGTACGGGTCCGCTGCGGTACTGGCGCCGAGTTCGGCGAACCCGCATTCCAGAGACTCGGAGCCTACCAACCTTAGCAAAACTCGGATTCAGGTCAGTCGACGTCTGCCCCACAATGCAAACGACGCCGACCGCCAAATCGGCCCTGGAAAATCTTGGTCTGGAAGTCTGCTGCCTTTCCCTATCGCATGAAGCCCCTCCGAACAGCTCATTCGATAGCGATGATGACGACGAGGTGGAGCCAGTGGAGAAACACACGCATCAAGCAATCGAGCATGCCGCGAAGCTTGGGGCCGACTTCGCCTACCTCGTTCCACCGAAGCCCAAAAATCTGGATACGCTTCCAATCCTGTCCGAGAACTATCGCCAGATCGCTGGATACGGACAAGGCAAAGGAATCAAGATAGCCATCGAGCATTTTCCTGGCACCGTTCTCCCGACGGTAAAGGCGACTCTCGAATTCATTGAGAAGTTGGATCACCCAAATCTCTATCTGCTTTTCGATATCGGCCATGCCCAAATGAGCGAGGAAAATCCAGCAGACGTGCTGCCGCTTGCTGGAGATCGGCTGGCCTACATCCATCTAGATGACAACGACGGAAAGAATGATCTTCATCTAGCCCTAACGGACGGGGTCCAAACCAAAGAAAGTCTTTCCACATTCTTTTCAGTGACGAGAGATATTGGATACACGGGTCCATTCAGCCTTGAGATGCACCCTGCGCTTGCCAACCCGCTTGACGCCATCCGGCGCAGCAAAGCCATCGCCGAAGACTGCTGGTAGCGGACCAGCATTGAGCAGGGAATTCCTGCAACAATTATCTCTGAGGTAGCGGTCCATCTCGCGACTGCGCCACACCAGCACGGACGCGCAAGCCGAGCGACCATCCGATCCTCATTTTGTTGTGGTCGTTCGGAGATCGACCGCTACCTATTTTAGCTGCCACTTTTCCTGACCTGTAGATCGCTCGAGGATTGGAAACTCACGACGATCGCCAATTTTATTTCATACTAATTCTTGACTCAGTCCAGAATTGGGATATCCCTCCATTAATCATGATTTCGCCAAAATGCTGTCAGCCGGACATTTCCGAGGCCTTGAAAAACGCTGGGCTTCAAGTGACGGCTCAGCGGTTAGCGGTCTTTCGGGCCGTACAATCGTTCCCGCATGCCATGGCGGACGAGATTTGCGACAATGTTCGCTTCGAGATTGGAGCCATCTCTCGGCAAGCGGTATATGACGCTCTGAAAGCGATGTTCGAGCATGGTCTTATTCGTCGCATTCAGCCAGCAGGATCGTCCGCCCGGTACGAAGTGCGGCTAGATAACCACCATCACCTCGTGTGCCGAGAATGTGGTTCCCTAGTGGATACCGACTGCGCCAAAGGCAAGGCTCCTTGCCTCAGCGTTCGCGACAATCACGGCTACCTAATCGACGAAGCCGAAGTCATTTATTGGGGTACCTGCCCCGATTGCCAGTAATCAAATCCAAAAAAACAACCTAACCGACCAAAACGAAATAAGTAGCTTAAGTAAGGATACATAAAAATGTCTGAAGAATCAAAATGCCCGTTCCACCAGGCCGCCTCTGCCGGGGGTGGAACAACCAATCAGGACTGGTGGCCCAACCGCCTGAAAACCGAGCTGCTCAACCAGCACTCCTCAAAGTCTGACCCCATGGGGAGCGATTTTAACTATGCCGAGGAGTTTAGCGGTATCGACTACGAAGCCCTAAAACAAGACCTGGCAGCAGTGATGACCGACTCCCAAGACTGGTGGCCAGCCGACTTCGGCCACTACGGGCCGCTTTTCGTCCGCATGGCTTGGCACAGCGCGGGCACCTATCGCACCGGCGATGGCCGCGGCGGCGGCGGACGCGGACAACAGCGTTTCGCCCCGCTTAACAGCTGGCCCGACAACGTCAGCCTCGACAAGGCTCGCCGTCTGCTTTGGCCTATCAAGCAAAAGTACGGTAAAAAGATTTCTTGGGCCGACCTGATGATTCTGGCCGGTAATGTCGCCCTGGAAACGATGGGCTTCAAAACTTTTGGTTTCGCTGGAGGCCGAGCCGACGTCTGGGAGCCCGATGAGGACGTTTACTGGGGAAGCGAGAAAGAGTGGCTGGCTACGAGCGAAAAGGAAAACAGCCGCTACGAAGGAGAACGCGATCTCGAAAATCCACTCGCTGCTGTTCAGATGGGATTGATCTACGTCAATCCGGAAGGTCCCGACGGAAACCCTGATCCCGTTGCCGCGGCCCACGACATCCGCGAAACCTTCGGTCGCATGGCTATGAACGACGAAGAAACCGTCGCTCTCATTGCCGGTGGACACACCTTCGGTAAAACGCATGGAGCCGGACCTGCCGACAACGTTAAGGAGGATCCCGAAGCCGCTCCCCTGGAAGCGCAAGGTTTTGGCTGGGAAAGCAGCTATGGAAGCGGCAAGGGTGCGGACACCATCACCAGCGGTTTAGAAGTTACCTGGACGCAAAAGCCGACGGAGTGGACTAATCTATACTTCGAAAACCTCTTCAAGTACGAATGGGAGCTCACCAAGAGTCCTGCCGGAGCCAACCAGTGGGTCGCCAAGGGCGCGGAGGAAAGCATTCCCGATGCCTTCGATTCCGAGAAAAAACATCGTCCTACGATGCTCACTACGGACTTGTCGCTTCGCTTCGATCCCGCTTACGAGAAGATATCGCGCCGATTCTACGAAAATCCGGATGAGTTCGCCGACGCCTTTGCTCGGGCCTGGTTCAAGCTCACACATCGCGATATGGGACCGAAGTCCCGCTACCTAGGACCCGAGGTGCCGGACGAAGACCTCATCTGGCAGGACCCGCTTCCAGCATTAGATCATGAGTTAGTCGACGATAGCGATGTCGCCGCGCTGAAGAGCAAGATTGCCTCCACAGATCTCACGGTCTCGCAATTGGTTTCTACCGCCTGGGCCTCAGCATCCACCTTCCGCGGATCCGACAAGCGCGGGGGAGCGAATGGGGCTCGCATACGTTTGGCTCCTCAACGCGACTGGGAAGTAAACAAACCAACCCAATTGGCCCACGTGCTGGAAACCTTGGAGGCCGTGCAAAGCGAATTCGACGGTGCTCAAAGTGGCGGAAAGCGGGTTTCCCTGGCTGATCTAATCGTCCTGGGCGGATGCGTCGGGATCGAAGAGGCAGCCAAGGCAGCGGGCCATGACGTCACCGTACCGTTTACGCCGGGCCGGACCGACGCTACCGAGGATCAGACCGACGCCGAGTCCTTCGAGCCGCTCGAGCCGAAAGCCGACGGATTCCGCAACTACCTCGGAGCCCGCTTCAACATTCCTGCCGAGCATCTATTGGTCGACCGGGCTCAGCTTCTCACGCTTACTCCTCCGGAAATGACAGCCCTGGTTGGCGGTATGCGGGTACTGGAGACAAACGTGGGCGATGAAAAGGCTGGCGTCTTGACCGATCGTCCGGGCCAGTTGACCAACGACTTCTTCGTCAACTTGCTCAGCATGGGTATCGAGTGGAAACAAGTATCGCCTTGCGGCAATGCCTTCGCCGCCGTAGATCGTAAAACGGGCGAACCCAAATGGACTGGAACGCGGACCGATTTGGTGTTTGGCTCCAACTCCATCCTGCGAGCCGTAGCGGAAGTCTACGCGTGCACGGACTCGGAAGAGAAATTCGTATCCGATTTCGTAGCCGCCTGGACCAAGGTTATGAATCTCGACCGCTTCGATCTCGCCTAGCGCAAAACTGGGTAAACATTTGATCTATCCAGCCCCGGTTGTGGTTGAATAACTGCGACCGGGGCTTTTTACGGCAAACTGGTTCGATTCATCAACTCCTTCAAACGGAGGACCGCTTGTCTATTCATAGCCTTGGCGAAGGCTGACGCCAGTCCTCCCTGCCTTGCTGATGCTAGAACCGAACCAGCACCTCTTATAATGGTAGGGCTGCTTGTCCACAAGCAGCCGCGTCGCAGAGCTAGTTTTTATCGGCTGACTGGGGACAGTCAGCCGTACCAACATTCCTTGTTGGGTCTCGGGTAGAGCCCCCGATCCTCCGATGAATCCCCTTGCCAAGTCCTGATGAGCCTCTAAACCTTCGACCTTTTTGATTTTCCGGGCGACCGGAACCATCGGATTTCTAAACGATACCCCTCCGTTTGCGGAGGGTTTTTTATTTTAAAACTCAAGACTAGACCAATCGCATGTTCGACCTCTCATCCAAATCGCGCGGCAGCTGGAAAGATGACATCCTATCGGGGCTGACTGTGGCTCTGGCACTCGTACCTGAAGCCATCGCCTTCTCTTTCGCCGCCGGCGTTCCTCCTCTGGTGGGGCTCTGGGCAGCGGTCTTTATGGGCTTTGTCACCGCCGCATTCGGCGGTCGCCCAGGAATGATTTCCGGAGCCACCGGAGCCATCGCTATCGTCATCGGCAAGACTGTGGTTTACGGAGAGTCGCAAGGCGAGGGGCTGGGGCTGCAATATCTTTTCGCCACCGTAATGCTGGCTGGAATCATTCAGGCTCTCGTAGGAGCCCTCAAACTCGGGCGCTTTATTCGCCTCGTCCCGCATCCAGTTATGATGGGATTCGTCAATGGCCTAGCCATCGTTATCCTGCTAGCCCAATTCGGTTCCTTCAAGTCTGCCGACGGCTCCTGGCTCGACTCAAACCAAATGCTTGTCATGGGCGCCATGGTTGTCCTAACCATGCTCATCATCCAGCTCTTCCCCAAGCTCACCAAAGCCCTTCCCTCGACGCTCGTCGCCATCATTTCAGTAGGCCTGCTAAATTTCTTCTGGCTCGATACCAAAACCGTTTCTGACGTTCTCTTCGAAGGTACGGGTAGCAGCGTTCTCAGCGGAGCATTTCCTTTACCCCATCTGCCAACGGGAATCGTTTGGAATCTGGAGGCGATTCAAGTCATCGGCGGCGCGGCTTTTACCGTAGCCATGGTAGGCATTATCGAATCGCTAATGACCTTGCAACTCATCGACGATCTCACTGAGACCCGCGGACAAGGGAATCGCGAATGCGTCGCCCAAGGGGCCGCTAATTTCCTCTCCGGCCTATTCGGCGGAATGGGGGGCTGTGCTATGATCGGGCAAAGCCTGATCAATATCAAATCGGGGGGCCGCGGCCGGACATCGGGCATTACAGCCGCTAGTGCCCTGGCCATTTTCATCATGGTAGGCGGACCGGTCATCGGTCAAATACCGGTCTCCGCCTTGGTCGGAGTCATGTTCATGGTCGTTATAGGCACCTTCGAATGGTCCACTTTCAAGACCGTAGGACGCGTGCCCCATTCGGAGATATTCGTCATTCTCGCAGTCACGCTGATCACCGTTTTCATGCACAATCTAGCTCTAGCTGTATTCGTCGGGGTAATACTGTCAGCTCTAGTATTCGCCTGGGAAAGCGCCCAGCATGTGCGCCTGTTCCCCAAAGACCTCAGCGACGGCAGCCGCGTCTACAATCTCCATGGTCTGCTCTACTTCGGTTCTGTCCGGGAATTCGCCGAGCGATTGTCGCCCAGCGACGATCCCGAGGAAGTGATCATCGATTTTAAGGACGCCCGCATCTGCGACTTTTCTAGTCTGGAAATGCTGAGCAGCGTTACCGAGCGTTATAAAAAAGCCGGCAAACGCGTTCGTCTGCAACACCTGAGCCCGGAGTGCCAGAAGTTGTTCAAAGACGCAGGCTCCCTCGTAGAAATCGAGGTCGCTGCCGACGATCCGCAATACCGTTTGGCGCGGGTGTAAGGCCCTTAATCATGGAATGGCGTAACTAGGCCCAATGCCTAGCCCACGCCACTGCTCTCAGATGCCTCGTCCGATTTTGCCCTTTTCAATAGAGCGTTTTGATCCCGTAAGAGATTTTCTATATTGGAAAGCAATTCGATATTCTTTGGCGTCAACACCTGATCGTCTTTCGGATCTTCGGATCTTCGGCTAAGTTTGTTCATCAATTTGATAACAAAGAAAATCGTTAGCGTTATAATCAGAAAATCGATACAGACATTGATAAATTCCCCGTAGCCGATGGCCAATTCTTCCGTTTCCTCGGAACCCTTTCTTAAAACGTATTTGAGATTGGCGAGCTCCACCCCATTGGACAGCAAAGCGAGAGGAGGCATGAGCACCTTGCCCACCAAGGAGTCGACCACCCGGTTGAAGGCCGTGCCCACCAGAATACCAATGGCCAAATCGACCATATTGCCCTTCACCGCGAAGTTCTTGAATTCGTCTATGAACTTTTTCATTTCTCAATTATTGCAGCCAGTACCCGACTTCATCAATCAATAATCAAACACAGTGGCCTAGAGCTAATCCCCAATCCTACAGACCACATCTCTGGACCCGCCGACTCGACGAACCTTGATTGCTCGTTTGCTAAGCCGCCAAGAAAACTCGCGCCGGCATCCGAAGATTCGGACTTGAAGTGGTAGCGGGCGGGCGATCTCAACTTTTTACTCGTAATATATCCGCTACGGATATATTATTGTGTCCAATAAAAATCAAGGCTCTAGACTAGCATGGCGTATTCGTTAACCAATACATCCATTAAGTTTTTGATCCTGCTGATGTACCTAAATTGGCATTCGGCCAGGTGCAGGATGAACTTATCCTCCTTGATTCCGTTAAACTGCGCCAGCCTTCTTTTGGCGAAGGACCAGAAGGCCTCTATGCCATTGATGTGGCTTTTGCCGCGGACGAACTCGTTGCTGCTATCATAGACCCGGTAATGGTCGTAGCCGTTGAGGATGAGCCCGTCGTAGGCCTTCCAGCCGTCGGAGTAGATCGTGCTGCCCTCGAGCACTTTGCCCTCTACCGTAGGCAGAAGAGCGGCCCTGCTCACAGAGGCGACAACCGTCGCGAAGACATTTCCGCCCCGCTTGAGAAGGCCGAATACAGGTGTCTTGCCGGCACCCCACGGCCCCGTTTACCTCGCACTCTGCGAGCCCCGAAGAAGGACTCGTCGACCTCTATCTCGCCAGAGAGCCTCATCACTTCCCTGTATTGCCATGAGAGTATATGCTCTCGAAAGATATTATAATAGCGGTTCAC
>CAYOLG010000014.1:0-111274 GCA_964404745.1 uncultured Opitutaceae bacterium
AACCCGGGCAATCCGAATCGAATTTCATCCCAGAATTTCAACTTTAGTTTTCCGCTGTTTCCGTCAAAAAATAGTAGTCCAACTTATTATAATGTGCCGCAAGCGTTCGGGATAACTAGAGAAGGCGTTATACTAGATCCCTTCGCGAATGAGTATTACCAAAACAATCGCCAATCCGGCTGGCAACTAGCTGCTTTGGCTAACGATTTGGGCTTTGATGACGCGTCTGCCCATGTTCAGCCCGATGGCACCTACCACTATCATGGCGTTCCCAAAGATCTTATCACAACTGACCGATCTCCAGAGCTCATTGGTTTCGCGGGCGACGGCTTTCCGATTTACGGGCCATTTGGGTATTCAGACCCCTTGGACTCTGCGAGCGAAGTGGTGGAGCTGGCTTCCTCTTGGCAAATGAGATCAGGGCCTCGATCGGGCGGCCCCGGAGGATTTTACGACGGCACCTACGTAGAGGACTACGAATTTATTCAAGGCTCGGGAGATCTGGATGAATGCAATGGGCGCTTCGGCGTCACCCATGAATATCCATCGGGCACTTACTATTATGTGATCACCAATGAATGGCCTTACATGGGACGCTGCTTCTGGGGAGATATTGCTGAGTCATTTGAAATAAGCGGAGGACCTCCGCAAAGATGATGGCAGACTTGGGTAAAAGCTGTTAAGCCGACATTTTTTTATGGGGCAGGTGACGAATACCAACACAGAGGCTGCTACTCGAATAACTCCCGCCCCCATCTAATTTCCTGCCATTTTCCTGTCACAATCAGTGCAGGCTAATGCAACCAAAAGGTAATTAATGCATCTGTTTACCTACGTAAAGTGTTGTTGAATAGGCAAATACCGATTTCGAATCCCGCTCTCTCCGCCATTTTGCGTTCCGCAAAATGGCTAGACCGCGGGGTGAGGACCCGCAGGGTTCGACGGAAGGATCCCGCTCAGCGGGAGACTAGAGATGGGACAAGCAAAGCGTGGGTCCGTAAGACTTGAGCAACAGCTCAACCAATCCCAATCTCTCCGCCTCGCTTCGCCCGTTGGGCTACGCGCAGCTCGCAGCGCCCCATAGAGCTGACGATGAGCATCCCAACAGATTGCTGTGCCGTGAAGTCGGCAAGGCGTGGCCTGCGTAGCTTGCAAAGCGAAGCATGAGCAATCGTTCTGGACCCAGAGTTTAAAGCGAGGGGCATTATGAATCCCGTGTTTTCGCTCTTATCGGGCGGTACTTCGGTCAAGCCCCAATGAGCGGACGATCGGCTCGCGCCGCCGTAGCTCCAGCGTGAGGCGTGAGAGCGCCTGCTACCCAATCCAGCGAACAAAACTAAACTCTCTCATTTTTTTGACCTTTCAAAAATTTCGTTTAGGATCTTTACCCAGACTCGTTAAGTCAGTAACTAAAACCCTGATAATTCATCTAATAATTGAGACAAATGGATAAAAAACACCTTTTAACTCTAGGATTGGGTCTAGTCTTCGCTTTGGCTGGCTGCCAAAACAAGGATGCGGAGCTGGCCCGTATAGCGGAACTGGAAGAAGCGATTGAGGCCAAGGAGAAAGCTCTAGCCGAGCAAGAACGCCAAGCTCAAGAGGAAGCCAAAAAGGCTTCGCTCGCCCTGGAGGCCCAGCGTTTGGCCGAGGCGAAGGCAGCTAATGAAGCCGCCGAAAAGGAGGCGCGACTTCAAGAGCTAGCCCAAATCAAAGCTCGTGAAGACGCTGCTAAAAAGCAAGCGGAGACCGTGAGATCGGAGGCTGAGAAGGAAGCAGCTCGGCTCAAGGCAGAAAATGAAGCGATCACCCGAGAAGCGACCCGCATCAAAACAATCCGCGAACGAGAAGCAGCAGAAGCTGCCGAGAAACTTCGAGCCGCCCAACTGGCCGTCGAGGAAGCCAAAGCTCAAGGACGCGAGGACGTGGCCGCAGCCCGGGAGCGAGCTCGACTGGCCGCCATCGAGGAGATGGAAGCCCGAGCCGCTGCTCGCGGTAAAATGGCCATGACCGAAGTGGTTTCCAAAGAACGGAGATCCAGCGGAGGGAGCGCCTACTCTCCCGTATTTTCCCCCAAGACCGACACGAATCGCCTTTCTCCGTCTTACTTGCTCAAAGATTGATCGGAAGCCAGTTAGTTGCACAAAGACGGCCACTGGCGATTTTTGGCGGGGCGGGTCGAGACGACAGGTCTCGCGGTAGCTGAGCGAAGGCGGGTCCTCCCTACCTTCGAGAATGGTCGGCGTCTGACTTTATAGATCTTTAAGTCGAACCGGCGTTTGAGGACGCCGGTTTTTTTGCGACCCAAAAGCGGCAGTCTTCGGAAAACTCAAGTACTTCTTGAGGCTCCCTTCCAATTTCGCTCCTCATCCGACAATCGGCGACCCGGAAGCCAACTGCCTGAAGTTCTTCCTCCACCCGAGAGCGAGTTGGCACGTGCATGAATGTAGTCCCATGCTCTGTCTCGAAAAGCCGATCCCCTTCGTCAATGAGCGAGGGATTCCTCGCTAAATCGTGCTCGAAATTTTCTTTATCGCTAAAAACCATCCGATAAAGAGAGTCCTCTCGATCCAAAGTCGTAAAAATAAAGACTCCTCCGCAAGCCAACACCCTGAAAATCTCATTCAATGCCCGTCGGCGCGCTTCCAAGCCGGGAATCTGCATCAAGCCATTGAATCCAAAAACGACCACGTCAAAGGCTTCTTCTTGAAAACTCAATTGGGTCGCATCCTCAACGCGAAAGGGTATATCCGCCCCGAGAAACGCCGCGATCGACCGCGATTCCGACACCATTTCCGGGGAGATATCTGCCCCGGTAACGTTTTCAAAACCCATTTTCCACAGGCCGATGGCAATTCGGCCCGCCCCACAGCCAAGGTCCAAGACCCGATCGCTACTCTCGATCCTCTCCTCGAATACGGTTCTCTCCGAATTCCACAATCCCACATTCGCCACTGCCCGAACGTAATGCTCGACCGTCCTTCTGTCGTTGAAATATCCGCGAACAGCCTCTATATCCACAGGCTCGCGGCGAATAGCCGATCTACGGTTCATTTTTTTCACAAAAAGATTGATTCGCTCAGAAGATCCAATCTTATTACGCGGTTTTATTTCCGATGAAAGCGACAATCCAAACCCAGGGCAAGCAGTACACGGTAACCGAGGGCGATGTTCTCATCCTCAATCGTTATCCTGAGACCGACGCCGGCTCGAAAATCGAAATCAACGAAGTGCTCACCCTCGGGGAAGGTAAGGAATTCAAAATGGGTTCGCCCTTTGTCGACGGCGCCAAAGTGTCCGCCACCATACTTGAGAACAAGCGTGGGAGAAAAGTGGTCATCTTCAAAAAGAAGAAGCGCAAGGGCTATCACCGACGCCGAGGACATCGCCAAGAGCTTTCCGTTATCAAGATCGACTCCATCGACTCATAATCATTTATTTTAGAGGATACCTGATATGGCCCATAAGAAAGGACAAGGAACCAGTAAGAACGGACGCGACAGCTCAGCCCAGCGTCTCGGCGTCAAGAAGTTCGGCGGACAGCGCGTGATCGCCGGCAACATTATCATTCGCCAAAGAGGTACCCGTTTTCACCCGGGAACCAACGTGGGCATGGGGCGAGACCATACCTTGTTCGCTCTGACGGATGGCGTGGTAAAATTCGATAAGGAGCGCCGCAAGGTGGCCGTCGAAGCCTAGCCCATCCGAAACTTGATTTTTTAGGCCCCGCCTCCCCTTTGGAGGTGGGGCTTTTTGCGTCTGCTCGGCCGAAGTCCCCTTTTCTCGCAGCAACTGCGGCTAAACCCAAAGGACTTCCTTGGCGATATGCGGAAAAGCGCAGCGACGACGAGGTGGAAGACAAACGGCTGCAGGAACTTCTGAAACAAAAAGCCCTTATCGAAGGGCATCTGCAATGGATCGAATCGGAAATCGCTGCACTGCAACCATCCGCATCGTCCTTTAAATCCACCCATGTGGCCAGCAATTGGCTAGAGAGCCTCGAAACCCAAACGCCTGCTGTTCGCGTGGCGCCGACAAACCCTTCTCCCAAGCCTAGCGACGAACCCGATCCCAAGGCAGCCATTCCCGATATCTATGACGAACTCGGACCTGACACCCGTGATTCCGTCAATGATGCCCGACGCGGTTGTATTATGATCTTCGCCGGAGCTTTCTTAGCCCTCGGGCTCCTCTCGCTCTGGGTCTGGTACAAGTACTAGGGCCTACCTAGCGGGCAACTTAGCATACGTAGCCCGATTGCCTGGCGTAGGAAGCTCGCTTGCGAGCGATTGATTCACTCGAATGGGCCACCTTTGGTTCGCCCGCAAGCGAGCTTCCTACAATGAAAACAATGCAGGCTGACGCCTATGAGCGCCAGCCAGGCAGGCGCCTGGTGAAGAGGCCCGGGGCAAGCTAAAAGGCATTTAGGTAGCGGGCGATCTCACACCTACGCCGAAGCTACGGCGGCGCAAGCCGAGCTTGCCCCTTTTAAATAAGCTTGGCTGAACGATCACATTGTTCAGTGGTCGCCCGGTGGCCTTAGTTAGCTACGAAGGTAATACAAATCCACTACCGCAGGGCGTGAGCATTGGCCATAGCGATGCCGCTGAGCATACTTCCCACGATGCCCAGAAAGCCCTGATCCGTTCCGCAGATAAAGAGATTGGATACCGGGGTCACTCCAGTCCGATACTTTTTGGCTGAACCATAAATAGCTCCTCGCATCCGCCACGCGTAACGCTCAACAGTTGTCGGCGTAAACATATCAAAGGCTATGCATTCCTTCGCATAGTCTATCCTTGCTTCGGGCATGAAGGTTTTCGCCGCCTCCCATATTTTCGGGCGCCATGATTCTTTTTCCGCTCGATATTTGTCTTCTGGATACGATCTCCATAGATCGTAATTGGCCAAGCAGGTAACGCGGGCGATCCCTTCCGAAAAAGCATTATCATCAGGATAATCGAAGCCCTCCGGTAGACAGATCACCCCGCTGTTCAAGTCAACCGCTTCATTCGGCGATCGGTATCGAAACCGTTCTCCGCCATTGAAAAAGATAATCGCCTCTTCTCCCCAGCCAAATGACTTCATAGGCTTTGCAAAGGTGGAAATCGTCTCGGTGAATGACAGCTTGCCCGGCTCCCCATCGCTATCCTCAAGCCATTTCTCGCTACAAAGGGCATTCGTCTCGGGCAAACCTGCGGAGGACAGGACTATGTTGGCCTGAACTTCCTCTCCACTGTCCAGGATCAATCGCTCCACCCGATCATCGATAACTTCCATCTTCGCGACACCTGTATTCATTTTTCTCAGGCCACCCACTTCGCGATAGCGCTTGAGCAGCAATCTGATGATCCCGCGAATTCCGTCAAATGGCCTAGCGAAGCCTTCGAGAAAGATGGACTTGAACATGACGACGAACTGCCCGAAATCCATATCGTTCTCCGTCGAGCTGCCATAGTACATGAGCGGGCAGAAAATCATGTCTTCTAAAAGCGGATCCGTAATCCGAGCTTGGACGCGAGCTCGAGCCGATTCATAAGGATAGTCTATTCGCGAGTCATCGAAACCCTCGACGTCCCGGACCAGCTTTCTAAACCCGTCGATCTGGTCGGGAAACTCGCGACCGACTTCCGATTCCAGCAAGCTAAATTCGTTGCTGAACTTGAGGTCCTTCTCCCCAAAAGCAATACGGGATCCTTTCTGCTCGCTCAGATTGAGGTCCTCTCGCCGGATCCTTAATTGACGGAGTATGCGATTCAAGGGAGCGGCCTTGACGCCCGGCTTGACGAAGTTGGTCATCGCATGCAGGCCGACATCGTACTTCCGGCCGTCGATCGCGTAAAAGCTATTCAATCCGCCCGGAGCGTAGTGACGCTCGAAAATGCAGACTTTCTTCCCGAAATGAGCCAAGCGGATCCCTGCGGCGATGCCCGACATTCCCGCTCCAATTATAGCCACATCGTATTTCTCCATCTTCGTATGCGATTTATAATTACATAAAAATGGCCCGACATTCAAGTCGGGCCCGTAAATTCATTCGATAGCGTTTGCCTTAGACCAATGCGTTGAACTTCGGAGTCAGATACTCGGCACAGCTATCCAGCGAAACCAGTTCGCCATACTCGGATTCCGGCACTTCGATCCCGTGCTTCTTGCGGAGCTCCATAACGATATCGAGGAAGTCCATCGAATCGAGATCCAGTTGCTCCCGCAAGGCCACATCGGGCTTAACATCGCTCAGTTCCTCGTCGGGAGCGATTTCCGCAATGATGTCGAGAACCACTTGTTTGCATTCGTCTTTACTCATAAAAATGTGTCCGTTACTGGTCTGAAAAGCGTCTGACAATGAGCGCTGAATTAATTCCGAGCATACCAAAGGAGTTATTCAGAATGGCGTCAACTCGTTTTGCCTGGGTGGGCTGGTTCAGAACAAGATTAGGAATTGCGCACTTCGGATCGAGCTCATCGACATTGATAGACGGATGGACCATCCGATCGTCGAATGAGGGCAAATTACCCGCTAGCTCCAAGGCTCCCGCCGCTCCCATGGCATGTCCGATAAACCCCTTGGTATTATTGACATAGGTATCGGGGCAATCCTCGAAAACTTGAGCAATGGCCTGGCATTCCTGGATATCCCCCATCGGGGTGGCGGTGGCGTGGGTATTGACAATATGGATGTCCTGGGGAACCATCCCTGCCTTCTTCAGGGCGGCTCGCATGCATTGCGTCTGCCGCTCCGGGTTGGGAAGCACGTAATCCGTGGCATCCGAATTAACGTGGTAGCCAACGATTTCCCCGTAAATCTTCGCACCTCTGGCCAAAGCGTCCTCCAGCCGCTCAAGCGTGAAAAGAGCTCCGCCTTCGCTGACAACAATGCCATTTCTGGCCGCGTCGAAAGGACGGGACGCCTTGTTCGGGTCTTCATGCTCAGCTAAGGCCCCTTGGCTCTTGAATCCCGCGAAAATCCCGAATGTGTGGATGCTTTCGGAGACACCTCCGGCGATAGCGAAATCGACCTCCCCCAGCTGCAGCATTTGCACTGCGTGGACTAGACCCAGGTTTCCCGCGGCGCAGGCGGCTCCAATTGTATAGGCCGGACCGGTCACTTTCAGATTGAGCGATGCCTCCCCCGCCGGGTTGTTAGCTACCGTTCTCGGATTGTGGTGATGAGTCCAAAACTTGGTATCGTAGTCGAACTGAGAGATATTGTGGATTTCGTTCTCAGTCTCCACGTTCCCGTGTTCTGTAATCCCCACATAAATACCGATTCGATCCTTACGCATCGATTCGAAATCAGCCTTACTGTCGGCCAGGGCCTCGTGCGCGCAATAAATCGAGACGCTTCCTGCCCGAGTTCCTACCCTAACCTCTTTGCGTTTCTGATAGCGAAGGGGGTCGAAATCGCAGATGCCTGCGAGCACTTCACCCATGTAGCGAATCTCCTTGCGGCTTATGCCCGCAACTCCATTGAGAAGATTTTCCCGGTATTCCGAGAGGCTATTCCCATTGGGAGCGGTAAGGCCTACGCCCGTTATAACGACTCTGCTAACATCCATTTCTTGCCACGAAAGATTTTGCTATCTGGTGAAGAATGCTCTTTGCGTAGCTAAAAAGTCCTTTCGATCAACAATAATCCAGCCTCATGAAAATACTTGTCGTCGGCGGAGCCGGATACATTGGCAGCCATTGCGTGCGCCAAATCATCGCAGCGGGCCACGAACCCGTAATCGTAGATAATTTCTGCTACGGACATCGCGACGCCATTCCTCCTACGGTGAAGACCTATGAGGGAGACATGGGAAATCGCCCGTTCATGGAGCAAATCCTCACTGAGGAAGCCATAGACGTGGTCATGCACTTCGCCGCCTTCGCCTACGTCGGAGAATCGGTGGCCGACCCTCTCAAGTACTACGACAACAACGTGGCGAAAACCGTCCATTTGCTCGAGGCCATGCAGGCTACGGCGGTAAAGAAGTTCATTTTCAGCTCCTCGTGCACCATATTCGGAGACACTGACGAGATGCCGCTACGCGAGGATAGGCCACGCAATGCCTTCAGCCCCTACGGACAGACGAAACAGGATGTCGAGGTCATGCTGGGCTATTGCTCCAAAGCATACGGACTTTCCTACGCCTGCTTCCGGTACTTCAACGCGTCCGGCGCCGATCCTCAGGGCGACATTGGCGAGGACCACGATCCGGAAACGCACTTGATCCCTCTTGCCATTCAAGCCGCCGTGGGCCAGCGGGATAAACTCACCATCTTCGGAACCGACTATCCAACGCCAGACGGAACCTGCCTGCGGGACTACGTTCACGTCAACGATCTGAGCCGGGCCCACATCGCTTCTTTCGAAAAGCTGAGAAATCCCGGAACCGAACTTCACTACAACCTAGGGACCGGCACACCAGCCAGCGTTCTGGAAGTCATCAAGGTAGTCGAGGAGGTTGGCGGCCTTCCGGTCCCCCACGATTTAGGCCCCCGCCGGGACGGAGACGTCCCCGCAGCCTACGCCTGTCCTGAGAAAGCGATTTCGGAACTAGATTGGAAAATCGAGTTTCCCGATATTCGCTCAATCGTCGAAACGGCCTGGAAATGGCACAAATCGCATCCCAACGGGTTTAAACAGTAAAGATCCCCGGTAAAACCGCCGCCGCTTTCCATTCCGACCTAGGTGAGATCTTTTACGTAGCAAGCGATATTTTACTGGACGAGCGGTTTAATTCTCCTTAACAGTGACCGCTTGGGATTTTACAAGCAGCTCACCCATGCCTCCCACACCTGCTGCTAAAGACAAACCCCCAGAGCCACTTTCACACTCAATGAGCGTCATTGTAATCGAGGACCAAATTCTCGTTCGAGAATTAATTGTCAACGTATTGAAAAACGACTTTGGCCTCAGTGTCTTGGGCGAATACGAAGATGGGGAATCTGGTCTCGAAGCCTGCATAGAGCAACAACCAGACCTCGTTGTGCTGGATGTTAAAATCAAGAAGCTTGGCGGCCTAACCGTATTTAATCGGCTCAAGGACCGAGCACCCGACCTGAAAGTCATTCTCCTTTCCGCCCACTTCACACCCGAAATCGTCAAAAACACGGTCGAGCGCGGGGTGAACGGCTTAGTCACCAAGGATAGTTCGGTCGAGAGCCTAAAGGACGCTATTGGCCAAATCCTCAAAGGGGCTGTCTATTACTCCCCAGAGGCTTATAAGCTGTTACGCCAGCCGATAAACAATCGGGAATACAACGACAGCTTGAGAATGCTGACTCCCAGGGAAACCGACGTCCTGCAAATGGTCGGCGAGGGATACAGCTCCAAGGAAATCGCCCAGGCTTTCGGACTTAGCGTCCGCACGATCGATGCCCATCGGTCGAACATCATGCGCAAGCTGAAACTGCGCGGAGCTACGGACATGACCCGTCTTGCGGTAAAGCTAAAACTGGTCAGCCAAGACTAACCGTTTTTCGAGAGCCTTCTCCAAGTAGTATCGAATCCCCTGGATATATCCCAGAGTAGCGAGCGATCTCACGCCTGCGCCTAACATCTACGGCACCGCAAACCGAGCGCCTACAAATATCTCCGAGCTTCGGAGTCGTATCGACCATACTCAGCTTCGATCCGATCAGGCAAGTCCAACAACTGCCCTAAATCTCCGTCCTCACGGCACACGCTGACAGCGAACGCGGCAAGCTCGTGAACGCGCTTCGCCCCCATGGCTGCCGAGGATCCCTTCAATTTGTGAAACAAATCATGAATTTCCGATCGATCTCCATCGGGCAGCAAGCCTCTGAGCTCGCCGGCCAGTTCAGTTCCCTCTGCGATAAAGATTCCATGCAGGCGCTGAAATAACGACCCTTCATCTACAGGCTGCGCAAGCAACTCGCCTACTTGAGACGCGTCAAGCGTCTCCACATTGGACAAATCGGGGGATGGCATACAAGTTTGGCTAAAATTTTTGTCGGGCTTCCAGGGCGCTTTTGAGCGTTACGGAGTCGGCATAGAGAACCGATCCGCCGCTTGGCAACCCAAAACCGATGCGGGAAACCGCCACCTCAAAGGAATCCAAAAGGTCTATTAAGTAGTGGCAGGTGGCTTCCCCTTCAATGTCATTGGGCAGGGCTAGAATCAGTTCCTTCGCATCGCCAGAGCGCGCACGGCCGATAAGAGATTCGATGTTGAGATCTTCAGGCCCCACGCCGTTTATTGGCGACAGTTTTCCGTGGAGCACATGATAGGCTCCCGAGTAGGCCCCCGATTTCTCTAGAGACATCAAATCGCTGACATGCTCCACTACGCAAACCTGTCCGTTTTCAGTTCGGCGGCTGTCTGAACAAATACCGCACTCGCCATCCTCGCTAAGATTGCCGCAGCGCGGGCAGCTACCGACCTTTTCCTTTGCCATTTTCAAGGCATCAATTAGGGCCTGACAGCTCTCTGGCCTTTCCTGAAGCAGATGAATAGCCATCCGCTCCGCTGATCGATAGCCAACACCTGGAAGCTTTTTTAGCTGCTTTTGCAGAGCATCAAAGGCGGGGGTCATTATCAATGGCAGTCGCTTCTGGCCGGGTGATTACATCAATCCAGGAATGGCCATGCCTTCCGTAGCCTTGCCCATTTCCTCCTCATGGACCGCTTTCGCTTTCGCGCTGGCTTCCTTGACAGCCTCGAGAATCGTCTCCTCTACTAGGGACGATTCCTCCTGCAACAACTCTGGATCCAGAGAAAGCGATCTGAATTCACCTGATGCTGTGATGGTTACCGAGACCGCCCCGCCTCCGCTAGAAATTTCTAGTTCCTTTTCAGCGAGTTCGCTTTGCAACGACTCGATTTTCTTTTGCATCTTCTGCGCCTGCTTGAGCAGCTTTCCAACTCCGGCCATACTAATTTATTCCAAATCTAGTTAGTGGTTTTACTGGTGAGCAGACGCTCCGCATCGAGGCGTCTGAAAAGGGTATCAGCTTCTGTCGCTACCACTCCGGGTCAACTCGAAAGCAACGACCGCATGCCTGAGAGTCCGTCCGGAAATTGGGGCGCCCATCCGAAAGCTTCCCGAAATCGTCCATTCGAGATACGACGGTTGGCAGGACGTTCGCCATCGGACCGCCTCGAGCTCCGGAAGCCGGTCGCGCCATCAGGATCGAATGCTACAGGCCCGACTCCCATTGCCGATGCTAGGCCGGAAACGAGTTCGGCTTTGAGCATTGGTTGATCATCAACGATATTGTAGACGCCTCGCTCGAAAGTTGGCCGGTTGAATAACGCCTGAATGGCGGAAACAATGTCTTCCAAACGAATCAGATTCAAATAATAGTCGCCATATCCAGGCAGGACGCCATCTGCCTCTCGAATTCGATTGGCCAAAAAAGAGCGTCCCGGCCCGTAAATCCCTCCAAGCCGCAATACCGCTTTGCTAGCGCTTGGCGGTCCGGCCAAGAACGCCTCTTCCGCTGCTAACATTATTTTCGCTCGCTCGCTGTGGGGCGAGGCATCGTCTTCGGGTACCCATTCGCCTTGAGAATCTGGATACACCGAAACGCTGCTAGTGTAGATGGCTAGACCTTCGAACCCCGACTTCTTCATCCAATCGGCATATGAGCGATTTCCATCGATATAAGACAACCGATAACCCTCCAACCCTCCGCCAGCCGAGCTCACGCAATTGACTGCCCAATCCACATTTCGCGCCCAATCATGCCACTCCCTATCTTGAATCGTTCCCTGGAATACGTCCACACCCTCATTGCCCAACGCATCAGCCGTATCCGCATTACGCGTCAACGCAAGAATGCGATCGCCAGATGATTGCCGACTCAATGCCAACGCCTTGCCGACATAGCCGCACCCTAGTATTAAACCCGTCTTCACAAATCGTAGCTTACTCGATCATTCCGCTTGCCATGAAAGTCTCTGGAGGCCGATCTTCTACATCACAATGAAAAACGATCCGGATAAATCACCAAAACCGAAGCGAGCCCTCGCGCTGGTGTTCGACGGGATCGAAGAAGTAGAAGCCCTGGCCCCGGTCGATATCCTGCGGCGAGCTGGGGTTGATACGACCATGGCAAGTCTGATGGAGTCGACACGGGTTACCGGAAGAAATGGCATTTCCTTTATAGCCGATACCCGCTTCCCGGACATCGATCCAGACTCCTTCGATCTGGTATTCCTGCCGGGCGGACCCGGCGTCCTCGAACTTGTCAACGACGAGCGGGTTTCCCAACTGCTCCGGTCCTTCGACCAATCAAGGAAGCCCATCGCCGCAATCTGCGCTGCGCCCAAGGTACTAGCGGCAGTCGGAGTACTCGACGGACGCGAAGCGACGGGCCACGCCTCGGTTCGTCCCGACCTGCCTCAAGCAAGCGACGCGCCCATTGTCATCAGCGACCACATACTGACTTCCCAAGGCGCAGGCACGGCTATAGATTTTGGGCTCGAACTCGCTCGACTACTGACTGGCGACGAGTCCGCCCGATCTGTCGCTGAATCCATTCACGCGCCAAAACTGATTCCCTTTCATGGTTAAAGAACACGATTTCATCGCTATTGGCGGCGGCAGCGGGGGCTTCAATGCCGCTCGCGTCGCCCGACAATACTCGGACAACGTAGCCATCGTCGATGGGGCCACCGCATTAGGCGGACTTTGCATTTTGCGAGGCTGCATGCCTTCGAAAACGCTAATCTACTCCGCCGAGGTCCTCCACCTAGCTCAAAAGGGAAGCGAATTTGGTCTCGAGATTCCAGAAGCTCGAGTCAACATGGAGAAACTGCATCAGCGAAAACTGGATACAATAAAGGAATTCACCGACTATCGAGTCGAATCCATGCAAAGCGGGAAGTATCACCTGTATCGAAACTTTGCCAAATTCATCAATGACGACACGATCGAGCTGGACAATGGCGAGCGATTGAAAGGCAAGCATTTCATCATCGCCACCGGATCGTATATCTCCAAGCCCCCTATTCCCGGTATCGAAAATCCAGATATCTGGACAAGCGACGACGTTCTTGATCTCGCGACACTGCCAGAGTCGATCATCGTTCTTGGCGGCGGAGTTGTGGCTTGCGAACTGGCCCAATTTCTCCACCGCGTCGGCGCCAAAACTACGCAGATCCAACGCAGTCCCCACATTTTGAAAGACCAAGCTCCGGATGTTTCAGAGGTAGTCGAGACCGCCCTTAGAGACGAGGGACTCGAGCTCTATACGGGCACAAAGCTTAAAAGCATCGACCGAACCAACGACGGATTCGCAGTCGTTTTCGATCACGAAGGAGTCGAAAAGCGTTGCTCTGCCCAGCATGTCGTCAACGCCCTGGGCCGATCGCCCGCCACCAGCAATCTCGGTTTGGAAAAGGCCGGAATAGAACTCAAGTCCAACGGCCAAATCGTCACCGACACCTACCAAAGGACCACCAATTTAAAGGTCTACGCGGCAGGCGACTGCGCAGGGCCTTTCGAGATTGTCCACACCGCTGTACTTCAAGGGGAATTCGCCGCCTATCATGCCTTCGGCGTCGAGAAAGCGCCACTCAACTACGACCACATGCTCGACGTCGTTTTCACCGATCCCCAGGTAGCCCGCGTCGGTCTCACGGAAATCGCTCTCAAAGAGCGAGGGATCGACTTCGTTGTCGCCGATTACCCATTCGACGATCATGGGAAATCTATCTTGATGGAGGCGAAGTACGGATTTGTTCGCGTCTTCGCCGAGAAGCCTACCGGACGCATCTTGGGCGCCGAAATCGTTTCTAAGGATGCTGGAGAACTCATTCAAGCCCTCTCGGTCGCCGTATCCAATAATCTCACTGCGGAATCCTTGCTTCGAACTCATTGGTACCACCCCACTCTTTCCGAGATCATTAGCTACCCGCTCGAGGATATCGTCGATGCGCTCGCCGAAGGAGCTTAAGCTTTTGTATAAAGCATGCGTCAGCTATTCATAACCGGCGCCTCCCGCGGCTTCGGGTTGGCTTTGGCCAAACGGCTCGATTCGGAGAATACTCGGATCACCGGACTGGCCAGAACTCGAGGGGATTTTGAAGGCAATTTTGTCAACTGCGATTTTAGCGACCCGAAGGCAGCCGCCGAAACGCTTGAGGCGGCCTTCGCCCAAACGGACTGGGAAAATTCCGAATCAGCCGTATTCATCGCCAATTCAGGCACTTTGGAGCCAATCGATTTCCTAGAAAACCTAACAATCGAAGAGATACTAAACAGCCTGGCGACCAACCTTACGGGTTCGTTCATCTGTCTGCAACGATTCCTGATTGCCACGCGCAACTTGGAGATCCCCAAACTCTTCATACAAATAAGTTCAGGCGCCGCTCTACCTGAACGGGCTAAGCCTTCCTGGTCGCTCTATTGCGCCGCTAAGAGTGGTCAAGAGCAGCTGGCAAGAACCGTCGCCAAAGAACAGAGTTACGCCCCCTTTCCCGCCAAGGTGATCAACTTCAATCCGGGAGTGATGGAAACCGCTATGCAAGAGTTTATCCGCGCTACGCCTAGATCAGCCTTCCCCGACGTCGACCGTTTCATCGAATTGAAGGAAAACGGCCAAATCAACGCGCCGGAAACGATAGCCGACGCCCTCGCGAAACTCATCGACTCCCACGACAAGCTTGATAACGGAGCCGCTTATCAATATTCCGATTTCTCTGTAGCTAGATAACAATATTTCATCAATTCAATCAATGACCTATACGCCTCCTGAATTTCTCGTCGATTTGCTCAAAGCGAAAAGCCCGTCCGGGGCTGAAAGACAAGCCCAGGCAGTATTCGACCAATATGTAGAATCGAGCGCCGACACCTACCAGCGAGATGCGCTGGGAAACCGGATCGCCACCTTGAATCCAGAAGGAAGTCCTTCAGTCATGTATTCGGGGCATCTCGACGAGCTGGGATTCATCATCAGCTATATTGATGACAATGGCTTTCTCTACTTTCAA
The DNA here is from genome assembly GCA_964404745.1 of uncultured Opitutaceae bacterium. Taxonomy (GTDB): domain Bacteria; phylum Verrucomicrobiota; class Verrucomicrobiia; order Opitutales; family Opitutaceae; genus Pelagisphaera. The sequence goes on from CAYOLG010000014.1 coordinate 14,948, forward strand.
ACCATTGGCGGGCATGACAGGCTAATCATTCCCGGGCGCCGCATTCTCATTCAAACCAGCGACGGAGTCGTGAAAGGCGTCACCGGCAAGCGAGCTATCCACATGATGGACGAAAAGGATCGCGAGCGGATACCCAAAACCAATGAAATGTGGATCGATATCGCCGCCAAAGACAAAGCTGATGCCGAATCGCGAGTACGCGTGGGAGACGTAGCTACTTATGATCACGAATTCGAGCTTATCAACGGCTCCGTGGGGACTGCTAGGGCATTCGACAACAAGTGCGGCGCCTATATCGTAGGTGAAACGCTTCGACGCTTGGCCAAAAGCGGAAAACCCATTCAAGCCAAAGTCGTTTCCGTGGGCACTGCCCAAGAGGAGATTGGCGTACGAGGAGCCACCACTTCCAGCTACGGAGTCAATCCCGATTTCGCGGTCGCCGTAGACGTCGGGCATAGCACGGATCACCCCGATTGCGATAAACGAAAATTCGGATCCACCAAACTGGGAGCCGGCCCCATCATCACTCGCGGCCCCAATATAAATCCTATTATATTTGAAAAATTGATATGCGCTGCAAAGGAAAGAGAAATCCCCTACCAACTTGAAAGCGACCCCTCCCCGACCGGGACGGATGCCCGGGCGATACAGATGGCCAGGGCCGGCGTCGCCACTGGTCTCATCTCCATTCCCCTGAGGTACATGCACACGCCTAGCGAAGTCGTAGACCTCGAGGACGTCGAAGCCTGCGTTAAACTCCTAGTAGCCTTTGCCGAGAATTTGAAGGCTGGCGAAACGGGAAATTGGTAGAGGGCTCTAACTCCGATCCATTCTATAGCTTTTAAGCGCTTGATCGACCATCTCCCTTTCATTGGTATCCGGAAACAGGGTATAACTTGGCGCTATTATCGGAGAGGCCTTTTCGGCTATAATTTCAATAACCGATAGAATCGTGAACTTCTGGCCAACACAGGCCGATGGCTGATCAAAGGCTTCCTCGAATCCATCATCGCTCCTTTCCAGTATTCGGGATTTCCCAACAACCTTAAATCCCTTCTGAGTCAGAACATCTACAAAGCTCAAGTACACATCGGAGCAATCCCGAATATTCGCTACTGTATTCGGAGAAGCGATATTGGCCACCCAAATTCGATCATTCCCACCATACACCCACCCTTCCTTGGGCTGACATTAGGCACCCCGTCTTTCGACACCGTAGCCAACCAACAGAGAACGCTTGTCTTATTGGAAGATTGTATAGCTTCGGTGATGACTGGTTTCATATTTGTCAAAGTCGAGGTGTCTTAAGAGGGCCGTTCAATGGCCCGATTCGGGACAATCGACTTGTTCTAAATATCACGTTCAGTATAAAAATATCGTGGGATTTCGTTAAGTAGAGCACTTGGCTTAGACTTCGCCTTTACGTTCGATCCTACTATTTTCAACGCTTCTCCGTTGTTTACAGCAGACTTCTCCAAAAAAGTTACGACTTTCTTGTGAAACAAGGTGACGATTCCGTATCTTATCACAATATCCCCTATGCCAACGCTGCTTTTTGAGATTATTCCTGGCTGATGATAGCCGTTAGAAATGACCCTCGTTATTAGCTCAAACTCCGTAAGCATCTTAGCAGCGTCGTCTTTTGAACGGATTAAACTAAAAGCTTCCGAAAACTTAGCCTTTGAAAACAAATCGGCAAACTCAGCACTAGCGGCGTCAAGCTGCTCCACGGTCGAAAACGAAATATCATCTTCAACTTACGTCCTGGGCAAATAACGAACCTAGGCTGAGTAACATTATCGAGTAGAACGTTTTTATTTCTTTCATAATAAATCTGTATCGTCCGAGTGATACGCGAAGATTAGCGCGGAGTGCTAGTCGCAGTTGTATCCACTCGATGGTTCCGCCTAATTTTTATATACATCTTTTCTATGTCCGACTTTTACAACGTGAACCACAAGTCGAGCGTCGTGGATTTCGTAGATAACTCGATAGTTCCCGATTCGAATCCTGTACAATTCTGCATTTGCCAGTTTCCTACAGCCATTTGGTCTTGGATCATCTGCGAGCTTCTCGATCTCCTCTAGAATCCTGGAAACCTCACTTCGATCTATTTTCCTTAGATCCTTCCTGACTGAGTTGGCGAATTCTAGTTCAAATAGTGCCATCTACTTTCAGCTGTTCCAGTAACTCGTCATAACTTAAAGTCTTTTCCTTCCTTCTTTCCTTCCAATCTGTGATGTCTTCGAGATCCTCCCTGAGTGCCGCTTTCAGTGCGTCATTGACAAGATCTGACATCGTTTGCTGGGTCTCAGCGGCCTTGATTCTCAATGCCTTATGAACCGCCTCGTCTAGATAAAGTGTTGCTTTGCCCATGAAGGCCTAATTTGACGCTTAAGCGTCATGACGTCAATATCTATCTTCATTGAAACAAGTTATTTTAACACGTAAATTTCCGCGCTAATTTTACTTTTACTATGACCGGAGCCCTGGGGCATCGATAATCCAAAATGGGGTGTTCTATCTCAATAGTAGTGAAAGGAGAACGTTACCTCTTCGTCGTCCCCAAAGACTTCCACCATTTCCGGTGTCCACGGCCCATAGGGGGCTCCATCCTCGACAGCGGTTCGGGCCATGTAGATGCCGAGAAATTTCGAGGTGGTTCCCGGCATGTTTTCCATGTCTCGAATGTATCCATTCTTATCTAACACGAACTTGATCACCGCTTTTGTGTGCCGCTCATCGACTGTGGCTTCATTGGCCAGCGAATTCCAGCGAGCGCTAACGGCCTCTATCAGCCGCTCCATGTATTCGCCAAATTCGCTGAATTTGGCATCGACGGCGATCCGCCCTGTTCGAGAAACGCCCGGCAAGTGATTGCGCACCGGACCCGGGGCCACTTTCGGCAATCGCGGACGCGGGCGCGGCGATGGTTCCGAGGGATCGGAAACTTGCTGCGGATTCTGAGGATCGACCGCCGGACGCAGGGCAGCGAACTCCTGAGCATCCTCTTCCCCCTCTTCGGCTTCCCCTTTAATGTACTCGTTTACGTTGTTGGGAGCCTCTGTCTCGTCATGATCCACCTCAGCGAGCCCCGTTTCGTCGGGATCCTTTTCTTCCTGTTCGCCGGGAATAGGAATTTGCTGCGCTAACGGCTGAGTAGGCGTGATTGGCGTAATCAAGGGCTGAGGTTCGCTGGGTTCATTTTCCTCGGATTCCTGGGATAAGGGAGCGGGGGGAGGCGAAAATTCCGGCGGACTCAGATCGCCCGTGATAAACTGGTTCGTCTCGATATCGTCTTCGCTTTCCGATGTGGGCCGATTTTCGGGATCGATCTCGTCAGGCAGCTCCTCCTGAGCGGCTTGCTGGCTGCGAGCCGCAAACGTGTCGACATCATCCGGCTCATTCTCCGGAGCGTCCGGGTTCGTCTGCGTGTAGCTTTGTTCCGGTTCTTCCTCTTCAAATGGCTCCAACTCGATCTCAAAGTCTCGGTAACGATTTACGATCTCACCCCGCTCGGTGGTAAAAATATCTTCCGGCATCCAAAAAATCCCAATCACATGGAAGAGAATCGTCCCTACTAGGCCTGCGATCAGAGACTTGCGAGAGATGAGCCGCCGCTCCAGCAAGGTCCGAGCCAGCATGTGATCTCTGGCTATGGGCTTGCCGCCCGTCGGCTTCTCCTGGAGTTCTGCGTTCATGAGGAAAGGGTTAGATCAAATTATGACGCTCTAGCATACGCTTTGTTTCATCAATTGGCAATCCCATGATATTCGAGTGGGATCCCTCGAATGATTCGATGATCAATTCCGTTCCCTCCTGAATTCCGTAAGCCCCGGCCTTGTCCAAGGGATTAACGATCTCAAAATAGCGATCAATGGTCTGATCATCGAGCGATTTGAAGGTCACTTCGCTGCGAACCCCGAAGGTTTCATTGATATCGCGATCCTGGCACTGAAGCGATACTCCTGTATATACAACATGGGTACGCCCTGAGAGCCGCCCCAACATCTGCCTCGCCTCCTCCATATTTCCCGGCTTGGCTAACACCTTTCCGTCCAGGTGCACCGTCGTGTCCGAACCGAGAACAAAACGTTCTGGATGCTTGCTAGCAACCCAACCCGCTTTCAACGCCGCATTCTCGCGCACCATATTTTCCGGATCCGCGTGGCCCTCCTCGAACTCATCAACTTGAGCAGGAACGATATCGAATCGAGCCCCGATTCGCTCGAGGAGCTCCTTACGCCGAGGCGATGCCGATGCCAATATGAACTTCATAGATATACCAACTAAGAAAATTAATGAGCAAATTTGGAAAAATTGACATCTCTTATTTAGTAGCGGCCGATCTCCAAGCGGCCACTATTACAAATTGATGGCCACTCGGCTCGGGCCGCCGTGGTCTAGCCTAGGCGTGAGATCGGACGCTACCTCCAGGCCTCCCGTCAGTCTAAGCCAATCTGCCTTTGGTAGTGGAACCTCTCTATTTTCTTCCTCTGGAACCATGGAGATTCCACCACTATCTCTAGAGCTTGCCCTTTTGAGCAGGACGCATTCACTTCTGAGCCTTCTCAATGAAAATCGGCCTAGCCCAGATCAATACCACCGTTGGGGACCTGCAAAACAACGGAGAGCGGATTCTCGACGCTTACACCCGGCTCCAAGCTGACGGAGCTGACATCGTGGTGTTTCCGGAACTTGTGATCACGGGCTATCCGCCACGAGACCTCCTATTCAAGCAGAAGTTCGTTCCTGACAACCTGGCTGCGCTTGAGACCATCGCTACGCAAACTGGAGACGTCCCCGCCGTGATCGGCTATGTTGAGCCCAATCCGAGCGAAACGGGACGCCATTTCTACAATTCCGTAGCTATTTGCTCGAACGGGAAAGTTCAGGCAACCGGACGCAAATGCTTGCTGCCCACGTACGATGTCTTTGATGAGGATCGCTACTTCGAAGCAGCGAAGGAGCCCCTCGTCACCGAAATCGCTGGCCGACGGGTAGCCGTCACCATTTGCGAAGATATTTGGACCCTGTCTGAAGTTTCGGCCCGGCCGCTCTACTCGCATTCTCCTCTGGACGCCCTGGAGAATCAGGCATTGGACTTGCACATAAACCTTTCTGCCAGCCCCTGGCACATCCACAAAGCCCAGTTACGGCAAACCTTGATTAGCGAAACTTCGAAGCGTCTTGGCTGCCCAACCGTCTACATCAATGCGGTTGGGGGCAATGACGAGCTGATTTTCGATGGACGCAGCATGGTATCCGATGCCGCAGGCAAAATCATTTGCGGCCTATCAGGATTTCGAGAAGAGGTTCGTATATTTGATCTGGATACAAATCATTCCTTGGATCCTTCTTTCGAACAGACGGAGCTTCAGGATATCGAAGACGCTTTGGTCCTTGGATTGCGTGACTACGTGCATAAGTGCGGTTTTCGCAAAGCGATTGTCGGACTCAGCGGGGGGATCGATTCAGCAGTGACCGCCGCTTTGGCAGTAAAAGCCCTCGGAAAAGAAAATGTCCTCGGAGTTGGCCTCCCTTCCGCCATCTCGTCAGACCACAGCAAGAATGATGCTCGAGATTTGGCAGCCAATCTGGAAATCGATTTTCATATGGTCCCCATTTCCAATATCGTCAGCGCTTCCGAAGCGGCCCTGGCTCCACTGATGGCGAACACGGAACAAGACGTCACCGAAGAGAACATACAAGCTCGGGCTCGAGGTCTGATCCTTATGGCCCTCTCCAATAAGTTCGGCGCTTTGCTCCTAACCACGGGGAACAAAAGCGAGCTATCGGTGGGGTACTGCACCCTTTATGGCGACATGTGCGGCGGGCTCGCAGTGATCTCCGATTTGCCCAAAGTGAAGGTTTTCCAGCTCGCTCTGCATATCAATCGGAACGGAGAGATTATTCCCGTGAACACAATTGAAAAACCCCCTTCCGCCGAACTTCGACCTGATCAGAAAGACGAGGACAGTCTACCGCCCTATGATGTACTCGATGGAATCCTCAAAGCCTACGTCGAGGAGGGGAAATCCAGCGATGACATCGTCGCTCTAGGCTATGAGCCCGAGATCGTGAAAGACATTATTCGCAAAGTCGATCTCAACGAGTACAAGCGCAAACAAGCAGCTCCCGGATTAAAATTAACCCCTCTAGCCTTTGGCGTCGGCCGCCGCATCCCTATCGTGCAGCGCTATATATCCTAGCGCTGCCAGCAAAATATACCATAGCCTTTAAGGCTTGGAGTACTACACAGCGAACTAAGGAATTTCGACTTCCTGATTAAACTACCTACAAGATGACTATTTCGAACGACCTATTCGAACGGGCCAAAAAGCTCATTCCCGGAGGCGTCAATTCGCCAGTGCGGGCCTTCCGCTCCGTTGGCGGAACGCCGTTTTTCACCAGGCGAGCCCATGGAGCCACTTTGACAACCGCGGACGACAAAGAGCTCATCGACTTTGTCTGTACGTGGGGACCCGCCATTCACGGGCACAACAACTCAACGATCCGCGAAGCTATATCTAAAGCTCTGGAAAGCGGTACCAGTTTCGGCACGCCAAATCCCTATGAGATTACCATGGCTGAGCTCATTATCGAAATGGTACCCTCGATCGAAAAGGTTCGCATGGTGAACAGCGGTACGGAAGCCACTATGACCGCCATTCGTCTGGCTCGCGGGTATACGCAGCGAAACAAAATCGTCAAGTTCGCGGGCTGCTATCACGGACACGCCGATTCGCTCCTCATCAAAGCAGGCTCCGGAGCCCTAACCCTCGGCAATCCAGATAGCGCCGGCGTGCCTAAAGGATTCGCTAGGGAGACTATTGTTCTGCCATTCAACGACCTTGAAGCGGTCCGGAACGCGTTCGATATCTACGGCGATGATATCGCAGGGATCATCCTTGAGCCTTATCCCGCTAATGTTGGACTGATCTTTCCCCAAGACGGCTATCTTCAAGGATTGAGAGATCTGTGCTCGAAAAACGGATCCGTTCTCATCTTTGACGAGGTGATGACAGGATTCCGTGTATCCGCCGGAGGTGTTCAAACCAAGGAGGGTATCGATCCCGATCTGACGACTTTGGGTAAGATTATTGGCGGTGGCCTACCCGTTGGAGCTCTCGGAGGCAAAGCCGAGATCATGGATCATTTGGCCCCCGAAGGCCCGGTTTACCAAGCCGGGACACTTAGTGGCAATCCGCTCGCCATGGCTGCGGGCATAGCCGCTCTCGAGCTCCTCAAGGACGGTAGCGCCTACGAACGCCTTGATCGACTGGGCACCCAAGTTCGGGAAACCATTCAATCGGTAATCAAGGAAACGGGAATCCCAGCCCAGATCCCCCAAGTTGGATCCATGTTCTGTCTCTATTTTACCGATACGCCTGTAGAGAATCTGGAAGACGCATCCAATACGGATACGGAACGCTTCAACAGCTATTTCCACAAGTGCCTCGACCTAGGCGTCTACATCCCGCCCTCCAAGTACGAAGGGAATTTTATTTCCACAGCCCACGACAATGGGGCGATTGATCGAGCCTGCGAAGTCTTCACCGAAGCCCTGCGATCGCTGTAGGGTATTTTGTCGGTGGATGAATTCTCATCCAACAAGGTTTATTGAGGCAAACAATGAGGTGTTTGTGGAGGCAGGGGGGATCGGCTGGATCCTCTAATTCTATAAGTGGAGGACTGAGCCAGTCCTCTCTACCTAGTCTGCCGAACGAAGATGCTCGATATCGAAAATTGATCTGCGGAATCGATCCAGTCCCTGTTAATCTTCCCACTCGCTTTCGAGCTTCTCAGCTTTGTCGTCGTGCTTCTTTTTTAGGAAGACCGACACGAGTATCGAGATCTCATAGAGAATCCACAATGGTCCCGCTAGAGCCAACTGAGTGACCGGTTCCGGCGGGGTCAAAATAGCCGCGAGGATCACAATGGATAGGATGATGTAGCGACGATACTGCCGAAGCTGTTCCGGAGTGACGACTCCAATCGTCACCAGCACTATAATCGCCAAGGGCATCTGGAAAGCGATCCCTAATCCCAAAATGGTGAAGGTAAGAAAGCCAAAGTAGTTGCTGGTCGTCCACAGCATCTGGAATCCCAACAGACTATTGAACCAGATAACGGCGGTAATGGTTCGAGGCAGCAATATGTAATAGCCGAATGCGCAGCCCAAAAGAAAGAGAAACAGGACGGCAAACGAGCCAGGCATAAGGATCTTCTTTTCTCGTACCGTCAATGCGGGAGCCAAAAAGCGGCCAAGGTAGTATATAAAAAATGGTGACGCTACCATGAGGCCGATAATGACCCCAATCAGGAGCATAGCCATGAACACTCCCGTAACATTGTAAGTCGTCAGTCCGCCAAAAACGACCATTCTCTCAGCTTCCGGAAGATGGGAATAATTAGCCTCTAAAGGAGACAGGAGCAGATCTTTAACCTCCACGATGAATATCATGGAGGCGACGAACGCTATCATGAATATCGCAATGGGCTTGAGCAGCGACCAGCGGAGCTCTTCCAAATGCTCCAGAAATCCCATATGCTTGGGATCGCCAGCCCATTCTGGCTCGTCGTCATCAGGTTCGTGATATGGCTCGATATCGCTCATTCAAACTTTCAAGCCCAGTTAAATGAACAAGGGATTCCAGCCGGGCAACTCCAATTTCCTTTCCTCGAGGTTCGAATCAACCCGGTTGGAGCCCTTAATCTCAGCCTGTTGATCAATCCCATTGACAGATGGAGATCCGTCCTTATGAGGGTCCCTTTTCTTAGAGGAGAAGGTTCTATATTTGCACCCTCCTCATACATCGCAAATCCAAATTAGTTCAATAAGGATGCCATCCAAAACCACTGCGAAAAAAGCGAAGAAGACTGCGGGTAAACGCGCTTCTAAAGCCATAAAATACGTTTACTCGTTCGGCAAGAAGACCGACGGTAACGCTAAAATGAAGGAATTGCTCGGCGGAAAAGGCGCCAATCTAGCGGAAATGGCTGCCATCGGCCTTCCCGTTCCGGGCGGTTTCACCATCACAACGGAGGTCTGTACGGCCTACTACGACAATGGTCGCAAGTACCCAGCCGAGCTCAAAGGCCAGGTGGAAAATGCCATCAAAATCGTAGAACGCGAATCTGGCAAAAAGTTTGGCGATCCTAAAAACCCGCTTCTCTTTTCCGTCCGTTCCGGCGCTCGTGAATCCATGCCGGGCATGATGGATACGATTTTAAATCTCGGCCTCAACGACAAGACAGTCGCCGGATTAGCCAAACTCACCGACAACGGGCGTTTCGCCTACGACTGCTATCGCCGCTTCATCCAGATGTATGGCGATGTTGTAATGGGTGTTCAATCACGCAACGAGTTTGAGCCTGAGCCCTTCGAGCATGTACTGGAAGGCGTTAAGAAAGAAGTGGGCGTTGAGATCGATTCCGATCTCACCGAAGAGAACAACAAAGAGGTAATCCGTCGTTTCCAGAAGCTGATCAAGGATCGTACCGGAGGCGAATTCCCTCAAGACGTTCACAAGCAGCTGGATGGGGCCGTGGGCGCGGTATTCAACTCCTGGCAGAACGAGCGAGCCATCCTCTATCGCCAGAAGTACGGCATCCCCGCTGAATGGGGAACCGCCGTAAACGTGCAGCTCATGGTATTCGGAAACTTGGGAGAAACTTCCGGCACAGGCGTCGCCTTTACTCGCGACCCCGCTAACGGAGAAAACGTCTTCTATGGAGAATACCTGATCAATGCTCAAGGCGAGGACGTTGTCGCCGGTGTCCGCACACCGCACCCAATCGCTCAACTCGAGCAAGATATGCCGAAGTCTTTCAAAGAGCTTTGCGCGGTACGCACGAAGCTAGAAAAGCATTTTGGCGATGTTCAAGACTTCGAATTCACTATCGAGGATGGAACCCTATACATGCTGCAAACGCGTAACGGGAAACGTACGGGACTCGCAGCCGTTCGCATCGCCGTGGAAATGACCAAGCAGCGGTTGATGAACCAAAAGACCGCTGTCACCAAGATCCCAGCCGATCAGATTTCGAGCCTACTCGTTCCTATTTTCGATACGGCTTCCATCAAAAAAGCGACATTGATGGCGACCGGTCTGCCTGCGGGCCCTGGCGCGGCTTCCGGAAAGATCGTCTTCAACGCGTCCGACGCCGAGAAGGAAGTAGCTAAAGGCAATTCAGTGGTCCTTTGCCGCGAAGAAACCTCTCCAGAAGATCTCCGCGGAATGATCGCTTCAGACGGCATCCTCACCTCTCGTGGTGGCGTTTCCTCGCACGCGGCTCTAGTTGCTCGCCAAATGGGTAAGGTTTGCATCTGCGGAGCCTCGGACATCGATATCAATTACACGAATCGAACGCTTTCCGCCGGCAAGACGGTTCTGGACGAAGGAGACTACATCTCTATCGACGGTACCACTGGCCAAATTTTCGCGGGCCACGTAGCAACCGCTCCTTCAGAAGTATCGCAGGTTCTGGCGGGCAAGATGAAGGCGGAGAAGAGCTACACTTATCAGCTCTTCGACCAAGTGATGAAGTGGGCCGATAAATACCGCAAGATGGGTGTCCGCACCAATGCGGATTCGCCCACGCAATCGAAAGCGGCTATCGCTCTCGGGGCTGAAGGAATCGGTCTGTGCCGCACGGAGCACATGTTCTTCGAGGGCGACCGCATCACCTACATGCGGGAAATGATTCTCGCTAGCGATGAATCGGCTCGCAAAAAGGCCCTCAAAAAGCTGCTGCCTTTCCAACGCAAGGACTTCAGTGGATTGTTCAAAGCCATGGATGGCCGCCCGGTCACCATTCGCCTGCTCGACCCGCCATTGCACGAGTTCTTGCCTCACGACGACGAAGCCCGTCGCTCGTTGGCTGATCACCTCGGCGTCTCCGTTGATGCTGTCACCGAGCGCGTGCATGCCTTGCACGAGGAAAACCCAATGCTCGGACATCGTGGCTGCCGCCTGGGTATCTCGTATCCAGAAATCACGGAAATGCAGGCCAGAGCTATCTTCGAAGCCGCCGCTCAAGTGCTAAAGCTGAAGAAGAAAGTCAAAGTGAATCCTGAAATCATGATTCCTCTGGTAGGCTTCCAAGACGAACTGGACAATCAAGTCGGTATCGTTCACCGAGTCGCAAAAGAGGTTCAGAAAGACAAGGGCGTTAAGATCAACTACCTCGTTGGAACCATGATCGAAGTCCCTCGAGCGGCCGTAACCGCAGCCGAGATCGCCAAGACGGCGCAATTCTTCAGCTTCGGAACCAACGACTTGACGCAGACTACACTCGGCATGAGCCGAGACGATGCGGGGAGCTTCTTGGGCAAGTACAAAGACCTCGACATCCTGCCACAGAATCCATTTGCCACCATCGATCAGGCTGGTGTTGGGGCATTGGTTCAGCTAGGAGTCGACGGTGGCAAATCCACCAACCCGAACATCAAGCTCGGCATTTGCGGGGAACACGGCGGCGATCCTCAATCCGTCAAGTTCTGCCACCGAGCGGGTCTCACCTACGTGAGCTGCTCGCCCAACCGAGTTCCGGTTGCCCGTCTTGCGGCTGCTCAAGCAGCCATCGAGGCGGGTGCTTAGTCGCTTGCTTTCCTGGCAACTCAATTTATCCGCAACGCCCTGCTCTCAACCACGAGAGCGGGGCGTTTTCGTAGCCGGAAACCGGTCATAGCCAGTCGTGTTTGATCTTGAGGAAAATCGGCAGAAGGTTCAACGGGCCTTGCTTCTAGGCATTCAGCAGCCTGATATGTCGCGTCAGGAAACTGAATACCTGCTTGATGAATTGGCGGAATTGACCACGAACTTGGATATTCCTATCGTTGATCGCATCATCGTAAAGCTTCGTAAGCCGTCGCCTCCCTATCTTCTAGGCAAGGGAAAACGGGAAGAGATTATCGAGCTCACTCAGGAAAAGAATATCGATGTGATCATATTCGATGAAGAGCTCACTCCGGCCCAACAGCGGAATTGGGAACGGGAAGCGAAGATTTGCGTCATCGACCGCCAAGAAGTGATCATCGACATCTTTTCTGAAAGAGCTCAAACCAAGGAGGCCGTTCTGCAAGTGGCTTTGGCCCGCATGGAATACTCCCTCCCCCGACTCACTCGAGCTTGGACGCATTTGAGTCGCCAGCGAGGCGGTATGACTGGAGCTCGCGGCCAAGGGGAAACCCAATTGGAGGCGGACCGGCGCATAGTCAACGACCGCATCGCCGCTGTTAAGCGGGAGCTCAAGGAGGTTATCCAGCATCGCCAAGTGCAGCGGGCCAAACGTCTGAGGAAACCCGTACCCACCGTATCCATCGTTGGCTATACGAATGCCGGGAAGTCCTCTTTGCTAAACGCTTTGACCGATTCAAAAGCCCTCGCGGAGGATAAGCTGTTCGCCACCTTGGATCCAACGACAAGGCGACTAGATCTGGACGAGAGCCAGCACGTGCTCCTGACAGACACCGTCGGATTTGTGCGGCGCCTTCCCCACCGGCTCGTGGAAGCCTTCAAAGCGACCCTCGAGGAAGCGGTTGTCGCCGACCTATTGATACACTTGGTTGATATTTCTAGTTCGGAATCGGATAGCCACATAAAAACAACCGAAGCCGTTCTATCCGAAATCGGGGCCAACAAAAATCCGAGCCTAATTGTTTTCAACAAAATTGATCGGCTGGAAAACAGCGATAAGCAAGAACGCTTGGCCCTTCTCTATCCCAAAGCCATATTCGTCAGCGCGAAGACAGGAGAAGGTTTGGACAGGTTGAAATCCCGCATCTCCGAATCCCTGAACGCCAAGCTGCGACCAACAAAACTATTGATTCCTCACAATCGCTACGACGTGGTTTCCCAGTTGCACGCCTGTGGAGGCCTCAAAAGCTCAAAATCCGAGGAGGATGGCGTCCATATCGAAGGCCTATTCCCCGCTAGCATGCAAGGAGTCATCGAACCGTATCTCGTCAAGTAGCTCTGGTTAGGTTTCAGGGTGGCGGGAGATCTCGCTCCTTCGTCGCGTCCCGGCGCAATTTGGTAAATATGCTCTCGAGGATGGACAATTCCCCATTCCTCCTGTCAAACTGCTAAAAATAGCAAATTACCAAATATGACTACCAGCAATCGCCGAGAATTCGTCAAAAACTCCGTCTTCAGCGCCGGCTTTCTAGGGCTCAGCGCCTGTGTCGCCAATTACGCCTACGCCCAACGTTCAGGCTCGACCGGACCCTCACCGCTTTCGGCTACCGGCTACGGGCCCTTGCAGACCGATCCCCAAGGTCGCCTGCGCTTGCCCAAAGGATTCAGCTACAAGGTTTTTTCCCAGGCCGGCGAAACGATGGATGATGGATTCACCGTCCCGGCCGCTCACGATGGGATGAACGCTTTTCCCGGACCTGACGGATTGACCCTGCTGGTTCGCAATCACGAAATGAGCCCCCTGGATTCAAGCGACAATCCATATTCGAAATCGAAAGCCTGGAAGAATCTGGAGCCTGGCAAACTTTACGATGCCGGCAAGTCCGGCACCCAGATTCATGGAGGCACGACCACACTCGTATTCGATACGCGTACACAAGAACTTAAACGGCATTATCTATCGCTTGCCGGCACCATTCGCAACTGCTCCGGAGGATCGACTCCCTGGGGATCTTGGATCACTTGCGAGGAAACCACGGCTCGAGCTGACGACAAGCTGCATGTGGACCACGGCTACAATTTTGAAGTGCCTGCCAATTACGAAATCGGATTGGCCAATCCCATTCCCTTAAAGGAAATGGGCCGATTTAATCACGAGGCCGTTGCCGTAGATCCGGCCAGCGGAGTCGTCTATCAAACGGAAGATCGCCCAGACGGATTAATATATCGTTTCATTCCTAATCAACGCGGACAGCTAGCCAAAGGCGGTCGATTGCAAGCATTGGCTATTAAGGGATCGCCTTCCGTCGATACTCGCAACTGGAAAGAAATGAATCAGCCGCTCTTCCCCCAAAAAGAGCTAGTAAAAGTCGAATGGATCGATATTGAAGACTATGAGTCGCCCAATGACGACATGCGTTTTGCGGGATTCGAGGCTGGAGCAGCTAGATTCGCTAGAGGCGAAGGCATGTTCTACGGGAACGGAGAAATCTATTTCGCCTGCACCAATGGCGGTGCCAAGAAATATGGGCAAATTTTCCGCTACAAGCCGAGTCCTAGCGAAGGTTTGGCAGGAGAGGAAAACGATCCGGGAACTTTGGAGCTATTTATCGAAAGTCAGGATCTTGAACTGCTCAAGGCCTGCGACAATCTGACCGTCGCCCCTTGGGGTGATATCGTGATTTGCGAGGACGACGGGGGTAGCAGCGCCATTGTCGGCATCACTCCTGAAGGGAAAATGTACACAATCGCCCACGTAGATATGGATAGCGAAGTCGCCGGCGGTTGCTTTTCTCCTGATGGCACTACCTTTTTTGTCAATATCCAGAAAAATCCTGGCCAAACTCTGGCGATAACTGGACCTTGGAGATCGAGAATCGGGTAACGCCAGATTCCCTCGCCCTAGAATCCGAATCTTTGGGATTCACACAGGCCAACCAGCGAGCAATCTCAAAATTGTGTCTGCTTTCCAATCAATCGAAAATCAAGTGGCGCTAGTAACCGGAGCCGGATCCGGCATCGGTCTAGCCGTTTCCCGGCAATTCAGCAAAGAAGGTGTTCGTGTCGCGCTTTTGGATACGGATGCCAATAAGCTGGATAAAGCAGCCGCCTTCCAAAAAGGCGATTTCCTTAAGATCGTCGCGGATGTTAGCTCGGAGTCCGAAGTACGAGCCGCCGTCGCCAAAATAAAAGAGTCTTATGGGCAAATCGATATTGTCGTGAATGCGGCTGGGATTGCCGGAATAACCGGTGACACGATAGAAAACATACCAGTCGACAATTTTATCCAGGTATTCCAAGTCAATCTCTTAGGGTCCTTCAATATCGCCAAAGCGGTCCTACCCGTAATGAAAGGGCGAAACTATGGGCGCATCCTCCTCATCGCCTCGATCGCCGGCAAGGAGGGCAATGCCGGCATGGCCTCGTATTCCGCAACAAAAGCCGGCGTAATCGGGCTTACGAAAGCGATAGGAAAAGAGTATGCCGAGACGGGGATCACCGTAAACTCCTTGGCTCCAGCAGTAATAAAAACTCCGATACACGATACTATCCCGCAAGAGCAGATCAACTACATGACCGACAAGATTCCTATGAAACGCTGCGGGGAGCTCGAGGAAATCGTATCGGCAATCCGGTTTATCGTCTCCCCGGAAAACAGTTTTACGACGGGTTTTTGCTACGACCTGTCCGGCGGTCGAGCAACGTACTGAATGCCGTTCTCTCTAGAGAAGCGACTCGAAACCAACTCCGCGAACCCTAACAAGCCCAAGAGCGTCTCCAAGCGGCGGAAAGCCGCTTGACCCATCGGAGCGACTTTCTAAGTTCCACCTTCTTCCTATGATTAACCTAGTCGACGTGTCGCTTCGCTACGGCGAAAAAGTCATCTACAACAAGATCTCCGCAACAATCGGCGTTCGAGATCGCATTGGACTGGTAGGTTCGAATGGATCGGGCAAGTCTACGCTTATCAAATTGCTGCTCGGCGAGTCGGAGATCGATAGGGGGGAAGTTGAGCGACCTGCTTATGTCACTCTTGGCTACCTCCCTCAAGACGGTATCGAAGTAAAAGGCAAATCTCTCTACGATGAAGTCTCCACCGCTTTCGAAGACGCCCTCGAACTGCAAAAGAATATCGACGAAGCGGATGAGAAGATGCTGGAGATGGACACCAGTTCCGAGGAGTACTACGAACTCCTCGATCAGATCGGAACCTGGGAACAGAAGCTGGAAGCCCACGAACCAGCCAAGATGAAATCGAGAATCGAGAAGACTCTCATGGGGCTAGGATTCGAGGTGTCCGATCTCGAGCGAGATACCGGCGAATTTTCGGGAGGGTGGCAGATGCGTATCGCCTTAGCCAAGCTACTGCTCAAGGAACCTTCCCTCTTACTCCTCGATGAGCCAACCAACCACTTGGATATTATCTCCCAACAATGGCTCGAGGACTATCTAACCCGCTACGAAGGTTCGCTCATGGTCATCTCCCACGACAGGGCATTTCTCGATGCGGTAACTAATCGCACCATTCACCTGTCCATGGGCCGCCTCACTTCCTACAGCGGCAACTATTCATTCTACGTCAACCAGGAGGCAGCCGACCTGGAAACGCTGCGGAAAAAGGTGAAGAATCAACAGACGGAAATCCAACGGCAGAAGGACTTTATCAACCGCTTTCGTGGCAATGTGAAGAAGGCATCGCTCGTGCAAAGCCGCATGAAAGATCTGGAGAAGATGGAAATCATCAAGCTTCCGCCCCAGGAAAAGAAGATCTTTTTCCGTTTCCCGCCTCCCCCGCCCGGTAGCGCCAAAGTGATCGAACTGCAGAACGTATCCAAATCCTACGGAAACGTGCAGGTATTCAAAGGACTGGACTTCCATATCGAGAAAGGCGATCGACTAGCTGTGGTTGGAATCAATGGAGCCGGTAAATCGACTTTGGCTCGGATCCTCGCGGGCGTGGAACCCTTTCAAGAGGGCGAACGCGCCTTGGGCATCAATACAGTTCTCGCTTACTTCGCCCAGCAACAGGCCGACGAGCTAGATCCCAATAAAACGGTTCTCGAAGAGGTAGAACAAGCATCCGCGGACGCGGAAAGAGAGGAATCGAATCCACGTGCCGTGCTGGGAGCCTTGCTTTTCCGCAAAGACGATGTATTCAAAAAAACCTCTGTTCTGTCCGGGGGAGAGCGGAATCGCCTAGCCTTGGCCAAAATGCTGATGAAGGAAGCCAACACCATTATCCTTGATGAGCCGACCAATCACTTGGACATCAAAAGCAAGGAGATCCTTCAAGACGCGATTCGCGAGTTCGATGGAACCGTTATCCTCGTTAGTCACGATCGGGACTTTCTCGATCCCATCGTGAACAAGGTTCTCGAGGTGAGCAAAACCGGCACCCGAATGTTAACCTGCAACGTCAGCGAGTACCTCGAACGGCTGAGAGAAGAGCAAGGCTCGCTGGCAAGGTAAGCAAGCCTGCGATGGCCTCTACACACTCCTAGGAGCGTCCCACGCTATGCGGGGAAGCGATACTTTTCTAGATTGTTAAAGCTGATCCGCGATACGATACCCGAATCTCAACTGCCAACATAGAAACAGTTCATCTGCTTCTCTTGGCCCACTGTAGTCAATGGTCCATGACCGCTGGCCAGCACGGTATCGTCGTCAAGCGAAAGAATTCGCTTCAATCCCTTCAGGCTATCCTCGTATGACACATTAGGGCCGCCCATCGAACCAGCAAATACAGCATCGCCCACGATGGCGAAATCGCGACTCAATCCTTTCACGACAAAGGTCGCTCCACCACTGGTATGGCCCGTTGTATTGAACATTTCAACACTGAGGCATCCGGCATTTGATACATATCCTTCGTCAATCGCTTCCGCTTCAAAATCGACCGCGGGCTCCAAGCGGCTGATAACCGCCTTGACGCCTGTCTTCGACAAGATCTTTGCCGCCCCTTCTATATGGTCTCCATGCGAATGGGTGAGAAATAGGGTCTTAAGTTTCAAACCGAGAGCATCGATCTTCGCTAGCATGGGCTCGGGATCCGTTCCCGTATCAAAAGCGATAGCTTCCTTCGAATCGGCATCCCAAAGCAAAAAAGCATTCACGTGCCAGTCATAAAACGGCGTGGCGATAAGCTCGAAACCTTCGATCGAGCCAGGTTGCTCAGGATACCAATCGCCACGACCGATCTTCAGCAAGGCATCGACATTCAGGTTGAGTTGCTGTCCCACCGCAGCAACCGCAGCCGCATCAAACTCCCCCCGCCGAATCTTCCGAATACCTTCCTCGGAAACGCCTGTCTTTTCAGCGAGATCCTCAGTCGTTATTTCCAAGCCTTTCTGGGCCTTGCCTATCACATCATTGAAATCGTCTTCTAACGGAAGTTTCATTGGGCGTATCGTTCAACGAATCCCCGCCTAGTTGCGACCAAAAAGGTTTTCTTAAATCTGGCGATAGCTAAAGTAACGCTTAAAATAAGCAGCGAAGATCGGCTCCTTCCGACAGATGTATTTGATCACTTCAATCCGATATTCGACGCATACGGATCCTAATGGCCCTGATGAATACGCGGACGCCTAGTAGCGCAAAGCGGATTGGTATCCGTCAACCTAACTAGATATCTTTTCTAAAAATGCGCTCAGAGGAAGTGGGCTTAAGTTCGTGTCATTTCAGTCGCCAGCGCGCCGCTTGTTAATAAAACTGCAAGCGCGTGACAGACAGGTTACGGCAACCAATATCCCTTGCCAGTCCTTTTTCAGGCCCCTTCCCTCTTCGGCATACGGCCTATATGAATCTGATAGAGATACGACTTCTCGGGTCCGAGGCGCTCGACAAGATCTACCATATCGATCGATCGGAAGAAATTCATCGACAGTACCAATTCTCGAACGGAGAACTTAGCTACACCAAGAAGGACCTATCCATTCCCCACGATCCCGATTTCTGGGATCGGCATTTCAACGAATGGACATCAGCCAACGACGACGGAGCCGCTTTTTTCGGAGCTCTAAACAACGAAGTTCTGGCCGGTTTCACCATTCTCAAATTAGATCTGAATCCGGGCGTCGCCCAAATCCTGGCCCTCTAAGTCGATCTGTAACATCGCATGAGCGGGATAGCCAAATCCCTTTTTCTGGAAGCTCAAGACGCTGCAAGGACCAAAGGCTCACACAGTCTTTACGTTTCCGCTACTCCAACGGACGTAGCCGTCGGTTTGTACCGTAATCAAGGATTCCAACCTACTCGAGAGCCGAATGCAAAGCTGCTCGAGAGGGAGCCGGAAAACATCCACATAGTGAAACCGCTTTAGTTGGAGCCGGCTCGAATGGTAGGGCGGACTTTTACTTGTACCGGGCATCGTCCCACTTTGGCGGATTGGTTTCAACTTGAGTCACTCTCGCTGTAGGGAGCTTGCCTGCGAGCGAGCTTCTTGAAGCAAGAAATCGGCGTTCTTCGTTAAGTTGACGCGTATGCGCTTTGGCGGGACGAAGGCTGGCCTGTACATACTTTCTCTGCTTACAGGCAGGACGCCTGCGCTACTTCTTATGCGACATGCCAAAAAGAATTAGCAGGAGGACCGAGCTCAGCTACTCGGCTCCGGTCTAAACTGGTCCTCCCTAAGTTTTTCTACTTCGATTCTACGGTTTCAAAGGAATCAGATGCTTTAGGCAGGTCGCCCTTTACTTCGTAGCCGCGGTCGACAGGGAAATCGTAGAGCTTGCAAAAGGCGACTCGGATATCCTCGAAAATAACGGTAATCACCGGGACTAATAGAAGTGTAATCAACGTCCCGAATACGATGCCCCAACCTAACGAGACCGACATGGGTATAAGAAAGGCCGATTGGCTACTGGGATCGAACATGAGTGGCAGCAGTCCAAAGAAAGTCGTCAGCGATGTAAGTAAGATAGGGCGAAATCGCCGTACCCCTGCCAAGCGAACCGCATCGATAACCGCCATGCCTTTCCTTATTTGTTGGTTGATAAAATCCACCATGACTAGACTGTCATTCACCACAACACCTGACAAGGCCATCATTCCGAGTATTGAAAGCATCGATACGGTAGCGGTCGGGCTATTTCCGCGACCAAGAACATCCAAGAGAAGGAAATTCATGACCACATGGCCTAACAAAGCCCCGATCACTCCAAATGGTATCGCCGACATGACAATCAGCGGTTGAGCGTAGCTTTTGAAGGGTATCGCCAGCAGAACATAGATCGCCGCCAATACGAATGCGACGCCTCTGAGCATCTCTTTGTTGTTGTTAGCCTGTTCTCGAGCCCGCCCTTCCAGGCTGATAGACATGCCCGCATACGGCGCGATCATCCCCGGCAAGACGTTCTCGACAATATCCGCTTCAATGGCATCCACATCCACGGAGGCCGCATCTGCATCCGCCGAAACCCGGATAATGCGATTGCGGTTGACTCTTTGGATTGAAGGCAACGCCCTTCCAGGCACCACTTGTGCCACTTCCTCGAATGGTACCTCTGTACCATCTTGGGTACGGATCATCATGGTACGAAGGGCAGCTAGCGAACGCCTTTCCTCCTGCGGATAGCGAACCATGACATTCACATCATCGCGACCGCGCTGAATTTTCTGGGCCTCGGCTCCAAAAAAGGCCTGTCTCACCTGCGATGCCAATTGCTGGGCAGTGACGCCTAGATTAGAAGCGGCAGGCTTCAACTCTAGTTCTAGCTCTTCGGTCGAACGCTCGAAGGAGTCCTCGATGTCATAGAGACCTTCGTAATTCGCCATCACCTTTTGCAACTCTCGCGACACCTCTTTCAAGTCGTCGATACTCGGACCTTGAAGCTGAATCGTAATCCCCGACCCGCTTCCGCGGCTAAAGGAAAAAGAGAATCGTTCCGCTTCTGGAATGGGAGGTACCTTATCGCGCATTCCCAGAGTTATTTCCCTGCTAGCAATGGGCGCGCCGGTTTCCTCTGGCGGGCGCAATTCCATCACAACCTCGCCATTCTCAGGAACGCCGGCCTGTGGATCGCCTCCGCGACTAAACCCCCCGCTGAAGGGGTTGCCACCAGCAGTGGCGAAAATATCAGTAATAATCGGGGTTCCGTACTGCTCCTCCAACTCCTTCTTGTACGCGAGGGCGGCCTTTTCGATATCGTCTATTTTGCTCCTTGTGACTTCAAAGGTCGTGCCCGCTGGCATCTGCAAACTAATCGTCACCTGATCTCGAGGGAGCCTAGGAAATGATGAGTAAGCTAGGCGATCGCCCGTTATCAGCCCGATGAATCCCAGCAAAATCGCGACAAAAAGAGCCGCCGCTCCGTAGCGGAATTTCAAGAAGAATGAGAGTACTGGCCTATAGTACTTGAGGATAAGGCTTTCCAATCCATTTGCGAAGAAAAGCTGGAAACGAACTAGAAGGTTTTGGTCATTCTCCTTCCTCCCTAGCCCCTTGCAATGAGAAAGGTGATTGGGCAGGATGAGTTTCGATTCGATCAGCGAAAAGAAGAGAACCGGTATGACCACGATGGGTATCTGCTTAAAGATGTTGCCTCGAAAACCGGTCATCACCGTTAGCGGATAAAAGGCCACCATAGTCGTCAGCACGCCAAATATGACTGGTATTGCGACTTCCTGAGTTCCCTCGATCGCGGCCGTCAGTCGATCCGATCCACGCTGGTTGTGCTGATAAATGTTCTCCCCTGTTACAATGGCGTCGTCCACCACGATCCCCAGAACTAGGATGAAGGCGAAGAGCGTAATGAGATTCAGCGTGATTCCCATCAGCGGCAGCACGAAAAAGGCACCCGAAAATGCGATTGGGATGCCTAACGAAACCCAGAAAGCTAGCGTAGGGCGGAGAAACAACGACAATGTGACTATCACCAGGCAGAAGCCCATAAGGGCACTGTTCTGCAAGGTCATCAACCTGGACTTGATGCGCTCCGAATCGTCCTGCCAATAGGATAGATGGATCGCATCGGGCAATCGCTCCTGCTTAGATTTGATGTACTTCTTAACCGTATCGCCGATATCGATGGCGCTTTGATCGCCGGTACGGAAAACATCCACAGCAATCGCTCGCTCCCCATTGTATCGAGCCTCGATTGGCATTTCGTCAAAACCATCTTGCACAATGGCGATATCCGCCAGCGTGATACGGGTTCCATCGGAAGTAGTCATCACTGGCACTTGGGCGAATTCCGCCTGCGTATAAGCTTGCTGCGATGTCCGCAACAGGATGTTTCCCCCGTCCGTCTTTATACTGCCCGCGGAAAGGTCTATCGAGTGGCTTCGAACGGCGCGAACGACTTGGTCGAAGGTCAAACCATACTCTTTGAGCGTGGCTTCGGGAACTTCGATGGCGATTTCATAGGGCCGCACCGCTTTGAGGGATGTCAGAGAAATATTCTCCAGATTCCCTAGCTCGTCACGGATCTGCTCGCCCAAGCGTTTCATATCCGTCTCGCTTAAATCGCCCGCTACAACGACGGTTATCACGCGCTCCTGGAATCCACGCAAATTGATCTGCGGGCGCTCAGCCTCAACGGGAAAATTTCGAATGGTATCCACCCGATTCTTAACCTCGTCCAAGGCCCGGTTAAGGTCGTAGTTATCGGAAATCAGCAACGACACAGAGCCGCTGTTGGAACTGGCTCGGGAGTCCATTTCCTCCAAACCTTCGAGATCGTACAGATTCTCTTCGAGACGCAGAACGATGGCTTCCTCGATTTCGGTCGGCGTGGAACCGCGGTACTGCACTTGAACTGTAATCGTTCGCGACGGATAGTCAGGAAACTCCTGAAGAATCATCTTGTTAAGGGCGGAATAAACGCCGGCGCAAACGATGGCCACCATCAGGATGTTCGCGGCGACCCCGTTCCTCGTAAACCAATCAACTAGCTTATGCATGTATGGGAAAAAGATTGAATAAATCGGCGAAAAGTCGGGAGCAGCGGACAATCGTCCAAATGAAAGAGACCTGCTCCCGGCAAGTCGCCGGTAACAACAACGCTCATTTTAAGGTGTCGGCTACGGCAGAGCGACACAAAATTTTCAAAAAAAATCGCGCTCGCCACGGTGCGACCAACTACGGCGGCGCAGGCCGAGTGCCAACCAGGGTAGGACAGTCATCTTGCCTGTGAACAGAAGAGGAATCGACAGGCAAGATGCCTGCGCCACTCTTCTAATTGGGCACGCCGAGATCGCCCGCTACCCATCGAACTTAAGTACTTTCGAAGGAGGGAACTAGCCCTTCAACTCCGCTCAGGCTTACACCGGCCCTCCCTAGCCTTATTCTATTTCTTTCCGACCGATTCGAAGGAATCAGCCACATCGGCTAGCCCGCCGGTTTGCTCATAGCCGCGATCGACCGGTCGATCATACAATTTGCATAAGCCAACGCGGATGTCCTCGAAAATCATCGTTATGGTGGGTACAAGCAAGAGCGTGATGCATGTGGCGAAAGCGATCCCCCACCCGAGGGATACCGCCATCGGAATCAGGAATGCCGATTGCGAACTAGGGTCGAACATTAGTGGCAGCAACCCAAAGAAGGTGGTGAGCGAGGTCAGCAGAATGGGACGGAAACGGCGAACCCCTGCCAAACGGACGGCGTCGAACACAGTCATGCCTTTCTTAATCTGGCGATTGATGAAATCCACCATCACCAGGCTGTCGTTCACCACGACCCCCGACAAAGCCATCATACCCAGTAGTGAGAGCATAGATACTGATGAGGTCGGGCTGTTTCCTCTTCCAAACACTTCAAGCAACAAGAAATTCATGATCACATGTCCCAACAAGGCTCCAATGATCCCAAATGGAATCGCCGACATGACTATGAATGGCTGCGTGTAGCTCTTGAATGGAATCGCCAAGAGCACATAGATAGCGGCAATGACGAAATATACCCCTTTCAATAGCTCCGCATTATTCCGAGCTTGGTCCCTGGCTCGACCCTCTAGGCTAACAGCCATCCCCGAATAATTAGCGATCATCTCGGGAATCACGTTCTCATATAGATCCAACTCAATCGCATCCACATCGACCGTTTGCGTATCCGCATCCGCGGATACGCGTATAATGCGATTACGATTTATTCGCTGAATAGACGGCAAAGCTCTGCCCGGAACAACTTGGGCCACTTCTTCAAACGGCACCTCCGTGCCGTTTGCCGTGCGTATCATCATGGTGCGCAAAGCGGCTAGCGATCTACGTTCATCCCGCGGGTAGCGAACCATGACATTGACGTCGTCCCGCCCTCTCTGGATCTTCTGGGCTTCCGCGCCGAAGAAGGCTTGTCGTACTTGCGAAGCGAGCTGCTGAGCAGTCACACCAAGGTTGGTGGCTGCTGGTTTGAGCTCCAGCTCCAATTCTTCGGTAGACCGTTCGAAGGAATCTTCGATATCGTACAAGCCTTCGTATCCAGCCATCACCTTTTGCAATTCCTGGGAAACTTCCTTCAGATCGTCGATACTCGGTCCTTGCAACTGAATGGTCATGGCTCCCCCGCCACCGCGAGCAAAGGAAAAGGAAAAACGTTCCGCTTCCGGTATAGGAGGGACACGGTCGCGCAGAGCCAAAGTGATTTCACGGCTTCCGATAGGCACACCGGTTTCCTCAGGTGGCAGCATTTCGACCACGAGTTCGCCATTTTCTGCGACGCCCGCTGGTGGTCCACGGCTCCCGCGAGGACCGCCACCACCAAAGGGGTTTCCTCCAGCCGTGGCGAAGACGTCAGTTATAATCGGCCTTCCATATTCCTCTTCGAGCTCCTTTTTATAAGCGAGAGCATGCTTTTCGATTTCGTCGATCTTGCTCTTGGTGACCTCGAAGGTCGTTCCTGCAGGCATTTGCAAGGCCACTTGCACCTGGTCGCGCGGTAGACGAGGAAAGGAACTGTAAGGAAGTCGATCGCCGGCAATGTAGCCTACGAATACGAGGAGAATGGCTATGAACAAAGCGGCTGCTCCATAGCGGAAATTAAGGCAAAACTCTAATGCTGGACGGTAGTATTTAAGAATCAATGACTCTAAGCCATTGGCGAAGAAGCGCTGGATTCTCACCAGCAGTTTGTTTTCGTCATCCGCTGTTCCCAGGTTTTTGCAATGCTTCAAGTGGGCCGGCAATATGAGCTTCGATTCAACAAGGGAGAAAAAGAGGACAGGCACGACCACAATCGGGATCATCTTGAAGAAATTGCCCCGAAGCCCGGTCATCATAGCGATGGGAGCGAAAGCCACCATGGTGGTCAAAACGCCGAAAATAACGGGTATCGCCACTTCTTGCGTACCTTTGATCGCAGCGTCTAAAGGGCTCGCTCCCCGTTGCATATGCTGATAGACATTCTCCCCCGTGACGATGGCGTCGTCTACCACGATACCTAGAACGAGAATAAAGGCGAAGAGCGTGATCAGGTTTAGAGAGACGCCCATAATCGGGAGAAGGAAAAACGATCCTGAGAATGCAATCGGAATGCCCAACGAGACCCAGAACGCCAATGTGGGCCGGAGGAACAAAGAAAGGATTACGATAACCAGGCAAAATCCCATTATAGCGCTGTTTCTCAGAGTTAGAAGACGGGCTTTGATTCTTCCCGAATCGTCCTGCCAATAACCAAGGGTTATGCCATCGGGCAAACGCTCCTGCTTCTCGAGGATGTATTCTTTGACCGTATCTCCAATATCGATGGCGCTTTGGTCGCCGGTCCGAAAAACATCCACCGCTATCGCCCGATTTCCATTAAAACGAGCCTCGATGGGCATTTCGTCGAATCCGTCTTGCACAATTGCTATATCCGCCAAGGTGATACGCGTTCCGTCAGAGGTAGTTAGTACGGGGACTTCAGCAAATTCAGCCTGTGTATAAGCCTGTTGGGAAGTCCGCAGAAGAATGTTGCCGCCATCGGTTTTGATGCTCCCGGCCGACAGATCTACTGAATGGCTCCGAACCGCCCGAACCACTTGATCGAAGGTCAGGCCATATTTTCTCAGCGTCGCCTCAGGTACTTCGATGGCGATTTCATAGGGGCGTACTGCCTTCAACGCCGTCAGCGAAATGCTTTCCAAGCCCCCGAGTTCGTCCCGAATCTCCTCGCCGAGACGCTTCATTTCGAACTCGCTCAGATCCCCGGAAACCACCACCGTGATCACACGTTCCTGCAATCCGGCCAAAGAAATCTGCGGGCGCTCCGCTTCCATGGGGAAGGTGCGAATGGTGTCGACCCGATTTTTGACTTCGTCGAGAGCCCGATTGATATCGTAATTATCGGAAATCAGCAGGGACACTCTTCCGCTGCTCCCGGACGCCCGAGATTCCATTTCCTCGAGGCCTTCCAAATCGAAAAGATTCTCTTCCAGCCGCAGAACAATGGCCTCCTCGATTTCGGTCGGCGTGGAACCGCGATACTGCACCTGCACGGTGATCGTTCGGGATGGGTAATCCGGATACTCCTGCAGGATGATCTTATTGAGTCCGGAATAAATTCCAGCAGCTACAATCGACACCATCAATATGTTGGCAGCGACTGCATTTTTGGTGAACCATTCGATTAACTTGTGCATGATGGACGTGGGTTGTTTCTTTGATCAGTCATGGGCGGAAAACGTTTGTCCGTTCGAAAGTCGACTCCATCAGGCAGGCAATGGGAACCGATTTAGCTCGGGCAATCAATACGAGTTGTATATTCTAAAAAGACGTTCTGTTGAGATTCTGCAGGCATTCCTATCAGCAGTTATTGAAGCAAACTAGATGGGTCTATCAGCAAAACCTAACACCAATTTCGCGGTTTCTCATGTTTGATAGCCATAAAAAGTGACCGTAATATCAATATAAATGAATAGCGTCCAACTTTAGAATCCTCGGCCGCCACCGCCTCCACGGCTCCCGCCGCTGCCAGGCCCTCCACGGCCTCCGGCAGGCAGTTCAACACCATTGGCTTCGGCCCACTCGCGAACTTCGCCCATAATCGGGCGCATTTGGGTGAAATCGCCAGACTCTTTAACAGCTAATAGTTTGGACTTCAGGTCGTCAGGCAACTTATCCCCTGCCGCGGCCACTATCGCGTCAATCCTCTCGCCTATGCCGCCAGCGCCAGCGCCACCACCCGCTGGGGGACGCGGTGGACGAGCTCGCGCTGGAGCGTCTTCTGCAGGAGCCTCTGCCACAATCGTAGCTCCCGATTCATCCTTGGCGTTTACCGGCCATCCTTCCAGCGCGTATGGCACTTCGGTTAAACAAAGTCGGTCTCCCTCCTTGAGGCCCTTGTTGACCACAATCACATCGTCCGTCTCCCAGGCGAGACCCACCTCGCGTCGAGTTAGGTAATTCTCGCTATCGATCAGTAGTACGAAGGCGTTTTCGCGCAGAAGAACGCGGGGAATGACAAATACATCCTCCAGGGTTTTACCTTCGATCTTAGCTTGAACGAAAGATCCCACTTTCAAAGGAGGCCGGCCATCGTCGGTCCTCCCATAGGGATTGCGAACCTGGGCGACCACGTAAAGTTGGCGGCTGCGAACATCGACGGAACCTTCCGCCCGCACGATTCTACCTCGCCATTGGTATGTTTCACCCCCTATCTTGGATTCGAGCGTGACAATCGGTCCTTCGCGAATCGACGGGTTTTCGCCGCGGTAGACGGAGGGCAGGTTTAGGAACGAAAACTGGGTAGCGGTCAGAGGGAGCCGTACTTCGGCTATATCCACGGCGTAAATACGGGCCAGCTGGTTTCCGGGAGAAATATATTGGCCCACGTCTACATTCTTGGACAGGATGCGCCCCGCATACGGAGCTCTGATTTTCGTGCGCTCCAAATTGCGTTTTGCCGTCCTCACCCGCGCTTCCGCCGATGCCGTGTTCGCCTTCGCTTGCCTCAGCTGCGGCTCCCGCAGCGTTAAGGGATTGGCTTCTTGGCCCGGGTTCAAGCGCTCCCAGTCGGTTTTGGCTTGTTCGTAGCGAGCCACTTCTTCGAACTCCCTCAATTGAGCCTGAGCTAATGCCGCCTCGGCCACGACCAATTCCGTTTGATAATCACTGTCATCGATTTCCAGTAGCACGTCGTCTTCTTCGAAGAAGGCCCCTTCACGAAAATTCTCACCGACATTGATAATCCGTCCTCTAATCTCGGGAATCAGCGTACTTGTCGTCCGAGCTTGAACGGTGCCTTGCGACTCCAGGACCACATCGTAAGTGGTTTTTTCGAGGTTTCGCGCAACCACCTCCGGCGTATTGACAAAATTGGGACGCTGCCTCGGTTCCGGGGCCGTGTGGACCAACCAAAAATAAGCTCCTATGCCAATCCCCAGGAGGACAAGCGGGAGAAGAATTTGCAGAAGACGTTTCATGATGAGCGATGTAAAGTTAAAGGATTCTTATTCGTCAGACTCGTTTTCTTTCGGACCATATCCTAATCCGCCTCCCAAAGACAGATAGAGGTCGATTCGAGACTGGATCCGCTGATTGGATACGCCAATTAACCCGCGCTGGGCGGTAATATTGCGGCGAACAGCGTCTAGAGCGGTCGTTATATCAGTAAGGCCGCGGCCATACTCTTCCCAGGCCAAGACCTCGGCAGCAGCCGATTCCTCAGCAGCGATTTTTTGAGATTCATAGTCGCGCTCGAAGGAGTCCTGATTCCCCAGAGCATTCTCGACTTCCCGGAAAGCGGTCAAAACAGAGCTAGCGTAATTGGCTAAGGCAACTTCGTAATTCGCTTTGGAGCGGCGAAAGTTGGCCCGCAACCGGCCTCCTTGAAACAAAGTTTGGGCGAAGGTAGCGCTCTGAGACCAGACTCGGAAATCCATAACTTCGATTATATCCTCAACTTCGCGAGCATTCGTGCCGCGGGACAAATTAATATTTAGAGACGGAATCCGTGCCTTGCTGGTCTCGAACTTCCGTTGCTCGCTGGCAGCCAATGACCGCTCGGCTGCTATAATGTCCGGGCGACGCAAAAGCAGCTCGGAAGGGATACCCGTTGGGATATTCTGCTGAAGCTCGGGAAAGCGCGATGCATAGTCATAGGTCGGGGACAGATCGTCGGCTGATTCATCGCTTTTACTCTCCGAATCTAGACCCCTAGCTTTGAGAATCTCATTGGCAGGGTACCGACCTAGAAGGGTTTCCAAGATCCGGGCTGACGACTCTTTGGCCCGCATTCGGGCTTCCAAAGTGCTTTGATTCGAGGCCACGTTGGCCCTGACGAGCCGCACATCGAGGGCTCGAGCGATGCCTCGCTTGAAATTCTCCTCTACGATTTGGGCGCCCGACTCCAGAGCCACCTGCGTTCTTTTGGCTAAGTCGTACTGCAAGTCGTCCTCGATGGCATTGTACCAAGCTTGAGCCACGCGACCCGCGATCGACAGCCTGGTGGCGTCATAAGTCGCTTTCGCCGACTGGATATCGGCTAAGTCTGCCTTGTAGCCGTTTCGCACGCGCCCCCAAAGATCGATTTCCCAGTTGAAGCGGAGGTTGATACCATAGGTCTCGGCTGTCGGCGTCTGCGAAATACCCGACGCATTGTTACGCCGATTCCGATTAACATTGGTCGTGCCTGTGAGCGACGGGTAGATGTTAGATCCAGCGAATCGCGATCCCTCTATAGAAGCTCGCAATCGGGCTTCCGCGGCTTGAAGGTTATAATTGTGAACAAAAGCTTCCTCGATAACGGACGCCAGATGGGGATCATTGAAATCGCGAATCCAGCCATTGGGGTCGAACTGCCCCCCGCCCAACTCCGACTTCCAGCTTTCCGGCATATCGATATCCAGCTTGTCCGACTGATTTTTCGGGGGGGAAATACAGCCAGCCAAAAGTAGAAACACTACGCTAGTGGAAAGGATTTTCAGGCTTGTCGCGCCACTGCTCTCATAATCACCGGTCGCCCTAGGCGAACCGAATCGATTCGTTTCATTTCTAATCAGCAAAACTGCCATGGAGATGTCGTTGAAAAATGGGAGGTATGTGATGACGTCGCTGTAGGAACAACATAGCAACGCGCTACCAGTCCTTTCGGTTACACGGAGATTCTTGGACGCATTAGATTTGGCAACACTGGAAATGGGTTATTTTCGCGGACGTGAGGCCCGTGATCCACAGACACAGCCTCAAAGGCTTGCTCGACTGGGCATTCGGACGTCAAGAACCCCGCCAGCAAACTGCAAAGCGAACTTAATCTTTGGCGATTTCCGCATAGGCCGCGGCATCCATCAAAGCCTCTAATTGAGAAGGATCAGAAAGCTTGATCTTGGCTATCCAGCCCTCCACGAAAGGCGATTGATTGACGATCTCCGGAGCGTCTTCTAAAGCCTGATTGCCTTCGATGATTTCCGCATCGACCGGCATGTAGAGATCCGACGCGGCTTTAACCGATTCCACAACCCCAAACGATGCCCCTGCCTCGAAACTGTCCCCATCTGTGGGAATCTCCACAAAAGTAATGTCTCCCAGGCTTTGCTGGGCAAAATCGGTAATGCCCACCAAGGCTTCATCATTTCCGAGCAGCTTCAGCCACTCATGGTCTTTAGTATATTTTAGGTCGTCGGGGAGGTTCATGCTCGAGGAAGTTGTCTCTGCTATAGGTCTCAATTTTACGGCGATACTCAAGGATTCAATTCAACAAATGGCGGCTTGGTCGGAATCAATGACAATTCGCTTCCCCGCAAGTCCACAGAAAGACTCGCCTCTAAAACCGCCGAGTCCACCCAGGCCGAGCCAATCGCTTCGTTGAGGATTGGAGAAAAAGCCCCCGAAACCACAGTCCCTACTTCTTGGCCTGCCGCCAATACCGGCGTTTCCGCTCGGACGATGCGCCGGCCCCCAGTCTTGAAATAGATGATGCGCCGCTTCGGCCCGGCTTCCCTCTCCTTCCGAATCGCCTCTTTGCCAATAAAGTCGGCCGCCTTTTTCAATTTCACCGTCCACATCAAATTGGCCTGTACCGGGGATATCATTTCACTGATCTCGTGCCCGTACAAAGCGTATCCCGCTTCCAATCGCAAACTGTCCCGAGCCCCCAGACCCGCAAGCTTCACGCTGTAAGGTTCACCCGCATTGACGATAGACCGAGCTAGAGACTCCGCGTCGCGAGGGGCTACAAACAACTCCACTCCCAGCTCACCCGTATATCCCGTGCGGCATACCAGACAGGAAACCCCAGCCACCTCCGATCCTTGAAATCGGTAGTAGCCCAAGTCATCGAGATTCATGGAAGTCAGGTTTTTTAGAATCTCCCTGGTTTCCGGGCCTTGCAAAGCCAGCAAAGCAAAGGAATCCGATACGTCCAAAATCTCGACATCAAAGTCGCCCCGTTTGGCGTTCAACCAGGCGACGTCCTTTTCAGCATTGGAAGCGTTAAGGCAAAGCAGGAATTCCTCGTCCGCTATGCGGTAGACCAGCAAGTCGTCTACTACTCCGCCATGCTCGTAACACATCAGAGTATACATCGCTTGACCGATAGCCATACCGGAAACGTCGTTGGTCAATACGGTATCGAGAAAGGCCTCAGCATCCGGACCTTCGATCGAGGCCTCTCCCATGTGACTGACATCGAACAAGCCCGCCGACGATCGTGTCGCCTTATGCTCGTCGATAATACTCTGGTACTGCACCGGCATACTCCACCCAGCGAAATCCACCATGCGGGCCCCATTGGCCACGTTAAATGCGTGAAGCGGCGTCTTCTTCAGTTCCGACATGCTAATTATTCCAAAATTCTAGCTTTCCTCGACAACCGGGTTGGCAAGCGTTCCGATCTTCTCGATTTCGACCTCCACCGTGTCCCCAGGTTTTAACCACAAAGGCGGTTTTCTAGCCGCGCCCACTCCATGAGGCGTTCCAGTTAGAATCACAGTCCCCGGAAGCAATGTCGCGCTGCCGCTCAAAAAGGCGATAATCTCAGGCACGCTAAAAATCATATCATCGGTTTTCCAATTCTGGACCGTTTCACCATTGACGCGGGTTTTGATCGACAAGGCGTTAGGATCCCCAAGTTCGTCCGCGGTGATCAAACGCGGGCCCAAGGGAGCGAAGGTGTCAAACCCTTTGCCTTTGCACCATTGGCCACCGCCTTTTTTCTTTTGCCAGTCCCTAGCGCTAACGTCGTTGCCGCAGGTATAGCCCAGTACGTAATCCAAGGCGTTTTCCACGGTTGCGTTCTTGCAGGTCTTCCCAATTACCGCAGCCAATTCGCATTCGTAGTCGACCTCCTCGCTAGCTAACTTTCTAGGCAATTCGATGGGATCGCCTGGATTTTGCAAGGCATTGCGCCCTTTGATGAATAGCACCGGGTATTTCGGGATAGTGGCGCCGGTCTCTTCGGCGTGAAATTTGTAGTTCAGGCCGATGCAAAGAATGATCTCCGGAACTACCGGAGCCAGTAGCTTTGCTATATCGGCAGGATCATCCGTCACGCGATGCTCACCGAAAATGCTTCCTTCAATTCGGAAACCGCCGCTTTCGCGTTCCTCGCCGTAGTGAATATTTCCTGACGTGTCTTGATATCTAATGATTTTCATATTGAAATTCCTGTTCCTCCCAAGCTTTATCGATCGTCCAAATTTACAATAATCGGGGACTTTCTCAACGCTTGCGGGCCAGGTAAACGCCGTCGCCCACCGATAGCAAGGTAGCATCCACCCGCTCATCGTCACGAATCTTCTCATTCAGTTCGCGTATGGACACCGTATCCGCATCTTGAAACGAGGGGTCCATCACCTGTCCGCCCCAGAGAGCATTGTCCACCACGATTAGTCCTCCCGAGCGCAGAAGACGCAAACAGGCCTCGTAGTAGGAATCGTAGTTCTCCTTGTCAGCATCGATGAAGGCGAAATCGAAGGCGCCAGATTGTCCACCCGCCTCAAGCCCAGCCAAGGTTTCCAAGGCAGGAGCAATCCTGAGGTCGATCTTGCTGGCCATTCCTGCTCTCACCCAAAAATCGCGAGCTATCGTCGTCCATTCCTCACTCAAATCGCAAGCAACCAAGACACCGTCATCCGGAAGCGCTTCCGCTACACTCCAGGCGCTGTATCCAGTGAATACTCCTATCTCCAGGGCTCGCTTGGCTCCGATGGATTTCGCCAGCAAGGCCATGAACTGCCCCTGCTCTGGTGTAATCTGCATCCGGGCATCGGGCAGCTTGGCGGTAGCCTCGCGTAGCTCTTTTTTCAAGGCCGATTCCCTCGAAGAAGCCGCTATGAGGTAATCGTATAGTTCAGGTCCCCTATCGACAAAACGCTTCGGCATACAGCGAATCTGCGACCGCTCTCCACTACGGCAATGTCAATCGGGGAAAAATCGAGAAATCTTTGGTAGCGCAGCGCTTCAACCCGCAGCCCGTTGTGAACTTCCATTCCAGAACGCGGGCTGTGGCACCGCGATACTTTTCAAAACCCACACCAGCGGGTCAACGTTTTTCAAACCAAAGGCCCTAGCCCTCGAGCTCACCACTCAATCCGTCCAAGCCATCCAAACTTTTTACGTTCCAGGCAGCCTGATATTCCCGAACGCCATCTTCACCTTTGCTCTCCGCCCACTTGAGCAAGACGTCGCGATCCTCCTTGAACACGTAGAGCGGGACCGAGTACCCACAGGAATCAATTATTCGTTCTACATCGACTTTTATGATCGATCGGGCCCCGGCAAATTCCTCAAAAGCGTGACTACGCTGAGCGTATTCGACACTTCCCTTTTCCAAAACGCTGCCCTTTCCATAAAATCGGAAAATCTTCGGAGGACCTTCGAAGGCGCACATCATGATCGTGATCCGCCCATTTTCTTTTAGGTGGGCAATCGTTTCCACACCACTACCGGTCAAATCGAGGTAGGCAATCGTTCGCTCATCCAA
Source organism: uncultured Opitutaceae bacterium (assembly GCA_964404745.1). GTDB lineage: Bacteria > Verrucomicrobiota > Verrucomicrobiia > Opitutales > Opitutaceae > Pelagisphaera. The sequence goes on from CAYOLG010000014.1 coordinate 48,425, forward strand.
AACGCGAAAGGTGTCCAAACCCTTTGGCGAGCAATTGATCAGCCCGTCGCCAGACAAAAGAGCTTTGGAAACAAAGAAGAGTTTCTACTGCTCGACCCACTGGCGTATTTCGTCATCTATTAATGGATACTCTTTGCCCGTAGACCAATATTTACCCGAAACCGCCGGATAGTGTCCAAAAAAGTCAATGCTGCCCGGCTGATTGCTCGATCTCGGATTTAGCCGAATCTAGAATATTTCTCTCGCAGCCGCTAAACCTATTTTCGACAGTCAAGGACGCTACGATAAGGCAGATTTAACTTAATTACACAATCAGAATGCTGGCGGCTGCCAGTGCTCGTATTCCTTAGTTCCGTGCCAGGAGCTCCTACTGTCGGGAGATGGCTCATCACCAGCAGGCTTCAGAACCTTGGCAGGGGCTAGGTCGACCTCTTTCGCAGCGTAGCGCCAAAGCTGTTTCAAGGCCTCCACTTTTTCTGGCAGCTTGTCGGCGAGATCATTCAGTTCTACCCGATCATCGACGAGATTGTAGAGTTCCCACTTGTGACCATAGAAGCTCACCGCTTTCCAATCGTCCTGAATAATTGCCCGGCAATTTCCAAACTGGAAATAAAGCCAATCGTGTTCATCCCGCTTTTGTCCCGCGAAAAGCGGAGCCAGCGACTTGCCCTGCAGCGGAACAATCTTCTCGCCCCGGTACTTTTTTGGATACGTGGCTCCAGTTATGTCCGTAAAAGTGGCCATGACATCGATCAAATGTCCTGGGCTCGTCTCCCAAGCGCCCGGCTGATGGATCTTCCCTGGCCAGTTGACGATCAATGGAGAGGAAATCCCTCCTTCGTGTTGCGTTTGCTTATAATGCTTGAAAGGCGTATTGCCGACCGTGGCCCAACTGGCATCATAGAGATAATAGGAATCCGGCTTCCAAGGTGGAATCTGAGTCATACGGCTTCGCTCGAACGGACAGGCTCCGTTGTCGGAACACAGCAGAATCAGCGTATTTTCTCGAACGCCTCGCTCCTCCAGAAAATACAGCATCCGGCCAATACTCTGATCCACCCGGTCAACCATGGCAGCGTAAATCGCCATGCGAAAGCTCTCCATCTCGCGCTCTTCGGTCGAAAGCTCGTTCCAAGGCTTCATGTGTTCTGGAAGCGGAGGCAGCTCCATGTCGCTGGGAAAAAGCCCAAGTCGCTTTTGCTTGGCGAATCGGCGTTCGCGAATCGTCTCCCAGCCCACATCGTACTTGCCGATATATTTTTCGATGTCCGCCTTCGGAGCCTGAAGCGGGTAATGGGGAGCATTGTAGGCAATGTAGTGAAAAAATGGTTTTCCGGTGGCCAGGGATTTGTCGATGAATTCCATGGCGTAATCGACATTGGCATCGGTCAGGTAGAATTCTGGATCGAAATCATTCCACTTTTCTCCGTTGAACCGGAAGGAATCGTTGCCGATAAAGAAGTCGGTCGATCCAGAAAGGTGCCCAAAATACTGCTCGAACCCGTGATCCGTGGGCTCATCGTCTAGATGCCACTTGCCCGTCATCGACGTAGCGTATCCAGCTTCCCCCAACACCTCGGCTAGCGTTACCGAACGGTTCAACGCTTGGTCGCCGGCTTGAAAGGCGTACAGCCCCGTCAATAGGCAGATCCGGGAGGAGTGGCACTTGGCCGTGTTGTAGAACTGGGTGAAGCGCAGCCCTTCTTGAGCCAAGGTATCGATGTTCGGGGTCTCTATCTCGCTACCGTAACAACCGAAATCAGCATAGCCGAGATCATCCACCATCATCAGGAGGATGTTGGGGCGCTCAGCGTTCTGTCCGAATGCGAAGGGCAGACCAGAAAAACAGGCTAGAACGACCTTAAGGATCGGGAAAAGCGGGCGTTGAAAACTCATAGGACGGATTATCGGATTGAGAGTTCAAAATCGGGCCTTACGATCTCTCTAGCAACGAAAATCCGTTTTCTTCAGCAGTATAAAATTAGCAAAACGCTTCTTCGAATCGAAGACTTTGACGTCCCTAGCCTACTGCAACGTCCATCTAGGAGATGGCAACTAATCCAGCATATATTCTCTATGAGGGCTCGAAAAGGCGAAGGGTCGCGAACCTCCTGGCTGCTTGAGCGTGCTTACATATTGAATACTTTCAACTGATTCTGGAATCGCAATTCGAGCCTGAAATAGGCCTTTTCCCGCCGATTCCAAAGGCCTGCTCTCCCATTCATCATATTCGAATGCCAGCGTGTAAGGCTGATGCGATCAAAAGACCAGGAAAGCTGATTGTCCGTAGTAGCGATATTCTCAGGCAAACGGACTGTAACGACCAGAAAGGAGCCTTCCCGTTTTGACGAAATTTTGGGGCTTTGGGGAATTCGGCCCTCGCCAAAAAAGTGATAGCGGCAGAAAGCTTCCAGATTATGGACGACTTCAGGTTGAATTGTAACGCGACGGGAAAAGCCGGCATCGGCCGGGCCACCGTGCTGCCCACCAGGTACGATATAAATCGGGAAGTGCGGATACCGTTCTCCCAGCTCCAGCAGAGCTGGCATCACGCTGTCATTCGTCCCCACGTTGTAGAAATTGTCGAGCCCTCGGTGTTTGATGGAGGAAAGGTAAGCCGTGATCCGCGACGCGTCACATAGCCGATCGCTCAGCGTCTCTATGTCGGAAGCCGTCCACCGCTTCACCGCTACTTGCTCCAGTGTCAAACGCGTCGATTCGCGCCGGGCGAATCGTAGCTCCAAAGACTTGCGGATACCCGCCTCAACCGAATCTAGAAATGCACGGTTATCTTTCCGAATCCATTGCGGTCCTGCGCCTATTAGCTGCGATGGCGATCCCGGATTTCCCATTGGCGGGGATACAATCGGAGCGGTTCCTGTAAACCGGTCGTCGTGGATGCCCGCCACCGCCGAGGCGATTCCGCGTTTGGAACAGCCACTGGAAACAACCTTGGCAGGCATAAAACGCTCCTTTTCGACTACCGCTGCGGTAAGTCCTCTCATCTGCCTCATCCCCCAAATCCACGCGCTCGAGTAGCGAGGGCTGCGAGTTTCCAGAAGGTGGGTCTTCATTCCCGTGCGCAACATTCCCGCCGGGACCATCGCATCGATATCGCCCATCACGACGAGCACAACTCCAACACCCTTTTCATTAGCGAGGCGCAATGCCGACCCACTGGGTGTAGCCATGCGATTTCTCAAAGGCATGTTGCCCACGAAGATATTGCGACACGGTAGTTGGCTCGCCTCTGACGGAGCATTCAAGTTCACTGGGATACGGACCGGTTGCCCCGGCCACCAGTCAGCAACGGTAATTTCAATTAGCTTCTGCTGGATCTCCAGATGCTCGGGGTGCGGGCGCCAATCCTACAGCACTCGGGTTTCCAAAGTTCCCGAATCTCGAATGCTGGCCATATCGAATAATTCCGAGTTGTCGCTTGCGAGAGATGCCGTAGCGATACAACAAACGGAACACCAAGCTGCAATGCAGCAGTGCAGGATAAAAAGGCTTCTTACCATAGGTCTTCAATCTCTAGCTTACGTCAGCTGGATCTCGATAGAGATTTTGGAATCCAGCCGACTCGAGAAACTTGCCTACATTCTTCATCCTCTCCGTCTCCATCGCTTGACCGATACCCATATACCGGTGATGACAAGTACGGTTCCGACCCCCGAAAAGATGCCCCAAACTATTCGCGCGAAAAGATGATACGGACCGAGCGTGTGCAATCGCCCGAAATTCTTTCGATACCAGGTGAACGGGCCCGCAAGCTCTACATCCGCTTGTTTTATTTCTCTTCCGGTATAGGGGTCGATGAATATCCTAAGAGTCTTCCCGTTCTCAGTGTAGAAAAAGGCGTGCGCGCTCGCTTCCCCGTTAGATGGCTGATAGCCCGTCCAGCGAGCGTCGCCCATTAGCGCAACCGCGGTCTCCACGATTGTTCCAGCCCCCAATTTTTCCGCATTGGCCGGGACAACAACTGTCGGGCGTTCTTGCTGAGTGGGAGATCCTTGTATATCTTCCAATAGAGGCCAGATGTGTCGTCCCCAAGTAAAGGTAATGCCCGTGATCGCCATGATGATGAGCGGGGCCATGGCCACCAATCCCAAGGCGTTGTGCCAATCTAGGGCCTGGCCTCTTTTTAAGGCCCGAACAAAAGTTCGCCCCCGCAACGGCCACCAAAGAACGAGGCCAATAACGCAGGTGATGGCCAATACCAGCGAGCTGATAGCAGCTATCTGCTGACCCAATCGACCAGCCGCTAGATGGCGATGAATATCGATCATCAAATGGCTAATTGAAAATCCGTCCGACATCCAAGTAAGCGCTCCCGTGTAAGGATTGAGAAATACGCGCCCTCCACGATTGCCATCCGGCCTTAGCTCTGTGCAGTAAGCGCTGTACGAGTGCTCTGGTGAGCGCGGAATGCCCAGATGGTTCACCCGCAACGGCGGATCCGCCGATTGGTAGGCATTCAATACTTCCGCCACTGATAGCGGCGAATCGGTCACATCTAATTGAAAATGCTCCTTATGCTCCCAGCGAAAGAGATCGCCTTCAAACACGAGAATCGTCCCGGTCAGGCAAACCAAAGCGATCGGCAAGGCGGCAATCCAGCCAACCCAGAAATGAAGATGAAACCAAATTGAACGCTTTCTCTTATTGGATCCAGCTGTAGGGGCATCGGCGGATACATCGGTCATAGACCATCAAGATGGCCCTACTTTTCGCGACAATCAAGCCCGTAGGAGCGGGTTTACCCCGCGATAAGTGCCCACTGAAATCGCTGCCCTGCAGAATGCGAGCCGCTTCTACAGGATCCCGCTCTAGCGAGAACAGGACACCTAAGCCAGCATGATGCTTTTGAAGTTTTAACATCTTCCCGCTTTCGCGCGACTAGGAGTCCCTGTCTCCGCCAAGCGGAACATCCTAGCGGAGTATGAGCGATGTTCTAACTACAGCCAACTCCTGCCGCCCCGGCTACGCGGGAAGATCCCAGCCCCGACGCTTCGGGAATCTAGCGAGGAACGAGCGATGTTTGCTAATAATGATCTTAGACAGGCAGAATGCCTGTTCTATTTCCTCACACGCTCGTATTCTTTGTTCACCGCGTCGTCGCCCCAGCGATCGATAACCGCCCGCAAGGCGTCGTCGCTTTCCGGGAACCGGCCTTTGTCATCGGTCTCTAGGATCCAGCGATAAAGAATGTCGCGGTGATTGGCCAAAGCGACCTGGTGATCGCGATCGATGGAGTGGGCCAAATTCCTAGTCTCGTGCGGATCGGTCCACAAATCGTAGAATTCTTCCGCTGGACGCTCGTCGCTGAAGAAATGAGCCTGAGCCTCGTTCAGTTTCCCTGCCTTGTACTGGCCTTCCATAAATTTTAGCAGCTCCCAGTCGCTTCGGTAGTTAGGCTGCATATATGGCTTATCCGTCATAAAATTCCGGATATACTTATATCGTTTGGATGTAATAGCTCGGATTCGGTCGATGGTAAAATCGCAGCGATCGCGAGCGGAAACCACGAAATCGCGATGAAAGTCATCGGCTAGCAAGTCCATGCCATGCATATTGCCCGGCACCTGGATATCCGCTAAGGCAAGCGTTGTTGCGCTTATATCGATACCGCTAACCAAGTCATCGCGAACTGCATTATTTGGTATCCCAGGTCCGGCGAGTATGAAGGGCACCTTTATTCCTCCCTCGTAGAGAAACTGCTTGCTGCGAGGCAAACGGCTTCCGTGATCGGAGAAAAAGAAGATGATCGTGTTATCATAGAGTCCATCCCGTTTCAAGCCATCTACGATTTCGCTCAACTCGCGATCGAGCTCGAGAATCGTGTTGTAGTGGTAAGCGATCTCTTCGCGAATAATCGGATGGTCCGGGTAGATAGGAGGCACGCCGACATCCTCTGCTTTGACCACCGGCTTGGCGTTCGAGAACTTGCCACCCACCAGTTGGATCTGTCCAAAAAAGGGCTGTCCTTCTTTACGGCCGCTCCACTCCGTCCCGTTTTTAGCTCCTTTGTATCCATTGGCCCCATGGCGATGATAGAGCTCGCCGGGATCGAAGACAAAGTTGTAATGGAATTTGCCCTCATTGAAGGTGTAGTAGCCCGCCGTTCGCATGATCTCTGGCACGGTCTTGACGCCAATGTGATTGGGATCCCAGGTTTCCATGACATTGCCCCGCCAAACGGAGAATGAGCTGTAATGCTCGTGAGCCCCGATCGAGGTTTGGTACATCCCGGTAATCACAGCCGAACGAGTTGGCGAGCAAACACCCGAAGGCATGTAGGCCCGGTCGAAGCGGACACCTTCAGAAGCCAGCTTATCGATATTGGGCGTCTTCACCACGGTATCCCCGTAACAGCTCATCCAAGCATTGGTATCCTCTATGTAGATCCAGAGGATGTTCGGCTTGCTAGCGTTTTCCTCCAACGTCGGGACGTGGGAATTATCTCCCTGCGAGAAGGCAGCGTGGGTCCAAGCCAGAAGGGCAACGAGAAGAAGCGAAATTCTAATGTGATTCATCATGCCGCATTGACTAGCGCTATTCGCGTTGAGTGAGCAAAGGGAATTTTGCCGATGACGGGATACTCAAGCTTAATAAAGTAGCAGAGGCATCTTGACTATATAAAGGGAAGGGTAAGGCAAGATACCTGTGCTGCTACAATCATGTCATCTACCGGTTAAGGTATTTGTTCACACTATGAGACATTTCGAAATATCTCCTCCTCCGCCAAAAAAGCGTTCCCCGAAACGAGGAACGCTCTGGAAAAGGGGAAATCGACCTTTCTATGAGTTAGCTCTTTTTCCCCTGGCTCTTACGATAGGCGTTCATCTTCTGAACGTTATCTTTCCCAACCGCCTCGCGAATCTTAGCGGCGAACTTGGAGTTAATCTCTTTAGCCGCAGCTTGGAGTTTCTCCTTGTCCTCCTTGTTGGCTTTGCGACTAGCCGTTAAGGCTTCTGTTTTCTCCGTGATTAGCTTTTTCAGGGCCGCAGTCTGATCGGCGCTGAGATCGCATTGCTCCGTCCACATAGCCATCTGCTTGTCGACTTGCTTCTGTGCGGCTTTACTTTGACCAAAGGACATCATCGGAGCGATGAATACCAAGGCTATTACGAATAGTTTTTGCATAGTTAATTAGGATTTTTGGTAACTCAGCTACGATAATAACGATTCATCGCAGCCTACCCATTTCGTCCGCAATGATACGTCTCGTCCAGCGTAAATCAATCGAAATTATCCCTGTTGTTACTAGAGCCTAATCCAAAAATCTGATGGCGAACAGATCCGCGTCCCTAAGGAAAATACGCAACCGGATTGGCTTGTCCGCCAACTCGGACACGTCCGTTCCATCAGCCCATCGGACCACTCGCTCGATCTCGTCGCCGAATATCGGCAAGCATTGATCCAACTCGTACCCCGGAAGCGGATTTCCGCGTTCGTCTTGGATCTCCACGCGAACCTCTCCCGCTGCCGAGCTCTCGTAGTTCAAGGTCAGCTCATCGCCCTTGAAAGTAAAAGCCTTCGTCAGAACTTCGCCTCCCTCGTAATCGGCCGACAGTGCGGCGAACCCGTCCGTACGAAGCGAATACCGTGTTAGGTGCGAGGCATCCTGACCGTAATATGAAATTCGATACAAATATAGCTCCCGGTCATTACCTCTCACTACCCCTAAAGCTGGAGTATTATCGCGAGCCACCCAATCCTGTACCGTTGGCCCCGGCCTAATGAATGCCTCCATAAAACGGCGATCGTATTGATTGCCGCCACGGGTCGTCATGAAGATGGAATCGCTGGAAGCTTTAGCATAGTCTGGATTATCCACCAGCGCCCGAGAGACCTCCTGCGACAGCGCTGCTTTGCTGGGGAAAAACCGCTTGGCCAGAGCGATGTAAATGTGGGGAGCCCGAAAGTACGGGTGAGTTCCGTTGGTGTAGAGATGTTCCTGCGGCGTGTTCCCGTATTCCATTTCCACTCGCGGCCCCCAATTGATAAAGTCCTCCGATGTCGTGCGGGCGATGGTTCGAAAGCCCGAATACCCCTCTCCCGTCCAGGTCCGGAAGTAGCAAATGTAGCGATTCTCGCTTTCCGACCAAAAAGCTACGTTGTGAGAATCGAACAACCCATCTGTAAAGAAGTAGCCATCGCTCATTTGTTCCCAATGTATTCCATCAGAAGATACAAAGGAAACGAGTCCATGCTTGTTTTCGCTGGCGATGGCTTTGAAACGCTGCTCCGGCGGCACTCCTGGCCGTGTATCAAGAAAGGGACTGAAATTGTGGGACCACAGATTTTCTTCCATGAGAACCACATTATTGTCCCTGGTCCCGTTGATTTCGTAGAGCCCAAGATTCGGTTTGCTCCAAACGATCCCATCGTCCGATTCCGCATAGCAGGTGTAGGCTCTCGTTCCTTTGGTCGAATCCGGCAAACCGCGATAGTACATGCGGTACAGGTCGCCATCATGGATCACCGTCGGGTAAGCCGAGAACTTCCCTTCCCATGGATTATCAAAGCGAAGGGCAACGTCTTCCCGTCTCGGTTCTTGGACCGCTTGCTGGACATTGTCCAATCGATCTATCAAATAGCCATCCACGAAAAGCTCCCTTCGAGAACCGATGTCCAAGGTCTTCGCCACCGATGCCTCCGCTCCGGGCAAATGCCAGATCGTTCCTAGGATGCTCGGCTTCTTTCGGTTCGGGTGCGGAGGACGGGTCTCTGGATTAGATCCCTTGGGCACATTGGGCTGATAATAGACACTGAGAATTCGGCCAGGACTCAACTCTATGGATACGGGATAACCGAGATCCTTGTTAGGGGCATCATCGCGGAGAATAAATTCGTTCTCCAAACTCCAATTAACCCCGTCCTCGCTGATGCACGCTCTCTGACCATAGGGTGGCCGACGATGGCCATAGGAGCAGAGCGCCCGCCCATCGGAAAGGAGGGTCAAATGGGGAGGAAATCCCCAAAGCGGCGTTTCGTAGGCCGGTGCCCAAGTCCGGCCATTGTCGTCGGAGTAGCTTCCCCACAAATGGCACAATAGCGACTGATCGTCGTAAGGTTTGGCCGTTGCTCGAATCATCATAGTGATACGTCCGCTTGGCAGTTGCAAGATGTGCGGTTCGCCAAAACGAATCTTGTCGGCCACTTCATCGGGACAGGCTATGGTCGCGACCTGGCTCCACTCCGTTTCCGGATTGTCGGCCGCATATACGCCAATCTTTCCTCCGTGCTCCCGGTAGGACGCCACCAACAAAGAACCATCGGCCAACTGTATGCCTCCGTGTATCGAGTCCGCCCCAGGAGCTGGCTTACTCCACGTGTAACCATTATCCGACGACACTGTTTGCCAGGCTCGATGAAGATCGTCCGCGTTCTGATATTCCTCCTGGCTAACATAGTCCGCCCACCGCTCACGCAATTCCGGAGGGTAACTGGTATCCGACATCGTCGTGTAGGTCGAAACGGGGAATTTCACCGATCTCAGATGGGTCAGGAGCCGTCCGTCACGCAGCACCGTCAATCCCGACTCGCGATCGTCAACAATTGTGTCGAACAAAATGGTCGGCGCCGACCAGCTCTCTCCGTTGTCTTTCGAACGTACCATGAGGATTTCCCCATTGGGGCTCATATGCTCCTCAGTACGGGTAAAGAGGACGAGGATGTCGCCATTGGCCGCCCGACCGATGGCTGGCCAAGCCGAATAGGCATCCCGTTTTTCATAGATGCTAAGATGCTGGATGACCTCCGGATGGCTCGAAGCAATTAAGAACGGGGACAAGGAAAGCAGGGCCAGAGCCCAGCCGGAAAGTCGGGATACAGGGGACATGGAAACACCCTAGCAACCGGTTCTCCCTTGGCAATCCAAGGGAACGATTTACGATACAATCGTTTTCGGGACTGAAATGCAGGAGCGGCTTTACGCCGCGATACCGATCCCAAATAGTAGGGCTGATGGTCCCTAGTCAGCCGCAGAGGTAGATAGATTCTATTTCGGCCAACTGAGGACAGTCAGCCCTACCGCAGGCATAAATAACAAGCTGAAAAAGCACCCTTTCCAAAAACCCCTATCCCTTGACCTTATCTGGCCAAGGCTGGGATAATCGTCACAAGTTCATTCCCTATGCGAATCGCCAACCTATCTCCGATCCTAGTTATTATTCTTTGTTGTTGCTGCTGCACGCCCTTCACTCAAGGCCAAGATACCCCACCCAACATCCTCATCATTACCGCTGACAATTTGGGCTTCGGCGACCTGCCGATCTACAATCCCCAATCCAACATCAAAGCTCCTCGCTTAGCCCAGCTCGCCCGGGAGGGCGCCCGGCTGACCAGCTTCTACACGGCCTCGCCTACCTGTACGGTTTCTCGGGCCTGCCTCCTGACCGGCCGCATCCCGCAAAGACACGGCCTCGATTACCAACTACCCGGCGTAGAGGGAAACTACGGAATAGGGCTCAACCATGACGAAATCCTCATACCTCAAATTTTGAAGTCGGCGCCCACTCCCTACACCACCGCTTGCTTCGGCAAGTGGAACATCGGATTTGCCGAGGGCTCGCGGCCCACAGAACGGGGCTTCGACGAGTTCATTGGCCACGCGTCCGGGAATATGGACTACTTCAATCATAACTACCGGACCGAGCACGATCTCTACCAAGGCACCGAAAAACTGTACCGAGAAGGCAAATACGCGACTGATATTTTTGCCGATGGGGCCATCGATTTCATCCAACGCCAATCCAAGCGCGATGATCCCTGGTTTTGCTATTTGCCTTTCAACGCTCCCCACTTTCCCAGCGCCGGAAATAAGCAACCAGGGCAGCCCAATATTTGGCAGGCCCCTGACTGGGCCTTCGAGGAATACGGCTGGACGCCGGACGAACAGGACTACTGGAAGCGGTACTCTGCGGTGGTCACCGCCCTGGACCAAGCCATCGGCCGCGTGCTAGACGCTTTGGAGGCCAGCGAGGCCGCGGAAAACACCTTCGTCTTTTTTATGTCCGACAATGGGGGCTTTCGCCTCGGTCGCGAAGGGATCGACATCGGCATCAACGATCCGCTCCGCAGCGGCGGGGTCACTTGCTGGGAGGGCGGGCTTAGAGTGGTCGCCTTCGCCCGCTGGCCAGGCCGCATCGAAGCCGGCTCTGTTATCGACGAGGCCTTTTGGTCGCCAGACTTGCTCGTCGCCTGCGCCAAGCTAGCCGGAACCACCTTGACAAAGGGCGTCCGGCTCGATGGCAAAAACCCGTTACCCATCCTAACTCAAGGCAAGCGCTCCCGCCACAAGTCCTTCTTTTTCATCTACCAACGGCACGCTGCCCTACGGGCTGGCGATTGGAAGATCGTTCGCGAAAACCCCGAAGATCCTTGGCAGTTGTTCAACTTAACGAAGGACATTTCCGAATCGAACAACCTAGCGGAAAAGCAGCCCAGACAGGTGGCCCGACTAGAGAAAATTTTCGGGAACTGGGAAAAGGGTTTCTGACCAGAACCGTTGCCCTACATCATACATGGCTAGGCAAATACGTAGGGTATCTATGCATACATTTGTTGAAATTGGGATTTTAACATCGCTCGCTCCGTTCGCTGGATCCCTCATCCCGCAGAACGGAATTCGGGCCAAGATCTTCGCTTTGCGAAGGCAGAAGTTCTCAGTCATCCGCCCAGAAAGGTCTGTAACACCTACATTCCTGCCTGCCAGACAGCTAGTTCCTTGAAATTCACTCGCAAGCAAGGCTCAGATAGATTTTGCCATAGATTCTCATGAATATCCTCCTTATTACCAGCGATCAGCAGCGTTGGGACTGCTTGGGCCGACTGAATCCCGCCATCAAAACCCCGAACCTGGACCGATTGGCGAATCGAGGGATTATTTTTGATCGGGCCTATACCGTTAATCCTGTCTGCACGCCCTCTCGCTGTTCTATTCTGACCGGCGAATATCCCTCGCGCCACGGTTGCTTCCACGTGGGAACATCGCTGCCGGAAGACTACGGCCCAACGGTCGCTCACCGGCTCACGGAAGCGGGATATGCAACCAACTTGATCGGCAAAGCCCACTTCCAAGCCTGCAAAGATCCCGCCAGTCCCGAATCCGGTCCCAAGATCCACGACCTCGAATACTTCGACCAATGGCACGGCCCCTACTTCGGATTTGAACACGCCGAGCTCGTGATCGGCCACACCTCGGAACCTCACGCCGCCGGAATGCATTATGGGGCTTGGCTTCGAACCAAGGGAGTCGAGCTATCTGACTATTTCGATATCCACGACTATGACCACTTCGGTCCCTGGTCGTTGCCCGAGGAACTGCACGGGTCCGCTTGGGTTGCTGAGCGCACCATCGCTGCCATCAATCGAGCCCAGGAATCCGGAAGGCCTTTCTTTATTTGGTCAAGCTTCCAGGATCCCCACAACCCTTACGTCGCACCGGAGCCTTGGGCATCGATGTACGACCCATCCGACATGCCGAATCCCATTGAACGTCCAGATCTTGATGGACTGCCCGACTTTTACCGCAGCTTGGCAAACGGGGAATACTACGGAGATGATCCCGAGTTGCAGGAAAAGGCTTGGGGCGACGTGAAGATTCGCCCGGAACTCGAGACCGAAGACATACGCTCCCTGCGGGCTGTCTACTACGGAATGGTCTCCTTGATGGACAAGCATATCGGACGTATCCTTGATCGGCTAGAAGCGGATGGAACGATCGACAAGACCTTAATCGTTTTCGCATCCGACCACGGGGACTACTTGGGCGACCACGGTCTCTGGGGCAAAGGCCTGCCCACCTACGAGGCCGCTCAGCGAATCCCTTTCATTGTAGCCCATCCCCAAAACGCCACGCCCGGGCAAACGAGCCGCGCCCTCCAATCGTTGGTGGATCTCGAAGCCTCCTTCCTCAAAGCGGCCGGACAAGATCCTCTGGAACGCGGCCAAGGGGTCTCTCAAATACTCGCCTGGACCGACGCCAGCAAATCGACTCGCGACCATTGCCGGGTTGAATTCAGGCCCGCCCAAGGACCTTTTAAACAGGAAACGTTCATCGAAGACCAGTATAAGTTCGTCCACTACAATACTCGTGACTACGGGGAATTGTACGATCTGATCGACGATCCTCAGCAAACCAGAAATCGCTTTAATGATCCCGACTACAGCGACATTCGAGCTTCCCTCCAAGCCAAATACTTGAAGCCTAAAAAAGAAAACGACCTCGTGCGCCAACGCATGGCGGTCGCCTAGTCCGGCCTGTATTCAATAAATCAGGTAGCCTGATCAGAGCGGCTTTTTAAAAACCTGGCCCCAGTTTACTGGAGATCCTGGCCCCGCGACGCGGGGATCTAGTCCATCAACCGAGGGACGATATTGAAAATAGAATTGGTTGAGGAGTTGCGATGGACATCGCTCTCCCCGAAGAGACGGAATCGCTGGACTTCCGGCAAGTCGGGACCTGGCTTAAGTAATCCGCCATTTTCCCACAAAATTCCGAATCCTTTCCATTCTTGCTACCCCACTGATTTAGAAATAGCGCTGCTCGATGTTTTTTAAACTGGGTCGTTTCCTACAGGCCACATATTTTGGCATCTTGACGGCAAGCTCCAGCTCTCTCGCCCAAGAGACTCCGAGGAAGATCGAGCTGCCCACCCTTTCCGAGGAGGCTCGAATCAGCCTACTTACCGTTGCCCCAGGCCAAGCCATTCACTCCATCTTTGGTCACTGCGCTTTGCGTGTCCGTGATCCCAAGCTCGGCATCGATGCGGTCTACAGCTACCCCGCCATCATCACTTCTAAAAGCCGTTTCTTCCTGGAATCGGGCACGGAGAATCGAAGCGGCATTTATTCACGTTCAACTTTCGACAAATACATCCAGCATCACACGCTTATCGGACAAGAAGTTCGCGAATCCGTTCTGAATCTCGAGCAGAAGCAAAAACAGGCTTTTTCGGACCAACTCCTCAACAATTATCTTCACGAAGAGCGCATCTATCCCTACCACCCATTCGCCAAAAACTGCGCCACTCTGCCGTTCGACCTCATTCTATCGCTGATCGGAAGCGATCTAATCTTCGAAAAGGATCTCGACGACAAAACTGGCCAGTCCTACTTCGAGCGCATCCAGCCCTACTTTCCTCCTCACCCGTGGACCGCTATTGGCATGAATTTATCCCTTGGGATCGGAACCCAACGAAACCTCACCTATCGCGAACAAGCCTTTCTCCCGCAGCTGATAGAAGAATCTTTGCAAGAGACCTTCATACAAACTCCGGATGGAGAAGAGCCGCTGGTCGCCGAGCAGAGTATCCTCATCGAAGGCAAGCCTGATACCACATACGCTTTCATCCCTAAACCTATTTGGCTGCTGTCAGCCACTCTCATCCTAACGATCTACGTTACCTTCAAGGAAATGGCATCAGGCAAATACGCTCTCACTTTCGATCGCCTGCTATTTGGGACCGTGTCGCTCCAGGGCGCCGTTCTGGTCTACACCTCCATGCATATCGCCCACGACTACTCGATCTACAATTTCAACCTCATCTGGGCCTCGCCACTGCACATCTTCGCCCTATTTCTTCCCTCAAAACTAAAGCGGGGAACCCGAGTCTACTTCAGAATCTATTCCCTCGTATTTACCCTCGTTGCGGCAGTCTTTTTCTTCGCTATACCTGCGCTATCAACCCAATTGTGGCCTCTTCTGTTGGCCCTGCTCATTCGTGCAACCCAAATCCCGAGGCACAGCGCCTCAAATGTCTCATGATTCTCGGGTGACCCAGCTATATAGTCGGTTCAAAAATAGAACTTTCTCGGCACCCTAGAAATCAATGTTGGAGCCGACCAATTACTCGTTGAAATTATGGCGTTACACAACCAAATTGAACCTTTTATCGCAAAGCTTTCTCCGATTCCCACTGATCCCTCAATCTCCCGTAGATTTGCCGCGCTTCTTTGATGCGTTCTCCTAAATCTCTAGCCTGGCTACCCAAGGTTCGTTGCTCTTCCAAACTGCCGATGGAGTTGAGGTAGGCGTAGCGATAGTCTTCTTCTCTGAAAGAAAGCCATTCTATCGGGAGAATCTCTCGAGCCCCTTCCTCCCGACTCATGGACAAATGCAAATAAGAGACCGGGGACTGTCTGTGCTGATACTCCATCGTTATCTGGTAGGATCGTCCTCGATCTAAATCCACCGAACCTAGAGCTTCACCGCTTTTATCGAGCCGAGCGACCACGTCTCCATCGATGGCAATCGATGCTTCGCCGGAAGCTCTAAGATGGAGAGCGTCCGGAGCCAAATGATTCTCCGGAACCGTCAACGTACCTCTCCAAAAAGCTGACCAATAACCCCGATTGGGTCGATTGTTCATCCATGTCGATGCAGTATCCTCGTACTGATCTAGGCCTTTGGCTCGAACATGATCTGCCCGAGCGTACCAGGCTCCGATCAATCCCCTGCCAGATTCCGCCTCCATCTCGGTCGGGGCCTCGATGTTGGAAGCAACCTCTTCGAGATCCTGAAGGCTTTTCAGACTCCGCTCGATCAACTGAGGCACGTCCGCATGCTTCCAGAACCGCAGCGAGGGCCGTTTTAGATAGATGGACGTCGTGTGGGCCACGGATCTATCCTTCGCGAATGCTCGAGCGGCAATCCAGCAACCGGAACCCGGATCGATTTCGAAATCCAGGATGAGCTCATCCGCATTCTTCCCTTTCGCTTCGGATTTGCGAATCACTTCCCCTAATCGCACGATTTCCAATCGTTCGATGGGAGCCCGCTTGGCGTGACCCCAGGCCCGGGCTCGCACGCGAACAGAATTCTTGTCTTCGCCCAAGTCGATTTGATCTCCCGGCACGGCATCGTCGACCGTAAATTCGATCATGGGGCCGTTGGTGACGAAAGTGCGTCCTCGTTCCAGAGCCTGGAACCAAGCGTCCGCGGAGAATGCCTCGTCCCCAAGATAGGCATACACGCGAACTTCTCCAATAGTGCCTCCCCAAGGAACATCGGAGCCTGCGGAGGCGGTCACCTTCTCCCCTAGATTGAGGAAATGATAATACAGTTCCGTTCCCAGGTAGTGGAATTGCAGCAGTTCCACGAAATCGACCTTTTGCTTGGGAATATTCAAACTCAGATTACGTTCAATTTCGAAGAGTCCGCGATTGACATGAGCGTATCCATAGAGCCCGCCCACCGCTTTTACTGAATCGTAGACCCAGTCGTGCAAATAGTACTTAGAAGTGTCTCTGACCTGGGAAGAGATATTGAGAGCAATAGTGTGGCCCAAATGGGCGATGCGCGGATCCTCTTGTCCCGGAACTAAAACGGTGTCGCCATTCTGAATACGGTTTTTCTTTCCAAATCCTCGCTGCTGAAAAAAAGTGCGTTCGTGATCGCCCATTTCCAGTATATTGACCAAGTGGGTATCCTCGGCTTGGGCCCAGACCATTAGTCGCTCCGCATCGGCGTCGCTCTGGATCTGCATGTGCACATGGTCATCGCCCGAGTACCAGCCACGATCAGCCATTTTCACCCAGCGTTTCGGGCGGTAGGACCGCGAAACGGTCTTTCCTGATTCAATGGAGATCGTATCCACCACGGGAATATGCTCGATTCCTCTGAGAATGGTCAGTTTCCATTCGCCCGGGGGGAGGGCCATATCGAAGGGCCCATCGCAGATCCAGTAATGCCCCGGCTCGAAACCGGGATAGGCCACCGTACGACTCCCTCGAATCTGCTCGAGGGTTCGAGCCTGAGAATCAAATTGCCGCGTGTAGTCCATAGCGCTGCCCGGCGCCCGCGCACTACCATCCAACTGCCACTCAAGCTGAACCATCGCGGGTGTGGGCAGGCCCGTATCATCGGAACGGATATCGACTTGCAAGCGGCCCATCTCTGGGACGGTGAGCCTAACCGGAACGCGAACAGCCTCGTTCGCCCCGGAATCAAGATACAGGTAAGCCACCGTTTCTCCATTGGGAATGCCGCTCAAACTCAGCAGGACCCAGGTTTCACCTCGAAAGGCAACCGGTATGGTCAGCGTCTTTTCTTGTTTAGACAAATCCAGCTCGGAAACCTTGAAGTTCGTCGGTCCGGCTCCATTCGACACCCGCAAAAGGACTCCGCCCTGATCGCCAGGAAGATCGAAAGGCAAGGTATCAATGCCTGCCATCCGAACCGCGTCCTGTAGATCGATTGCCCCTTGAGCATCGATTCTTTTCAGCAACTCCAGGAATTCCGCTTCCGGCAATCCGCCATCAACGCGTCGCTCTCCCTTTCGCAACTCCCCCAGCAGCCAGTTGCGCCGCTCCTGCGGCAACAAATACGGGTGTCGCTCAAGCAAGACCTTAGCCACCGAGAGGGAACCCAGCGAGGGCGGCTCCAGTTCATGGCTAGGATGGGCCAATGCAAGATGAGAAATACCGACTATGAACGCAGCAACGACACTCCAGATCAACCGAGGGGAAAACAAGGGGTAGAGAGACATGGCTATATTACTAGCAAGCCAATTTCTAAAAGGAAAGCCCGCAGGAAGGTCGTAATCCCGGGACTGATCTCTGATGCTTTTGGATTCTTAACATCAGCACGCTGCTGCGTGACTGAATCCCCGCGACTAGGGGGCTAGGATCCTCGCTTCGCGAAGGCAGGGGGATTGACTACCCGATTTCCTGGCAACGCGAAGCGGCGATCCTGGCCCGACTCGCGCTGATTGGGATGAGGGATCTAGCGAGGCGCGAGCGATGTTACACCAACTAGAAAAACAATTCTGCTGAAGGGATCCCAACTCTTCTTTTCAGCCCAGATTTTTCGATGCCAAAAACGGTATCAGTTCATCCACGCCAAAATCCGCTAGCACATCGCCTCCCCAATTCATGGTCGGCGTCAGCGTCTGTCCCGAAAGTTGAAGCATCTCATTCATGGCCTGCGGATCCGAACGCACTTCTTTGCGACTGTACAAGATACCCTCCTGCTTCAAATAAGCCTCCGCCTCAACGCACCAAGGGCAGCCATTTTTTACATAGAGAACTGGCGTCGAAGCGCCGCTCATTTCTGTCTTTTCATCCTTCATCATCGTTTTGTTTCAACGGATTATTCTCCTCTTCGGATGCATCAAGGTTAAAAGCTTAGGCGAATTCTGCAGATTGCCAAATCGGCTTCGGCTGCCTCCCAACTGAAAAACGCTACCAAAGTAACGAACTGTCGGCAAAAGCGCTTTGCCTAATCTTGGCATTCTGCTACCAATACCTCCTCTATGTCGATACGATCATTGGTCCTGGCCACACTCTCAATACTGGGGACGCATTTTCCCTGCCATGGCGAACGAATGAATGTCATCTTTTTCCTCGTCGATGACTTCGGCTACCATGATCTCAGCGCCACCGGATCGCCGCTCTACCAAACGCCGCGAATGGATGGGCTGGCCGCTAGCGGAATGCTGCTGACTCAAGCCTACGCCGCCTATCCGCGCTGCGTGCCCTCTCGTTTCGCTATGATCACGGGTGTTCATCCAAGCCGGGCCGAGAGCGAGGGCGAGAACCCAGGCAACATGAACCCCCAAAGAGTCACCATAGCCGAAGCATTAAAGGAGGCTGGCTACGCCACCTTTTTCGCCGGCAAATGGCATCTGGGCAAGGAGGCCGCTAGGCATCCGCAGAACCAAGGTTTCGATGTCAACATAGCTGGTGGCAGCGCTGGAGCGCCTGGATCCTATTTTCCGCCTTACACCAACAAGAAGAATCTGACCGGGCCGGAGGAACTCGATGCGAACGCGGAACCAGGCAAGTACCTGACCGATCGACTTACTGACGAGTCCGTCGCCTTCATCGAGAGCCAGAAAGACAACCCATTTTTCGTCTACCTATCGCACTACGCTGTTCACACCCCAATACAAGGGAAGGCAGATAAAACGGAGCAGTACCAAGCGAAAGTAAGCAGCTTAAGCTACGAAGGCCCCGAATACGTCGTCGGGATCGATGGCAGGCGCCTACGCCATCAAAACAACCCGCGCTACGCGTCCATGATCGAAAGCGTCGACGAAAGCTTGGGTCGCATTCTGGATACCATTAAGGCGCATGATTTGGACGATCGGACGATTGTCATCCTCACTTCGGATCATGGCGGACTCTCCAACACAGGACCTGAAAACAATCGAGAGCTCGCTACCAGCAATCTCCCGCTAAGAGCCGGCAAAGGCCACCTTTACGAAGGCGGACTCAGG
Source organism: uncultured Opitutaceae bacterium (assembly GCA_964404745.1). Classification (GTDB taxonomy): domain Bacteria; phylum Verrucomicrobiota; class Verrucomicrobiia; order Opitutales; family Opitutaceae; genus Pelagisphaera. The sequence continues at coordinate 67,654 of CAYOLG010000014.1, forward strand.
GTGCCTGTCATCGTGCGCTGGCCTGGGAAAATCGTTGCGGGAACTCTAGGATCGTTCCCCATTACTGGCATGGACTACTACCCGACCTTGCTGGAAATGCTCGATTTGCCATTGCGCCCTGGCCATCATACCGATGGAACCAGTTTCGTCCCCGGGCTGTTGGGAGCCAGGGATTTCAATAAGGAACGATCTTTCTTCTGGTACTCGGATGCAGGGAGACGCGAGAGCACGGGAGACTTTAACGCTGCCGCTATCAGGCGCGGTCCCTACAAGCTTATTCAATTCTTTAACCAAAACAGGATCGAGCTCTACGACATCTCCCTGGATCCTAGCGAAAGTGCAGACTTGAGCGAGGCTTTAACCAACATCAAAGACGAGCTCCTCGAGGAACTCATCGCTTGGAAGCAGGCTATGAACGTCCGAGATCGCGAGCAACGATAACATATTCGTAGTTATATATATCCTACAATCTATCATAACGAAAGAATCTCCTGCACTCCTCACCCCGTAGTCCGCAGGCCACTGGCGATCGCGTTGATGAGGAGCAGCATCGACTCGACGATCTCCGGATCTTCACTACCGCCGGAACGAAATACTTCCAGCAATTCGATCTGCCGTTCGTGCAAGACATCCAACGGTTGCTGGCGTTTTTGCAAGGTCCGCCAGAAGCGTGGCCGCCGATCTTGCAGCGCCCCTCCCATCAAGCTCAGCAATTCCGCTTTCGTTAGATCCCATTCATCCCCAATCGTATCGCTGAATCGCTGACGTAACGTCTCGTCTTTGACTAGGGCCGCATACCGACGCATCCAATCCCGATCCGAACTGTAAAGACTGCTTTCCGCATTGTAGAGCGTATAGCGAATCAAAGGAGCTGTATCCAAATTCTCGAGGAGATAATCGTAAGCATCTCGTCGACCTGCCTTCAAGGCTCTCAGGGCAGTCCCAACGCCGAACCATCCCGGCAGATAATACCTCGATTGATTCCAACTGAAGACCCATGGGATGGCTCGCAAGTCTGCCAGGGTTGCTCGTCCCGATCGGCGGGCGGGTCGCGATCCGATCCGGCTCTGCTCGATGGCATCGATGGGCGTGGCCGAACGATAGAACTCTACGAATCCGTCCGACTCCAAGAAAGCGCGGTAGGCCACCAGCGATCGCTTGGCCAAAAAGTCCATGGCGTCGGCGAGGATCTGAATATTTTCCCGCCTAGGAATCAGCAATCTCGCGCCTAAAGCGCTGGCGAAGAGAGTTTCCAATTGTGACGAAGCCGTGGATACGCTATTATACTTCTGGGCGATCATTTCTCCCTGTTCCGTAAGCCGCAATCCAGTGTCCAAAGCGCCAGGCGGGAGGGCTTCCAAAAAGCGGTGCGTCGGACCCGCTCCCCGACTAACGGTCCCTCCCCTTCCGTGGAAAAACTGAATCGCTACGCCTCGCTGGCTTCCAATTTCCAGGAGGCGTCTCTGGGCCGTCCGCAACGCCCATTGGCTCGCCAAGATCCCAGCCTCCTTGTTGCTATCGCTGTAGCCAAGCATGACAATGCAATACGGTTTTCCCGATTCGTCCTTGGGCAGGCTGCGAAGCGTTACCGGGTGGCTCAGGTAATCATCCATGATTTCCTGCGAGCGCTCCAGATCATCGTAAGTCTCGAACAAGGGGGAGACGGCTATGGGAAAACGAGTTCCATCCGAATCCCAGCTACCCAAGCCCGCTTCCTTGCAAAGAAGGTAGACGGTCAACAAGTCCTCAACATTGCGAGTCATGCTAACCAATATGGTTCCCAACGCTCGTGACCCCCGCTCTTCAATCTCCTCGCCAATGACGCGAAAACAGGAAATCACGCTTTCCGCCTCCGGCGGCAGGGCTCGATTTGGATAGGCCAATGGGCGCGGATTATTCAACTCCGCTTCCAGGAATTGGCGTTTCTCTTCCAACTCCCAACTAGCGAAATTAGCCGCGTCGGGAATGCCCGCCTGTTCCATCAACTGCGACAGAGCGACTTCATGCACTTCGCTATTCTGGCGAATGTCGACCCGAGCCAAATGCAATCCTATCGTCTGGACTAGCCGTATTAGCGGGCGGACCTCTTCCCGGGTCAAGCGGGTCGCCCCTGCCTCTTCAAGCCATTGACAGAGATTCTGTAATCGCTTTTCCCCTTCCTTCACGACGCTTGCCTGAATCAATTCAGCGATTGAATCGACATAGGACCGCCAGGGCTCCATGTCACCTCTTTGGGGTTCCGGCAACGACTCTAGCAAAGCGGCGGGCGGACTAGTCTGCTCGTTGGAGAACGAAAGCCGACCTGACAATCGCTTCAGTCGATCCAGAAGAATCCCTCGAGCCGTTTCCCGATAGGTCGCCAACGCTTCGCGAGTCACCTCGGCCGTCACCAGTGGATGCCCATCTCGGTCGCCCCCTACCCAGGATCCCAAACGCAGCATCGGCATTTCACCTGTGTCCAACTCAATCTCTCCCGGCCAGATCTCCTGCCAGGCGAATTGCAATCGGGCCTCCTGTCGAGCATAAGCTTGCGGAACGATTTCCCGAAGGTAGAAAATCAAGTTTTCGAGTTCGTCATTCACAGAGGGCTTTTTCCTGAAAAGCTCTCCGGTCATCCACAGCCGCTCTACGACGCCTTCCAGCTTGTCACCTAACCGCCGCCGCTCGAATCCCTCACGGGCCGCGTCCCAAAGATCGAGCGTCTCAGCAATTTCATTATGAATACGGAGAACAGGCCACCGCTTCGCTTCCGTCGGATGTTTGGTGAAAACCGGCTCCACGGTGAGCTCTCCCATGGACCGACGGATCTCTTCAGCATCAAACCCCGCTTCTTTCAACAAGGTCAGCCAACGACCCCAGTGACCCGGCTCGACCCCAATCCCTTGCTCCGCTTCCCGACGACCGCGAGTGCGGCCGGCAACGTGCTCCTCGGCCAAATTGAGAAGCTGAAAGTAAATCGATACAGCCTGGGCTTCGATCGGTCCCATGGCTCGCTCCCGCTATGCTTCAAAGTCGCCCGACATTAGTCGACTCGCCGTTGATTCGCCTTGCTTGTCGAGGACTATCTGTAGCGCCTGCGTTAGGAAGCGATGGACCTCCTCCACGCTTTGGAAGGCCTGACTAACTTGATCTTTAAATGAAGCTGTTTCTGATTCCGGCAACACGGTTACCGCTTGATCGCCCATACTAATAAATCAAGCCACTAATCCAATAGAACAAGGGAACACCGATCGCCAAATTAAAAGGAAAGGTGATGCCCAAGGAGGCCGTAACGTAGATTCCAGGGTTCGCCTCGGGCAAAGCAGCCCGGCAGGCAGCGGGCGCCGCAATGTACGACGAGCTCGCCGTCAGGATCGCGAATACAATCGCTCCGCCTTGCGAGAGACCGATCAGGTAGGCCAAACCCAATCCCAGCAGCCCCTGAACGATGGGAGCCGCAATCGCGAAGGCAATCAATCGTTCGCCCAAGACTTTGGCCGTGCTCAAATGGCTGGCCGCCGATTGGCCCATATCCAAAAGGAAAAGAACCAGAATTCCGTAAAAAGGCGTTACCAAGAAGGGATGCATCAACTCCCGACCACTGTCGCCAGACAGACCCCCAATCAGCAATCCGCACAGCAAGAGCGTGAAGGTCTTGCCGGAGAGAGCTTCTTTGATGCAGTGACTCATGGAAGCATTCTGGTTCGAATCGAAACGCTTGGCCAAAAGCAGAGCCATAAGCAGGGCCGGCAACTCCATGACCGCCATTACCGCCGGCATGAAGCTTTCGTAGGGCATCGATTGGCGATCCAGAAACACCAGGCAGGCCATGAACGTGACCGCCGAGACCGATCCATAATGGGCCGCCAAGGCAGCGGCGTTGGATACACTGGATTTGAGAAACCAGCGGGTGACGGCAAACACGACCACCGGGATTAGCAAACCCACAAAAAGGGTCGCCATCATGGGCAGGATCAGACTACCTAGACCCGCGCTAGAGATGGCCACCCCTCCTTTGAAACCGATCGCGATGAGAAGGTAAATGGTCAGAGCCTGATAAATTTGCTCCGGGATCTTCAAATCGCTGCGAGCCCAAATCGAACAAGCGCCCGCCGCAAAAGCGACAATGGGTGGAGAAAGTAGATTGCTCCCCAGCAAGCTCAGCGACTCCATGCTGCCCCCCTTTACAAGTAATCAAGTCCGAATCCATTCGATCGATTCGAAGCTATATCTAAGCCTTTAACGCGTGAGATAAGCCAATTTCCGTACATCGGGACCTATACACGGCAAATCGATATCCCAATTGCAAGAATAAATGCACTTCTAATCACGAAATATTTTTCGTGTTTAACGAAACGGCTAAATATTGGTGAATGGCGACCAACATTCGCATTACGATCTGGTAGGGAGGACTGAGCCAGTCCTCCCTACCTAAGCCAACCGATTGGCTTCATCAAAGAACCCTAAACCCGCGCCTTCAGAAGCTCTTCTTTGACTCGCATGGCAACCGTGCCCAAGCGTTCGGGTTGCAGCATCCAAGTTGTGATATTGAATCCGTCTTCGCGCGGCCTCGCTACCGCGACCGATGGGTCGCCATCGATTAGGGCTTTATTCACCTCGAACCCTGTTTTCGAGAAAGCTCCATTTTCGAACGTTAATACCAAGGTTGGCACTGTATTCGGACTTTGGGGAATGATGCTTTCGGCCTTCAAGCCATCGATAGGATCGAATTGGCTCTTCAGCCAATCGATCTGCATCTTCCAGCCCTCGTACTCCTTCTCATAGTCGATTTTCAAAAATCGCTCCACAGCGATCCACATAGCTACCATTTCCTCCTTGTTGACCTTCATTCCTCGACCAATGCGATCTGAAGAAGGCGGCCCATTGAATCGGGCCGCGGCAATCAAGTCTTTCCGTCCCATCAAGAGGCCCGCGCTTTGCGGCCCGCGAATGGCTTTGCCACCAGAAATGGCGATCAGATCGAAGCCCATTTTCGTGAAGCGCCACAGATTCTCCCGAGGCGGTATACCAGCCGCCGCGTCGATGAAGGTAGGAATCTCGTGTTCCTTGCCAATCTTCACGAACCTCTCGTATTGTACTTCGCCATCTAGATTATGCTCGTCGGTGAAATAGAGCATGGCCGTCTTGCGATTAATAGCTTTGATCAATTCGCGTTCGCTTTCTACGACGACGAGCTTCACGCCGCAGTTGATAATGGCATGCGTGTATCCAACGATATGCGACTTCTGCACGATCACTTCATTTTTCATGCCATGGAGGTCGACTGGGATGCGCTTCGCTTTCCCTTCATCCAATCCGGTGAGAACTCCGGCCGTGGCCAAGGTCATGGCCGAGGCAGCCCCCGCGGTAATCATGGCTGCTTCGCAGCCAACCATTTCGGCTATTTTCTGGCCCACCGCATCATGCAGCCCATTGAGGGATACATACTCTCCCGCCGTTTGCCGATAAGCATCCAGAACTTCCTCCGGCATCAGGCTGGCGGTCATAGTCGTATACGCGCCGGCCGCGTTGATGATAGGCTTTACCCCGAGCTCGGCAAAATAGTCGCGAGGAACCTTTTTCTCATCCACCTCTTGATCATCGGCTCTACTGGGAATAGAACTGCTGCCGGCAATGAAGCCGCCCACCAGGGGCAGGCCTGAAAAGCGTTTTAGAAGTTTCCGGCGGCTTAGCATGGCTACTCGTCGGCGATCTCCACGATCATTTCGATTTCCACCGCGATGTTGTTGGGCAAGGACCCCATACCCACCGCGGCCCGGGCCGGTTTGCCCAGATCGCCGAAAATAGAGGTCAACACGGCCGTAGCCCCGTTCATCACTGCTGGTTGCTGGGTGAAATCGGGCGGGCAATTCACCATCCCATGGACTTTAACAATACGCGTCACGCGATCCAAACTGCCGATCTCGTTACGCAAGGATGACAGCAAAGCGATCATAGTTAATCCCGCCGCATGGTAGCCCTCGTCTATGCTCAGATCTTTTCCCACTTTACCTTGCACCGCTCCACCCTCAGGTCTGCGCGGCCCATGACCTGAAAGGAAAACCAGCTTTCCCGTCTGCACGGCTGGTACGAAGTGATCGTTTGGCTTGGCCGCCGTGTTGAACTCGATGCCGAGCTCCTTGGCCTTGGCCTCGTATCCTGGGTTCTGGGCTAGAGCGGATTGAGCAACTCCAGAAAGACAAAGGGCGGCGACAAAAAATCGTAGTATTAGACAAATTTTCGTATTCATTATTTTGGGGGATTAATAAATTGTTGCACTTCGGGGCGGCCTGGCGAGGGCGGCACATCAACTTCGTCCCAGGCAGGGCTGGCAATCCCATTGCGGTCCCACACTACTTCCCCGTCCAGAATGGTCAATTCGCATTCCAGCAGATACTTGCCATCGAGACGGGTGCGGGCGACATCGATGAAACCGAATTTTCCCTCCCGTCTCCGCAAAACAGCTACATCCGCCAGTGCTCCCACGCTCAAATGTCCGAGCTCGTCGTCGATTTTGATCACTTGAGCCGGTTTCCACGTCGAGGCCTTGACCACCTCATCTAAACTCATCCCCAAGTTGAGAAGCTTGGACATGACATTGAGCTGATTCTTCATGCCCGCATTTATGCTTCCCGTATGCAAATCCGTGCTAATCGTCTGGGGACGCATGCCCTGCTCCAAGGCGGCTGTAGCTACATTCCAACGAAAGCTTCCGCCCCCATGACCGACATCCATAATGATACCGCGATCAATGGCTTCCATAACGAAAGGCTTAAGCTTCCCCGACCGATCGACAATCGATTCCCGGCCCCAAGCATCAGCAAAGCAGTGGGTGAAAAGGTCGCCGGGATTCAGCTCTTCAAGGAAGAGGCGCTCGATGGACAAAGTTGGCTGAGCCCTACCAAAATCGATCATGACCGGAATATTTGCCCACCGTCCTGCCTCAACCGCTCGTTTGACAGGGGTCCAATCAGGCCCCTTGAAATGCGCCAATTTTATGCCTACGATGTATTCGGGAAACTCGTACGCTTTCATCGCCGTCAGCCTGGCATCCATATCGTAGAGGTCCTGCTCCTCCGGATCGCCGGCCATGCCCGCGCCCACGATATTGAGGAAAGCCTTAATCCGAGTCTTCGAGGTGTCGATGGTCTGCTCTTTGAATAGCTCGAAGTTTCGCCAGCCCGGTCCACCCGCATCGACCGCTGTGGTCACCCCATGCTGGAGCGTGAACCCATCCGGGGGCAATGAATTGAAGCTGTTGGCTAAATAAGTCCCATCTCTCGTTCCCCAAAAAACATGAACGTGCAGGTCAATGAGGCCCGGAGTCACAAAAAGATCCGAAGCATCGACTACTCTCGACGCCCGACTGCTCGGAATCGATCTTTCCACCGCCGCGATGCGATCGTTCTTGATGGCTACATCGAAAAAACCGTCGCGCCCATTCTTGGCGTCAATCACATGACCGCCTTTGAGCAAGATGTCGTATTCTTGGGCTAACCCTACAAACGGCAGGGCGGTTAAAAACAACACGAAGTACCAGGGCTTGATTGGCTTCATAGGAGATTCAGGCAGTTCAGATTGGGAATAAAGCAAGCGGATGCCTCCAATATCTTGGATCCAGCGAGGAGTTGCAAGCGGATAGAAGAGCTCATTTAACTGCGTTTCGAACAGGATGCTCTGCTCTGGCTTGGTGCCTCCAAAGTCGGCAGCTTGATGGACGAAGCACCGGTACTCCGCCAAGCTCGCGCGGACATCATGTAGATCCGCCGCCGCGGATCGAATCCTGTTAATTTCAAATCCAGGCAATTGACCTGCTTACCCTTTTATCGGTACCTTTCCACCCGAGCAGATGCATGTCTGCTTATCCCTACTTCTCCTCGTTTCGCTTCCAGTCCTCCACGGGCAGACCTACCCAAATCCTTACCGGGCTGTCGATGGCTGGGCCAAGCTTTCTGACGGCCGGCAGATGGGGGCCGTGGGTGATGTGCAAGTCGATCCAGACGGTGTCCATATCTGGGCCATCATACGATGCGACGCCTCGGCTCCCGAACGCTTCGGCAACGAATGCCTCGATTCCGATCTTGACTGCATTCTCAAGTTCGATGCTGAAGGAAATTTAGTGTAGAGTTTCGGAGGTGGGATGTTCATCTGGACCCACCGGCTCTTTGTCGATAAGGACGGCAACGTTTGGGTGACCGATGCCGTGAGACCGGATCGCACGCCCGAAGGGGAACACGGGTATGTTGTAGTAAAATTCAGCTCCGAGGGAGAAGTCCTCATGACCCTGGGAGTCCCCGGAAAGACCCGGCAAGGGAGACTATCAGTTCAACGCCCCCGCGGACGTAGTCGTCGCCGAAAATGGGAAAGTCTTTATTGCCGACGGGCATAATCCAGACGGAAACAATCGGGTAATGGTGTATACGGAAGATGGCGAATTCTTATGCTCATGGGGAGAGACCGGCTACTCTCCTGGCCAATTCCGATCACTGCATGCCCTGGCTATGGACGATGAAGGCCAGCTCTACGTAGTGGATCGGGCCAATAATCGCGTACAGATCTTCAGACCAAATGGGACCTTCGTCGCCCAATGGACGCAGTTCGGCCGCCCCAGCGGCATTTTCTTCGACGACCACGGGAAGATCTACGTGTCCGACTCGGAATCGGACAACATCCAAAATCCGGGCTACGAAATGGGCATCCGTAATTGGCGACGCCAAAACAGGATGGGTGCACTATTTTAACACGTTGCCTACCGGCGATCCTCGACTCACCCGAGGCAACGGAGCGGAATTCGTCACTGCGGATGCAGTCGGCAATCTCTACGGCGGCGAACCCAGCACTCGCAAGCTACAAAAATACATTCGCGTCAGGCCGTAAGGCTAAACCAACATCGCTTACACCTCGCTGGATCCCTCCCGCAGCGGCTCGTGTCCTGTTAAGTTCTTCAAACACCGCGCTATTCTTGCTCAGCTGCGTTGAGGTGTCGCTTTGCTCAGTACTCTTCGTTCTCTGGTTGCTCCAGCGTCGCAAATAGGTGTCTCTTCCGTCTTCGCTGAGCTTCGCCTAGACAAGTCGAGACAATAGGGCTCTTTAGCTCGTGATTCGCCTGGCTCTTAACAGACATTCAGCGCTGCCGACAAGCGTTCGAACCTGTATTCGCGAAGCGAATCCTACTGGCCCTGGCGAAGGCAGGGACTCCCAGTCGCGCGATGGTGGGACGTTGTTGATAAAACAAAAGCGCCATTTTGGCCGAGCCATACCCTGGCTCGGCGTAGCCAATCGCAGGAGGGATATAGACGGCTGTTCCGGCTAAAACCGGATTCTGTTTTCCACTAAGCCACGGAAATCAGGTCTCCTACCGGATGGAGGACCAAAGCCCGCGAAACGCGGGCGGGCAGTGTCGTTAGGATCACGCAGACGCGATCGTTCTCCGGATCCGCCCAAGCCACTGTTCCCGTCGAACCGCCATGGCCAAAGGTTCGCTCGAAGCAGCCTTGGCCAAATCCTCCAGGACCCACCGCGAATCCCAAGCCCCGCGGCGTATCCAAATCTTTATTATGATTACGAATCATTTGGCGGGCCGTTGATTCTTTGACCACACGCCCGTCAGGATGGAGGAAGCTTTCCAAAAACCGGGCCACATCGTCGGCCGAACTATAGCCCCCACCCCAAGGAGCACCCAAATTTCTCCAGTAAGGACTGTTCCAGTCCCAGTTTTTGGCTTCTTCGGATCCCGCTCCGGACTCCGGAGCAGCTCCTTCCATTTGACTGGGAACAATGTCCGATGTCTGAAACGAACCAAGACCCAGAGAGCTGCGCGTCATCCCTAGCGGACTGTATACGCGATCCGAAAGCAGGGCATGAATCGTCTTCCCTGTGATTCGCTGGGCGATCTCGGTAGCTAGAAGGATACCCATACTTTGATAGTTGTAGCGAGTTCCCGGCTTGAAAAGCAGGGGTGTACGCATGGCCCGGACAACGAATTCTGAGAGCGGGGCGTGCCGTTTGCGCAGGTCCGCATTCTCCGGTAACTGGTCCGGCAATCCGGATGTATGAGTGAGCAAATGCCGAACCGTAACCTCCTTGCGGTCACCTTCAGAAAATTCGGGGAGGTACTTCACCACCTTATCCGACAGGTGGATTTCCCCTTCATCAACCAAGGTCATAACTCCCGTAATCGCCATCGGTTTGGTGATCGAGCCCAAAAGAAACATGGCGTCCATCGATTGAGCCTGACCAAACCAGCGCTGCTCAACCCGATCGCCCAGGCGCAGATAGAAAGTCGCCGCATTGATGACGCCTGCGTCCACCTGTTCTTGTATCAAATTTCCAGCTACATTGATAGCATCCTCTTTACCTTGAATTGCTTTAATCAAATTGGGCATCGAAGCTGCAGCCAAAGTCGATCTAAGAAAATCTCTTCTTATCATGACTTAAGTTCATTTTTCCTTGAGTTTAGCGTCCTGCAAGAGCGACTGAATGCCGCGATTTAGTAGTTGTTGCGATCGCGTGCGTCGAGCCGCTCCCGCAAATAGATCCAACAATTCAACATCAACACCAATGCGCCCCCAGGGCTTCTGTGTAAACCGCGTAAAGGCTTCGACTCGCTGTCATGAAAAGCCGGTTACGCCGAGGACCACCAAAACAGACATTACTGCAAATTTCCGGCAGCACGATTTGCCCAATTCGCTGCCCTTCGGGCGAAAATATATGCACGCCATCGTAGCCTTCCCCTACCCAACCAGCGCTCGACCAGATATTTCCATCGCGATCGCAGCGAATTCCGTCTGCCAAACCGGCCACCGTCTCGCCGCTCAAGTCCATTTCCATGGAAGTGAACTCCCGGCCGTTTCGTAATCGGTCCCCAGCTACATCCCAAACCTTGATGTTCTTGGGGGCGTCAGGGTAATGAGATGCGCCCGTATCGGCGACGTAAACCTTCTTGTAGTCGGGCGAAAAGCACAGTCCGTTGGGCTTGTAGATTTCGTCCGTCACCATTTTCACCTTGCCACTCGGATCGATTCGATAAACGGCCTCTTTCAATTCCAGCTCGGCCTTGTTCCCCTCGTAGTTACCCAAGCTTCCATAGCCGGGATCAGTAAACCAAATGCTACCATCCGGATGTTCCACCCCATCGTTGGGAGCGTTGAATGGCTTCCCTTTGAACGTATCCGCCAATACCGTAATCGTCCCATCCGCTTCGTAGCGCACCACACGACGAGCCCCGTGCTCGAAAGAGATTTGCCGCCCTTGCCGATCAAAGGTGTTTCCATTGCTGTTGCGAGCAGGCTTGCGCAGCACCGTTACTTCATTGTCGTCCTGCAACCAGCGATGCTGAACATCCTTGGGAATATCGCTCCAAACGAGATAGCCACCCCAACCGCTCCAAGCCGGCCCTTCCGCCCAGTACATTCCCGTGTAAAGGCGCTCGATGGGCGTATTGCCGATCTTGTACTTGGCAAACGCGGGTTCTAAAACCTTAACATCCGGTTCTGGATACCGGACCGGGGGCGCTCCTGGACCGTAGTCGCGGGCAAGCAAAGGAGCAGCGGCAGCGGCAGCTCCCAGAGTTGACAGGAAGGTTCTTCGATTGAGGGGCGGTTTTTTCATTTTCATTTTTCGGCTTTCGGCCTCGTCCTTTCGGGATAGTCCTTTCGGGATAGTCAATTAAGGGAGTCTCCCAAATTCTCCCGCGTACTTTCAAGCAAGGACTTCATAGCGGCGCAATATATTCATGCGGACCAGGTCCGAACGATCGCGGGTTAAAGATCACCAGGGCATTCTCAAAGGTAGAGAGGATCGTCTCGATTTTCCAAATTATGCTCGCACATGAGAGGGCCGCAAGCGTGGAAAACTCTCCGCTTTTCCAATACGCGCTTATGCCCACTCACTTGCCCCATACATTCGCCGTCCGGGAATTGCAGGACATTCAATTGCAAGAGCCTTTTTCCTTCGCCAAAGGGTGTAGGACAATGAAAATTTCATCAGGGGCGCTCCACCAATCTACCCAGCACGAATTCGGAACGCTGCTATTCGATCTCGCGGTGGACTACGAGCAAAAGGCTCTCATTGAAAACGAGGAGATCCATGCTTCGATGATGAAACGGCTTGTTCAAGAAATGGAAAGCGCTGACGCCCCATCCAAACAGTTCCAACGACTGGGATTGAGCTAACTTTGCCTATCTCTATTTTCTTGAACGAGCTTGTAGGGTCGGCGCTGGCCGCCGGACCGTGATGAATTGAATGGTTCTCCGCGGTTCGGCGGCCAGCGCCGACCCTACGAGGTGCCTATTTTCAATTATCTAGTGAACTAGAGGTAGCGCCAATAGTATTTGCCAATCCATTGATCCCTACCTATCAAGTTGTCGTTCATGAAGATTAAAGACATTCGCTTACTTCCTCTGCGGGGGGCGACACCCGACGGCGGGTGGGATGAACGCTTCCTCGACGAGGAAAACAATCTCCACACCTTAGTTGAGATTATCACCGATGAAGGAGTCACTGGCATCGGGAGCGTCTTTACATCGGCGACGCTCATTGAAGGGGCCATAAACGTGATCAAGCCGTTCTTGATCGGAGCATCTGCCTTAGATCCAGCCGCGACCAGCGAGCGACTTCACCAACAGAGCTTTTGGCAAGGGCGCGGTGGAGCGATCACCCACGCTGTATCCGGCATCGACATCGCCCTTTGGGATATTCTAGGCAAAGTTTGCCAGCAGCCGATCAGCCGGCTGCTCGGCGGGCGCTATCGCGAATCTATCAGACCGTACGGCTCCATTCTCATGGACGATTTGGATATTCTGCGGGCGCGACTGGAGAATGGCATGGCCAGAGGCTTCAGAGCCTTCAAGATCGGGTGGGGACCCTTTGGCCGCGTGGATCGGGAAACCGATGAAGCCCTAGTACGGACAGCCCGGGACACCGTCGGCCCCAATGCTAAACTCATGGTGGATGCCGGTGGCTCCGACGCGTTCTGGCCACATGGATACAAATGGGCTTTGCAAACAGCAAAAATGCTGGCCGATTACGATATCGTCTGGTTCGAGGAAGCTCTTAGGCCCGACGACATAGAGGGCTATGTAAAGCTCACGGAAAACGCACCCATTCCCATATCCGGGTGCGAAGTCCTTACGCGACGGCAATCTTTTATTGAATGGATCGAACGCCGGGCCGTCGACATCATCCAGCCGGACGTCACCAAAGTGGGCGGAATCAGCGAGGAGTACCGAATTGCTCAATACGCCGATGATCATTCTATCCAATTCATTCCTCATGGCTGGAACACCGCCATCGGCCTAGTTGCCGATCTGCAACTCGTGGGCGCTACTGCCAACGCCCAATGGGTGGAATACATCACGCCTGCCCCTTACATCGAAGAGCTTCTTGCCAATCGCATAAACCTCGACGACGACGGATGCATTGCCATTCCCGACGGCCCTGGACTCGGCATGGAATGGAATCCTGACGGGATCGCTAAATTCACGGGCGGCATGAAACTGACGCCATCGGATTTGTGAGGCCTCATTCACTTCGGGCAAATACTTCGAGGCTCGCGTCGTCGGTGGATTAGGTGGCGGCCGACCTCCGGGCGGCCAAAGAAATAGCACAGGCATCCTGCCTGTGTTCCAAACCTCTGCCAACACGCTGGAAGCCTGCTGTAAGTTAAAACTGGGCGCTCGGCTTGCCTCGCCGTAGCTCCGTCGTAGTCGTGAAATCGCCTGCTACCTAAAATGCCTTGAGACTTGCCCAGAGGATCTTTACTGTAGCCATCGGCTCAACCAGTCGATGGCGTCGTTCTGCATTTTCACATTCAAGCTGTGGGGGGCGTCGTAGTACCGGCAAAGAAAACGATCCGCAGCGTTCATCTTTTCGTAGACGCTTTCCAATTTTGCCTCCGCCGCCTGCATCCCTTCCAAAGTAAACAAACGATCCTGTAGGCAATTAATTACCATCAAGGGGCGGGGGGCGTTTAAGGATACCACGTCGGGTAGATCGAGATATTTCAGCTGACCGGGAACGTAGATCATCCAGGTATGACTGCGGAGATGGTGTTTCAAGAGGCTGCCATAAGTGGTCATCCAGCCGGCTACGACAGCCGCCCTGATCCGCGGATCGAGACCGGCCAGGTGAGCGCTACGAAAACCGCCAATGGAAAGCCCAATGCACCCAATACGATCTGTGTCTACCTCCGGGCGGGTCAGTAGATAATCCACGCTCGCCCGATCCCCTTGAAACAAAATGCCCGGCCAGGTTGAGCCAGAGGTAAATATCGTCTTGGCCATCAGAGTCTCGTGAGAGCTGGCAAAGCGATTGAATTGCCTGATATAGGAATCCGTGGACGTATCCATATCACGGATCTCCTTGGCATAGCGCTCATCGACTTTGTCTATGTCGACTCGCTGCGAGCCGAAATAGAATCCGTCGGGAACCAATACCACGAATCCTCGCCTAGCCAATTCATCGGCATAGCTTCGCCCTCCGTAGTATTGTTCTTTGAACTCCTGTAGAATACCGTGCGGATCCTCCGTTTCCGTAATTTTCTCCTTACCGAAATAGTAAAAGCCACCGTGATCATGGATAGCAATCACAGCAGGAGCCTTCTCCTTCAGACCATTGGGAATCAAGAGAAACGCTTCGGTCGCTCGATTGGCGGTCACCGAATAGCGAACGTGGTAGCGGGTATAATCCTCTTTCGCGGTCACTTCTAGAACCTCGGCATTCAAGCCTCCAGCAGAGGACTCATAGGCCAAAAGCTCATGCATTTTCGCTCGCCCCGTATTCCTCCACTCTTCACGATCCACCCAATCGCTAGCCAAATACGAGAGGGACATCGGCTGGTTATTGGCCTGCTCCTGCAGCCAAGGATAAAACTGGCCGACATCCGCTGGGTCAACCGATTGGGCTCGCAGGCCCTCGCAGCCTAGAAAAATCGATACGAAGCTACAGGTCCATATCCAGAGCATCTTTAGCCCCTTCCATCGCGAACCGGTAATCCAAGTCCTCTTGAAAATGCAATTCCACTCAGCCATTTTTCCATTCCGTTTATTTCACTTCTGAATGATGTCGATCAAGCTCGTAGCATTTAGCTGTAGTATGACCTATTCATAAACGAACGTCGCCGTCGCCTCGCAGTTCCTGTTAGCCACCAATTTTACCCAATGAGCGCTGTAGCCTCTGGGGAACTCGTACTCAATTGTCTCGCCTGCCTTCAAATCCCAGCTTCGATAGGGATGATAGTTGTGATGATCGAAGTTCGCTTCCAACGAGATCTTTACCGCCCGATCGGCCACCAATCTAAGTCGCTTCTTGTCGTAACCAGTCATCAGATACGGATCGGAATATTCGCCAGCCGTGACTCGAGTATTTTTCCATGGGCCTCCCACTCCCACCGGCTTCCCGAACTTCCAAATGTCGTCGATCCCCCCAAACCAGAGGGCTTCGCTATCGTCCTCATTTCGGTAAACGCGGCGATCCGCTGTGGCTGACGCTTCAACTCCCGTCATAACCAGCAGCCCGTTCCACGAGGCGAAATCGCCGATCTGCTTGCGGTGACTACTTATAGGACGCAGTTTTTGAAACACTGGGGGCAAGTGATTTTTCTCGAGCGGGAGCTCGTAGAACGTTCCATGGATATTGGCTAGCTCCCGCTCGGATTGAACCTCGCGATAAGCCCTGGGCCAACCGAAAGCGAAGGGTTCATCGAAAGCGGCGTCCCCCTTGGGTAAACGCAGACGCTCGCCATGCGACTCCAGGATTACGGATGCCTCGTCGATGGTAAATTTCGGAGTTCGGTCGAGATGCTTCTGGATTTCCGAACTGAGTTCAGCGCTCGACTGAAAAGCGAATCGCTCCTTGCTGAATTCGAGAGTGGCACCCCTTGGATCGCTCACGGCAAGATTGCGGGATTCGCGCAGCGCGTAAAGATTCGACCCGCTGATCGCCGTTTCCCCGACATCGGCCAATCCAGAGAACAAAGCCTCCCCTTCCAACGGATTGCGATAGTTCCTATCCGACTGATGCAAGTAGCCCGTTGCTATACAATCTTTGCTCGCCCGAAGCCGAATCCAATGGGCCTGAAAGGATGCCGGAAAGATGAACGGCGCGTATCCAGATACGGCTATATCCTTGTATGTTTGCCAATTTCCGTTGCCTGAATAATCCACCTCGATTCGTAGGCTTACATCGTCTTGGTCGTGTATTGCCAAGTGAAGAACCCGCTCTTTAAATCCATTTGTCAGAAAGGGGTGGCTAGGGACATTGGCCGCCACCGCATCCTCGATCCAAGGGCCACCGTAGCCAGATCCCGGTCCCCACTCTTTCAGATCATCGCGGGTGCCGAACCAGAGATTGCTCTGCGGCTGGCCAGCCATCGGATTCTGTTGGATCGATGTTTCATCCGTAGCCAATACCAATCTTCCGTTCCACTCGCAAAAATCGGGGATGTAGCGCAGATGGCTGCCTATCGGCGAAAGGCCAGCTGTGTTGGAGACTGAGAACGTGGGCGGAAAGTCGAAAAACATTCCATGCATGTCCATCATCCAGTCATCGCCACTCAATCTCCGTATCCGCGGCCACTCCGTGTACCAGCCATGAATAGCGTCATTGTTGAAAGAGGCTTTCGGCAGCAAGTAAGTATGCCACTCACCTCCATCCAGAACCTTCAGCCTCAAGGCCCGATTATCCCAACCAATGGACCATATGGGATCCTCGTCATTTGCGTTTCCATACAAGCCTCCGGGTCCCATGACGTCCGTAAATTGCTTGCGCTCAATGACCTCCCAATAGTCGCCATCCCATGAGGCCAGGACACCTCGTTCGCCAGGATGCTCCGCCTCGATACGCCTCAAGATTGCTTCGGCTTCCTCTTCCGAGATCCCCTTGCGGAAACTGCCCGCAACATGCTCACCATTATTGGCGATGACCAGCCGCCCCTGAGAAACATAAGCTCCTTTGGCATGCCATCCGGGAACGGATTTGTGGAAGAGTTTGTTTACCTCAAGGGAGTGAACATTGAGCTCGTAAATCATCCCTTCCATGTCGATGACATAGACCCAGTTTTCCGGATCCTTCAGGTGGCGGGTAAATGCCGTGATACGCCCAGGCATAACCTGGGGCGACACAGCCCGAACCCGACCCTCCCCATTTATAGCGTAGTGGGCAATGAGCAACTGATTCGACTCCCGGTGAATCATCCGACCCGCTGGCGTCCCCCCAACGCTTTCTGGATGGATAGCCAACTCAAGGTCTTCACCAATCGAATACAGTTTGTGATCGCTACCGTAAGGTTCGTGGGCGGCGTAGTTCACCATCCACAGCTTTCCGGCCCATGGCGCGACAACACCGATTCCGCATTCATTGAGACTCCCCCTCAGATTCCCGTTGTCGGCATAGGTGGTCAGATGGGGATAGATGCCGCTAATAAAAATCTGGTCCTCTTTTTCCTGCCCGATCGCAGAGGCGAGGGCCAGTAAACCTAATGTCGTAGCCAAGTATTGGCTAATATTCTTTTTCATCATTCAAAATAAGGCTAATTTTTTCCCTAAGATTTTGCCAGGATCGAAGACGTTCCTCGAGTCTTTCGCGCAAGGCAACCCTCCAATTCGGGATCTACGCATCATCAAATCGGTTCCGCAACATGCTTGCCCCGAACGGGATTCGTACACTGAGTATACAGCACCACGCTTTAAACCCCTCCCATGAAATCCCGCGCTGAAACTGAATACCGCTACGAAAAACTCACCTGGCCTGAGATTAACGACGCCATCGAATTGGGAAAAGTCTGCATCGTTCCCTGCGGGGCAATTGAACAGCACGGACCCCACCTGCCCCTTGATGTGGATGTGGTATGCTCTTCAGGCGTGGCCCGCGGGGCCGGCAAAGCCGAACCCGGCAATACGCTCGTGCTGCCTCCAGTGAATTATGGATACACGGGGCATGTCATGGACTTTCCAGGTACAATAAACAACGACTACCACCATTTTATCGATCACGTCCTCGATATCGTCAAATCCCTGGCTTACCACGGATTCAAGAAAATCATTCTTCTCAATGGCCACGGCTCCAATATGCCCAACCTCGACCTCGTGGCTCGTCGGGCTAATTTGGAGACCGACGCCGAGTGCATCCTCACCGCCTGGTGGAATCTCCTCAAGGTCGATCCGGAATTCATGCCCAGCTGGCGCGAAAGCGCCTATCCCGGAGGCTTGGCCCACGCTTGCGAGCTGGAGACCTCCGTCTATCTCTACCTCGATGAGGACAATGTGCGCAAAGACCAAATTATAAGCGGAACCGTTTCCTTCAACGAGGAGGGCAGCCCCTTCAACTACGTGGACCTCATGGGTCCCGGGCCGGCCACCATTGTCTCCTGGACTAGCAGCTATTCCGATTCCGGCGTGCTTGGGGCCGCTGAATTAGCCACTGTGGAAAAGGGCAAGCGGGCCTACGAGGAAGCGGTGAAACAGCTCGTAAGTCTCGTTTCCTGGTTCAAGGATCGGCCCAAAGACAAACGTAAAGACCGCCATCGCATTCCACTGACAATGCCCATGCCCTGGGGCCAGCAATCTTTGTGAACGAAAACAAATTAATTGCCCTGCATCAACAGACTTGCACATGTCATTCCTGATATACCCGAAGCCTAGGCAGGTAAGGAGGACCGGGACGGTCCTCCAATAGACCTTCAGGACGGAGGACTGAGGCAGTCCTTCCTTCCCTTTTTATTCCCGAGGACCAAAAAACGTACCCAACTGGCCAAATACAACTAGAGCTTGACTACCCTATGAAAATTTCCGTCGTCACTCCCTACGTCGCCTGGATAGGCTTCCGCAACCAATTACTGGTCAAAGTCGAAGCCGACAATGGCCAATACGGCTGGGGCGAATCTGGCCTCTCCGGCCGTGAGCGGGCTGTCGAAGGAGCCGTCAAACACTACCGGGAGTTTCTCATCGGCAAGGATCCGCGTCAAATCGGTGGCCTCTGGCAGGAGATGTACCGCAGCCAATATTTCGAAGGAGGACGCGTGCTGACGGCAGCCATCTCCGCCATCGATATCGCCTTGTACGATCTGGTAGGCAAGGAACTGGGCGTGCCCGTTCATCAACTACTGGGCGGCTCCCAACGCGATCGCATCGAATGCTTCGCCAGCTATCCCGGAGAAACGGAATTAAAGGACTATCCGGCTTTGACCCGAAAACTGATGGACGCAAACTGGAATTCCTTTCGCGTCAATATCGTCGCCCCACCTGAGGCCAGCTACCAGGGCAAGGAGGGCGGCATTTTTGAAACCCGTAAGGCTATCGAGAATACGACCCAATCTATCTTGGCCTGTCGGGAAACAGCCGGACCTACCGCAATGCTCGGCTGCGATGCTCACCACCGCCTTTCCGTGGCCGAAAGCGCCACCTTCTTGCAGCGGCTCCCCTCCGGAGCCCTAGACTACATAGAGGAGCCGATCCGCGACGAGTCGCCCGAAGCCTATGAGGCCCTCCGCAAACTGACCAATGTGCCCTTCGCCATCGGAGAAGAGTTCTCCAGCAAGTGGGCCTTCAAACCTTACATCGAGCGCAACATTTTGCAGTACGCCCGCGTCGATGTCTGCAATGTGGGTGGATTGACGGAATCGGTAAAAGTAGCGGCCATGGCCGAAACCAACTACATTGACCTACTGCTGCATAATCCCCTTGGACCCATCTGCGCCGCCGCCTCCGTCCACCTGGCCGCCGCCGTTCCCAATTTTTCCCACCTGGAGTCCCGGGAATCTCCGGTTGAAGAACTGCCCGTAGCTGATACTGACGTTTTCACGCGACGACTGCAAATGGAGGGCAACGCCTACCCAACGCCAGCCGAACCCGGCCTAGGGGTCGAAGTTGACGAAGCCGTCCTCAAAGAAATGTCCATCAAACTCTGGGAACCCCCTCGCCTATGGAAAACCGATGGCAGCTATCAAAACTGGTAAGTATGAAATTACTACAAATAGTAAACAAACGTTTTCTAACCGCGAAGGACGCAATGATCGGAACGGGCTATACTATCTATTTCAACCTTCTTCATTCTTAATTCCTCCTTCCCAATTTATTCAAATGCCCCTTCCTACGCGTAAACGCTACATCGTCCTCGCTCTCCTCTTTGGCTGCGTCTGGATCAACTATATGAATCGGACCAATATCTCTATTGCCGGAACCACTATGCGAGAGGATCTGGGGATCGACATGGTTAAGATGGGACTCGTCTATTCCGCCTTCAGCTGGACCTATGGCTGGTTGCAGATTCCTGGCGGAGCCCTAGTAGACATCTTCCGGACGCGGCGCTTTTACGCTATCATCATGTTCCTTTGGTCGGCGGTCACCGTGCTGCAAGGTTTCGCCAACTCCCTCTTCAGCCTCATCGGCCTCCGCCTTTCCTTGGGGCTTTTCCAAGCTCCGTCCTATCCGGCCCACAATAAGATGGTGACCCGGTGGTTTCCGACTGACGAGCGAGCCTCGGCTATCGCAGTATACACTTCAGCCCAATTCGTGGTTCTGGCTTTGATGCCTCCCATATTTGTTTACTTGCTCAACACGGTCACCTGGAGAGGGCTCTTCATTATCACCGGCGCCATCAGCATTCTGGGATCACTGGCAATGTATTTGATTTATCGCGACCCTAAAGACCACAAATCCGTGAGTCAGGAAGAGCTCGATCATATCCGCTCCGGAGGAGGACTAGTTGACGACGGAGCGAGCTCACATCCGGAAAATGGAATAACGAAGTTCAATTGGGCCGACCTTCTCGAAGCTTTTAAGTATAGAAAGCTTTGGGGCGTCTACATCGGACAGTTTTGCTTGGGATCGCTTTTCGTCTTCTTTCTTACCTGGTTCCCCTCCTACTTGAAAGACACGCGTGGATTGACCCTGCAATCCATGGGCTGGTGGGCCACCATCCCTCCCATCGGGGCCTTTTTCGGCGT
This sequence comes from uncultured Opitutaceae bacterium, assembly GCA_964404745.1. GTDB lineage: Bacteria > Verrucomicrobiota > Verrucomicrobiia > Opitutales > Opitutaceae > Pelagisphaera. The sequence continues at coordinate 88,574 of CAYOLG010000014.1, forward strand.
ACTACTATCTGGATACATTTCCGATAAACTCATCAAGCGTGGCGTTTCCGCGAGCGCTGCCCGTAAGCTACCTGTTCTTTGCGGCATGGTTCTGGGCTCCTCGATCATCGGAGCGAATTACACTGACAGCACTGGGGTGGTCATCGTCTTTATGACTATCGCCCTTTTCGGCAACGGTCTCGCCTCCATTGCCTGGGTCTTTATTTCCTCCATCGCCCCTATCCACTGTATGGGGCTGGTAGGGGGCGTATTCAATTTCATCGGCAACTTGGCCGGAATTAGTCTACCCATTATCATTGGTTACCTGGCCAGGAACGGCAACTTCGAGCCAGGCCTCATTTACATCGCCATCGTATCCATCATTGGATTCTGCAGCTACCTTTTCCTGGTCGGCAAGGTCGAGCGCATCGAGCCGAAGGGCGCGAAATAGTTGCCGCAAAGACTTGCGAACATGCTTCGTAGATGAGGTTTGCCCCCCTGAAAGTCGACCCGATATTTTCAAATATCAGTGACCTGCGGTCAAATCCGCTTCGCGGAGCAGAATGGCCCCAAGATCAACTGGTTTTAAGCAAAGTTATCTGAGATGGCGGGCGATCTCATGCCTTTGACCCGCCGTCGCGCATATAAGTCAATCTAAGCTCGCCCGGCTTGCGCCGCCGAAGCATTGCGTAGGCGTGAAGTCGAGCTCCACCATTCTCGACCTGCGACGCGACAGCCTGACTCTGCGAAGATTGATGCGGAGACGGGTCCCGGCACGTTTGGTCCATCGGCCAAGGAAGCGCTCCCTATTCAGCTTCGTCCACTACAAGGATCAACCAAAGCCTCGCAGGTTACAGCACCGTTTCAACGAGTCTAAGTTTTGGAAACGGGTTGGCTCACTAATTGACAGGGAAGCCCTCCCCTAGCGACAAGCGTCCTGGGAATCGAACGGAGCGCCACCGAACGCCGAGCGCGGTCTCCCATCGTGACAAACCCACTATGAGGACGCTATATGAACAATCGAATTTGCAGGGAAACCTCCTGACCAATGGAAGTCTGGGATTCGCTTTCACCGGGTTGATATTTTTTCCCTCTCCCCATGATGCACATCCTAGGACAACTGAACTTCAGCTCGCCCGGAGTCGTCGTCTCCGAAGTTGGCGAAACCGCTCCGGCACCGCCTCCTGAAGAGTTCCCTGCACCGCCAGAGCCTAAACAGGAGGTCGAGAAGCCGGAGGTCGACGAACCGCCGCCACTCCTGACTCTCAATCAACTGGAGATAGCCCTTAATCCGGGATCGGGGGATACCACCAACGATTTCAGTTTTGGCGATTTCGACCAGGAAAGCGATGTTATAGCTGATATGAAGATCTTCAATATCTCCGATCGGGACGAAGTGCCAGAATGCTGTGATCCCCCACTTGGACTTGGACGAAATTCGCATTGAGCCAAGTGGAGTCTTGAGTTCGAGCGAAGGCCCTCATTTTCATTGACCCTGATGAGAAAGTACAGCTTGGAAGGCTTCAATGACTCACCCATGACATTCTCGATAAAGAGATTCGGGATTGGGTCGAACAAGTTCGTTTCACCTCGCCTAAACGAAACGGGAAAGCCGTGAGAGCCGAATACTTGTTACCGCTAGAATTCGCTAAACCGTAGAGCGCGAAGCAGTAGCGGTTGCAGAGTTGCGTCCAATGCCAATGCTGATATCGATCCTTATTGAATGAAGTCAGTATTTGCCTCACTCGCCCTCTTCATAGCGACGATTAATACGCCCTTGCCCGGACACTACCCGGACGATTTCTCAGCACCGCTAACCAGGATCGCTTTTGGTTCCTGCAATCGCCAGAACCTGCCCCAGCCAATCTGGCCAGTTATCGCCAGCGCCCAACCGGACCTCTGGATCTGGGGAGGCGATTGCGTTTATGTGGATAGCCCCTTTGAGGATGTAATCATCCGCAAATTCGATCTACAGTATAATAATGCCAACTACAAAACGTTCCGAGAAAAGATCCCGATCGTTGGAGTCTGGGATGACCACGAATATGGCGAGAACAACTCAGGCAAGTGGTTTCAGAGTAAAACGATCACGCAATCCGAGTTTCTAGACTTTCTCGACGAACCGCCCACCAGCCCAAGACGGAAGCGAGAGGGCATATACGCAAGCTACGCATTTGGCCCCATCGGCAAGCAAGTCAAAGTTCTGTTCCTCGACAATCGCTACCATGCGGACATTCCGGGACCCTATGCGGATCTGCTTGGAGCAGCTCAGTGGCAATGGCTGCAATCCGAATTAGCCAACAGCCAAGCCCAGATCCACCTGATTGTATCGGGAACGCAAATATTGCAAGAGGAACATCGCTACGAGAAATGGGCCAATTTCCCTCGCTCCCGCAAACGGCTTCTAAAATTGATCAAGGAAAGCCTCGTTCCCGGCGCCATTCTTATCAGCGGCGACAGGCATATTCACGAGATCGCTGTCAGAGATGATGCCGAAACACCGTATCCGCTGTACGAAGTCACCAGTAGCGGCCTGACCCATTCCTATTCCTCCTTTCCTGGCGAACCAAATAAGTACCGTGTCGGAACGGCGTTCTCGGAAAAAGGCTTTGGAATGATGGAAATCGATTGGACCGGAAGGACCCCAAGCGTCCACCTGCAAATTCGCGACGAAAGGAACGAAGTTCAGAGAGAGGTGACTATATACCTCGAAAATCTTTAGGGGCCTTGATCTCTATCAAATCGAACATCTCAGCCGCTATATTCCTACTCATAAGCTTTTCTGCCTGGCCAGCCCTTCAGGTCGAAGGCGATTGGACTCTAGGGAAATCGCCAAAAGCCTGGGTCTTGACCGACACTTCCCCAGAGGTTGCCCGCAGGGCCATAGAGCGATTCGAAATCGTTGAGAAGTTCGTCGCCCACGAATTAGGCATCGACGTGCATGAAGACTCACGCGAGTTACGGCCTCAATACGTCCTCATTCCAAGATCTAGAGATCTGTTCGACAAACTAGCTCCCTTTCAATCAAAGCATCGCGTCTCCCGGGCTAGCGGGTTTTACATTCAATCCGACTTCAATCCCTTGGCACTGATTGGCGGCGATTCCCGTTCTGAAAATTGGGAAACGGTGTGCCACGAATTCACCCATCGTATTTTGAATGCCCATTTTGATGACTTGCCACTTTGGGCCGAAGAAGGATTGGCCGAACTCTTCTCTACTATTAAACTGAGAAAGACGGATGCCCAACTCACGCGTTCCCGAGACCGAACACAACGATATGAAGCCTCCAATTCCCTATTCATCGATTGGCACACCTTCTTCGCAACTTCTCGGGCTACGCTTGTCAATTGGATAGAGAATCATGGCGAAAAAGCTCAGGCTTACTATGCTCAAGCTGCTTTGCTAGCCGAGTGTACCCATTTCGGCGATCCGAAACTAAAAAGCGGCTACTGGGAGCTGGTGGAACGCAGCGCCTACAAGCCTATTACTGAGCTAGATTGCCAAATCCTCCTGGGACTCGAATATTCGCAGCTTCAAGATGCCATTGAAAAGCAACTACAAAATTCTTTCTCTCGCACCATCACCCGTACAACTGCCCATAGCCAGCCAAGTCGGCTTTTTGAAGGTAGGGAGAATCGGCCCGATCCTCCGAAGCTTGAAAGCGGAGAACTGAGCCAGTCCCCCCTCCCAAGAAACCGAGAAGAGGCTCGGGATCTCGAACCCGTAACGAATAGATCGAGCCCTATCATGATCCGTTCCGCTAGCCCGTCCGACGTTGCCGCAATAGTTGCCATCTCCCTTTCTCGTAGCGAACGGGCGAGGGAGTCCCAGTCGCTCTTGGAAGAAAATGACGAACAAGAGAACCCGCTTTGGCTGGCCGCTAGCTCTGAGGTGTCCATCAAACTAGGGAATACAGCTGCAGCCTTGGATTACGCGGACCAAGCCCTCCAGCGATCTCATCCCGATCCATTTCTGACAACCTTGTCGGTCATGCGCTATGTCAACGAAGAACGAGTTAATCCAGTTCGAGCCCTGGATTCCCTGACGCAGGCCTATCGGCAAGGCGATTCCTCGCGACCGCTATTCAATCTCTACTTCGAAATTGCGCGAAACGCTAGCATCCCCTTCGATGAATTCGCTCCCCTTGCCAAACAGGGCGTTTTGATTCATCCAGATATCGAATACGCTCAAGAGTTAAATCGCATAGAAACCGAGAGAGTTTTCAGGAATTAGCTTACCCATTTCATCAACAGATTCCTCTCATCATCAAGGATCTTCTCCCAGCTCAGGATCGCGGGTGGCTCGCCTGCTTTTCGAAAGACCTCCGAACATTTTGTGTAGGAAGCTCGCCCGCGAGCGATAGGTTTCCTGAGATGGATCCTCGTTGATTCGCTCGCGAGCTAGCATAAGTTGACGCCCAATCTATGCGAGCGAGCCGCCCGCAATCCTTACGATCTACTGCCTTTCCAATTGACCCATTCGATTCTGACCCGGATACTTCAAGCCTACCAATTTAACACCCTGCAAACCCCAAACGGACCTTGCCTGGATGAACAATCCAATCTGAACTTCACCTGCATGTTTTTGCGTACGCTCTCATCCATTTTCGTATCCATCTTCGCCTGCCTAGGCCATGCCCAAAACACCGATTGGCCTGTCTATCGCGGGAACGCGGCCGCGACCCAGCATTCCCCGCTAACCCAGATCAATCGAGAGAACGTCGATCAATTGGAAGTCGCCTGGACCTACCGCACTGGCGATGCCGGAGACAAGACGATGATCCAATGCAACCCCTTGGTCATCGACGGCATTCTTTACGGCACCTCCCCAAAACTATCGGTCTTCGCCCTGGACGCAGCAACGGGAGAGGAAATCTGGCGGTACGATCCGGTAACCGGCAATTCCATTTCTGGCGTTAGCCGTGGCCTTAGCTACTGGTCGAACGGATCGGAATCGCGCGTACTCTTTACTTCGGAACATCACTTGGTGTGCCTGGACGCAGAAAACGGTCAACCCATCGCTTCCTTTGGCCAATTCGGCAAAGTGGACTTAAGACGCAATCTAAAGTATCCGCCTGAAACCCTCAGCCTCTCGGCGACCTCCCCTGGCATTGTTCACGAGAACCTCATTATTCTCGGGTCATCCACCGGGGAGGGCTACAATGCCTCGCCCGGCTACGTTCGAGCCTACGACGTAATAGACGGGCAGCTCGAATGGGTATTCTACACCATACCTCAACCTGGCCAACCTGGATACGAAACGTGGAACTGGCAAGAGGGCGAGCGCTACGGGGGAGCCAACGTTTGGGGCGGCTTGAGTATCGATGAATCCCGCGGCTGGGTCTTTCTCGCCGTCGGTTCCCCAACCTACGATTTCTACGGGGCCAATCGAATCGGCGAAAACCTTTACGGAAACTGCATCGTCGCTTTAGACGCCTCCACCGGAGAATACATCTGGCATTACCAGATGCTCCATCACGACCTTTGGGACTACGACCCGCCCTGCGCCCCTAGCCTCGCTACGATACCTATCGAAGGCGTCCCAACCGAGGCGGTGATTCAACCCACAAAAATGGGCTACCTCGTTGTACTCGATAGGGAAACCGGCAAGCCCCTGTGGCCGATGGAGGAGCGACGCGTACCCGCTTCGTATATTCCTGGAGAAGAGGCTTGGCCCACCCAGCCGTATCCAGTCAAGGGATTCTTCACGCGGCAATCATTGGGCGAAAGCGATTTGCGAACCTTCTCAACCGGGGCCAAAGAAGATGCCTACGAAGAGTATCGTAAATACAGATACTGGGGACGATTCACTCCGCCCAGCATTGAAGGCAGTCTCGCTTTTCCCAGCACTTGGGGCGGAGCGCTTTGGGGCGGGGCATCCGTTGATCCTATCAGAAACACGCTTTATGTAAATGCCAACGAGCTCGCTTCCATAAACCGATTGCGGCCGGTTATTCTTCACGAAGAAGTGGGACAGCTCTATGATGCCCCTTCAGCGGAACCTAACGCCATGCTCGGCCGCAGTCTTTACGCCCTCAACTGTACCGCCTGCCACGGAGCGGATCGCCAAGGCATTCCCCCTGCCTTTCCCGGACTAGCGGGCATAGAAGGCCGCCTAAGCCATGAGGATATTGGCAGCATTATCCGAAATGGAAAAGCGGCCATGCCCGCCTTTGCCCAATTTTCGGATACGCAGTTGAATTCACTTGTAGCCTATCTCGAGAACGCTGACGAATTGCCCGCCCTCGAAGACTCGAACCTAGAGGGAAAGAGCCGCTACGTTCTAGCTGGCTATGCCAAATTTATAGATTCCAAGGGCTTCCCCTTGACCGCTCCACCCTGGGGTAGCCTAACCGCAATCGACCTCGCCACCGGCGATCAGAAATGGCGTATTCCCCTCGGGGAAGTGGAGGAGCTTACCGCCAAAGGCATCCCGAAAACGGGCGACCGCAATTTCGGGGGATGCATTAGCACGGCCAGCGGACTGGTATTCATAGCCGCCAGCACCGACGAAAAATTTCGGGCCCTGGACAGCGACTCTGGCGTCGAACTCTGGCAAGCCAAGCTTCCAGCAGGCGGGTACGCAGTACCCTCCACTTACGAACTAGACGGACGCCAATACCTAGTCATAGCAGCCGGCGGCGGCGGTCGCGGCGCCACTCCCAGCGGCGATAGCTATGTATGCTTTGCTTTGCCCGAATAATACCATTTACTCATTCTTATTGGAAAATGGTATGATACGCCGCTAACGCGATCAATCCGGTCGAAGCTATGCAAAATTCTTGGGCAATATTCTTGATCACGTGATCAAAGATATTGCCCAAACTCGAATCAATCACACTATCCTGAATCGGACTAAAGGGTTCGTTTCAATTCGATTTCCTTCACTTCCAAGCTTTGATTGCCAGGAATCTTCGTCAGGCGAATTCGGGCTACCGAATCCCCTTTCTTCAAACCAATTTCTCCAATCGGCAGGCGCTTCCAAGGTTTACTCTCATACTTGTTGGACTCGTTATCCAGCATGAACGGCTGGTGGAAGGGATCCGGATCGAAGGCTTCGTCTACGGAAAACGGCAATCGTTGTTCACCAATTTCAAGGTAGCCTTTCACCCCCAATCCATCTTCAGGCAGGCAACACCAGACCATTACCTAATAAACTCCCTCGCCAACAACATTTAAGCTCCAGCTGGGATAGGCATCGGTGTCGTTCCAATCGGATATCCAGTGACCGGTAAAGGCAGCCGGATAGTTGAAATCGATTCCTTGGCCTTTCTTCGGTGACAAAATGGCTTCGTGCCCCTTTAAAACCAACTGAGGGCTTGCTTTATGCCCAATTGGCACCGGAGCCAGCGTTCCCAATTCCGGCATGGTGGATAATGTAGTTTCAAAGTGATTGCTAAGTTCGCGGACCGTTTCCGGAAACCTGTCAGCCACATCGTGGAACTGGCGAAGATCCTTTTGCATATCGTAAAGTTGCCACGCGCCTTTCTGTTGCACCGCAGTCCATCTTTCAGTATGCACCGCTCCATCTTCCCGAATCCTTTTGGCATCACGATGGGAAAAGGAGATAAGCTTACGATCCAGCCATCCGGATTTCGGATCCCACAGCAAACCGACAAAACTCTTACCGTCTATGTTTTCTGGGACCGGATTCTCGAATCCGCATAGATCGGCTAATGTCGGAAGAATGTCGATATGGGCGAGCGGACGATCCACCAGATGCGGCTCCAGCACTCCCTTCCATCGAATAAAGCAGGGAACACGAATGCCGCCTTCGTACACGTGCCCCTTTCTTCCCCTAAGCCCCGCATTATACCTCCAGGTATTCGGGCCATTGTCCGTCATGAATATAACGATCGTATTTTCCTGTTGGCCACTGCGCTCTAAAAGGGATAAAACGCGGGCGATGCGGTCGTCAATCGACTTTACCATGCCATAGATAACGGATTCCCAACGGCCCACCCATTTATCGTAGTAAGGCTTCCAATACTCGTCCGGCACGAGTCCCGGCGTGTGCGGAGCATTGTAGGGCAGATAGCAGAAAAACGGTTTATCCTCCTCTATTTGCTCGGCCATCTAATCCAAAGCCGCATCCGTCAGTAGCTCAGTAATGTACCCTTCGTATTGACGCGTTTCGTCGTTATGCGTCAACTCAGGATCAAAATATCGTCGCGTCACGCCACCGAGTAAGCCAAAGAACTCGTCGAAACCTTGGCCGTTTGGAGTTTCTGGATACACGGCTCCATTGTGCCACTTGCCAAAACAGCCCGTCCCATAACCGTTTTCCTGGAATAGTTCCGCTAAAGTCGTTTCGGATGGGCTCATTACCTCCTGTCGGCTGGAGACTCCTGTAACTCCGGTTCGCAAATGGTATCTCCCGGTCAACAAACTTGCCCGAGTCGGAGCGCAAACAGGACTGACATAAAACCGATCCTAACGAACACCTCCCTCGCCGATAGAATCCATGGCCGGCGTTTTCAGATACGGATTTCCGTGCAGCGAGAGATCTCCATACCCCTGATCATCCGTAAGAATCAAAAGGACATTGGGCTTAACGGCCAGCGCTGCCAATGGCAACGCCACAGGCAAAAACAACCGTATAATAGTATTGATTCGCAGCATCCGGCTTTCAGTGTATCAAAAGCTCTAGACGCTCCTTCCTCCCGAATTCTCAATCGCGCATCGCTGTAGCCGGCTTGCGGTTCAAGTCCGGGAGCGAACGAGACAGGTCCTCGATGATCGATCGCTCCTTTTCCGAGTAGCCATCGGCAACCAGATTCATCCATTCATTCGGATCTTCCACCATATCGTAAAGCTCCTCGGAACCATCGTGGTAACGAATGTACCGATACCGATCCGATCGGACGGCATGGTTACCTAGCCCATGCGTGGTGAGCGCATTATCCTTCCAGCCCGAGTCAGCGTCTTTCAGCAAGGGCAGAAGCGAGCGACCCTCAACCTGCGGATTATCCTCAATCCCGCACAAAGCGGCTAGGGTGCGGTAGATCGACAGCAATTCCACAGGCTGATCGCATCGCTGACCCGAGGGCAACCCTGGGGCATCGATAATGAAGGGCACCCGGGTGGAACGCTCCCAAAGGGAAAATTTCGTCCAGCGGCTCTTCTCGCCCAAATGAAATCCATGATCCGAATACAAGATCACCACAGTGTTGTCCGCATGCCGCGACGCATCTAAAGCGTCCATCAAACGACCCACTTGCTCATCCGTCCAGCGCAGGCAGGCGAGATAGGCCTGGACCGCATCCTTCCAGGCCCCGCTCTCCACAAACCAGTCGTGCGACGGCGGGGCGCTATTGAAGGTAACCTCCTTGGCAACTGGAGGAATATCATCCCAATCGTCCTCTTTCACCATTGGCAAGTCGATCGCTTCCCGGTCCATGTCTTCGAATACTCTAGAAGGAGCGTAAAAAGGCACGTGGGGCCGGTAGAATCCGACGCCCAGGAAAAACGGGTTATCGCCAAACTCGTTCAATCGCTCGATGGCCCAGGTCGCATCGAGATGATCCTGAAACAAGGCTTCATCATAGGTTTGAGCACCGAAGTCCCAAAGACCATTGGCCCCGCCTGGCAGATCCGTACGCAGGCGTTCATCAAGGTCATTCAATCGTTGCCCCGGTCGCGGTCCGACGAGATCGAAATCGCCTATGGGCAATCCTGATCCATGATACAGTTTACCAGTCGCTGCCGTAACGTATCCATGTTTAGCGAACCAGCGGGGCAAAGTCAGGTGATCCAGCAAATGGGAAACGGTCCAAGGTCTTGGGGCATTCAGGTACACGCCGCTGGTCGACGGACGCAATCCGTACATGACCGAGGTTCGCGACGGATTGCATATCGGGGCCTGGCAGTGAGCATTGGTGAAAAGCGTTCCTCGCTCCGCTAGCCGATCAATATTTGGGGTCAGACCATTGGGATGCCCGCCCAAACAGCTAGCCCAGTCGTTCATATCATCGATAGCGATGAAAAGGACGTTTGGTTTTGATGAACCCGCGGCAAGCGAATTGCCGGAGTCAAGCATAGCTATAGTAAAAAAATGTATTGATACAATTGATGCGAGGAGTGGGCGAATTTTCATTTATGTCGTGCGCTTAGCGTTGCTCCGATCTATCAATGATCGGGAATACTACGATCCTACTCATAGTGTCTGAGAGCATTCTTGGATCGCGAGCAATAATTTCGCTTTCCGTTCTTGAAAAGCCCAAGCCTTGAATGATGCTCTAAAGAGATGAAGCGTTTCACCCTTTTCCTGGCTGTTCTGATACCGTCCATCCCTTTCCTCTCCTTCGCGGACAAACCGAATATTCTGCTCATCTGCGTAGACGACCTGCGACCGGAGCTGAATTGCTACGGAGTCGACTACATTCATTCGCCAAACATCGACCGGCTAGCCGCCGAAGGCCGTACCTTCTACAAACACTACGTTCAAGCCCCCACCTGCGGGGCTTCCCGTTATGCTTTATTGACCGGAAGGTATGGCGGCCCCTCGAACAACGCCCTTTTCGATCGAGCCAAGGAGCTGGAAACAAATCCAAATGCATCGCCTCCAAGCATGCCCGCCTGGTTTCGCCATAACGGATTCCGAACCGTTTCGGTAGGAAAAGTCTCCCATCATCCCGGTGGACGGGGAGGTCCCGATTGGAACGACGAGTCTATCATTGAAATGCCCAATTCCTGGGATCGCCATCTGCTCAACGCCGGCGCTTGGCAGCACCCGCGCGGCTGGATGCATGGCCAAGCCTATGGCGAAATACGCGGCGATGCCAGCCAGATGGATCTGCTGCAAGCCTATGAAGGTCCCGACAGCATCTACCCAGATGGCATCAATACAGATCAGGCCCTTAAGCAGCTCGATTCGCTAGCAAAGAAGGAAAACGACAAGCCCTTCTTCCTAGCATTTGGAATCCTACGTCCCCATCTGCCCTTCGGCGCCCCCAAAAAATATCTCGATCTCTACGCCGATGCTGAACTTCCTGCCGTGCCACATCCCAAACAGCCAAAAGGCCGCACCACCTGGCACGAATCCGGAGAATTCTACAAGTACAAGCGGGATGGAATGGACCCGAATACCAATGCCGACTACGCCCTGCAAGTACGTAAGCACTACGCAGCCTGTGTCAGTTACGCCGATGGTCAAGTAGGCCGCGTTTTGAACCGACTCGATGAACTTGATATCCGCGACAATACGATCGTCGTACTTTGGGGCGACCATGGCTGGCATCTCGGCGAACACGCCATCTGGGGCAAGCACTCGCTTTTCGAGGAATCCCTCCGGTCTCCGCTCATTATTAGCTATCCCGGAATGCCGAACCCAGGCAAACTGAGCCATTCCATGGTGGAAACCATCGATATCTTCCCGACATTGGTCGAACTTTCCGGCCTGCCAAAAGCCAAGCATGCTCACGGCGTATCGCTCAAGCCAATACTCGAATCGCCCAGTTCACCAGGACATGATGCTTTTGGCTACTTCAGCCGAGGCTACGGCCACACCATTCGCACGGGAACGCATCGCCTGATCGCCCACACCGACGGCTACGTCGAGCTCTACGATCACCGCACCTTGGAAGGCGAAACCCGCAACGTCGCCGATGAACAGCCAGACGTCGTCGCTCAGCTCAAAGCCAAAATCGAAAAGCGCTTCAGGTAGGGAGGATCGGCCCGGTCCTCCGAATCAACGGGTATCAAGTAGCGCGGCACTTAAGACCGCGAATAAGGCAAAACATCATTCCTTAATTCGTTCGTCACTGGTGTTCCCGCCCGCTAACGCCAGACGGCGACATCAGATATCCGCTTCGCGTCTATTAGGTTTGATTTCAGATTTGGGAGTGCAGGAGATTTAAACCTAGACGATTCATGTTGGGCGCAAACCATCCTGTTGCTGGAGGCATCCAGCGAGACCGAAAACGGGGTCGCGATGTTAAATAACACCATCTATTAACCTCCTTTAGGCTTGGGCAAATAGTCCACGAATTCCCCGTCTTTTTTGCGAACTTCATCAACCGCCTTCCGACGCAGATTTTGCAGAATACTCTTGTATTCAGGATTCACAGATAGATTCGTCAATTCCTTCGGGTCCGCTTCCAAATCGTACAGCTCCTCGATCGTGTCCTCTTGCATATGCCGAATATACTTGTACTTGCCATCCCGCATCATCAACCAAGCAGGCTTGGGATCCTGGCCCACCCATTCGCCTCGCTTTATCTGCCCCAAAAAGGTTTCGCCATAGACGCGAGCCGTATGGGTAAGGAGGAGGGGCTCGCTTAATTTAATGGTGGGGTCTTCCAGCAAAGGCATCATGTCCCTGCCATGCATCTCCATCGCCGGTTCAATGCCCGCTAGCTCGTGGAACATCCGCACGATATCGAGGCCATTGACAGGCTCTTCACAGACCTTCCCAGGGACCACGACTCCAGGATAGCTAACAATCAGCGGGGCAGCTATATTGGCATCATAGGCCATCCACTTCTCCCTCGATCCATGCTGTCCCCAGGCAAAGCCTTGATCGGAAGTGTAAACCACTAGTGTATTCTTCAACTGGCCTGTGTCTTTGAGCGCTTGGATCAAGGCGCCCACCCCGTCATCCAAAGAGGCCACAGCCCGGTTGTATTTTTTGACCGAGGAATCGAACTTAACCGGTTTCCCATCTTCACCTCTTTCCCACCGAGTAAAGTTGACGAGATGCTTGGGCTTGGTTGGCCGGGGACCGAACACACCCTCGGGAATCTCCGTTTCCGGAGCATCGTTATAAAGCAGCTCGTGCCGCTCCGCTTCCGTGTAGGGGCCATGTACTCCCCCATAGCAAAGCCAAAGGAACCAGGGGTCAGCATCCTCTCGGGACTTGTTGCGAATGTAGTCGACCGCTAGCTCCGTGTAACGATCGGTTGAATACCCACCTAGCGGTACCCGCTCGCCCCCATTGTAGCGGACAAGCGTTCCGTAGTAGTAGGCGCTCCCGTTTTCCTTGGGACCGGCCCGATCCCAAATAACCGAGTAGTCCCAATCGCGACCATGTCCCACGTCCTCACCAAGATGCCACTTGCCAATGCAGGCTGTCTTGTAGCCGTTGGCCCTGAAATTCGCCGGCCAAAACGGCTGAATCTCAGGGTCGTAGTCGCATTTTGGATATCGTGAGGTGTCGAAGCTCTTGATTGCGTGCTGAAATCGTCCAGTCATCATCATGGACCGCGACATTTGGCAGGACGCTCCGGTGTAGCAGGTTCGAAAGCGCAGGCCGGAGTCAGCTAAGGCGTCTATATGCGGCGTATGCACCCAATCGTGCGCTTCCTCATAGGCGCTCACTGCTCGCCGCGATTGATCGTCCGTGAATATGTAAAGAATGTTGGGACGGATTGTTTCCGCCGAGAGGCTGCTGACCGACAGCAACATGCCTACCAACAAGAACGAGTAAAGGTTATGGTGAAACCGCATTTAATCGAAAGACACGTACTACCACTACTAGAGGGCGAGACTACAAGTCAAACCAATGGATAGCCGGCAGGACGGCGATTTAGATGGTAGGACTGACTATCCCCAGGCAGCACTACCGATTTCGAAACGAACAAGCAGTAGATTTTAGGCGCTCGCTAAAAGGCGAATCGCCCCCACTCTAAATTCGAGCATTACGATCGCGGCGAAAACCGCTCCTGCAATTCCTATTCAAAGCGAATAATAATTGTCTCCGCCTCATCGATGCGCTCGAATCGTCGAACGCAAGAACTCTATTCCCATGCCCACATCCAGAAGATCTCGTCGACAGTTCATCCAAGCCGCGTCCGCTGCCATTGCGGCACCCATGATCGCCCCCTCCTCTATTCTCGGGCAGTCCCGTCCATCCCCCGGCAATCGAGTCACCCTGGGAGCTATTGGCATGGGCTCCAAAGGGATAGCTAATTTGCGTAACTTTCTTTACGAGCCCAATGTACAGGTGGTCGCAGTTTGCGACGTCCACGAGACGCATCACCGAGATTTGAATCCTGGAAACCGTCCGTCTATGGGACGCGAACCCGCTAAGCGAATCGTCGAGGAGCGCTACGCTAAAGACGCGGCCAAGGGCGCCTTTAAAGGCTGCGATGCCTATGCGGATTTCAGGGAGCTTTGCACCCGTGACGACATCGATGCCATCATGGTAGCCACACCTGATCACTGGCATGCTCTTTGCGCCCTGGAAGGAATTCGCAATGGCAAGGATGTCTACTGCGAGAAACCGGTCACCCACCTGTTTGGAGAAGGGCAAGCGATTTATCGGGAAGTCGAAAAACGGGGGGCCATCTTCCAGGTCGGATCACAGCAACGCTCGCAAACGCGTTTTCGCATTGGAGCGGAAATCGCTTTGAACGGACTCCTCGGGAAAATCACTTCCGTAGAAGTTGGGCTACCTACCGGCCATTTGCATCCAAGAGCTGAACCGTCGACCCCCACGGCTCCACCAGATGGACTAGACTACGATTTCTGGTGCGGGCCCAGCGAGAAACTGCCCTACATTTTCGCCCGCCACCACCGAAATTGGCGTTTTCACGACGCCTTTGGAGGCGGTCAAATTATGGACTGGATTGGCCATCACAATGACATCGCCCACTGGGGGCTAGACATGGACTATAGCGGCCCCGAGAGAGTCGAGGCCATTGGCTGGACGTTTCCCGAAACCGATATTTACAATACCGCTGTCGACTACGAAATTCGCTGCCAGTACAAAGGCGGCATCACCACATCGATTTCCAACAAACATCCGATAGGCATTAAGTGGATCGGCACGGACGGCTGGATGAGCGTGTCGAGGAACTCCATGGACGCATCCAACCGCGATTGGATACGCGAATCCTTTAATCGTGGTAAAATCATGGCAGCCGTATCGAACAACCATATACGCAACTTTCTCGATTGTATCCAATCGAGAAAGCCCTGCATCGCTCCCGCCGAGGTCGGACATCGTTCCATCACCCCTGGGCATCTGGGCATCGTCTCGCAAGCAGTCGGCCGGCCGCTAAATTGGGATCCGAAATCGGAATCGGTTATCGGCGACCAAGAAGCGGATCAGCTGCTAAAAGCGGTCCCCTATCGGAAACCTTGGAAGCTTGGTTGAAATCGAAGGAAACAATTTTGCTGGGCGCCTAGCCATGGGGCAGTAGGGTTTCGCGGTTAACCAGTATTATGAAATCCTGGATAGGCTACATAACCCTTATTCTCTCCACGGCCCAACTAGGTTTGGCTGACTCCAAACGGGCTCGCGATTGGGGCATCCCCCTAGAAGGCGCTCCTGGCGAGCTCAACGCTATTACCGACGTCGCTGGAGTCGAGGTTGGCCACAGCACTATCATCAGGGGCTCGGGTCGCCTGAGGATCGGCAACGGCCCCGTTCGCACGGGCGTAACCGCCATCTTGCCTACAGGTCGCGACTATCGGCCCGTCTTCGCCTCCCACGCGAGCCTAAACGGCAATGGGGAGCTGACCGGGACTGCTTGGATCGATGAGTCCGGCTTCTTGGAAGAGCCTATCCTCCTCACCAATACGCACAGCGTGGGAGCTGTATACGAGGCATCTATACAATGGCGAAGGGCTCGTAATTTCCATAATTCCTCAAGCGAGACTGGATGGGCCTCCCTGCCGGTGGTGGGGGAAACTTGGGACGGACGTCTCAACGATATCCACGGCCATCACGTCAAGCGAAAGCACGTCTTCGAAGCTCTCGACGGCGCCCAGAACGGACCGGTGGCCGAGGGCAATGTCGGCGGCGGAACAGGAATGGTCTGCCACCGCTTCAAAAGCGGCATTGGAACGGCTTCGCGTATCACCGATGGCGGATACACGCTCGGAGCGCTCGTTCAAGCCAACTACGGTCGACGAGAGGACCTGAATATCGCTGGTGTTCGCGTCGGGCTTCAATTGACAGACTTGATGCCAGAATACCCTCGTTCAACCACCTCTACAGAAGGGAATTCCATCTTGGTCGTCATTGCCACCGATGCCCCGCTCTTGCCCCATCAGCTTAAACGCTTGTGCCAGCGCGTTCCCTTGGGCATTGGACGTACTGGCGGATACGGGGCCAACTCTTCAGGCGACTTCTTTCTGGCCTTCAGCACCGCTGAGATCGCGGAGACCGAGGATGAAGAGCTTAAGCGCGTAACCATGCTGAGCAACGACTCCATCGATCGATTGTTTCTAGCCACTGTACAAGCAACCGAAGAAGCCATCCTCAACGCTCTCGTCGCAGCGGAAACCATGGAGGGAATCAATGGCAACGTCGTCCACGCCTTACCCATGGAACGGGTGATGGGAATGCTCGGAGGCGACGGCCGGTGAGCGCAGCAATCAAAGAGCCACCCATTCCCTTGCCACCGCTGTGGGTAGCCCTGATCCCCATCGCCTTCCTCCTAGTTTCGATGGGAGTGACCATTATCGTCTTCGGTAAAGACCCCCATATTCCACTCGCTCTGGCCGCAATCGTAACCGCGGTGGTCGCCCGTTGGCGAGGGGCTCCCTGGGCGGCCATAGAACAAGGGATGCTGCATGGCATCGCAGTCGGAACCAAGGCCATCATCATACTTATGGTGATCGGTATCCTAATTGCCGTGTGGATGATCGCCGGCGTCGTACCCTACCTCATATCGCTCGGACTCGAACTTCTCAATCCAAGAGCCTTTCTGCCGGCTGCCTGCGTCATTTGCGCCGTGATCTCATTGGCCACTGGCAGTTCATGGACGACCGCTAGTACCGTAGGCGTGGCCCTAATGGGCGTGGGCAATGGACTGGCCTTGCCCCCAGCCATGGTAGCCGGAGCCATCGTCTCGGGAGCCTACTTCGGGGACAAGATGTCGCCGCTTAGCGACTCCACCAATCTAGCCCCGGCCGTAACGGGCGTAGAACTTTTCGACCATATTCGCCATATGGTCTACACCACGGCTCCCGCTTTCGTCATTTCACTGATATTGTACTTAATTATAGGATACTCTTTCGATCCGTCCAGCACTTCGTCTGCGGAAGTGCAGCAAATGCAAGATACCCTCTCCAGCCAATTTGCTCTGAGCCCTCTGCTACTATTGGCCCCGGCCGTCGTTGTCGCCATGAGCATTATGCGCTTCAGCGCCCTTCCTGCACTAGCCGCCGCGGTCGGGGTCGGAGCAGTTCTCGCCCTCGCTCTTCAACAAACAAGCATCGACCAGCTAATCGGCGTCATGCATAATGGATACGATTCCGCAACGGGCTTGGAATCCATGGATGAACTGCTATCGGGCGGCGGTCTCGACAAGATGATGTGGACCGTTTCCCTGATCCTTTGCGCATTGAGCCTTGGGGGCATTATGGAAGGGGGTCGCATGCTGGAAAGCGTGGCCACCGCCATTTTAAAAAGAGTCCACGGAACCGGAAATCTGGTGGCCGCCACCGTGGGAACTTCCATCGCCACGAATATCGTAGCACCCGACCAGTATTTGTCTATTATCGTCCCTGGGCGCATGTACCGAGACGCCTACAAGCAACGCAATCTCAACCCGAAAAACTTGTCTCGAACCGTCGAAGACGCGGGTACCTTGAGTTCCCCGCTGGTTCCGTGGAACACTTGCGGGGCGACCATGATGAGCGTACTTATGGTCAATCCCCTCGCCTATCTCCCCTACGCTTTCTTCAATTTACTAACTCCCCTGATCGCCGTGCTTTGGGCGTACTCGAATATCGGGCAGGCAGCGTTGCCCGATGAGAGTGATGGTAAATTTCCGTCTACGACAACAACCTAAACTAGGACTACGATCGTATCCGTTTTTACGACATCGTTTACGTTCTCTTCAAGGGGAAGGCAAAATTGGTAGCATGACAATCTGAACGGAAATATGGCAGGAAGGAGCGAGCCCATCGACAAGGCTCAGGCCAAGACCGGTCTTCCTTACCAGTCGTACTTTACTAGCGATCTTCACCTCCCGCTGCCCCCAGACAAACTTTGCGATCCTGAGAGCGCGCGATCATAAAAAACCTTAAATCCGATCGAGAATGTCTCTTCTCTCAGCTTGATAAAGCGATATCGGCCCTCCAACATACCTTCGAATGGCAACTTCCCCCTCCACAAAATCCGGAATCGGCTTCGCTGACCGGCTACTTTCAAATGACGAGATCGCGTCCGTATTGGATGATGCCTTCGCCAATTGGGATCTTGATGGCAAGAAGCTGCTAATCGCGATCCCGGACGGAACGCGCACCTGTCCACTCGATATCCTGTTTCCCATCATTTACGACCGGCTCGCTGGGCGTGTCGAGCTTCTCGACTTCATTATTGCCCTCGGCACCCACCTTCCCATGAGCGAAGAGCAGATTTGCGAGCGAGTCGGCATTCGCCCTGAAGAACAGCAATCCGCATACTCGAAAGCCCGGTTCTTCAACCACGCCTGGGATGATCCCGATCAACTAACGGAAATCGGCGTCATGTCATCCGACGAGATTCGCGAGATCAGTGACGGACGCTTCGAGCAAACCTTGTCCGTTAAGTGCAATCGCAAGGTGCGAGAGTATGACCTGTTGCTCATCTGCGGCCCTGTCTTTCCCCACGAGATCGCCGGATTCTCTGGCGGCAATAAGTATATCTTTCCCGGCATCGCGGGCGCGGAGGCGATCGACTTTTCCCACTGGCTTGCCGGTCTGGCGACCTGCTACGAAACGATTGGACGCAAACGGACGCCGGCCCGAGCAGTCATCGACCGCTGCGCCTCCATGGTCCCCATCGAACGCAAAGCCATCTGCATGGTCGAGAAGCAAGGCGGCTTGGCTGGTCTGTATGCTGGAGTGGTCGAAGAAGCCTGGGCAGAAGCAGCCGATCTTTCAGCTCAGGTGCATATCGAGTATCGCGACAAGCTCTTCGATACAGTTTTCGCAGTGTGCCCAGAAATGTATGACGACATGTGGACGGGCGGCAAATGCATGTACAAAACCGAGCCGATTGTCGCCGAGGGCGGCCAGGTCATCATATATGCTCCGCATATTACTCAGATTTCGGCAGTCCATGGCGAGACCATCGCCAAGATCGGATTTCATTGTCGCGACTACATCCTCGCCCACTGGGACGAGCACAAAGACTACCCTTGGAGCGAGCTCACCTACGTCACAGTAGTGGCTGGACGCGGGACCTATGAGAACGGGGTGGAATCCATGCGAGCGAAAGTCTTTCTGGCCACTGGTATCCCCGAAGAGGAATGCCGTCGCATGAATATCGGCTATATCGATCCAGCAACGCTAAATCCCGCCGACTACGAGAACCGCGAAGACGAGGGCATCCTCTTCGTCGCCAAAGCCGGCGAGCGCCTCTATCGACTGCAAGAGGACTAGACTGCTCTACCAACGATATTTTTAACAGCCCTGTCGCTCGTTGCCACTTTGCGGCAAATGGGCAGACCTATGGACCAATAGTTTCGGTCGCAGATGAAAGGAAGCAAAGATTTCTACTGAAACATTCTAAGCTTCAATCTTACCTATTATCCGCAATGCGGATACCTATTGGCCTCCGGCAATTCGCAGAGGACACTAGCGACGCAAGTCGCGATGTTATAAACAACCCCTTTTCGCGTACCTACTTTTCTAGAAACGCTGCCAATGCCTCGCTGTCTCTCGCATCCACCACCCAGCCAAAAGGATCGTGAGCCCGGCACTCTTGAATGACGAGTAAAGCATTTCTGAGAGTTGCTGCCATCTGATTAACCCGAGGGAACGAATACTCCTTTCCATCCGCCTCGCCAATGGCCGAAATCGGGCAAACGATGGCGCCCGTACCACAGGCAAAGGCCTCGGTGCAGCTTCCTGATTCGATAGCTTGCAGCAGTTCGTCGATCGGCATGACTGCCTCTTTCGCCTCTATGCTGTGATGGCTGGCGATCGCCAAAAGGGAATCTCGCGTAACGCCGTCCAATATCGAGCCGCTCAGCGAGGGCGTGCGCAAGGTTCCATCGACAACCGCCATGAAATTCATCGCTGAAAGCTCTTCGATGTTGCTGCGCGATTGCGGATCGAGCCAGAGCGATTGATGAAAGCCTTTGTGGATACATCGCTCAGTTGCTTGCAGCGAAGCCCCATAATTGCCCCCCACTTTCTCGGCCCCGGTCCCACCCACAGCAGCCCGACAGTCATCACGCTCCACCATGACCCGAATAGGATCAGCGTAATAAGCATCCGAGGGGCTGGCCAAAACCAGAAAAGCGAACCGCTCCGAGCTTTTGACAGCGAAGTGAGGATCGAGGCCGAAAAGAGTTGGTCTGAGATAGAGAGACTGCCCGGAGCCGCCTGGTATGAACGGCTGCATCGCATTAGCTACGCTGCTAAGAGCTTCGGCAAAAAGCCATTCCGGTACCGGCGGCATGCAAAGCCTGCGGGCCGACTTTTCGAATCGCCGAAAATTCAGATTGGGCCGGAATAGTTTCGGATAATCCGACTCAACCTGATACGCCTTCATTCCCTCGAAGCACTGCTGGCCGAACTGCAAGGCTGTTGAAGCCGGATTAACCGGGACATCGGCAAACGGGAGCAAAGAACCGCCCTGCCATCGACCGTCGCGAAAGTCCGCCCGATACATCACTGGCGCCAACTCGACACCAAATCCCAAAGATTCTGGGAGCCGATAGCTAGCCAGCAGTTGTGAAACTTCAACCGGTAGTTCTGATGTCTGACCTTCTCGCAAGCTCATAAACGTTACCAATGAGATTTTGAACGCCAATATTTTACGATCAAGCTATTACGCGGGCAGCCATCCTGCACTCGTTGCCATGGTCTCGAGATGGAGTTAATGCTTGTTCTTAATTGCCGTAAGGTGACGAACCAAAGAAGCCCCATCCATTCGAGTCTAATCTGAACCTTTTGAAAAGGATTTCTTTGGGGAACTGCTAGACCCGACCGTTATGGGCCTATGTGGTTGATCGAGTTGGGTCTATCTATCTTTCGTTAAGCCAATCACGCGCCGCAGTATTGGATCGGCTTTCGCAAAACACGCCTCATCTTGAATTATGTCCGTGAATGGCTGACGCTTTAAGATTACCCAAACTCAATCCGCAGGAAAACGAATGGTTTATGCGAGAACTTCACCCGCACGAGCCGATGCTGCGGACCTGGCTGGCATCGCGTTTTCCCGCTATGACCGATTTTCAGGATCTGATACAGGAAGCGTACGTCCGAACCGTTAAGCGGCACCGGATCAAGCGTATGGCGACTCCGAAGCCCTTTCTCTTCGCGATAGCCCGCAACCTACGCATCGATTCTCTGTGCAGGGAAAATATAGTCCGTTTCGAACCCCTAGTGGAATTGGATCCCCAAGGTTTGGCCGATCAGGAGAGCGGGATTCCAGATAGAATCGTCGCCAAGGAGGAATACGAAATTCTCGCAAGCGCAATTCACTCCTTACCCAAGAGTGCCGCAGGATTTTCGCGCTCCGCAAAATTTACGGATTGTCGATCAGGCGTATAGCCAGAGAGCTGTATACATCCGTGAAAACCGTTGAGACTCAGAAATCGATTGGGATCAAGCGTTGTAGGGAGTTTTTTCAGAAGATTCAAGGAGAGGTCAATCGATGATGGCCCCGGAACAATTGGAGTTTGGCGGCAAAGTGGTAGATCGATCAACGCTTTGGATAGCCCGAATCGAGCGCGGACTCTCTGATTCAGAGAAAAAAGAGTTCTATAGTTGGCTCGCGGAAAGACCTGAAAATGAGGCATGATTCTTCGAGCACCAAGTGGCCTGGGCGAGCTTTGATGTCATGGACCAATGGAAACCCGCCTACAGTAGCCCGCCTAATCCCGACCTTTTCGACCCCAAGGCTGGTAGACGGATGAATGGCTTTCTCTGTTACGGAGGAATGGCCGCTCTGCTAGCGATAGGAATATGGTTCACCGCCAGCAATTCTTCGAGAGAGGAAGATTCACCGCTCGCAGACAGCCCGGTTTACAAGTCATCTACCTACGAAAAGCACTTTCTGAGCGATGGATCTTCCTTCTATCTTATCCCAAACAGCGAGGTGAGAGTCGCCTTTTCGGAAGGACGAGCGGGCAATCGAATTCTTCCAAGATGAATCCCATTTCACAGCCGCTCAAGATCCAGACAGGCCCTTTATCGTTCGATCGGTGGTTGGACGCGTTACCGCCCTTGGCACTGTTTTCTCCGTGAAGCAAGACGCCGCATCATGGGAGGTGTTCGTTACGCAAGGCAGAGTGAAAGTAGATGAAGCCTTTTCTTTGACCCCATTTTCGAAGGTCAAGACATTCAGCGATGAACTCGTCGCGGGACAGAAAGTCGTTCAGGAACTTGACGACTCGGCATTCGCCCCCAAGGTGGTGTCCTATTCTTAGTCGGAATTGGTCGAAAAACTCGCGTGGAAGGATCAGATCATCGACATGGTATCGCCCCCCTGGTAGAAATTCTCTCTGAATTCGAAAGATTCGGGAACCAAGAGGTCGTTGTCGTCGACGAAGAGCTCATAATGATGCGTATGACTGTTGCCATAAAGGGCGGATAACCTTAGAGAATTTACCGACCTGTTGGATCTGACGGCAGATGTTGCCGCGGCTGAAAACCCAGATGGATCGATCCGGCTTACCCGATCCACCAATTGAAGCCGCAATCGAGATACCTCTGTGGCCCGGCAATATTTTCTATTTTGCTCGAATATCGGATTTTTTTTCAGGGAAACCGTTAGGTTAAATGTTACAGAGACAGCGTGTAGCTCGGCAAAACCAGGGACAACAAAACATTT
>CAYOLG010000015.1:0-51350 GCA_964404745.1 uncultured Opitutaceae bacterium
AGCACTTTGCCCTCTACCGTAGGCAGAAGAGCGGCCCTGCTCACAGAGGCGACAAGGGAGCGGGTCTACTTGAGTCGGTCGCTAACCAGTTCGATGCCACAAAACGGATCATGGCAAACGCCTTGGGAACCAGCTCCGGTATCGACCTAGATGTATTCGCGTAGTTCGGATAGCGCGCTATTCCCTAAAAACCCCTTAGTTCGATGCTACGGAAATAGATTGGCAAGTTTTTCCGGAAAAGCATGTTCTGGATTCAATAGCGCCCGCTTCTCAATTCTCACCCAGAATTGAAACTTGAAAACGCTATCTCACCGCAGTCTTCTCGTTTCAGTGTCGAATCGCCTCACAGGTAGACTGATTTTCTGAAAGGTCTCTATTGAACCAGAAAATGCTCCAGCCCAAGCAAGACCGAATTTCGCAAGATAACGGCTCGCAGACGATCATCCTCGAGCGCTGCCCGTTGTGCGACAGTGCCCAGGCAAGCCCATACGCCGAGTACCCAGAATTCACTTGGGTTTCCTGCGATTGCGGATTGATTTACAAACGATCAGCCCGAATCGATGCCCAGAGCGAAGAGATCTATGACTCGATGTATTTTCGAGCGGGAGAAAGCAAGCATGCCCATGATTACGATAAACGCACGGGGCGACGCATCCGAAAGTCGAGAAAACAGATTCTCGACACTCTGAACCACACTCAACCAGGTCCTCTCCTCGATGTAGGCTGCTCACTAGGGTACACGCTTCGTGCTGCCAAAGACCTTGGACTTGAGTGCGTGGGGACGGACATTGCCCCTTATGCCATCGAAGCCTGCCGCCAGCAGGGTTTGAAGGCGGAAATAGGAGATCTCGAAAGCATGCCATTCGAAGAGGGAACCTTTCGCGTGGTGATAATGAAACACGTTTTGGAGCACACGCCTGATCCCCGAGGCGCTCTTAAGGAAGCCTATCGAATACTTCAACCCGGGGGCGCTCTGTTCATAGCGGTTCCTCATGCCGGATATAGCAAGGCGCAACGCAATCCCATTAAAAGCCGCTTTTATCGTCCCGATTGCAAAGGCGGAAACGAACATTTTGTCTACTACTCTCCGAAAACATTGGGGCGTCTCCTCGAGCAGGCTGGATACCGCGTTCGAAAGGTCCACCCCCACCTCCTCCGCAGAAATGCTTCGCTCATCGAGCGAATTGTCGATTTCCTCGAAGCTCCTTTTTATTTCCCTGGCGGTCTCGTCATGAACGCCCTCAAGCTTCGCAAAGAGTTTTGGCTCATAGCCGTTCGTC
Organism: uncultured Opitutaceae bacterium; assembly: GCA_964404745.1. Taxonomy (GTDB): domain Bacteria; phylum Verrucomicrobiota; class Verrucomicrobiia; order Opitutales; family Opitutaceae; genus Pelagisphaera. The sequence goes on from CAYOLG010000015.1 coordinate 1,281, forward strand.
CTTAAGGTTTGCGGTCAAATTCGATGCTGGATAAAGCATAATCTAGTTGCAAAGCAACAGATCTTACCACCCCTGCCATTTAGCCCGAAAAGAAGGGCCCTAATACCTTCCATCGGTTTAGTATCCAATATTTGGATTCTCTTTTTTAATCGACGAAAACGTTACACTGAAGAAACGCATTACTGGAAATCACGATGGGACTGTTTATCCCAATACTTTTATCACAACTCCTTCAATTCCACTTTGCGGAATTGCACGGGGTGGCTTTCGGACTGGAGGGAAATCGTTCCTTCGCTAATTATCTTGGGGTGGCCGGCGGCTAAAAGGCGCTGGGCGCTCTCATCCCGCTCGTCCAGTTGGGGCGTTTCGTAGAAAAGCACTTCCTTCCCATTGACAAAGTGGCGAATGGTTTCGTTGCCGTAAACTTCGGCTTCAGCAGTCACCCATTGATCACCGTGATATGTTTCCGAGGACGAGCTGGTGCAGTGAGGCAAAAAGAGTTCACCATTCATGACCACATTGGTTCCCGGCGTGCAAAGATTCATGGTCGTACGGGCATCCGTTCCGTTTCCACCCAGGATTTGGGCCTCAATAGAGGCCGGAAAATCCTGATCAATAGTCATCGATTCCGGTGTCTGACCATGGAGCATAAAACCGCTGTTGCGAATCGCCCAGCCGGGTCCGCCTTTCACTTGCTCCCCCACAAATCGGTACTCGGCCCGAATCCGATATCGGGAAAAGGAACGCTCGTAGAACAAATGCCCGAATCGCTCTTCGAAAGTGGGGTATTCTTCGGGTTCATACACCACGCTCAGCAGTCCATCAACGACCCGAAAGGTATCGCCCGGGTTTTCGCCAGCCTCAGAGTAGCGAATCTTCGGAATCCAGCCATCGAGATTGCGGCCATTGAACAGCGGAATCCAGCCATCCGCGGCTCCATTGCCCGACTTTCGGCCGCAGCCAACTGTCGAAAACCCAGCCCCTGCAACAAGCAACTGGCCGATAAAATTGCGGCGGTTTTGTAACGACGAATTAGGACGAGCTTCGGAATGCTTCGAATTCATGAAGGCACAGTTGACGGGATTTGATCGGACGTCAACTTATCGAGAACGTGACGCGCTAACCACTTAGAGGCTAGCTATGATTTATCAATCCAGTGGCTGCGAATCCGTTGAAGGCATCAGGCAAAAACTTCCTGTCCATCACCAAACTCAGGCCCTCTAGCATTTTGTTCGCATTGCGGACACCCATTTCCTCACCCATGGAGGAACTAGCGGAGCGATGTTTATAGATAGATTCTGGACAACGCTCGAGTCCTCGCTCGTTGCCTCTAAAAGGCAAGTGTGGGTCTCTTCGAGACAATAAATAGGCTCAGATTTCTAGAGTCAGCTAAGCTGGTAACTTAAAGCCGAGCTTTCAAAGCCTTGGCTTTTTCGTAGGCGGCATCTGCCGAGTCTCCCAAAACACAGAAATGACCCATCTTACGTCCTTTTCGGGCTTCCGCTTTTCCGTAAAGATGAAGCTTGGAATCAGGGTCCTCGAGAATTGAGGCGAAGTTCGGTTGACGGTCAATCCAGGCATCGCCGAGAATATTGACCATCGTAATGGGTCGGAACAGTTCGGTTGATCCCAGCGGCAAGCCGCAAACGGCTCGAACGAATTGCTCAAACTGGGAAGTGACGCAAGCGTCGATGGTGTAGTGACCTGAGTTGTGCGGACGCGGGGCCAGCTCATTGACGGCTAAGGTCCCATCTTTGAGCACGAAGAGCTCGACTCCTAGAAGCCCAATGAGCCCAAGCTTCTGAGCAATCTCCTTGGCGAGGGCCTCCGCTTCAGACTGCAGTTCCAAAGAGATTCTGGCCGGAACAATGGAGTAGTCAAGAATATGATTGGTATGGATATTTTCCGCAACGGGAAAAGTGGATACGTCTCCTTGCTCGTTAGCGGCAACCATTATGGAGATCTCCATACTGAAATCCATCCAACCCTCGAGAACTGCCCGATACTGGCCGAATTGATTCCAGATCGATTCGGTATCCAAACCATCCGCGCTGATCTTCAACTGCCCTTTTCCATCGTATCCAAAAGCCGCTGTCTTTAACACGGAGGGCCGTCCGATTTCGGAAAGCGCGGCCTCAAGATCCTCTAGAGAATCAACGATGGCAAAAGGCGCGCAAGGAATTCCATTGTCCCGCAAGAAATTCTTTTCCCGCTCCCGGTTCTGGCAAATGTGCAGAATTTCGGGACGCGGATGGAGCGTCACTTTCTTTTCCAACACCCGGGTCGCCTCCACCGGCACATTCTCGAATTCATAAGTCACGACATCAGCCGCATCAGCCAATCGCCCGAGCGCGGCTTCGTCCGAATAGGGAGCATTAATTTCGAGATCGGCAACATGGCCCGCAGGACAATTTGATTGGGGTTCGTAAACGACAAATCCGTAGCCCAACGCCCGAGCCGCTTGCCCTGTCATCCGGCCAAGTTGCCCGCCGCCAAGCACGCCAATTGTGGAACCAGGTTTTATCATACCACGATTGAAAAAGGCAAACGGGCTACTAGTCCAGTTCCATGGCCTCAACTTTGGCCTTTAACGATTCCCTGTAGGCTTCCAATTTGCCGCCAAGCTCGTCGTCAGCAGTCGCTAGGATCGAAACCGCATAAAGGGCCGCATTCTTGGCTCCAGGTCCGCCGATGGCAAAGGTAGCCGTGGGAATGCCGCCGGGCATTTGCACGATGGAAAGAAGCGAATCCATTCCTTTGAGAGACTTGGACTCGACCGGCACTCCTAGTACCGGAAGCGCGGTCAAAGCTGAAACCATTCCGGGCAAGTGAGCCGCTCCACCGGCTCCAGCAATAATGCATTTCAAGCCGCGCGCTTTCGCTGTCTTGGCATAATCGAACATCTTTTCCGGCGTACGGTGAGCGGATACCACCTTGGCTTCATATGGAACTCCAAAGTCATTCAGTATTTCCGCTGCTTGAGAAAGGGTGGGCCAGTCGGAATTGCTGCCCATGATAACGCCGACGAGTGGTTTAGCTTCTGACATGTTTTTATCCTGAGCAAGGGTTGAATAGAACTGCAACGGATTCGTCAAATCAATCCCCCGAACGGATTTGGGTGATTACTTCCGAAACGTTTCAAGAGATAGCGGCCGATCTACGAGCGGCCAAAATTTGGTGTAGGAAGCCCCGAGGTATTCCTAGAGGTATGGAGGATCGTCTCGATACTCCGAAACTCGAACACGGAGGACCGCATGTCTAGCTGCAGCCTCGGCGAAGGCCGAAGACGGTCCTCCCTACCGAAAAGCCGAAGCAAATAGAATACGTTAGAATCGAATCTGGCCTAAACAAGAGAGGTCCTTCATTCGTATTCCCAATACTCATACAAATCGACGCCTATATCGTCCTCAAAAGGACTTTGCCAAAGCGGCGAATTCATGTTCTTTCCCAAGCATCCCTGTATGAGTGCTTCAAATAAATCGTCCCGCGGATTCCTCAGTTCCTTTCTCAACTGGGTAGAGAGAGCCGGAAACCGCCTGCCCGACCCGCTCATTCTCTATTTCGGCCTCGCTCTACTGATCCCCGTTCTCAGTTGGCTGATTTCCTTTATAGGCTGGAGCCGCGTGCATCCGGTAACGGGAGAGACGATCGGACTCATCAATCTGCTCACCGCCGACCAGATCCAGAAAATGTTCGTGGAAGCCGAGCATAATTTCACTAGCTTTCCCCCACTCGGAGCCGTCCTCGTGACCATGCTGGGAATCGGTGTCGCGGAAAGGAGCGGGCTCATCGGCACCAGTTTGAAACTGCTGGTCGAGGCCACGCCACGGTCACTGATTTCCGTCGTAGTCGTTTTCGCTGGCGTCATGAGTTCCATGGCAGCGGACGCTGGCTACGTAGTCCTGACGCCTCTCGGGGCCGTTCTCTTCGCCGGGATGGGCCGGCATCCTCTGGCGGGGCTTTGCGCCGCTTTCGCTGGAACAGGGGGCGGCTTTTCCGCCAACTTGCTGCTCACCTCCCTTGATCCTTTGCTCTCCGGTTTCACCCAATCAGCCGCCCGATTATACGATGCCGACCGAGTCGTAACCGCCGACGCCAACTACTTCTTCATGATCGCTTCCGTCTTTGTCGTCACCACAGCTGGCTGGTTTGTGACTGAGCGCATCGTGGAGCCCCGCTTGGGCCAATGGAATCCGGATGCCGATGATTCTGAAACTGACAACGAGAAGAAGCAGGACCTCGCTCTCCAAGCGATCACCCCTCTGGAGCGCAAAGGCCTTCGCGGGGCCCTTATCACCGTTCTGGTAACCGCAGTCGCCTTGATCGCTCTTACGATCCCTCAGAACGCCGTACTGAGAGATGCGGACGGTACCTTGGCCCCCATGGTGCAAAGTCTCGTTATCATCATCATGCTTTTCTTCATTTTTCCCGGTCTAACCTATGGATGGATCGTGGGCACAGGCCGAAGCTCCAAGCAGCTAGCCGGGATGATGGGAGACACCATGGCCACCATGGGCGGCTATATCGTCCTAGCTTTCGCCGCTGCCCAGTTCGTAGCCTATTTCCAATGGAGCAACCTGGGACTCCTCACAGCTCTCACCGGAGCGGAGATCCTCAAAGGCCTCGGAGTGGGAAATCTGCCCCTCATTCTCACCTTCGTTTTCCTGGCTGCGGGAATCAACCTTGTCATCGGTTCCGCCTCCGCCAAGTGGGGTATCATGGCCCCGGTTTTCGTACCCATGTTTATGGCCCTGGGTCTATCCCCAGAAATGACGCAGGCCGCCTACCGCGTGGGTGATTCCATCACCAACATGATCACCCCTCTCAATCCCTACTTCCCTATCGTCCTCAGTTTTGCCCTACGCTACGATCGCAAGCTCGGCATCGGCACGCTCGTCAGCTCAATGGTCCCCTACTCCATCGCTTTCGCCATCGGCTGGACCATTCTGCTCGTTGTCTGGTATCTGATCGGCTTGCCGCTGGGTCCTGGCGCCGGCATCAATCTTTGAATGAGTTTCGCAATTCGCTTTTGGCACAAAAACCGAAGTCGGACCCCCCTTAAGGAGTGTCCAATAAACTCTGGTTAAACCATTTTTCATATAGGGCCTTCGCTTGCGAAGTGCCCCGTCGACAAACCTATTGGATTGTCAATGCGGGACGGACCCAGTGCCAACCCTACCATTCACCAATACGCAACACCTTCTTTTTGATCCTTGCATCTTTCTGTTCTCTCATTCCTTCAAATTCCTTAACCGGACACCTTTCCGGCTTCCGCCGATACAGCCGAATGGCAAATCGCTCTGGCTCGCGAAGGATTATCACCGGGATCTATCGATGGCGTCTATGGGACTCAAACGCTACCAGCGTTCCTAGCCTACCAAACAACCAAAGGTCTTTCCCTGAGCGGAGATTTCGATTCCGCCACAGCAAGGATTCTCAAAATCCAGGACCCCGTTTTCACAAGCCTTCAGGTGAGCCAGGTAGAACTGGGCCGAATCCGGCCGTAACCTGCTAGTTGGCGAGATTGCGGGCAAATGGATTATCTGGGCTATAGCTCCATTCTCGAATGAGTAGCGGAAAGATCTCAGTCCTATACCGACTAAATAAGGCAACTCAATTCTGGATTGGACTGGATCCGCATTCAGGCGGGAGCGATCATCAAAGTTCCAAGAATTCCTGCCTACCGCATTTCATCGCCCGTAGGCCACATACAGATACGCCTGTCTAAGCATACGCTGCAGCCCCACAGCCCTAGAGGCCAAATCCTATTCCATTGTCCGGTTAGTATAGCTCGGCGGGTCGAAAACAGGCCTCACGGGGAATTGCGAACCGTAGCCTTAGAGGCTGACCCCAACTATACCTTCGATCCGAAGATTCTCACCGATATCGCACAGCGTGAGCGCATCAACAACCGATTCATCATTCCATCCGGACCGAACAATCCCGTCGGCACCCGATGGATCACCCTCAATCGCCCAGGCTACGGAATCCACGGCACCCCCGAGCCCGAACAAGTAGGCCGCACCGAACCCCATGGCTGCTTTCGCCTCGCCAACTGGAACGCCCAAACCGTATTCGAAGCAGCTCGACTCTACATGCCCGTCTACGTAGTGCCCTGATCCGTCTGCCATTTAGTTTTCCAACGTTGGAAAATTAAATGGCAGGTGGGATCTCGCCTTTCGGGAGCAACTTGTTATTGATCTTCTAGTTGGATTCTAGAATACGCCAATACCGCGGCGCGCCGGAATCAAGTAGAATAGCGCAAGGAGGCAAGACATCTCCCACATCGATACCGGTTTCGGAATTGGTTTCCAACGCGGCAGTAATCAAATCTCTGAATCGCTTATTGAATGCCAGCGTTTCAACGATCTGAGAGAAAACGAGGTATCGATCTGAGCCAATGAGCAGGTCCAAGGGATTATCTTCTAAGGACAATTCTTCCAGATTCGTCAGCCCCGCGAGTGTTCTCAGATCGGAAATGGTATTCGCGCTGATATCCACCGATTCTAGAGCTTCGAGATCTTGTAGCAGCGTCAAATCTTCGATTAAATTCCCGCTTAAATTGATCGCCTATAGTTCGGTTAGTCCCGCAAGCGGTCCCATGTTGCGAATCTGGTTGTCCTCGATATTCAATGACACTAATTCGATTAAAGCACTCAGCGGATTAAGAACATCGCCTTCAGCGAATGCCTGACGACCTTCCGATAGCGCTTGAAAATTCGCTACGTTTTCCTGCGAGGGGTCGAGTCTGAAAGGTTATTGCCAGTTAATTTGAGTGAGACTGGTTTCGTAAATCCGGAAAATGGGCTGATATCCTTAATCTGGTTATAGCTCAGATTAAGCTCGGTGAGATTCAACAAGCCTAACAAGGAGCTGACGTCGGCAATCTGGTGATAGGCCAAGCCAACCCGTTCCAAATTAACAAGCCCAGAGAGTGGGCTCAAATCGCTGACCTCATGATAGCTAAAACAGAGTTCCTTTTACTCCGCGAGATTAGCCAGAAGCGACTGGTCCGTAACTTGACTTCGATTGGCAGCCAAGATCTCCAAGTTCACCAATCCAGCCAACGGCGATAAATCGCTTATCCCCGCCTAGTCATTAGTAATTAGAAAGTCCAAGTTTATCAATCCCGATAGCGGGCTCAGATCAGTGACTCGGTTAACATACAAATTCAATTTCTCTAGGTTCACCAAATTTGATATAGGACTGAGATCTGATATAGAATTGTGGCGAAGCCGCAAATCGGTAAGATTATCGGCGAACTCCAGACCTGTTAGGTCGAAAATCCCTCGCCCATCTCCGGTTAACGATGTTAATGCGATCATTTCCGCTCGAGTGATCTCGCCCGTTGATTTCCCAAGCGATTGGCGAATCAAATCCCGCAATCGAACATCCGGTATCGACACGGGAGTAACATCCGGTTCTTCGTACGAAACTGCCCCGTATCGACCAACTATTCAATCGAGAATAGCTCTTTGCTTCGAACCAGGAATGAGCACGACATGATTGTCATTAATCACCAAATACTTGTATTCTTCAGAACTAACTAAGGGATCCAGTGCTGAAATACTATTATTCCTAGGAATGACCGTTGACTTGAGAGGGAATGAAGCGTATGCTGTCAGGGCAGGAACTTGATTACCAGACAGATCTAAACGTTGCAGAGTATTCAAACTTTTTGGAAAATTCGATAGATCGTTAATCTGATTATTTTGTAACCCTAAACGTGCGAGGGAAGTCAAACCAGTCAATGGAGAGAAGTCTGAAATCAAGTTTCCAGACAAATAAAGGTCAGGCCTGAAAGAGGGCTAATGTCTTGTATTGAGTTATCGGCCAGAAAGAGACTTGATAGCGATGTCAGGCTCGCCAAGGGACCAATATCCTATACGCTATTGCCGATTAGCTTCAGCGTTTGCTGATTCTGAAGACCAGCTAGCGGAGAAAGGTCAGTAATGTTATTGTACGCTAATTCAAGCGTAGCCAGGTTCGTCGCCGTTTCTAATCCCGTCGGATCTGTTATTCCCAAAGAAATGGCGCTCAAACTCGTGAGGACCGGCATATCCCCTTCCGTGATGTCGCCCTCTGGTTGGCCTATGGTATAAAATCGGTTACATTGAAAACAACCGACTCTACAGCATCTAAGATATCGTACGAAGACCCTTCGGCGAATTGGAAGTCGAAGTCGGGAAACTGAGGGATCTGTCCCTCAATCGTAATGGTGTCCAGCAGTCCATCTTGCGTATCCGAAATACCGGAAAATCCAATAGACCTTCCGAATCCGTTACTAGAACGTTACCGTTTATGTTAAGCGTCGCATCGGAGAACGTATTTCGATTTCCGTTCACGAAGGTGCCGTCCCACAAAATCACTAGGGACAAGTCGCACTCTCCAGATGCCTCAAGCGAATACCAATCCTGTCCTAGACTTTCAAAAGAAAATCCCTCTTGCGTGAGAATCGAAAAATCAAAAGCCCCAGGAAATGTCCTAACTAGCATACCACCCTGGAAATTGATCGAATCACTCCTATTTATAGCAGAAATTGGAGTGTCGTCCGTTAAGGTTATGCTACCATCACAGTATAAATTATAAACCTTGCGCGTTACTAGGTTGGGTCCAGGCGTGGAGCTCGGCTCGATCGCTATTATCTCTTGATAAGGTATAAGATTTAAAACCCAAAGCTGGCGGTTGTTGATTTACGAGGACTGCAATCAAGGCCCAGAGCAGATTCCGAATTTTCATAGATCGCAGGTTGTCCAACAAGATGCGTTTGACTGAGTGGGTTTTGATTCTTATTGTGTAGGATCTGTCGGCAGTACGCTTCCACCCGCAATCAACTTTTTGAGCTGAGGATAAGGCGGCTCTATGGGATTGCTCTGACCACTCAATCGAGGGGGATAGAAACTTGTGCCAGAAGGCCCAAGCCAGCTGCAAATACCGTATTTCAGGGATAAAAAAATTGAGGGAGGGCGTAACACATGGGGAGGTAAACTGTAACAAAGAGTCCCTCGACACGGATCAATGGGACTTTTTGGACAAAAAACGCATAGCCCATTCTAAATGAACAACTAATTCGGCAGCACGATATTTATTTTTGTAACTTTATTCCGGATACTAGATCAAAGATCCAATCTTCATTCGCCTCTCGGATCTTACCTATTTAGTAAATCCAAAGTGGATTCGGTCACCGTCTCTCTATCTGAGGCCCAGCTCTGAAAGCAAGCCGGTCAATCGATTTGATTTGGAAAATCCCGATTTCCCCTCAACAAGTTTCAGGCAATGGACCCCGTTTTTGTTCTCATCATTGGAGTTGTCATCGTCTTCGCTGGCATCCTCCTCCTCAAACTTCACCCCTTCTTCACCCTCATCCTGGCAGCGATGGCCGTGGCGGCTTTTTCCGGGATAGAGGGAATGACGGAATATTGGCTCGGAGAAGGTAAATCTTTACAAGAAGCTACAGAGCTGGCCAACACGCCCTTTGGGCTTCGGGTAGCCACTGCCTTTGGCATCACCTGCGGCAAGATCGGAATCGTCATCTGTATGGCCTCGATCATCGGAAAATGCCTGCTGGATAGCGGAGCGGCTATGCGAATTGTCCTTTCGATTCTGAAAGCCTTTGGGGAAAAACGGGCCCCGGCAGCCATGGGAGCCAGCGGATTCTTCCTCGGTATTCCTGTATTTTTCGACACCGTGTTCTACTTGCTCGTTCCGCTAGCCAAAGGCTTGGCCGCCTCCACCAAGAAAAATTACGGCCTCTACGTCCTCGCCATTATCGCGGGCGGATCCATCGCCCACTCTCAAATTCCTCCCACGCCAGGACCCCTATTCGTGGCAGAGGAGCTGGGGATCGATATTGGGGCTATGATGCTGGCCGGCATTCTCGTTGGTGGCGTAGCCGCTTTGAGCGGCATGGCTTACGCCAAGTGGATCAATCGGCGACACCCGATACCTTTTCGCGACATCGAAGAAGGCTCTGACGAGACACTGAAAAATTGGGACGAGATCGACGTGTCCACCCTCCCGCCCCTTTGGCTTTCTATCACTCCCATTTTGCTTCCCCTGATCCTGCTTTCCGGCAAAACCGTGCTCACGGCCATTGCCGATTCTGCCGGTTTCGAGCTATCGGCATCTGTGAATTCGATCGTGCAATTTCTGGGGGACAAGAACGTGGCTCTCACCGTCGCAGCCAGCATCGGTCTATACACGCTTTACCTGAAAAAGAAAAACGATCCCTCCGCCATGAAGCACGCCATGGAGCATTCTCTTTCCAGCGGTGGGATCGTCTTGCTGATCACATCTGCGGGCGGAGCCTTCGGCGGCATGCTGCAACAATCAGGTATCCGCAGCGTTGTCGAGCAGTTCGATGTCGCTGGAGGGATCTGGTTTCTCCCTATGGCCTTCGTATTGACAGGTATGATACGTACGGTTCAAGGATCGGCTACTGTGGCTATGATCACATCGGTCGGGATCCTCGCTCCCATGGCTTCACCGGAAACGCTGGGCTTTCATCCGATTTACTTGGCCATGGTCATCGGCTTTGGAGCCAAACCCGTGCCTTGGATGAACGATAGCGGCTTCTGGGTAATCGGCAAGATGAGTGGAATGACCGTCAAGGAAACATTGATGAATTTCTCGGTCATGGCCTGTATCATGGCGGTTGTCGGATTGATCACCAGCATGATCGCTTCGCTAATTTTGCCGCTGGTGTAAAGTAGCGCGGCGCTTCAGCCCGCGATCTAGAGTCTAGCAGTAGCACAGGCATCCTGCTAGTGTATATTCCATTGTACACAGGCTGGAAGCCTGTGTCACAAACAGGCAAGATGCCTACTATACCCTAGACACTCTCCAGATACTCCAGCAACAGCCGCACGCCTACTCCTGTACCTGAGGATCCTCCTTGGTAGTCGCGATCCGCCGCTCCCCATGCGCTGCCAGCGATGTCCAAATGAACCCACGGTACCTCGCCAACGAAGTTCTTTAGAAAAGCGCCGCCGGTCGAGGAACCCGCTCCGGTAGTGGGTGGGCTGATATTCTGCAAATCTCCCACGGAACCTTTCATGTCTTCTTCGTGCTGAGGATGAATCGGGAGCGGCCAGACCAGTTCGCCGCAGCGTTTTCCGGCAGCGACTAGGGCGTCGGTTAGAGAATCACTATTTCCCGTGGCCCCGGAATATTCGTGACCGAGGCCAACGACAACGGCGCCCGTCAAGGTCGCCAAATCTACCATGGAGTCTGGCTTAATCGACTTTTCCGCAAAAGCCAAGGCATCAGCCAGAATCAATCGACCTTCCGCGTCTGTATTGAGAATTTCGATCGTGAGTCCGTTCATAGCCGTGGCCAAATCCCCCGGCTTATTGGCCTTTCCATCTGGCAGGTTTTCCGAAGCGGGAACCAAAACGTGAACCTCAACGTTGGGCTTCAACTTGGCTACCGCCGCAATGGCCCCAAGGACAGCAGCGCCACCCGACATGTCATACTTCATCTCATGCATTTTCGCGGAAGGCTTCAAACTGATGCCTCCCGCATCAAAGGTCAGCCCCTTGCCCACAAAGCAAACTTTGGAGCGGCTTTTTTTCTTGGGTCGATAGGCAAGGTGGATCAGATAGGCGGGCTCCTGCGAGCCGCGCGATACGGACAGCAACGAACCCATCTTCATACGGCTCATCGCTTTTTCATCGAAAACTTTAATCTTCACCTGATCAGAGCTCGCTGCGATGGCCCGGGCCTCTTTCACCAGATCGCGGGGACGCATCAGATTGGCGGGCGTATCTTGAAGTCGGCGAGCGAGACAGTTCGCTTCGCCGATAATAGCTCCCCGGGAGAGCCCCTTCCTGAAATCGCCGGAAGCGATTACGGTGACGCGATCGAGGGAAGCCTTCTTTCGGTCGCTCTTGAAATCCTCGAGCTGATAGGCCCCCATGGCCAATCCTTCAGCCAAGGCTTGGCCCAAGCCCGTCGCTTCAGCTTGGCCACCCAAGTCCTGTCCCACCGTCACGGATTTGGCCCCAATCTTTTCCGCCTTCTTAGCAATCAAAGCCCCGCAACGCCGAACCGTCTCTGCCAGCGTATCCAATTTTCTATCTCCAATACCAACAAGAAGCACCCGTTTGGCCGGGCCTCGCGTGGCGTCGGTAAGCCGCATTTCTCTCGCTTTGCCCGAGCAGGATTCTTTCGCCAGAGCGGGTATCTCAATGTCCGGTGGCAATATCGGATCGGCCCCTTCCGACACCAAGGCCACAAAAAGGCCGGTTCTTATCAGTTTCTTATTCGGAGAGGCGGTAGTGATTTTCATGATTCGCGAATATGGGCACACGTTCGCTGGGTGGCGAGACCCGATTCCAGTGAACGGCTAGATCCTTGAGGCTGTTTGGGGACAAGCAGCCCTACTACAGGGTTATAGGTTAATTGGAGCCTATCCAAATTGCCTTCGCTATTCTTCCGAAAACACGTGAGCCCCAACAGATTCGTGGACACCAACTCCAAGTTTTTGAGCTCTACCCTCCAGCCAAACGTACAAAGTTGGCAAAAGTATAAGCGTTAGGGCGGTCGAGGAAAACGTGCCGCCTATAACCACTACCGCCAATGGCTTCTGCACTTCCAAACCGGGACCGCTGGCTAAAAGTAGCGGCACCAGCCCGAGAACCGTAAGAATAGCTGTCATCAATACCGGCCGAAGCCTTCTTTTCGCTCCTTGCATGGCAATCTCCCCCAGTGGCGTCTCCGGATTTTCATCACGCAACTGATTAAAGTAGTTCACCAGGACCACACCATTCATCACGGCCAGCCCCAGAAGAGCGATAAATCCCACCGACGCGGGAACGGAAAGGTACATGCCGCTAGCGTGTAGAAGCAGGATTCCTCCGATGAAGGCGAAAGGAACGTTGCAAAGGATTAACAAAGCCTGCCGTGCAGCGTTAAAAGTGGATAGCAAGATCATGAAAATCAGGAATACGGATACAGGAACGACAAGAGCCAGGCGTTTGGTAGCCCTAGCCTGATTGGCGAATTGACCGTCGTATTCGACATAGAAGCCCGGCGGCATTTCTATCTGTGCAGCAACCTTTTCCCGAATCTCTTCGACAAAGCCAACAACATCCCTTCCTTGAGCGTTCGATTCGATGACTACCTGGCGCTTGCCTTCCTCACGTTCGATCTGCACCGGGCCATCTTCCTCGACTATAGTGGTCACGTCTCCAAGTCGCACGCTTTCTCCACCAGGGGTAGACAAGAGAAGATTAGCCATAGCGGAGGCTGATTCCCGAAAGGATTGAGGATAGCGGACGATTACCGGTATGCGACGATTGCCCTCGATAACCTCTGTCGGTTGTATTCCCCCAATCGCCGCGCTCACCAAATTATTCACATCATCAACGGAAATCCCCAGCCGACTCATTTCCGAATGGTTCATGCGGATACTTAGATACATTTGCCCGCGTAATGGGGTTCGTGATACATCTACTGCCCCATCGATGCCATTCACTAAAGCTTCAATCGCTTTCGATTTGCTTTCCATAAGATCGAGATCGTCACCCAGAAGCTTAACGGCGACAGCCGAGCTTACCCCCGAAATCATTTCCGAGACCCGCATATCGATGGGCTGTGTGAATCCGTAAATCACTCCCGGGAAACCATCGACGATCTCGCGGATTTTTTCCTGCAAAGCTTCGATCCCATCCACCGTCCATTCCGAGCGCGGTTTGATCTCGAAAAAGACATCGCTCTCGTTCAGCCCCATTGGATCTAATCGGAGTTCATCAGAGCCCACCCGGGAGGCCAGTCCCGTTATCTCCGGAAGCTTCATCAATTCGCGCGCTATGGCATCGTCGATCTCCATCGATTTCTCCAACGAAATACTCGGGAGTTTCTCGAATTGCACCACCAAGGTGCCCTCATCGAGATAGGGCAGAAACTCCTTTCCCACCCGCATAGCGACAAGTATCGAGGCCACCAGGGCCACGAGGGCTCCGATGGCGAGGCTGGAGCGCCTCCTCAACGCGAATCTCAAGATTGGCTCATAGATCTTGTTTAGCCAGCGCTGCAGTAAATTGCCCTCTGCATTCCCCCCGGTCATAAGAAGGCTAGACACCACCGGAATGACAGTGAGCGAGAGCAGTAGCGAGCTGGCCATAGCCAAGACGATCGTGATCGCCAAGGGCCGGAAAAGCTTACCTTCGATCCCCGTTAGACTGAGAATCGGTAGGAAAGAGACGATAATTATAACCACGCCGGAAAGGATGGGCATGCCTACCTCTTTGGCCGCTTTCCAAATGATTCGCAGCCGTTCGACGCCCTTTTCGCCGCACAGGCCCCGATGAACGTTTTCCACCATGACCACTGCAGAATCGACGAGAATGCCGATAGCGATGGCTATACCTCCAAGCGACATGAGATTAGCCGTGATCCCCAAGTAGTACATGGGAATAAAAGTAGCCAGCACCGTTAACGGCAGAATAATACCGGCGCTGACAGCGCTACGGACATTGACCAGAAACAGGAAAAGGACGAACATCACTAATGCCACCCCCTGGAGCAAAGCAGCCTCCACCGTTCCCACAGCTTTGTTAATCAAATCCGAACGATCGTAGAATGGGACGATTCTCACTCCCTCAGGCAAAGCGATTTTCACATCTTCCAGCATCGCTTTCACTCCCTCCACGGTATCTCGACTGTTGGCTCCCCTTCGATTGAGAACCAGGCCTTGAACCGCTTCACCTCTACCGTGGGCAGTGACACCGCCGTACCGCGTCAATCCATCAACTTTGACGCTGGCCACATCGTGTATGTGTACCGGCACGCCACCGCGGCTTGCAACGGGAATCCCTTCGATATCGTCCAACGTTTTGAGCTGGCCCACGGTCGTAACCAAGATAACTTCGTTGTTGCGAGTAAAACGGTCGCCGCCCGCGTTGCGGTTGTTTTTCTCCAAGGCTCCGATGACGTCGTTCACGTCCAGGTTGAAGGCGGCGAGTTTTTCTGGATCGGGCAGGACGTGGAAGCTGCGGACTTCGCCCCCCAACGAATTGACGTCCGCAACCCCTTCAACCGAAAGCAAACGCGGACGGATGATCCAATCGAGAATGCTGCGCAGTTCCATATTAGAATAGCCAGGGCCCTCGACCAAAAACATATAGACTTCGCTGAGGGGCATGGTGATCGGAGCCAAGCCTCCTTCAACTCCTTCAGGCAACCCCGCCAATACATGGCCTATGCGTTCCGAAACTTGCTGCCTGGCCCAATAGATGTCCGTGCCATCCGCGAAATCGATGGTAATCACCGACAAAGCGTACTTGCTCGTCGAACGCAAAACGGTCTGGTTCTCTATCCCTCTGACCTCGATTTCGATCGGATTCGTTACCCGTTGCTCGACTTCCAGGGGAGTCATTCCCGACGCTTTGACGATTACCTGCACCTGCGTATTGGAAATATCCGGGAACGCGTCGATCGGCAGTCTCTGGTAGCAATAGAATCCCCAACCCGCGATGACCAGGGCTGAAACGACGAGCAGGAATCGCTCCGAAAGCGAAAACTTGATTAGATTTTTCAACATGTCGAAATTCCTGTAGGTTCTAAGCTTCCGGCTGCATCATCCACTGAGACTTTAACAGATAGGCATTCGCGCTAACGACGGTTTCGCCCCGCTCAAGTCCATCCAAGATAGCCACTTGGGAATCATCCCGGTCTCCAGGAATCACCTCTCTCAATTCGAAAGAGCGTGCCCCTTTCCTCACGAAGACAGCGAATCCGCCCTCGAAATCGAGCAGAGCCTCCGTCGGTATGACGATATCCGCTACAGTCTGTTTTCTGGAGAAGCCTACAACTACGGGAGAGCCCGGACGCCAAAGCCCGTCACTATTTTCCATTGCCGCTCGCACAGGGACCGCTCGGCTCGATTCGTTCGCTATCGGCGAAACATATTTGACGTCTGCATACGATTCGACATCGCCTCCCGAAGAACTGACGCTTACGCGATCCCCCTGCTGAATTCCACTGATTGACGAGAGCGGCACTTGGAAATCGACCCAAACTTCGGAGAGCTCGGCGACCACAAAAAGCTGGGCATCATCCGATACGGCTTCCCCTTTGATCAGCGACTTCCTGGTGACCACTCCGGATATGGGCGAGCGAACCTCAAACTTAGTTAGGTTGGCCTTCTCCGGATTCGACAAGTACCCGTGAAGCTGTCTTTCAGTGAAGTTGAGAAGCTCCAAGGGTTGCAACGCCGCCGCATGGGCGATCAAGGCCTTGTGATAAGCTTGTTCGGCTTCATAGTACTCCTGCGAAGACGTTAGTTTCTTTTCGAACAGCGCCTTCTCTCGATTGAATTCCGCTGTGGCGAAACGCCGTTCCCGTTCCGTTTGCAGATACTCGACAATCGATTGGGCCAAGGAACGACTTTCTATGACAGCCAAGGCTTCGCCCTCTTCGACACGGTCCCCTAGTTGCTTACGATCCTCCGTGAGTACCCCTTCGACCCGACTGACGATCGAGGCGACGTTATCCGTGTTCAGAGCCACTTCGCCAAAGGCGGTCGCCGCCATGCTAATTTTCCCTGAGGCGGCTTCGGCAAAGCTGAAATCGGCATTTCGGAAAACCTGATCGCTGATGGTAATCGTTCGCTGATCATCCGCTTCAGGACTGGCCATCCTTTCCGGCGGGATTGAAGAATCGCTGCATCCTGCGATGAGCAACATTGCTAGTAGTAATGTTAAAAAAGCGAGTTTCATGGAAATTTGGACTGAGAATTTTGAAGTCATAGGTTAAAGATCGTGGCCAAGCAGAGTATTGAGATCAGCAAAGGACTTATGGAATCGGAGCTGGGCATCGATTAGCTTCTGGCGGGATTCCAGCAAGACGCTTTGAGCCGCTTTCAGTTCGATGTAGCTATATTTCCCCAACAAGTAGCCTTCGTTAGCGTAATTGTATCCACGTTCAGCGGACGGAATAACATACTGGGAGATCGCTTCGGCTTCGCGATGAGCGGCGGCCAGCGATTCATAGGTTTCGGAAATCCTGAACTTAAGATCCATGATGGCCCGCTCCCGTTCGGCCCTGGCTTTAGCCGCCTCAGCTTGGGCAATCTCTATATTTCCTCGATTCCGATCGAACAAGGGAATCGGAACAGAAACCTGAAAAACCAGGGCCTCGTCTCCAGTCGCTTCAAAGCGACGTCCACCAATTCCCGCCGTTATGTCCGAAATTCGTTTGGCTCGCTCAAGATTTAGTGAACGATCGCGCTCCTCCACTACACTGGACGCGTACTCCAGAAAAGGGCTGCTTTGCAAATCTCGGAGGTAGCTTTCCTCGTCTGGCGGCTCGACCGTATCCAAGCTAGCGACTACCTCGCGGAAGGCCGGCTCGGAGCTTCCCCAATGCGCCGCTAGCTGTCTTCTAGCCAAATCGAATTTCACCCGGGCGGCTTCAGCCTCGATTTCAGCAACCGCCAAAGCCGCTTTGCCGCTTTCCACTTCAGCCTCGGAAATCTTTCCCGCTTTTAGACGTTCCTGTTGGGCCAAGGAAACCCGCTGCTGCATCTCCAGGCTTTCCTGGGAAAACGCTGCTGATCGCTGGGCTGCAACGGTTTCGTAGTACGATTTCGCCATGGCGTTCAGCACGCGAAATTGCTCGATTCCCTGTTCTAGATTGGCGACTTCTATCCCTTGATTTGCCAGGTCGATGCGCTTTCGCCGCTTTCCAGCCGTTTCGATCCTCTGCCCCAAGGAAAGCGTTTTTTCCGCGGCGTCGAGATCCCTGAATTCCGAGCTTCCAAATGCGTTCTCAACGTCTAGCGTTAATTCGGGATTCGGCAGGGCGGCCGCTCCAATCGCGGAAGCTTCTTTGATCCGAACGTTCCATCGGGATGATTCCAATCTTGGAGATCGAGAAAGCGTCAAAACGGAAGCCTCCTCAAATGAGAGAAGACCGCTCGCCTCCAAGACCTTCGACGAGGTTGCCAAATCCGCCCAGAGAAATGGGATTGGCAAAGCGAAAAGCCAGTATTTTACGAGTGAATGAAGCATGATGATAACAAATAGGTAAGTAATTTTGCGATATAGTGTATCCAGAAATCCTGTTCAGGAAACGGATGAAAATAGCCCCGCAACGCCTGTTTGCCGACTACTGCAATAAGTCGAGGGGATCAACCACAGGAGACCCATTCCTACGGGCGACGGCGCCCGTCAACGAAGGGGTGCAAGCTAATCTCAGATAATAAAAGAACTGAGCAGCGCTCTCGATGGAGGACGCATGGTAGAGATCCAGTCAGGCGGCAAAACTAGCCTTCCAGAAAAATGGCTCGCCAAGGGGTCTGCTATTTCGAAGCCGCTCCAAAAAGTAAGCGGGCATTCGTCCGCCAAGTCTAAGTCCGTGAGCTGTTCCCTAATCGGTTCGGCTATCTTGCAATGCCCTTCGTCGCAAAAACAGGTTTTAGCGTCCAGCGAGCTGGTCGCGGTGGTGGCCCCGGCCAAACTATCTAGCCAGCCCGTATTGTTCGACCGATACACTGACTCCTCGGTGACGTCGCCTTTCAACAACGCCAAGGTTTCGCACACGCAGGTTGGAAGGGCCTGAAATGCCCCAATCCAAATTGCCAAAAATGTGAAACTACATCCTCGCACGCTGACGCTATCGTTGCGACCGCTGCTCCTCTGTCAACAGATTTGGGTTAAACCAGGCAACGCTAAAAGCCCCTCTCAAGCAGACATCAACCTTTTCTTATACCTGCGACATCGCACGTGAAACACAGGATCGAAAACGGGCCCGAGTAAAGATGCCCGTATCTTGCTGCCTGTCCTCCCTACCAAAAACCGAAAAAATAGTCTTCGCTCTGTGGGCTACCCCCAACCTCCTTCAAGCTCCTCAAACAGTCGGCATTCCCGACGCCAGAAGGAGGGCTTCCTGAACATCAAGATCATGTCGGTAAGACCAATCAAAGGTTTTCTCGCCTCTTAGAACGCGAGCCAAGTCCGCAAACTCCCCATCGTAGCGCCCGTCCTTGCCTAGCGCTATTTTCTGAACGCCCTTTTTGTAGGCGCCTCTCGGCTCATCGAGATAGAGTGTCACATCGCCCGACTCCATTTGCTGGATCTCTACGGCTCCTTTGTCGCCCGCTATTTGAAAGCGTCGGCGTGGAGACCCGAACGGATCCCTGTGATTAATGCGGACGGTCGCCGTCGCGCTTTCGAAATCCAATACGGCTAATTGATTATCAGCGATTCCATCGCTCTGCGTGCGATGGGTGAAGGGCGTCACTGAACGAGGTTTTCCTAACATGTGTATTATGGAATCGATTACATGACCAGCCAGCTCAAACATGCCTCCGCCTGGATAACGGCCGATCGCTTTTCGAGTGTCCTCATTGGCCAGCTTGCCCATCATGCAATCGATTTCCATGATGCGACCCAGCCAGCCGTCCTGAACTGCATGATACATAAATTGGAAAGCCCGGTTGTAGCGCAGCATGTAGCCCATCTGCACGATACGCTCGGAGGCCTCCGCCTTTTCCAGTAGTTCCCGAAACAAGGGCAAGGTATCGCCTCCCGGCTTATCCAAGTGGATATGCTTGCCCGCTTGGACGCACCGAATACCCGTCTCCACGAGTTCCGACACCTCAGTTTCCACCGCTACCGCCTGAAGGCCTTTTGTCCCTAGCAACTCCTGCTCCGTCATCCAATTTACCCCACGGTAGGCATTGGTTTTGCTCAGCTCTCGCCGCCGCCTGGAATCCGCCTCGACAACGCCCACCAACTCGTAGACGTCCGATTGGTCGCGAATCGCTTTGATCTTTCCAGAAGCGTGAGCATGCCGCGTACCTATCTGGCCGATTCGGATCTTTGGCTTATCTGAAGAAGCTTGCCCCAACAAGGAAGCAGCAGCCGGAAACGTTGCCATTGAGGAGATGATGAAAGCGCGGCGGTTCATAGAAGGCCGAATTCGAGTTTTGTTCATTGCTTAGGCGAAGAGTCAACGGCGGGCATCGGCATCGACCATCGATCTCCAATCTTCGTGTAAATCACGCAGACGTTTCACCACTTCTGGATATTGGCCGGATACGTTTCTCGTCTCGCCGGGGTCTTCGGAAAGGTTATAGAGATGGACGCCTTGAGCGACGTAGAGCGCCTCCTTTTTTGCCAGATTAGCGGCTCGTTCCGCATCTTCGGTCACGATCAGTTTCCAATCTCCGGAACGGACCGACCACTGGAATCCAAGATCCCAATGCAGGATGCGGTCGCTGTTAGGCTTAGTGCTCTTTCCGCTCAAGGGAGCAGTTTGCGCGACTCCATCAAAGGCACTCGTCTCGTAAGCGATCCCGCACCAATCGAGCAGCGTTGGGGCAATATCGAGGTGGGAAAAGATGAGTTCGTCGTTCACTAATCCTTCGGGTACGTGATTGGGATACCGAATCAGCGTTGGGGTACGGGTCCCACCCTCGAAAAGGTGATACTTGCTGCCTTGCAATGGACCATTCTCCGCCCAATCGGACGTGCAGCCACCGTTGTCTATCGTGTAGATGACGATGGTGTTCTCCTCCATCGAATTTCGTTTCAAGTGATCGAGGAGCCGGCCCACCGCAGCGTCCATGAGTTCGAGTTGAGCGAGGTACCATCCGCGACCTTCCGGAAGCGAATGCCGATGGACGCCATCATACCATTCATTGTAAACCTTTGTGGCCTCTGACTTAGTCAGACCTTCCGGATACTCGAGGTCATCGAACGAGGGTAGCCCACGTTTCTCCAACTCTTTTGGCGGAAGCTGCCAAGCGAAGTTGTGAACCGCGTTGTAAGCCACCTGCAAAAAGAAGGGGCGCTCAGAGGGACCGCCTATAAATTCAATGGCCTCGTCCGTCCAATCATCCGTCGTGAATCCCTCCCATTCTTCCACGATCTGATCATCGTCCCACGTAGGCCCCATCGCCATGCGGTCACTGTATTGCCTGCGCTTGGCCTCTGAGTGGTAAAGATAGTGGATACGCCCGCCAATTGCCCCGAAGAAACGATCATAGCCCAAGCCAAGAGGAAAGGCATGATCCTCCGGTTCGGAACCGCGATTGCCCACAAAATGGTGTTTCCCAATGTGAGCGGTGCGATAACCAGCTCGCTGCAGGCGGGCGGGAAGCGTCTGGGTGACCTCCTCTTTACTCATTCCACGCCCTCCGCCGTAGTGAAACGCTCCAAATCGCGCTTGGTAGCGCCCGCTTGTGAATCCCATACGAGAGGGACTGCAAATGGCGCTCGTCGCATAGGCCTGGGTCAGGAACGTGCCTTCACTTGCGAGACGGTCTAGGTGGGGAGTCTGGACGTCGGTTCGCATCCCTTGAAAACCGAAATCCGCGTATCCCTGGTCATCAGAGACGATGAATAGAATGTTGGGGCGCTCAGTGCCATGTCCAATTGCTAGCGCGCAAAGCGTCGAGAATATAATGCGAATCGATAAACTGGATTTCCTCATGTTCACTAGGACCCATCCTAAAACCTATCTTGGATGCTGTTGCGAGGGGAATCGCCTCTGGCAAGCCTGCGTTCGGCTTCATTGCATAGTCCTTTTGAACTTCCGGACCTCATACGACCAAGGTTGCCAAGCCATTCAGTTTGACCAAGAGTCTACTTCTAAACTTTCGCTTTATGAGGTTTCTAATTGCTGCTTTCATCGCCTTGGGTCTGTCGATCGGAATTTTCGCCAACAGCGACCGGGATCATGACGGCTTAGTATTCATCGAGGATTTCGAAAATCCCGAAACCGGACGGCTCTATCGGCAGCTCGCCGACGATCCCCATCTCGAGGTCGCCGAGGGCGTCGGAGCGGACGGCAGTCGAGGATTAATAGCGACTTTCGAGGGAGGGCCTCGGGGAAGCGAACGCATCACCGCCCGCCACAATTTTGGGGAACGGGGACTGGAATACTCCTTGAGTTACGATGTAAAGTTCGATCACGATTTTCAATTCGTGAAAGGCGGCAAACTTCATGGTCTCGGGCCTGATTCCCCAATCACCGGAGGCAAATCTATGCAGCCGGGTGGCTGGAGCGCGCGAGTGACCTTCAAGGAGGAGGGCTCCATTCGATCCTATCTGTATTGTCAAAATAAGGACGGCCAATACGGGGCAGGCATTACCAACCCGCATTTCCGATTCGAAAAAGGCGAATATTACTCGGTATCGCTTCACGCGAAGCTAAACGAGAACGCTTCTACCAGCGATGGATTCGCTCATATTTACGTTAATGGCGATCTTGTGGTTCAGCATGACGGTGTCCGCTTCCGCGGGAAAGACGGTGACGATACCTTGATCAGCCAGTTCTTGTTTAGCGCCTTTCACGGTGGCCACGAACCTCATTGGGCGCCTCGGGATGCGTCCGGCGCCTACACCAACGTCCATGCCTACTTCGACAATATTGCGGTCCACCGGGGAAAGTGGATACGCGAAAAGCAGCGGAAATAGACTGAGGCCATGCGCGATCTTTGATCCTAGTTTATCCTCTAGCCGAAACGACATATTAACACTGTTGGCAGTGAATATTAATGAACCACAGATTAGACAGAGAACACAGATTCGAGAACATTTTTGAGCCGTGCACTATGTGTAATCCCTGGTCAAAACATCAACGTATAGATTTTTCCCTCACAAGTTTTCTATGTCATAGAGTCTCGCTAGCGAGAGCCGCGTCTGCGAGCAAATGAGGATCTACGCTGCAAAGCCCGGGAGGCCAGAAAAAGTGTCAGCTCTTAAAACTCGATTTCGACAAAGACAATGAAACTCGACCACCCTCGGAGACTAAGCTGGCAGCTTAGGCCATGTCGCCGAGCGTCCTAGCTAAACAAGTCATGTCGATTGCGGCCTCGTCATAAAGAAGGAGCTAGACGGGAAGTGCCACTCCGAGTACTACCTCACCGCCGCCGAGCGCGAGCTCGGTCCGATCGTAATGAGTATAGGGGAATGGGGCCCGCTGGGCCCGCGGCCAGATGGATGATGACGAACTCGACGTCGAACTCCTCATGCACGACTTTCGACGCCTTATCGACAGCGAGCAGCTCCCCGCTGGCCGCACAGTCATCCGCTTCACCTGTCCCGCGCTCAAGGAGTTCGCCCATTGGTGGATCGTCATAGAAGAAAGCGGCCATCGCAAGCTCTGCATCGATAATCCAGGCAAGGAAGTCGAATTCTCTTTCCGCTGCAATCTTCCCACCACGATCGAGATCTGGGCGGGGGATACTAGTATCGCTGTAGCGAAGAAAGCCGAGCTGTTGCAAGTTTCCAGCAACCCTATCCACGTCCGTACCGCTTCGCAATGGCTGCGCCTTGGCCAACTCGCCCGCATTCGACCGAAGCGCTAAGGCCAATATATGGTTGGCGCTTGAAAATCGATTTCAACGAGCGGTTAGATTTTGCCCGAGGGAATATATTCCAGCTAATCCTCCGTCGATATTCTGATTCTGACGAAAACGCCTGTTTCGGAGCCTAGCGGTTCTAGCATCCGCAAGTTCCTGATGGGGGAAAACGCTTCCTCTATGATCTGGAAACCTTGTGGATAGTCGGTCCAGTTTTGCAGATCGGTAGAAACTTGAGGGAGCGCATTCGACACCCTTAAGGCGCTTAAGTTGTATTCGAACTCTAGATTCAGATAGCGATCTCCCACGCTATCTATCGAATAGGAGGCGTTCATTGGGCGTCCGCTGCTAGCATCTGCCGGGTGCGTACCTGACAGAAACTCCCAGAAATTGGTCAGTCCATCTCCGTCGAAGTCTTCTTCTCGCGAAGGAATCGCTACACTCGCTTCTAAATCCATCACAGCAGCTATCCATTCGCTATAACTGACGCCTGCTCCGATATGCGCGAATCCCCAATCTTGTGACGACTCCAAGCCAGAGAGAACCAAACTCGAGCTGGCCGCCGTTGTGGAAAGCGTATCCAAATCTATAATCGTCCACTTCTCTGCGCCCTCCTCTTCGGAAAGCGGTTGCGCCCACAGGTCTTGTCGCCCCGGGGAGCTGAGCGAATCGAAAGCTCCATCGAAATCCAGCGCCTCCACGCCTTGCCAGCCGAGAGGCAGGTAAGCGACTTGCCGGTCGTACACGTCGATCAAGTCAATTCGTTGCCAAAAATTCTGATTGGTAAATGTCAGCACGTCGCGATCGGACGCGGATGGATCGGCAAAATCGATAACGCTTAGAGATCCCGAACCCGTGGCGAACAGCAGATCGTCAACGATGCCCAAGCGGTAGACATACCCGCTCTGCTCGAGTTTGGCCTGCTCCAAAAACGATCCGCTCTCGAGCCATTCGTAGGTCCTCAACTCGCTCGCCGCTTCACCGGAAGCGTAGGCTGAGTAACCAACTACCAGGTACTGGTCATGGAAGACCTTGGGACCATAGCCTCGATCTCCGAGGCTAATTACGTCCAGCAAATAGGCTTTAACCCCGTCGAAAGCCGATGCTTGGATCACGGACTCATGGGTCCAGGAATTGCCGTCGTTGTAAGAGCGATGATCAGAAGTGAAGAGGATGCGACCGCCCAAATCATTGGCCCACATGCTCTCGAACGCGCCAGGAATCTCGACTAGCTCTAAGGCTCTTGGCGCCGCCGCGTCCGACACGTCCAACTGCCCAAGCACATGGTCGGACAACCATCGTGATTCCCCTTCCGGAGACTCCTCGTAATAGCTTTCCACAAGGCCGAAATGGAGAACGTCGTTTAGCACTGTCATGCCGCCTTCCGGCCATCGGCTTCTATCGCCCTTCGATTCGCCGGTCAAAGACGCGACGGCCAGGATGATCGGATTGGCCTTATTTTCTATAGAGACCGTGATCGCTTTTCCGGTCGATGGATAGTATGGGAAAAAGGCGTCGGACCTCGGGCCGCCTATGCCGATGTCCGCGAAGAAATAGAAATTCAACTCGCCCGGATACCAAAGCAGCTCGCCCGAAGAAAGCATCTCCGACCGGTAGTCGCTGCCGTATCCATGCCAGCCATCACTCGGAATGTCGAAAGAATCATATCCCAACAAGATCGGATCCGCCGGATCGGATAGATCGATCACGGTATTAGAGAATCGGGTAACAGCTACATCGTATCCATTTTTCTCATTTGGCTCAATGAAAGACTCCTGAGCGACGATCAAATACTGGCCCGCCAAATAGCTGCCAGCTATACGACCGCCTTCCAACTCTAAACTCGCTAGCAGTTCATCGGGATCCTCAACTGGGCTCACGCGCAGTTTCCCATTCGGGCTAGCCTGAGCTCCCCACCAATACGAAGGTCCACGCTCGATCTGCACTAGAAAATCCCCGACGCGGTGAACAAAGTCTGCCGGCCAGGCTAATACGAGTTCGGACAATAAGAGAGGTTCGTCTGGATTGAAAACATCCAGCGATTTGAGCGATTGCCCGGAAATCGAAACAACCGCCTCGTCCACTACTCTAGCCCGCCTGGCTTGGAAATCATGCGGGATAGAGCCCCGCTTGATCAACTCGTTCTCCCCCATTTCTATGAGCTGCACGCCGCTCGTCCAGCCCTGCTCCGCAACATAGCCTTGGTAGGGCAGCAGAATCCAGCCATCATCCGGGAAAAAGCCAAATGCCTTCTCATCCCAGTTGGCCTCTGTCCAAGCCCAACCACCTTCATCCCCTACATACACTCGAGAGGCCAGAGTAGGATTGGCCTTGTCCGAAACGTCGAACCAGGAAACCGCTATTCGCGAATCCTCTACACCCACCGAAATCAGTCCGTCCTCCACCACTTCCAAGTGGGTCGAAAAGCCAGGGACCTCTAGTTCGCTCAGCAATTTAAGATCGGACGGATCCTCTAGGCTTATAATGAAGAGCGGATCGACTCTCAGAAAGGTAACGAGGTATAGCAGGCCGCCCGAGAACCGGCTAGCCGTAATGGATTCGTTGTTGGCCAGTTCCATCGAAGCCAAAGGTTCGATCGAAACGCCTGGAGGTTGAGACAAGTCGAAAGTTTCCACGCTGGCATAGCGTCGGCGGTTCTCCGACCAGCGCCAAACCTGGCTAACCACGGTGAGAATATTGTTTCTCAGATACAGGTTGAACTTATTGAGGACTTGGCCTCTTACCGGAACCTGATGGGCTAGCGAAGGCGGCTCGCGGGGATCGGAAATGTCGATGACATGAACCGTGGAAATCGACTGGCGCAACTGACTATCGTAGGCATTCGTTGCGATCATAAGGGCCTCAGCCGTCGCCTGTACCTGACCGCCCCAGTAGTCGTGCTCATCATTTTGCAGATCGAGTGAATCCGACACAATGGGGCTAGCCGGGTCGGCGAGATCGATTTTCAAGATGGATATTCCCGATTTCCAATTGATATGCTCGATACCCGTATCTGGATTCGCACTACTTTCTTGCCACGAATTTCGAGCGACGACATACAGCATCGTTCCCACCATTCGGGATTCCAGAATATATCCCGGCACCTGAATCGCCGAACGTTCAATCAGTTCATCTTCGGCGGTATGCTCGACGATGAGCGTTTCCCCCTTACCCGTTGAATAATTGTAAGTAAGCAAAACCGCATAGTCCGCTTCGGGATGCAGATAGAGCTGCTCGCCCCCCGAAGGAACTCGCATGCTAGCCAATCGTTTCGGCAAGTTGGGATCGGCGACATCGATCACCTGCAAACCGCGATACTGATTGAAAAAATAGAGCGTGTTTCCCCGCCATTTCCAGATGTCGGACTCCTCCACGGTTTGGCCATTCTGTTCGTCCAAACCCGTATCCGTGAATTCCGCATCCCCCGGAGAGGCTCGCGTGCCCGCCCGGTTGCCCGACTCCGGATCGAAGTCAGTCGGCCCCGTGTAGAACTCGTAAGGCAAGGGATCTGTCCAACTGGCAGCGACTTCGATGTCCGCCGCTTCCACCCCATCTGGCAAGCGAAGCTTGAGCATGCCCTCTCGCCCGCTCAAATGAGCCAAGGAACAGGTCTCCCAGTCGCCTTCTGCCGTTTTTACCCGCAAGCGAATGCGTCGCACGCCTTCCGGGACTTTAAGTGTGACGGCACGGTCAATCAGTTGGGCATCAACCACTTCAAAAACATCCTCGGCTGCAGGGGAAGGGTTTGTCAGCAGCAAAAGAGAAGCGGAAACAAGCAGGAGGCCTTTGATATGCGTAGGCATAGCAACTTAAATCGCTACCACGTATGACAGGCAGGAGCGGATTCGCGAGTCTTTAAGTTCGGCCTAAACAGCCGGTCCAAAAAATACCGGAACGACGATATCGGTAGGGGTGCTTGAGGGAAAGCAGCAACCTCTACCATCTTCAAATAATTGAAACGCCATTGCTACACATCCACTTAGAGAGCGTCCAATAAGTCGATGATATCGGATTTATCGGTGCAGGAGTGTCGCTTGCGGCGACCGCAGAAACTCTGTTTAATCTGTCGCCGCAAGCAGAGCCCCTACAAACCTTGGATCTATTGGACAATCTCTGAGAAGTAACAATCGTGGCCATTCCGTCATTTATTTAGGCGCATCGCGCTGCTGTTTGGATGAAGCCTAGATCGTTCTACAGCCATATCGGAGGCTGGGAAGACGAATACGCAGTGGCTAAGCAATGCGAGAAAATCGTGTGCGACGACTGGGAAACCTTGAAGCACCCCACCCAGACGCTCAGCCGTATGTACAAAGATGGCGAGCTGAAGGACGAGGGGTGTTCATTGCAATCTAGACGATCTGGTGGCAGGCGAGAAGCCGGGCCGCGAGAGCGACAACGAGTGGGCCTACTTCAACGCCGTTGGGTTATCCTTTGTCGATGTCGCGATTGCCTTGGCCATGTATGAGCGGGCCATGGAGCATGGATTCGCTCAAGAATTGACCTTGCAGGAAACCACCATTTTCGAGCACGAGAAAATCAACGAGTGGGTCCGCATGTGAGGCGCCGCCGAGCTTAAAACCCTCACGCTTTCCCTACTGGCTGCAGGGCGGACAGGGCTGAGGTCATACCATACGAAAACGGATGGGCAAGCCGTGTTCCATGACTGGCTTCGCGCCGAGATTGACAGAGGTAGCACAGGCTTCCAGCCTGTGCATTGAACAGGCAGGATACCCGTTCTGCTCCTCTTAACCTAGAAACGTTCCTGCATCGCTTATTTCGAATGACGATTTTAAAATCGAATCGAACCAGGCCGCGAGAGCCCTCACATCAAAACTAACGACTCTTCAATCCAGCTTTACGACCGCAATTTCTTCCTGGCGATGGCCAGCCAGATTTGCTTCGTCGTGGCCAATACACTACTGGCTCACTATGCCCGCTGGATAGAACATCTCGGCGGCAATCTGAGCGATGTGGGCTATATCAACGGAGCCGGAGCCATCCTGGGGATACTGATGCGACCTTGGCTAGGCCAATGGATCAACGAATTTGGGGCCAAAAAGCTGTGGATGATCGGCTATCTCATTTTCGCCCTATCATCGCTGGGCAATTTGCTTTTGGTAGACATCGGACTCCCCATTTATTTCGCCCGCTCCGGGCTCGTAGCGGGAGCCGCCATCGTTTTCTCCAGCGGTTTGGCCTACATCACCCAAGTTGCTCCGGACAATCGAAGAGCGGAAGCGATTGGCATTTTAGGAGCGGGCGGCTTCATCGGAATGCTCGTGGGCCCTTATCTCGGGGATTGGTTGTTAGGGCCTAAGCTCGAGGGGATCTCCCGCGACCGCTCTGTATTCACAACCCTATTCATAACAGCCACGGTAGCGAATATAGTCCCCACCTTCATCTTGCTTTTCGTGCAATCGCCCAAGACGAATACCGTTCGGGCCGCCAATTCAATCTCCGGCTTTTTGACTACCACCTTGCGCTATTGGCCCGGGCCCATTGTCAACGTTCTCTTTGTATTCGGAATCTGCATAACCGCTCCGTTCGTCTTTCTCGCGAGCTTTGTCGATAAGACCCCCTTAATAATCGGCGACTACTCGGTAATGGGGATTTTCTTTCTCTGTTATGGAGGATGGGGACTGTTTCTGAGAATCGCTTGGCGCCGCCTGCCCGATCGGGTCGGCCCTCGCAAGGTATTGATAGCTGGCTTGGTTTTCATGACCGCCGGAATGTTTGCCTACGGCATTGTTAGCGAGGCTAGGCCTTGGTTGATCATCGTCCCCGCCCTTCTGACAGGAACGGGCCACAGCTTTATGTACCATTCCATGGCGTCTCTAGCTATTGAACCCTTTCCGAGGGAGTATCGGGGCACCGGTTCAGCCCTGCTTTCCATCGTCATGGATTCTGGCATACTGATCGGAGCTACAACCTTGGGTATCATCGGCGAGCGCTTCGGTTTCACTTGGCTTTTCTTAACCATCGGCATCGCCTGCGTCCTGAGTGGAACGCACTATGCGCTCAGCCATGCTTCTTCCTCAAGGTAGAGAGGACTGTCCCAGTCCTCCCGACTCTAACGCTCTACCGACGGGTTGAATAAGTGGATGAAATCGAATCTATCGACGTAGGGGTATCGCTTGCGACGCCAATAGAGGGGGCTAATTCTCTGCTTACACGTTCTCCGAAAGCGGCGACCCTACAAATTTTGGATTTGTTCAACACGATCCAAAGGCCAGGGTCGGACGCCGTGCTCTCGCGCCCAGCGCTCGTATCGAGCCATGAGCTGGTTAGCGATCTCGGGGTGGCTTTCTACGAGATTCTTCGTTTCGTAGGGATCCGCTTTCAAGTGGTACAGCTCCCAGTACCCATTTCGCAGAGCTACCAGCTTCCAATCCCCCTGACGAACCGCTCGATTGCCTTCGTGCTCCCAAAAATACTCGGGGTCTTTAGAACGCGTTTCGCCTTCGAGCAACGGTAATAAACTCTAGCCGTCCAGGGGATCGAGCTCAATACTTTTATAGGTTTTTGGATACCGGGCTCCCGCCATTTCCAGAATGGTTGGCATCAAGTCGTTGATGTGCCCCGTTTCTCGAATTCGATTGCTCTTGGTTTTCAATCCTTTCGGCCAATGGACAATCAAAGGCGTTATGATGCCGCCTTCATGGCATTGGGCTTTGCGCATCCTGTAGGGCGTATTGCTGACGTTGTTCCAAATTCCATAAGCCACGTTGCTTTCCCGGCCGCCCACTTCGATATCTGGGGTTCTGTTGTAGCCGGTTTGGCAAGCCCCGTTGTCCGACAAGAAAAATACCGCCGTGTTATCCGCGATACCCGCGCTCTCCAAGCTACCCATTAGGCGACCGATATTCTGATCCAGGCAATCGATCATGGCGGCATAGACCGCCATCTCCAAGGCCTCCTGATTCTTGTCCTCAACGTCCCTCCACGCGGGATATACCGGCTCAGAAGCTGGCAGACCATTCGGAACGAGACCGATCGCTTTTTGTTTCTCAAAACGAGCTTGGCGAATCGCCTCATAACCCGCCTGGTACGTACCGCGATACTTGTCGATGTCTTTGGGCTTGGCCATCAGAGGAAAATGGGGCGCCACATAGGCAATATACATGTAGAAGGGTTTCTCCTGATCGCGTCGCTTCTCGATGTAGTCGATAGCGTAGTCAGTAAAGGCATCCGTCGAATACCACGACTCGTCCGGGAAAACTTCTTTTCCGTTCCAGAACACCGGCCGCTCCCAATATATCGATGGATAGAAATAGATGCCTCCTCCGGCGGGCACTCCGTAGAATTGCTCGAAACCCCGATGGTCGGGCCACATGGTCCGTTCGCTCGAGCCCACGTGCCACTTTCCGCTCATAAAGGTCTGGTATCCATTCTGCGAGCGGATCTCGGCAATGGTAGCGCTTTTATCGTTAAGGTAACCCTGATACTCCAGATACTCCGATTTAATTGTATCCATGTATCCTATACCATCGTCCCATTGGTACTGCCCGGTCAACAAGCTCGCCCGAGAGGGACAGCAGCGGGAGGTGTTGTAGAAATTGGTGAACAAGACCCCCTCTCTAGCGAGCCGATCCAAATTAGGCGTTTCGATTTCCGATCCCGTGCAACCTAAGTCGGAGTACCCCATGTCATCAACCAGGATGGTGATGATGTTTGGTCGGTCCGAATTGTTTGACGCATTAATGGCGACTGGCGGGCCCGCATAAAGAGACAAGGCCAGAAGAGCGGCGACACGTTGCCAACGCCTCGGAAGGCGAGATGAACCCCGCGACAAAATCTGTAACGTCCGTCTCATCATACATTTTCGTAAAAACCTGCCTGTCTGCGTCATGTTCTGTTACCCCGACTTGCGGTTATCCGACGATACAGGGATATTCGTTACGATGCCAAACCTTTTTGCATGTGGTATAAACTAGGATAAGGAGGGCCGGATACGCTCAACAGTTGACCTAACTCCCTATTGACTCGCGACCGGAGAGATTGCCACATGGTTGGATGATAACAAGTTTATCGGTGTAGGGTCACCGCTTGCGGCGACCATCAAGGCGGCTGCTACTTTACTTGCGCGGACGCCGCAAGCGGTGACCCTACGAATTTTGGATTTATTAGACGCTATCTAAGACAAGTCAGGAAGGTTGTATGATCTTCAGGCAAGCCCCAGCCGCCAATTAAGGAGAAAACGTCCCCTACGCCTCGTTTAACCGTAAGGAATCTGTATGAATATCAGGAAGTATCTTTATCTAATTTGTCTGTCGATTCCTTCGTTTTCTATCGCAGCGGAGCCGACTGCCGAAATTCCCCCCACTCCCAAGTATCGGATTGAAGAAACGCTGGTTACTTACCGTGGAGCGGAGCAACAAGACTACCTCGCTTTCCCGGCCATCGTCGAAACCGGTAACAACGAGATCCTGCTCTCCTACAAACGAGGAGAATCGCACGCCCGCGACCTCGGGGCTGTTTTGGAGATTATTCGAGTGGATCTCGAAAGCGGCGAGATCGTCCAGGATCCTATCCAACTCGGTTTGCCCGACGAGATCATGCAGATGGGCGAATGGATCCGTTTTGCCAACGGAACGCTAGCCACTTACATCGATGCCCAGACTGTCCGCGATGGAAAACACACGCGTACTGGATTGCTCCAGGCAGTCAGTCGAGACAATGGCAAGAGTTTCGGTCCGCTAGAGCGCGTAGGGATTATAGACGGAGTCGAATACGGCTATTTGTTTGATTCCGCTGTCGTTGGCCGACGCCTCTACGCCCTAATCATGACCTTCGAATACCTCGCAGGAGGGAGGCGGTCCGTCGATGCCCTTTATACGGACGACAATGGATCTAGCTGGCATTTTATCAAAAACCTGAACGAGGAATTCGGTAACATCCGTATCAACGAGAGTAATCTCATTCCCCATGGATCCGGATTCATAGTCGCCACTAGAGGCTATGACAATATGCAACGACTTCACCAAGTAGATTTCGATTTCAATTTAATTCATGAGACGAACATCACGGAAGACACGCCGTCCATCGATTCGTATATCGGCCGGCCGCGCCTGTTGGCTTTTGGTGGCGAGCATTTTCTGGCCGGAAGAAACTGGAGAGACCGCGACCGTTCCATACCCATGGAATTGGGTTTGATTCGCTTCGATCCCAAATCGCTTAAAGTGGAGAAGCACTATGTCATCGACAATGTGGAACGCGGTAAAGTGACTGACGGCTACTACCCTTGTCCCATTATCGTGAATATAGGGTCAAAGAAGTTGCTTAACGTTTTCGACTATCGGGCCTATCATGGAAACCCGCCCGACATTATTCGCCTGCAGTTCGACAGCGCGGAATTTCTGCGCTGAAACGATGTATCCAATTTGCTTAGATGGAATCTTTCTCGCCGAATCGAACTAGCTGCTATCATCAACCGCTATTTCTAACAGCGATTTTTGCATGGGCGCTTGGCGTTCAACCGCTGTTTTCCAAACCTAACCAGATCTGGGAAGAGTTGCCTGCAATTAGAGAAGGACGCTCTGGAATGGTGGCCTTCACGACGTCTGATTCCAAACCTGCCTACTTCGGAGGCACGTCCTGGCAAGACGGAGTTAAACGCTTTCATGCTTCCGGATTCTTCCTAAACAATGGCTCATGGAAATCCCTGGACCCGCTCAAAGACCCCATCGCCTATGCGGCAGTTGCCGCGAAAAACGGGATGACCTACGCTACCGGCGGAACCGATGGAATCGGACTTCGCCCCGGAACCCTCGTCTTCAACACCTCCCCGAAGATCGTATCCAGTAACACCTTTCGCTCGCAGTACCGCGTTTATGCGGGCGCAGCTTGGCTGGGGACTGCCTTCTACGTCGTGGGCGGATCCACCGAGCTCTCTCCTTTGAACCCAACAGCCAGCGTTTCTAAATTCGAGGCTGGCCGTTGGAGCGACGTAAGCCAGCTGCCTGAGGGAGCGTTGATCAATCCAGCAGTGGCTACGTGGAAAACGGAGATCCTTGTCTTTGGCGGAGGCCTTCCCACCGATAATGGATTGGAAAACACCAGCTCAGTCTACGCATTCGAACCAGCTGAGAACGCTTGGACAAAGCGCCAAAGCCTCCCCGCTCCAACTCGCGGAACAGTCGCCCTAGCCTTGCCGAGCCACGGCATACTGGTTGCCGGAGGGTACATAGAAGAAGGCGTATTTTCTCCAGACCTTCTCTTATTCGACCCGGACCTGAACACCCTAGAAAAACTAGCTCAATTGCCGGTGAGTCTGATGCTCCCTGCTTTGGTATCGGATGGAAAGTGGCTGTACTTGTTCGGAGGAGAGGACGCTCCTCGTCACCGCTCTAATCGCGCCTTTCGTGCGTTCTTGCCTAACCTTATGAAACTTCGCTCCAACTAATACCCGCCTCAAAATGGCCTTTGGAACGCTTTGCAAATCGTGAGGCTGATCCCGCGATTGCGGGATCAGCCCTACCATTTTGGGTTCGGCAACAGACTTAAATTGCACTTTATTCGCCTCGGAATCATGCAATTGGGGAAAAGCTCTCAGGACAACACAGCCGCTCAACCGTCAACTCCCGTCAGTCTTGCCATTCTTAGGTCCAGAGGCGTTCTAAAGGCGCTCGCATTACCTCAGAAACTAACTCGCTTACCACACAATAGCTGCTGCCGTACGGAACCGCAATCGCGTGCCTGATGCGACGACAATACTTTACTCCTCTTCTAACACCCCCTGATGAAAGCCATTCTAACGATTCTCATACTGCCCATCATTTCACTCGGGGCGCAGCACCCGCGTTCCCTGAAGAACACCGACCATACGGTGATCTACCGCAACCAAGGCCAATACTCCGCCTTTCCCCGGTTGTACCAACTCCCCGATGGAACATTGCACGTCATGTTTCAGGCTCGGGTCACTTCCAGCCACGTCGAGCCCCGAGCAGATGCGAAGCGGTTTATATCCAAAGATGGAGGACGAACCTGGCAAGCAACCGACGACGATGCCCTAAATCCCGAATGGGCGAGCGGACCCACCAAGCCCGGCCGCCTAGTGGATGCCAATGCCCACGCCTGGCGATATGTGGCAGCGGACCGACGCGACGAGTTTGAGCGGCAGGGAATCGAAGTGCGCAATTCGCCCGACGGGCGCGTGACCTACGCCTACGGCTGCTACGTTCGCATCAGCGAGGACAACGGGATTACTTGGACACAGCGAGATATCGATGTTCCCGAGAAGGGATTGATCATGAGTTTCCTCGGTCCGGCGACGGATCTTCGTCTCGATGCCAACACGATTCTGTGCTCGGTCTACGGGCGCCCCACCGCGAATTTCCGCTTCTATGAGTCCTGGTTGCTGCGCAGCGAGGACGACGGTCTTACCTGGGACTTCCTGACCGTGGCTGCCGATCCAAAACAGAAGCGCAGTTTCGGGGAAACCTCGATCGCAGAAGCAGCTAACGGAGACATTGTCGCCATGATGCGCACGGAACCTGCCCTGGGGACCAAGATGTGGACTACTCATTCAACGGACCGGGGCGAGACCTGGTCGAAAGCGGTTGAGACGAATCTCCATGGCCATCCCCCTCATCTGCTCACCCTAAGCGATGGCAATATGCTTTGCACCTATGGCTTTCGCGACGAACCCATCGGCATTCGGGCCGCTCTGAGCCGGGACAATGGAAGAACCTGGCTGGAAGAGGATATTATATCGCTCCGTTCCGATGGTTCGGGCCGACCGGGCGACAATGGCTACCCGTTAACTGTGGAGCTGGATGATGGTTCGCTAGTCTCAGTGTTTTACATAACGCGCGACGGGATAACCGGAATCGAAGCCACACGCTGGGAGAATCCATGGAACTGATACAAATTAGACAGCGATTCTTGCTGGCCGTCATCGGGTTAGCCCTGCAAGCGCTGGTCTCGGCGCCGACACTCGGGCAGGCTATATTTCGTCATGCCGGTTTCGAGCAACTGTCCCAAGGCGAACTCGGCAATGCCGGACAAAACCTCTGGGTCTCCCAGAAGGGTGAACTGAAGCTCATCAACTGGTTCGATTTGGACCGCGATGGGTATCCAGAATTGGTTATCAACAATGACCATAGTCCCTACGAGAATTCGGATAGTCTTATATACTTTCAACACCCTGTAGATGGTTTCCGCTCGTTGCTTCCGACCGTGTCCAAAGAAGGGGGCGTATTCGAACGGCTGTCCTGGATGCGGGCCGCGGAACGCCAATCCCAATTCCTTCCCTCCATGGGAGGAGGACGCAGCGTTATCGCGGATCTCGATGAGGACGGATACCCGGAAATCATCTTTGCCAATTTCATCCACGGCTCCACCCACGACCATTTTCCGGTGTTCGTGTATTGGGGAACTGAACACGGGTACTCGGCCAACCGCCGTTCGGATTTCCCCTCGGAATCGGCTACCGGCGTGGCGGTGGCCGATCTCAATAACGATGGGCGCCTCGATCTCGTAGTCGCGAATATGGGCAAGGAAGACGACACGGTATTCGCTTCTTCTGGCCCACTGGCAACGAGCCCGCCCCCCGTGGTTAGTGGCGCCACGGCTGATGCCTGCATCTACTGGCAAAGTGACGCCGGATTTTCGATAGACAATGTGAGCGACCTGCCCACTCGCCATGCGGTCGATGTGAAAGTGGGCGACTTTAATGGCGACGCCTGGCCCGATCTTGTTTTTCTTCAAGGGGGCGATTGGCCATCGGTCCGCATATTCATTGGCGGAGAAGATGGATTCAACGCCGATCGCGTACGCGATAGTACCGTTCAGGGCCGCGGCTTTCTGGACGGCTTCGCGGGCGAACTGGCAATTGCCGATCTCAATGGGGATGGTCTGCAGGACCTAGCGGTAGCCGCTGGAGGAACCGAGCTCGAGTTGCTCTTCAATCAAGGTCCAGACCTCAACAACTGGAAACGCCAAGGGCTTCCAGCGAATATTCCGCTTTCCGCGGTAGCCACCGACCTAGATGGGGATGGTCGAGCCGATATAGCGGTAAATAGCTATGCCGCTGAGCATCGCGTTGAATACAATACGAATGCCTACGTCTATTGGAACTCTCCCAGCGGTTTTTCCGCTTTGCGAAACGACGCGCTCCCAGTGATGGGTGGAACCACAGTAAGAGCAGGCGATGTTAATGGAGACGGATTTCCCGATTTGGCATTCGCCAACAGCAAGGACAACGAAACCCACGATGCCACAAGCTACCTGTATTGGGGAGGCAAGGACGGATACACGCCAGTCCGCCGCCAGGAACTGACGACTTTCGGGGCCGTATCTGTCGCCATCGGGGATCTCAACCGGGACCAAAAGCCGGACTTATTCATCAGCAATCGCAGCAGCGGCCGCACCCACAGCGGAGGGGCCATCAATTCCTACATCTATTGGGGCAACCCGGACCGTGCCTACAATCGAGCCACCCTCACCAAAGTTCCGCTGGATACCGGCTTCAGCTCCAGTGCCGGAGACCTCTTCGACGAAGGACGGGCCGCAATCGCCTTCACTGAATCCGGCGGTATCGCGGTTGCCCGACTGGCAGCGGATCGCAGTTTGGAGACGATTCAGCGCTGGCCCTTGCTTCCTTCACGAGGATTTACGACCTCCCTCGCAGACCTCGATCACGACGGACGACTCGACCTGATTGTCGGATTCATTGACGGTGAAGGACGCAACCTCGCCATCCTTCGCGGCTCAAACGATGGGTTCGCCGACCCAGAATACTACAAACCCGGATTGCCCATCATCGCCTCGGGCATAGCGGATCTCGATGGCGACGGCAAACTCGACGTGATCCT
Organism: uncultured Opitutaceae bacterium; assembly: GCA_964404745.1. Taxonomy (GTDB): domain Bacteria; phylum Verrucomicrobiota; class Verrucomicrobiia; order Opitutales; family Opitutaceae; genus Pelagisphaera. The sequence continues at coordinate 38,409 of CAYOLG010000015.1, forward strand.
CGGTGGACGCGGCGGTTGGCTGTTCTGCGGGTTGGATTCCAATGGAATCCCGCAACTGGATCAGGCCCAACGAATACCGTCCGACTTTCAGATACAACGCCTCACTGTGGCCGACCTGAACCAAGATGGCTGGCCCGAGGTAGTGGCTACCCACTACCGTGAAATGACCGGTCGGCGCAACGCCATCAATTCGGCCATCTACTGGAACCGCAATGGGCGCTTTCGTTTTGAAGACCGGACCCCGCTCCCCACTTACGGCAGCCACTGGGTATCCGTGGCGGACACCCTGGGCCAAGGTACTCTGGATGTATTGTACAGCAACTACCATGGCGAAACGACGCGAACCGTGGATCTCTTCGTTTACCAGCCGGATAATCAAGGTAAATACTCCGCTCCCAATCGTTTCGAACTGCCCGCTTATTCGAGCTCGGCCAACTTTGTTTCTGACTTCGATAGAGACGGGTTCAACGACATCGCCGTTATCAACCATACCGGGCCCAATATCGCTTTGGGCCTAGGCCAAAAAACCGGAAACCACGGCATTGGCTCTTTCGTCTACTGGGGAGGCGAAGACGGTTTCAGAATCGAACGGCGTACTACCGTTGCCTCTCACGGTCCGCACAAGATCCTCAACGCGGAACCCGGCGACATCCTAGGTAGACGGCCTTTCGAGACCTACACCTCGCCATGGATCGAAGAATCGTTCGCTCCAGGCGACTATGAACTGATCGTCACCGGTTCCTGGCCCGGGCCCTCCGGCGTCGACGCACGCCTGCAAGTGGACGGCAAACCAGAATGGATCGAGCTCAAGCCAATCGTGAATGTAGATTCGAGTATCCGCTTCTCAGCTACGCTAAAGTCGAAAGCTCAAAAATTACGCTATCGCCTAAATCTGCTCACAGGCGGCGCGGGCACCGGCCCGACAGTAAGAGCCATCGAACTTCGGCGAAAGTAGACCAAGGGTAGCGCTACGGCTATTCTTTAACCAGATCGCTGGGGCTTGTGATTCATTCATTAGCTCTTGCATGATCTGATTGGATACAGCGGTGGATTGCGTCAAATTGAAGGGTCCAACCAACTCAATTGCTTGAACCGTGAAAATCCTTGATCGAGACTCACCAGAGTCGCTTGGTTCTCCAAGGCAATGGCCGCCAGCCATGCGTCGTTCACGTCGTTTCCACGCAACTGGACCCGGGCAATGAGCTTGCAAAAGATTTCAGAATGACGGGATCCAGGCGCCAGACGGAAAACACCTTTATACGACCACAAATCTTCATTCCAGAAGGCCAGAACATCACTTGGCGGCATAGATAGAAGTTTCGGGTGGGTTCCGATACGGAGGAGCGCGATTTCCACCACTTCAGTCAGTCCAATCGAATCCCCCAGCCTAGCACGCGCCTGCAACCAGGACCGGCAGACATCGTGGCAAGGGGCATCCTTCCGCAGGGCATTCAAGAGGATGTTGGCATCGGGAATGAAAAGCGCCATGGCTATTTGCCTCCCAATTTCTTCAAGTCATCCTCCAGCTGAGCCGCCTCTATGGACCTCTTCAACTCCTCTCCGGATGGATAGGGATTATTGCCCTCGCAAACGCGCAGATTCCATTCTCCAGCCAAGTCTGACGCGCCTTGATCGAGCCGTTTGCGGATGCTATCTTCGAGAAATTTCGTCAAGGAAATACCCTCCCGAGCCGCTTCCATTTTGGCTCTGCGGTAAAGCTGATCGTCGATCCGCAACGTCGTCTGCATGTGGTATAAATCTGTCGGATGCTTTAAAAATGTCAAGTTTCGAACTTCGAGGGGAGTAATAGGGTCAGTGATTGCTCAGGTTTTTTCCTTTAGAGTTTTGGTAACGGATTTTTGCTACCCATTGTTTTCCAGTAAACCCTTGCATGATTGTACAGCTGCTGCACCCGTTCGGGATGAATCTCGGCCACATTGTTTCGTTGCCCTGGATCTTCGTGAAGGTGGTACAATTCCACACCATTTGATCCAAAGTCTTAAGGCCATTGTCCGCGAATTCTTGAATTTTCCTTTCGGCTGGGCAGCACTAGCTTCCACTTGCCCAGGTGCACGCCACCCAGTGCCCTGCCTTCTATCTCGTATGCAAAGAATTTCCTAGCGCCCGAATTGACCTTCTCCACTGTTCTCGACGGTATCGTCTACGAACTCGAGCCCTGGGAACAGGCGCGACGGGAACGGCTTGCTAGCTACGCTCGCGAACGCGACGACCTTGCAGGCATCCCGCCGCGGCGGGACGGAGATTGGGGCGATACCAACGACTCGCCCTCCGAATCCGATCCCGCTCAGCGGGAGCAAGACCTCGACGAAAGCCAGGGGACAAACTTCCCGGACGACTTCGACCAACGAACTCCCCCGCAATGAGAAGAAGACCAGTGGGATCAGAGGCCAATGGGAGATCCGACAGTCCCGCGGACGCTAGCCGACCCCGATATCGCCCAAGGCCCTTCCGGCGACAGGGAAGAGCGACTGTGGGACCAAACGCCTACCTATTGGAGCGATACCCCGCTGGGACAATGGGCAACCAAAGCGAACCGATGGAATCGGCATCGATCCCATCTCGCCAGACGTCGAGCCCGTATTCTGCGCCGACTAGCCCGCCGGAACTCCGACCCCAGCGGGACGTTACCAAGCGACAGAACGACAAAAGCCCAAGAGCTGCCCCGGTGAATCTTCCGAATGCGGCGTTTGTCGGAACTAATGGGCATTCGACTGCAAGGAAACTCCAAGAAACGCAGTCCAACGGCTCGTTTTGCCACTTGCTAGGGCCAAATGACGTCACCATCCTCCCGCTAGAATCAAACACTCCAAATTGAATTTCCTATCGGTAAAATTGAATTTCCTATCAGTAACAAAGCCGCTTCCCTTCGATGAAGACAGGTACAACACTATCGTCAGTAACAGCGCACTCGAACATATCGAGCAGCTCGACCCGGCGCTTGTGAACATTAGGAAGACGCTCAAGCCGGGCGGCAGTTTTTATTTTACGCTGGCCAGCAACCATGCTTACGAGTGGTGGCCCTGTGAAGATGTCGATGTGGAGCGCTATCTTTCATACCACCCCGTATATAATTACTTCAGCACCGAACAATGGAAGGAACGTCTCGAACAGGCGGGGCTCGAACTGGTAGAACACCATTACTACCTCTCGCGTAGCGCTACTAGGATCATAATGTATCTATATTTCCATTACAGTAACGTGCACATGACTGACGAACCTTCGCGAGCGAATTCTATAGTGCTGTCGTTGGAGAAGATGGGGCACCTCTGGTTGAGCAGGTTTTGGCGAGTTATGTTCAATAACATTAAAATACTCGCAGGGGATAAAGGCGGCGGAGTAATGATTGTGGCAAGGCGCCCAGAAAGCACGGGGTACGAACCGGAGGTTATTTTACATTTTGCGCTGCCATCATTTTTTTCAGGATCCAGGCGCCAAAGCATGGCACAGGTGAAGTCCAGTGGTTGAGAACGACAGGGAGATTGTCATTCGAGAAATAGAGGGCGGTGACAGAGAAGCACTCGCCTCATTTTTCTGCGCAAATAATGTGCCCGAAATAACGGATCATTTCACCCCCTTCGCTTTGGATGCCAAAACGGCGAAAAGAATCGCCTGTGAAGAACGCGAGGACAGGTATTACCTCGGAGCTATCGAAGGCGAAGTGGTGGCGATGACCATGCTGAGGGGAGCCGACGAAGGTTTCGAAATCCCAAGCTTCGGGATAATGGTGGACAGGCGTTTTCACGGCAAGGGCCTGGGCAGGAAGATGACGGAATTTACGTTATCAGCAGCCCGGGAACTGGGATATGATCGTGTCAGATTGACGGTGTTCGCCGCAAACAAAGCCGCCCACACCCTCTACCTGTCGCTGGGGTTTAAACAGGTTGACAAAGAACAAGTCGAGTTTACGGGGAAGGCAGACACAAAAATAATAATGATGAAGGATATTTGAGATAACATGGGACGGGCGACCAGGATAGCCATAAACGCACAACTACAGCCGAACCAGGGCATCGGCGGAGTCGAGTCAGTGCTCGTTGGCCTTATTTCCGCGCTCGCGAAACTGAACGACGGTGACGAGGAATACATCATCATCGGCCACCGCGACTATTCGGAATGGCTGAAGGATTTCATGGGCTCCAACCAGCAACTGGTGAACTTTACCGGCGCATCGCAAAGGGAGTACAAGCCACCTCCTTCGGAATATTTGAAAAAAGCACTCGGGCCTCTGAGGCCTATCGCGAGGAAAATTTACCGGACATTCTTTCCGGCGCCGCCGATAGATGTGCCCGTTTCGGACGGGTTTTATGAATCGCTCGACTGCGACGTGATCCACTTTCCTTACCAGGAGTTCGCAATGTGCGACGTGCCGTTTATCTATAACCCCCACGACCTGCAGCACATCCATTATCCGCAGTTTTTCAAACAGGAACAGATCGCATGGAGAGACGCGTTTTTTCCTGCGGGGTGTCGCAACGCTCATACGGTGGCTGTGGCGTCTGGGTGGATAAAGCAGGACGTGGTGAAAAACTTCGGCGTCGACCCCGACCGGGTGCAGGTCATCCCATGGGCCCCGCCGACGGAAGCGTATCCCGAAGCCGGCGACGAAGTTCTACGCAGTGTGCAGGATAAATATGGTATAAGGCCACCATTCGGTTTCTACCCGGCCATGACGTGGGAACATAAAAATCACTTGCGGCTTGTTGAAGCGCTCGCGGCGCTGCGTGACAAAGAAGGCCTCACCGTCAGCTTTGTTTGCACCGGAGCGCTTACCCGACATTACGAAAAAATCGAAAAGCGCATCGGCGTACTCGGTCTCGGAGACCAGGTCGTTTTTCCCGGCATGTTGCCCAAAGAGGAGCTTCGCGCTGTATACAAGCTCGCACGCTTTGTTTTTGTGCCTACACTATTTGAAGCGGCAAGCGCTCCCGTTTTCGAGGCCTGGCAGGAAAATATTCCCGTTGCGTGCTCTACAGTAACTTCATTGCCCGAACAGGTCCGCGACGCGGCGCTGCTATTCGACCCCAAGTCCGTCGACGCTATAGCCGCGGCGCTGAAGACCATGGCAACGGACGGCGCGCTCCTCGAAGACCTTGCGGCAAAAGGCGCCAGGAGGCTCGCCGATTTCAGCTGGGAGCGTACGGCGCGTTCATACAGGGCGCTTTACAGGAAAGTGGCAGGCCGTGAACTTTACGAAGAAGACAGGCACCTACTGGACTGGGACTGGATGCGAAATTCAGCTCCCGGCGAAAGTGAAAATCGATGAAGAAATTCATACCCGTCGCAGAACCTGCACTCGTGGGCAACGAGAAAGAATACGTAATGGAATGCATGGATTCCACATGGATATCGTCCAGCGGAAAATATGTTGACCGTTTCGAAAAGGAGTTTGCCAGTTTCTGCGACGTGGGCCACGCGGTGAGTTGCTGTAATGGCACAGTGGCAATACACATCGCGCTGATGGCCCTCGGCCTGGAACCGGGCGACGAGGTGATAGTGCCTACCCTTACGTTTACATCTACCGCCAACGCCGTAGCATATTGCGGCGCAAAGCCTGTTTTCGTGGATTCCGAAGACAAGACATGGAATATGGACCCCGGGCTTATCGAACCGCTGGTTACTGACAAGACGAAAGGGATAATCGTAGTGCACCTCTACGGCCACCCCGTTAACATGGACCCTGTGATGGAGATTGCGAAAAAGAGGGGGCTTTTCGTCATCGAAGACGCGGCCGAAGCGCATGGAGCCAGGTACAAGGATAAGGTCGTCGGATCGATGGGTGAGATGTCCACTTTCAGTTTCTACGGCAATAAAATCCTCACCACCGGTGAAGGCGGCATGGTGGTTACCAACGACGAGGCCCTTGCCTCAAAGGCGAGACAGTTAAAAGGTCAGGGCATGGACCCGAAACGGCGCTACTGGTTTCCAGTACTTGGATATAATTATCGCATGACCAACGTGGCTGCGGCTATCGGAGTGGCGCAACTCGAAAAAGTTGACTGGCACCTCGAGCGCCGCAGGGAGGTGGCTGACCAATACGCGAAAAGGCTCGGTGACCTGTCGGGTTTGACCCTGCAGCCGCAGATGTCGTGGGCAACGAATGTGTACTGGATGAACAGTGTATTGCTTGATGAAAGGCTTGTCGAGCACAAAGACGCCATAAGAAAAAAACTTGCCGACGATGGTATCGAGACGCGACCATTCTTTCATCCACTGCACACATTGCCCATGTACAGCGAGGCTAACAGGGGACTCGAATTCCCTGTGGCTGAAAAGATAGCCACAGCGGGATTCAGCATTCCGTCATCTGCGACACTGTCTGCAGAAGATGTTTCGTCCGTTTGCGACAAGGTCGAGGAGGCCATAGGTGTGTTTGGAAAGTGACGGGTCGGGATGAAGTGTCCGTCCTTAAATGAACTGCCCCCGCCACCGCCCGGCAAGACCGGATGGCCATGGGACAGGGAGGCCGAGGGCGCGGAGTTCGCCGTCTGAGTCGGGGGTGAGGACGTCGGAGGCGACAACTACGAACACCTCTTTATGGATACAGTAGCCTATCCTTTGCGTGTAAGCATGAGAAGCGGGCTTCTGGAAGATCCACGCTCCGATCCGAATCCTGACACGAGCGTTGAAGTCCACCGCGCGGCGCCTTAGGGCCTTGCCATCCAACCAATCCAAGGAAACAGAAATTTGGAACCCGCCTACTGCTCCACCACCCAAATGTTTCTGAATTGGATTTTGTTGCTGTAATCTTGAACGGAAAGCCCTCCGTTCTTGCCAGAATCAGGCTGACTGCGTCCCTTCTGGGTATTGGAAGTTGTCCCTTTGGTCTGATGGTACCGTCTAGAACTACAAACCGGTGGAGCCGGGACTGGGCCGACGGTCACAGCCATCGAACTTCGGCGAAAGTAGACCAAGGGTAACCATATAGCCCCTCTCAAGACTCCCTCCACTCTCCAACCAGATCGCCAGCTAGCGAAGTTTATATGAAGATTTAAGGGAGATCTTCTTAGCTCGCGAAACGACCGTATGTATCCTTCTATCTCTGCGTGCCCGTTACCCTATACCGCCTGCGGCGCCCGCGGGCGTCGCCGTTTAGGCAATGCCTGTCAGCCCATCGAAAGTCATTTCATGAGCAGTAAGGCGCCCGGTTCGAGAAACGGGAAGGCCGTCTTCGAACCGAAGTTGCCCGCATCCTCGACGCCTTCGAGGACTGCGGCGACCTGAGCCGCGGATTCACCCGTTTGCATTGCGATCATTGCGGCGCGACTACCTGATCGCCTTAAGCTGCAAGCAGCGATACTTCTGTCCCACCTGCCACCAGAAGAGGGTCCAGCAATTCGGCGAATTCATCCGCCACCAAGTCGCCCAAAAAGTGGATACGTTGATTTAGTGACGCGTTTCAAGTGTTGGTTGGTTGGATAGCGCAATCTTAAACATCGCTTCCATTGTCTCCGCCTTGAGCGTTTCAAGCCGTCCCATCTGTGCAAAAAGTGATGCCCGGCTTCGGCATTGGGCCGCGGTAATCCCTATCGTCCGTTTCGGCGCGTTCGAGATCAGTATCTTCACGTTTTCTATGGCGTAGATAATATGTTCCTGGATACGCTGCCTACATAGCCGATTCCACCTCTACCTCTTGAAGCCATGCAGATTAGCGGACTGCGCGAAGCTGTCCTCCATCCGCCACTTTCGCCTGTCGCGGCTTCGTTTCGCCTCCTTGGTGGAGCTCGCCTTGAGGCCATCGTATATCAACTCCTGCCCCCAGCGTCTCTGGACCGTCCGGCCGAGCTTCGCGCTCGTGCATTGGGGCCTTAAAGGGCATCGGTCGTAGGTCCCCTGCCGGACTCTAGCATCGAGGTGCACGCTATAGCTGAACGGGCTGGTCTGCTTGCCCATCATAGTGGCCGAAGTCTAGCCTAATCGAAGCAATGTATCCAGATATAAAGCGCGAATAGCGTGTCAAAATCCGGGTTTGCGAAACAGCTCCTTAAGAGCTGACCCTTTTATCCTCCCGTCAATCCATTGAAGACGTTGGGCTTCAATGAAACGGTCTAGGATATTCTCCTAGCGCGGTTCAGCTCTTCTGCCAGTAGACCGGCTTCCGGAAGTGAGCTATTGTTTGGCCGATGAGGCTTAAATTAAAGCAACTGAACCCTTAAAAATATGAAAATAAAAATTCTGCTTGGCTCTTTTGTAGCCATATTTTGCATACATTACGCTAGTGCAGTTATCTGGATCGATTCTACAAATGGAATTGGAGTCACCAACATCACTAACACTGGTTCCGCTGGATCTCTCGTTGATTATGTTCCGGGAATATCTGGAGGTCAAAGTGCAGCAAACCTTCTCGATTGGCTCAATGATGGTGGAACCTTTCCCGAAGGTCAGATATCGGGATATAATTCACTCACTAGTTCTTCGCTGCCTCAAGCTGGATCGCTTGCATTCGAAGATGGAAACACGGCAGGAAGCGGCTTGAACGGCACTTACCAGTTCGCTGTTGGATCTTATTATGTTGCTGCCCATTGGGGAGGATATAACACTGCTCACTTGTTAGTTGTAACCGATGCCAGTGAGCAATATGGACTTGCAACAAAACTCGAAGGAGTCCCCAAGGGAGGCGGGAATTCAGTAATTCGCGTTTGGAATGGTGGCACCTCCGTCCCCGACACCGGTAGCACCCTCATTCTTCTCGGATTGGGTGTAGGAGTTCTCGGATTCCTCAAGCACCAGGTACTACGGAGAGAGTCAGTAGACAATAGGGGAGTCAGGTAGACAATATTCAACTTGTTCGCAACCAGTGCTAGTACACTCGCAATGCTGCCGACATTTTCCCTTCTCGAAGCGCTTCGCTCGGTTCAAACGCCCCACGGGACGCCATAAAAACCGCCCTGGATTCATGTTGAAGCGTTCATCTCGACTCCGTCTTCTACCCCCCTTAACCAATCGGAACAATTGACGTAGCGGAGCGAAGATGTCGGAACATTTTCCTGTCAACCCAAACCAGGTAAGCCAGTGGAAGAGCGAGATGATCGCCGACGCCTCGGCCACGTTAATTCAGATATATTTTTGATGTCTTGGCATCAACGATTCTGGTCACATGGTGTCGCCTTTGAGAACGACCCTAACAATGGACCCAGACGTCGCAGAGCGATTGAAACGGGAGACAGCCTCCAGTCAGCAATCCTTGAATCAGGTAATCAACGAAAGCCTGCGCATCGACTCGGGTATCCAGTGGAAGCCGACCCAGAAGCGCTTCAAATTCAATGCCCACAACTCCGGATATCGTCCTGGCTTCGATCGCGTCAAACTCAACCAGATCGTAGACGAATTGGAAGCCGAAGGGGCCACTAGCATGCCGCGAAGCTGAGAGAGCGTCCTCTCGCGGAAAGGTATGATCACGCCAGACATAAATCTGCTGATCTGCGCGCACAACGCTGCCGACCCTCAACACGTCGCTGCGAAGGAATGGTGGGAAAACTGCATCAACGAATCCAATCCAGTCGGACTTCCCTGGGCAGTGATGGCTGGCTTCATCCGGCTAATGACACACCCAAGGGTTCTCGAAGAGCCGATGCCCGTCGCGGACGCGACTAGCTACGTTCGCTCCTGGCTGGACCAAGCTTCCGTCATCGTCTTGGAGCCAAGCGAGCGCTTCCCGACAATATTCTTCAACTTCCTAACGGAACTCGGCTCAGCAGGCAATCTCACTACCGATGCCCACATCGCCGCCTTGGCTGTCGAAAAACAGGCCATCGTTAATAGTTGCGATTCCGATTTTTCTCGATTCTCGGGACTGAACTGGAAAAACCCGATTGCTTGAACCCGTTCCAAAGCGAATGGTTCGATCTACCGGATTCGCCCACTCCTTCTGCTCTGCTGAAAGGACAAACTACTTTTTCCAGCGCAATTCGTAGAGGTCGTCCCGCCGATCTTTGCGATTCCGAACACTGCCCTGTTCGCGGAGACGCTTGAGCAAACTGAGATCGATATCGGCGAGCAAGGCCATTTCCGAATTGGGAGTCGCCTCGGCCACTACTCCATCGGGCGGAAAGGCGAAATCGCTCGGGGAAAAAACTGCCGAACGGGCATACTGGATATCCATGTTATCTACCCGCGGCAGATTTCCCACGCTACCTGCAATCGCTACATAGCACTCGTTCTCAATCGCCCGGGCCTGGGCGCAGTGCCGCACCCGATTGAAGCCGGTTTGCAAGTCGGTCATGAAGGGCACAAAAAGGATGTCCGCCCCCTCTTCGCAAAGCAATCGGCTTAATTCAGGAAACTCGACGTCGTAGCAAATCAGAATGCCTATTTTCCCACAGTCTGTATCCAATGAATGTATACTCGATCCGCCGCACATTCCATACGCTTCGTGTTCGCTGGGAGTAATGTGCACCTTTTTCACATCCGCGCGGGTGCCGTCGCGCCGGCAGAGGTAGGCTACATTGTACAGTTGGCCGCCTTCCACTACAGGCAAACTGCCGGCTACGATATTGACATTATAGCTAACCGCAAACTCCTGCATCTTCACGAGTATTTCAGGGGTGGTCTCAGCCAATTTCCGCATGGCATCCGCCTGACCGAACTTATTGAATTTCGACATGAGCGGCGCGCTGAAGAACTCTGGAAAGAGAATAAAGTCCGATTCATAATCGCTCACCGTGTCTACGAAGTACTCGACTTGGTCGATTATATTGGCGATCGTAGACGCAGGACGCATTTGCCATTGCACAACTCCGAGCCGAATCACGCTCTTGGTGCTCTCGATCGAATAGGGATCCGTTTCGTAGTCGACATTGTCCCATTCCAAAAGCGTAGCGAACTGCCGGGACTCGGAATCGCTTGGCAGGTAATTGCGAAGGAGCTTCGTCACATGAAATCCATTGGATAACTGAAAAGTCAGTATCGAGTCATAAATCTCTTTGGATCGCACTTTCTCAATGTACTCCGAAGGCGACATTTCTTTCGCGTAGTTCTTGTAACCAGGAATACGCCCGCCTGCCATGATAGACTTCAGATTCCAGCGTCGACAAATGTCCTTTCGAGCCGAATACAAGCGTCGGGCCAGGCGGAGCCCGCGGTAGTCGGGATGCACGAAAACATCGATGCCGTAGAGCACATCGCCATCGTCGGTATGGGTACGAAATCGTCCGTTATCCGTTATGTGATTGTAGGTGTGATTGTCCCCGAATCGCTTGTAATCGATGATTAGCGCCAAGGCGCATCCCACTACTTTGTCATCAACCGTAACGGCAATCTGGCCGTCTGGAAACCGCCGAATCAGCTCCTCAACCTCCCCATGTTCCCAAGGCCCTTCCCGAAGTCCTTTGTAGGCGAGGGCCATCGCCTCGTAGAGGTCATCGTAATCGGATAGCTTAAGGAGACGAACTTCGACTTTCATAAACGACGGGAGACTGCCCCTAGAATTTCAGGAAAGCAATGCGATTACAAAGGCACAACCGAAGGGGTCAGTGGACAATATTCAACTTGTTCGCACCGATAGCTAGTACAGTCCCAATGCTGCCTACATTTTCCCTTCGCATAGCGCCTCGCTAGGTTCAAAGCTCCCTCGCGACGTAATCAAAACCGCCCTGGATTCAGGTTGCACCCTCCAACTCGGTTCCCTTAACTGCCGCTCGTAACCAACAGGACCAATCTAATCTCCTATCAAACTCGCGGTGAAAGAAATGAAATTCGTGATCGCCCTCAGCTTGTTTGCTTTCTCAATCCTGCGGTGTTTTGGGGCGAAGGAGGAAATCTGTCTGGCGGATCCAGCCCTTTATAAGCACGAAGGCATTTATTACCTGTTCGGAACGGAACCCCCACCCCAGTCGGGATTCCGGATCTATGCTTCGAAGGACCTAAAGGAGTGGCATGTTCCCGAAACGGCCTTTGAGAGAGGCTATGTTTTAAAGGCCGGAGAACAAGCTTTCGGGACCCAAGGATTCTGGGCTCCTCAGGTGTTGGGCTACCGAGGCAAGGTGACGATGTTGTATACGGCCAACCAAAAAATAGCCGTTGCCTACGCCGATCATCCAACCGGACCGTTTGCTCAGGATACGATTCGATCCCTCAATGACGATCTCCTGCAAATCGATCCCTTCCTATTCCAGGATGACGATGGAACGCTCTACCTCTATCATGTCCGGTTTGATGACGGGAATCACCTCTACGTGGCGGAGATGAAAGAAAATCTCAGCGGCATCAAAGAGAATACCTTGAAGCATTGCCTATCCGTGGAAGATGGAACCTGGGAAAATACGCAAAGCTACCAAAGCAAGGAGGTCGTTGAAGGTCCCACTCTCGTTAAACGCAAAGGGATTTATTATCTGGTTTACTCGGCCAATCACTTCATGAGCACAGACTACGCGGTGGGCTATGCTACCTCAGAATCGCCTACCGGACCCTGGTCACGCCACACAGGGAATCCCATCCTTCGCAAAGAATTTCTGGGCATCAATGGTACCGGCCATGGCGATATCTTTCTGGACGACGAGGATATGTATTACGTCTTCCACACCCATGCTTCCAATGATGCGGTGAGACCTCGACATACCATGCTGGTGAAAATGCGTTTCGAGGAGACCGACTCAGGTATCGATAAGCTGGTCGTGGATTACGATACGGCCACCTATCTCTATAAAAATTGAGCTTATACCATCCGCTAAAAAGAATGAGCAAATGGCGGATGGTTTAGTATAAGAGAGCGTCAAAAAACTGCTGATTGACCCTGTTGAAAATGGTATGGCTATCTACTGGGGACAGCTAGCCGCGCCGATAGACTTCTCCGAGTTCGGTTGACTGGGGGTCAGTCTTCGTACCGCAATTGCGGTACTACGCCCGACAGGCAGTCAGCCCTACCATTTTGAATACGGATTGCGGCTTATTGGATTTATCGGCGTAGGGTCGTCGCTTGCGGCGACC
>CAYOLG010000015.1:51450-93437 GCA_964404745.1 uncultured Opitutaceae bacterium
CGACCCTAGAATTTTGGATATATTGGATACTCTCTAAGGGACTATGAAATAAGGTTCCTTAGTCAGCCTGTCCTTAATGTCAGTCCATTTTTTGCCTGGGTCATTCGTTGGATCGAATTGCGTATTTACCGTGGGGATACCAGCCCTGATCGAAGCTAGATAATCGTCCATCAGCTGGCTCATGCGGACCACCCTATTGGTGTCCTTTTTAGACAGATTTTCGGTTTCGCCGATATCGGTTTCCAGGTTGTAGAGGTGGTAATCCCCCGTTTCCCAGAACTTGATGAGCTTATAATCCCCTTCATACAAGGCCGTTGATGGTTGGCCTCCCTTTTGCAACTGATAGTGGGGGAAATGGAAAACCAAATACGGATTTTCCCTTCGAACACCTGCCCTGTCCCCGATCGATAGCAGATTCGCTAGGCTGCCTCCTTCCAATCCATCCGGGAGAGAATCGATGCCCAGCCAATCGCAGATTGTCGGAAACAAGTCCCAACCCACTGCCCGGGTTGCCCGACGGCCGTGGTCAATTCCCGGACCCGCTATGACCAAAGGAACGCGAATACCCCCTTCCCAGGTGGTTGCTTTCCATCCATGCAACGGCCCATTGGTATTGCCAGGATTGGTCAACGGATAGGATCCATTGTCGGCGACAAAGATTATGTAGGTGTTCTTTTCGATCCCTAACTCCTTGATTTTGTCCATAGTCATTCCCAGGCCTGTATCCAAATCCTCAGTCATCGCCGCATGACCCGCTAGCGTGTGCCGCCTGCCCGGCTTTCTAGCTTCTACCTTTTTCAAAGTCGACTCCAGAGCGTGAACGGCCAGGTGGGTCGCGTAGTGCGAGAGCTGAAGGTAAAAGGGACGTCCCGCCCTTACCTGCGTCTCCATCCACTCGTTCCCCTTTTCGGTAATCGAGAAGATGCGCTTGGGATTCGGGTCTTCGGCTCCCCCTTCGCGATTTGAAGTCTCGCCTGTACTGGCATCGAATCCATGCCTTTCGGGACCACCGCCATTGATATGCCACTTACCGAAATGAGCAGCTGCATACTCTGAACGATGCTGTTTGATCCATTCCGGGAGCGTGATTTCCTCGTCGGCAATATCATTAACGTGGGGTGGCGGGATCAGCCGGTTACCCTCAAAAAAGGGCCCAGCGTGCCGGTCCACAATATCGCTCATCTGCAATTTGGCCGGACTCTTTCCAGTCAAAATGGAATAGCGGGTCGGAGAACAATTAGGATGTGGCGCGTAGGCATCCGAGAAAATGACGCCTCGTTCCGCCAGCCGCTCCAGATTCGGCGTTTGGATGAAGTCGCTTTTGGATTCCGGTACGTCCTCGTCCATCTGAACCGAGGTAGCCCCCCACCCCTGGTCATCCGTCAAAATGAGAACAATATTGGGAGAGCTCGCCAAAATACCGATCGGGCAAATTAGGGTAGCGAGAAGAAAAGCGAGCGATAGTCGTTGCACTTGGCTATCCTAACACAGTTGAGAACCCCTTTGTAAAGGCTCCACTGACCAAGCTTTCGATCGACTACCCCTCCAAGCCAAATCGGACCAATTGTACCGAACGAATAGACACATTCATTTCTTATCGACAAGCGCCGTAAACAAAATGATATCGCTGAGTTCAAGACGCCCTACTTCCCGAGTTAAGACCGCAGTGAAAGTTCCAACAGATTCTACTAATCAAACATAATTTCAACTGATGGGAATGGACTTACAAACGCTTCGAGGAAAGGAGGTCATTCCTCATTTGGAACCCATTGCCCAATTGCGCATCACGATCTTCAGGGAGTTTCCTTACCTGTACGACGGAGATATTGAGTACGAAAAAAACTACCTGCGCAACTACGCCGACTCACCATCAAGCGTGGTGGTCCTTGCCCTTGATAAAGAAAAAATTGTAGGGGCTTCCACGGCATTGCCCTTGCGGCATGCGGATTCTGCTTTTCAAGAACCATTCCTGAAAGCAGGCATGGCCCTGGATTCCATTTTCTATTTTGGAGAGAGCGTGTTGCTCAAAGACTACCGGGGCCAGGGAACGGGCAGTCGCTTTTTTGATGCCAGGGAACAAGCGGCTGTTGACTGGGACGCGACCCTGACCGCATTCTGCGCCGTTGATCGCAAGCAGGACCATCCACTCCGCCCAGCCAACTACCGCAGCCCGGAATCCCTCTGGAAGAAGCGAGGTTATGTCAAACAGGCAAACCTCCAGTGCTCATTCACCTGGAAAACGATACCCGAATCCACGGAGCGAGACCATACGCTTACTTTCTGGACGAAAGCGAGGGCGGGATTACCCGAGGGGTAATAATAATTGGTCAGGCTTTGCCTGGGAAACTAATACCAATTACGAAAAGGAATGAACGCCCTGAGCCGTCGAGATCCACCTTTTGAGCATGTCGAAAAGGATTACAAGGCGTAAAGGAATATAAAAGGCTTCGCTATCTAGCACCGTAGAGTCAGGTTTCAGATACAACACCACTCCTCGCCCTCCCCGCTTAGTGGGACTTTGAGCAATCTGTCCAAAGCTGAATCGAGACAACCACACCTTCAGTCATGAAAAATCGGCCAGCAGCATCGACGTCGTTTTGCACCTCAAGCAACCCACGGACTCATCTAACTTGATACTTGGAAACAAACCCTTAACCTACTACCACAACCCCATAGGATATATTGTACCGAACACAGCGACACATTCATTTCCTGTCATTTCGCACGCGGGTGTTTTTGGCGCTCGCCCTACCCCTGTCGGTTTTGGCCACGGAACCGTGCGTGGATGAGTTGGAATTCTACAGTGAGTCGCTAGAGCGAAAGATGACGTTCTCTTTCGTTCGACCCGCCGATGAGGTAGCGGCTAAGGGCTCCGTTCTCTTCTTGTTGCATGGCCGCGGGCGAAATCATGCTTCCCTCCTGGATCGGCCCGAATGCCGCAGCGCTCTGCTTTCGGCCAAGCACTGGACGATTCTGCCGGACGGCGAGGATGGGTGGTATATCAATTCCCCCGAGATAGAGACGGATCGTTACGGCGACTACCTTGAAGAAGTGCTCGCATTCGCCACAGATGAGCTTGGCCTATCGAAGGACCCCAAACGTCGAGCCATCAGCGGTTGGTCGATGGGGGGATATGGAGCCGCGCGCTACGCAGTGGATCATCCTGGCAGATTTGGCACGGTGGTGGGATTGATCGGGGTGCTCGATTTTCCACGACAGGAAACCTTGCCCGAGGGGCAAAACTACACCGTCCCTACAGCGCGATTTGGATCGGATCCAGCAGTTTGGAGCAAACTAAATCCCATTAACGCGGTCGCAAAACTGGCCGACTCTCGATTGATGTTGATTACTGGTTCCACTGCGTTCGATCGAACCATGAACTACAATTTTGCCGCGCGGGCCCGTCAGGCGGGCGCGGATACACGAGTGGTGGAACTCACGGGCGGGCACACCATCGAGGTGGTCACTGCCGCCCTTCCCATCGCCCTGCAATTCGTCGATGAATCTTTTGGCAAGGCGGCCCAGCCATCACGAGCTTCAATCCGACGCAAGGCGCAACTGCGAGAGCGGCGACTCATTTTCAACAACGACAGTGGCGGGGATGCCCGGGTACCCGCCGCCCCTACTATGACGCCAGAAGCTTTTCTGGCTCCCCGCATTGCCCCGCTGGCCGGTTCGCAGGTTGATGGTATTGCCTTGGATACTACCGCAGGCACCTTTGGCGTCTTCGGGCACCGGACTAAAGTTGCGGAAATGTTTACCACGCGTGAGGGACGCTACCGTTACAACATCCTGCCAGACTTTCTGAAACTGGATACCGACCCGCTTAGCGAAACCATTAAATTCGCCCGCCAACACAAGATGGAAGTCTACTGGGTCCAACGCATGGATGACACCCACGACGCATCTAATCCCATACTCTTTCCCGACTTCAAGCGCAAGCATCCTGAAGCTCTCTTCGGCACATCCGACAACCCGCCTAAACGCGGCAAGTGGTCGGGAGTCGACTACGCCCACCCGGCTGTCCGTGACCTGGCTTACGCCATTGTCGCGGAAGTAGCGGAGAATTACGACGTTGACGGAATCGAACTCGACTTCTGGCGACATCCGGTCTTCTTCAAGCGCTCCTCCCGGGGGGAGGACCTGAGACCGGAGGACCTGGCCCTGATGACCGACGTCATTCGTCGCATTCGCTTCAAATTGGACGAGGTGGGCCGGGCTCGCGGGAAACACCTGCTCCTCAATATCAAATATCCCGACTCAGTCGGGTATTGCCGCAAAATCGGCCTGGATATTGAACTATGGCTTAAAGAGGGGCTCGTGGATACGCTCGTGCCGGGCGGATACTTTCAACTCAATCCTTGGCAAACCAGTGTCGAACTGGGCAAAAAGTACAATGTGCCGGTCTGGGCCTGTTTGGCTGAGAACCGGGTGCGCGATCCGCGCGGAAACACGGCGCGGAAAAGTGCGGCCGCGTTGCGGGCCCGGGCGGCGGCCGCATGGGCAGCTGGCGTCGATACCATTGAAATGTTCAACCACTTCGACCCTCATCAGTCCTACTGGAGCGAACTAGGCTCGCCGGATTCGCTACGCGACCTGCCGAAAACCTACTTCGTCAGCGTGCAAGGAGAAGGCAGCGCTCGGAGTTGGGTGCCCGCCGATGAATACATCACGCTTCCGGGCCTTACACCCGATGAGCCAGACACAATTCCGAGTGGCGGCGCAGTCGCATACGATATCTATCTAGGAGATGATCTACGCAAACCCTCTGCCCTAACGCCTCGTATTCGCATACAGATTTCGGATACAATGGGTACGACCGAAGTAGAGGTAACCTGGCGCGGCGACAAGCTGCAATTGCGACCAGACGGCCCAGGAGATTTTACAGCGGATCTGGATCCGATGAGTATCACGCCAGGACGTCACCGCGTTGAAGTGGGTAATCCGGGTGATTCGAATGTCGAAATTGGCGACCTCATGATTGAGCTCATTCAGACCGCAGGACATCTATCGAACTGATGCCAGGTTATGAATAAATGTCCTAGGTAAACAAAACCTCAATCGAGTTGAGCCATGCTTTCTGGCAAAGTGAGACCGCTACAGGAGGAGTTCCGAATGGCGCAATGCACGCAATTTCAAACACTGCCACGCTTACCGCTTTGGTTACCGAATATCCCAACTTCAATTGCCCTATTCCCTTTTCTGATAAAAAATGCAGCAGGCTGCTAAGCAGCGAAACCTTTAATGCCACATCCCAGCATGGAACGATTATTACTAGCTTTATATATCAATACAGCCCTAGCTTCACTCGGCTTTACAGGCTCCACACTGCAGGCAGAAACGGTAAAGATTCTGGTGTCGGCAACATTTGCCGATGGCATGCAGCCGTTAGTCGAACAATACCCCGATCTCCAACTGGTAAGCTTCAGCTCCAGTGAAGAGGCTTTGAGGGAGATAAGCGATGCGGATGCCTTAGTCGGTTTAACGGCGGCAGATCCTGCCGGCGAGTTTCTAAAAGCCGGGAAGCGCATTAAATGGCTTGCTCACGGGAGCGCCGGAGTTGAGGAGACCTTGTCTGATCCTGCGGTGAGAAACGCTGATTTTATTCTGACCAACATGAAGATCATTCAAGGTCCCCAGATTGCAGACCACGCAATGGCGTTGCTTTTGAACCTTACTCGAGATTTGAAACACTTCAACAAGAAGATGGAAACCGGTTGGCATCGGCAATCTGATCTCCCCATGATCCAGCTAAGGGGCAAGACGATGCTGGTTGTAGGGCTCGGCGGGATCGGGACTCAAGTGGCTGAGCGAGCCTTTGCCTTCGGGATGCGAATTCTGTCAGTCGACCCCAAAGACATTCCCTACATGCGAGCCGTGGAATACGTGGGAACGCCCGACGAACTCGATGAACTACTTGGGCAGGCTGACGTAGTGGTCAATTGCGCTCCCCATACACCTGAGACAGAAAAGATGTTCGGTCCCGTTCAGTTTTCCGCCATGAAAGACGGGGTCTATTTTATCAATGTCTCGCGAGGGGCCATTGTGGATACGGATGCGCTGACGATGGCCTTACGTTCGGGTAAGGTTCGAGCGGCGGGTCTGGACGTGGTCGATCCAGAACCTCTACCCAATGATCATCCCCTATGGTCCATGTCCAACGTTACCATTACCCCCCACCTCGCGACCTTATCCGATGGCCGGATCGAACAGTATCAAAAGGCGTTTAACGACAACGTGGCACGGTTTATGTCTGGCCGCCCGTTGCGGAATATCGTCGATAAGCAAAAAGGATATTAGAACCTATACCAAAAACTATCTTGGATGCCGATCTATTCTTTTTTCGTTCCCGCCCAAAGACCTCCTTCGCTTTTAAAGACCGCCACAAGCCGAAACCCGATATCTTCCGCTCCGTCCAAGGCCGGATGACTCATTCTGGAGAGAAGATTGGCATGCGATAATCGGGCCAAATAGCAGCCACCCGTCATAGTCATCGCTTGGTTGCTTTCCGCGCCAAGTTGCTCAAGTGGCAACGGACTGGCCGATCGCGGCCCATTGGAGCGGGTTTCATATTGGGCGTTATTCGTCCAGTTCCAAACCCAAACATTGCCAAGCATATCGTGGAGGCCACGGTCGGTAGCCGGAAAAGCTTTCACCGGCGAGCTGCGAGCAAAGCCATCACGGTATTGTTCGTGTATCCAAGCATAGTCTTGCAAATCTGCGGTGCCGAAGTTCATACGCTTCCCTAGGCCGTCAAATTGGTTGCCCCAAGGGAATAGGCAAATCCGGTCGCTATACGATTCCGGGCGGGCGGCCAGCAGCCACTCTTCCTTGGTGGGCAAGCGAAAGAACACGCCCGTCTTTTCATTCAGCCAAGCCGCAAAATTCATGGCATCAAACCAGCTTACTTGCACGACTGGATGGCCGGGTTCGCTCATCGGGTAAACTTGGAGGTCCCAAGAGTTGGCGAATCCCTGCATCCACTGGGCTTGGGAATCGACTATCCAGCCCGTAGCGTACCGTTCAACCGTCGTTCGATATCCCGTATCTCTCACGAAGGCGGCGAAGAGGGCGTTCGAGATGATCGTTTCAGACATGAAGAAGATGTAGCCCACGGAAACGGTATCCCGACGCTCGGTATCGAACATAGCTTCCCACCGACGCAGATCCCCACTTCGGTTTGGTACGCCAAGTATCCGGTCTTTCAATTCCGATGTAATTCCATCGATATATTGCCCTCCATCGATGCGACGGAAACGAAGCTCCAAACCATCGCCCAAGTCTACCGATGCGATTCCGTCCCCGGCGAAGAACGCTTCCTCGCCGTCGTATCTCCATGGGCGGCTTTGCAATCGTTCCGTTTCATATGTGGCCGCTTGTTGCAAAAACGATTCTCTTGAACCATATTGATCCGCACTGAGATTTTTCGGAAGCGGTTTAATTGTATCCGTAATCTCCTGACTCATAGTCCATTCGGTTCCGACCCTAAGGATCATCAAAACCCAAAGCAAGCGACTCATACGAGATCGTGAAACGCTGGGCAGAAGCATCTGTATACTCAAAGTCAATTGACGCGTATGGGTTTCCCGCTCTCGTAGGCGGGAATACATTGCCGAATTAGGTTGGAGAGGCCTTGATTGCCATTGGCTTCCGCCAGTCGTAAAGCCCTTCGGGCCGTTTCCAGGGCTTCATCGAATCGACGGTTTTCCGCGTACGCCGCTGCCAATACTTGCTGAAAATCGGGATCATCTGGAGCCAAGAACACGGCGCGCTTAGCCAATCGCTCCGCCTCAGCTCCATCTCTCCACTGCCCGTCTTTCGCAGTCGCCTTGACCCAAGCCAGTTCGCGAAGAATCTTCACGTTGTTTGGCTCCCGCTCCAGTCCGGACTCAAACACTTCCATGGCTTCCTTTCTCCGTCCGCTAACGTCCAATGCCAGTCCCAGTATCGAGTGACCTTCCCTAATTTCCGGATCGGCCGCCAGCTGCTCGCGCAAATAGTGGATAGCCTCCTCGAAACGCCCCTGCCTAACCAAAAGCTGTACGAAATTCGATCGGGCAACGACAAAATCAGGATCCAGGTCCATAGCCCTTTTATAGAGCTCCAAAGCTGTATCGTATTCATTTTTCTGGGCCAATAGCTGAGCTTCTTGATTGAGGGCTTGGGGATTATCCGGGTCTGCCAATGACCAGCTCTGAGCGATCCGCAGAGCCTGCGGCGCCTGCCTATTTTTAAGCAGCGTCTCAATCATTAAAGTCCGCGATTTCTCGTGCTTGGGATCAATGCGGAGGGCTGCTTTCAATTGCTCTATCGCTTCGTTGGCCTTTCCCCGAGTCTCCAGAATCGAGGCATACACGTGATGAAAGTCCGGATCTTCCGGATGATCCTCCAAGAGCTTCTGGTTGTAGCGAACGGCTTCGTCGAACCGCTTCCCGTTGAAAAGCATAAGTAGGTACGCGTTGCGGGCCTCGATGGCATAGGGATTCAACTCCAGAATTTCTAGAAGGCGGTCTTCCGCTTCGTCGATGTCGTTCATGAGGACCGATAGAAGGCTGAGCTGATATTGGGCCTCTATATTCTTGGGAAAGTCCTGAACTACTGACCGGAGTAGCTCCCGAGCTTTACCCTGCTCACCTCGATCAGCCAGAAACTGGCTCAGCAATCTTTTAAGATCGGCATTGCCTGGCCGCTTTTCCAAGGCGGCTTCGTACAAGGCTAAACTTTTCTCCCTGGCTTCAGGCGTGAGCTGGACTTCCATTTCCCGTACTTGCCGCCGCCTAAATAACTGTTTCTCCCGATGATTCCACTGATTGGTGTAGGGGACCTTACTCAACAGCTGTTCGGTGATCTCTCGGGAGATTCGTAGTTCATCCCATGGCGTGAATGCCAACTCGGAGAATATCTTTCCCCTTGAAATCGGTAACGATTCGGCAGCTCCCAGTTGCGAGACTACGGCCTCGGAAAAAGCAGAGGCCACCTTGTAATTCCCTTCTGAGGACAGGTGCACATGATCGTAGAATTCGGCATCTCCCGGGATGTTGAAGCCACCGCGATCGCTTTGCTCGAAAACCTTTTCCGAATCCACCAGAGTGACATGAGCGCTTTGCTCACCCGCCAACCGTCGAATAATTCCATTCAACTGGCTATCCGCGCGCATCCGAAGCCCATCCAAATCTCTAGCTTCTTTGAATGCTGCCAACGCCCCCTCGACATCTCCCCTCCCTTGTAGGGCAATGCCCTTCTGGTAACTCGCTTTGGCATCCCCATCGTCCCCTGAGATAAAAGGCGGGCAATCCAAAAGATTAACCGCCACCGTGGACAACAGAACCTGGCAATCCTCGATAGCAGCAGCCGAAAGCATGTCGCTCAAATTCCGCTCGAAGTGCCGGTAAACCGTCTGCAGTCGATCGTCGTCCTCGAAAACGGCATTCTCCAGATAGAAATCCATGCCTTTCCAGGTTCCCGAAGCCACCTGGTGTCTGCCTGCAAGCATAACCAGCATCTGGTATAATCGCAGCGACTTGAGAGAATTGCTTAAACGGAGAAAACTAAGATTGTCGCCAAAACCTGTGTACAAACTCCCCGCCCCGTAAGGACCGGCGACTTCATTATTCCCCATGTAAACCACCAGAAAATCGGGATCATACTCCAGACAGGCTTTAGCCACCGGCAGCATGACATGCGAGTTCACCGCGGAAATGGCGGCATTGATTACCTCAATCCTTCGCTCAGGGTGGGCCTTCTCCAGCATTACTTGAATCTGATTGGCCATGCCATACTCCGGAGCTGGGTACCCATGGGCAGCCGAACCACCCAAAACAAATACTCTTATCGAACCGGGCTCTTTCTTCGCCGGGAACTGAATCGACTTCATAGGCCGAGCCACGGACCAAGGAAAGTAGCTGAAGGTAAAGGGCCAATTGTTCCGAACTATTCCCTTTTCCTCATGAAAGACGCTGGTATTGTACCCGAAGCCAACGAGCCGGAGCCCCGATTCCAGAAGGGCGATTAAGGCTAGCGGAACAATCAATACAGTAACTGTCTTGAAAGCAAATAACTTGAAACGACTCATGCCAAAATCGGTTTGATCAGCTCGCCATGCACATCGGTCAAACGGTAATCGCGACCTTGGAAACGGTAGGTCAGACGTTCGTGATTAATACCCAACTGATGTAGCATCGTCGCGTGTAAGTCATGGATCGATACAGGGTTCTCAGTGATGTTGTAGCTATACTCGTCGGTAGCGCCATAACTCATGCCCGGCTTGATTCCAGCTCCCGCCATCCAGATGGTGAAGCAGCGCGGGTGGTGATCGCGACCGTAGGTGGTATCGGTTAATTCGCCTTGAGAATAGATCGTACGCCCGAACTCGCCGCCCCAAACCACTAGCGTATCATCGAGCATGCCCCGCTGTTTTAGATCCTTGATTAAGGCGGCCGAGGCTTGGTCCACGTCGTAGCATTGTCCTGGCAGCTCTTGCGGTAGCGTTGAATGCTGATCCCAGCCCATGTGGAATAGCTGCACGAAGCGAACACCCCGCTCAGCCAGGCGCCGAGCCAGCAATGCGTTGGCTGCGAAGGTCCCGGGATTTCGAGCTTCCGGACCATACATGTCGAGAATGTGATCAGGCTCGTCAGACACGTCCGTCAATTCCGGTACGCTACTTTGCATCCGATAGGCCAATTCGTACTGGGCAATCCGGCTCTGGATTTCAGCATCGCCCGTTTTCTGCAAGTGCTGGTCGTTTAGCTCAGCGAGCTCATCCAACATTTGACGACGCATGGAACGGGAAATTCCTGGAGGATCCTGCAAGAAGAGTACTGGATCGGCTGCCGAGCGAAGTTTCACGCCAGCATAAGAGGTGGGCATAAACCCGGAACCCCAGAGGCGATCATACAAAGGCTGACACGAGGGGCGACCGGTGCCCCGGGAAGTTAAGGCAATGAAAGCCGGCAAATCGCGGTTCATGCTTCCCAGGCCATAACTCATCCACGAACCGATACTTGGTCGCCCCGCCAGCTGGAAGCCGGTTTGGAAAAAGGTGATGGCTGGATCGTGATTGATCTGCTCCGTGTGCATCGACTTGATGAAGCAGATTTCATCGACGATGGAGGCCGTATGCGGCATAAGCTCGCTAACCGTGGCCCCGCTTTGACCGTGTCGGCTGAATTTGAAGATCGAACTGGCGACCGGGAAACGATCTTGTCCGCTAGTCATACCGGTCAACCGCTGGCCCATGCGAATAGAGTCGGGCAGATCATGCCCGCGAACCTGGTCCATATAGGGCTTGTAATCGAACAGATCCAGCTGTGACGGGCCTCCCGATTGAAACAGGTAGATTACTCGCTTAGCCTTAGGGGCGAAATGAGGTCCAAATGGGATCGCTCGTGATTCAGTAGAACCATCGCTCGCGTATCCATTTTCTCCAAGCAATGAGCTAAGAGCCGCAACGCCAATGCCCTTTCCCACAGTTGAGAAAAACCGGCGCCGACTTTGGGTCATTGCGTATCGATAAAGCGGATTCTCTGAATTATTCATGATGGATCGCCTCATCTAGGTTATAAAGGTTCATGATGCTGGTGGAAAGGGCGGCGACATACACGGGATCCAATCCTTGCTTCAGGGAGCTTTCCCCTACCTCCAGCAACGCGCTTGCGCTCTCGGGACTCCGACGAAAATTCTTCCTGCGTTCCTCAAAGCCTTCTTTGAGGATCATCAATTCCGACTCGCTCGGGCTCCTAGTCAATATGGTCCGAAAAGCCTGCTTCAAATGCGATTCCGGATCTTTCCTGGGGGAATCCGCAATCTCCTCCGCCAATACGCGGGCCGCTTCCACAAACGTGGGATCGTTCATCAAAGCCAAAGCCTGCAAGGGAGTATTGGTGCGAGGGCGGCTCAACACGCACATTTCCCTGCTCGGGGCATCGAAGGTCGCCATCGTCGGAGGTGGTACCGATCGCTTCCAAAATGTGTATAAGCTTCTCCGATACAAATCGTCTCCGCTTCCTTGCGCATAAAAGTCCGTCGTGCGAATAGCGCTTTGAAAGGACAGCTCCGCCCAAAGGCCTTCCGGCTGGTAAGGCTTCACCGAGGGGCCCCCGATTTTCTCAACCAGCAATCCCGAAGTGAAAAGCGCCTGATCCCGAATCATTTCTGCTGGCAACCGAAAGCGCGTCATCCTAGCTAGCAATCGATTTTTCGGGTCACGTTCGGCCAATTCCGGAGAGACTTCAGAACTTTGTCGATAGGTGGAGCTGGTCATGATCAACTTGATAAAGGCTTTCGTATCCCAGCCCATCCTCGGATAGGCGGTTGCTAGCCAATCCAGTAGCTCAGGGTGCGACGGATACGCTCCCTGCAATCCGAAATCCTCAACTGTCTCCACCAGGCCATTACCAAAGAGCATCGCCCAATAGCGGTTGACAATAACCCGAGCGGTCAGCGGATGCTCACCGCTAACGAGCCATTTCGCCAATCCTAGTCGATTGACGGGGCTCTCTTCAGGAAGCGGTCCGAACAGTTCTTCCGGAACTTGGGCCTCTACCTGCTGGCCCGGCTTGTTGTACAGGCCTCGTTCCAGTATATAGGTCGGGCGCGGCTCCGGCATTTCGTCCATGACCATGACGTGGGTGGTGAAATCGACCTCGAAGCGATTGAGGCGATTCTTAGCTTCTTGGTAGCGGCGACGAATGGCGGCATTTTCGGGAGCGATCGAGGCATGATAACCGGCTAGGGATTCGGTTTCCTTTGCCGAACGCTTTTCCACTGGCTGACGGAGGGCTGCGAGCGCTTCGGCCTCGATTCCCACGCCCGCTTGTAAACGCGGCTTGCTCGCATCGCTCGTCGATAGCCGGAAGCGACCAATTGCCTGATCAGGACGGTCAGACTTTTGAATAAGCTTCACCACGAGCTTGTCACCCGGTCCGATATCCACAGGCTCTTGTAATACAAATACCGCGAAAGCGCCCTCGGGAACTTCCTCCGCGTTCAACTTCCAGCCCGACTCCTTATCTTTATCGAAAGTGTTCGATAAGGGATGATCCACCGACTCGAAACTCGCTCGGGCCGTGGAGATTTTCAGCGCCTCGGGACGCCTTTCCCCCTTTCGCTGAACGGTGATGGTTAAATTGCTTAGCAGGATTTCACCATCCCCCCGTGTTAGCCCACCTTTCAGGGAAGCGTCCGGCATGATCTCGAGACGCAAAGCCGCAACCGTCTCCACGCGGGGTTGCAAATTCACCGTGTAGGTCGGGCTCTCCAAACCGTCGGAATGGATTAGCACTGATTGATCATCGAGAATATCGAATTTGGTGAGGAGGGAAATGGATACGCCACTAGGTCTGTCGATGGACCAGTGGATCCCTCCGTTCTCCCATCGTTCTCGGGTTTCCTTCGACCAAACCGCGAACGCTGGGGCAATCTCCCCTAGAGTTCTATCAAACTCAGCCCTCAAGTCAGCAACCTTCTGCTTCAACGTCTCGTACTCTGTCTGCTTTCCCCTCATGGCCACACGCATCGCTGGGTTAGCATGACCGATGCGGCCATCCTTCCCTTTTTCCGGCACGCCATTGAAGAAGGCCAAAAACTGAAAGAAGTCCTTTTGGGAAATGGGATCGTACTTGTGATCGTGGCAGCGGGCGCAGCCAAAGGTCATTCCCATCCATACGCCGGTAGTCGTTTCTACCCGATCGACTAGGTACTCTACCAGATACTCTTCGGGAATAATGCCTCCTTCGTCGTTGATCCGATGGTTCCGGTTGAATCCGGTAGCAATCCGTTGGTCGATTGATGGATTGGGTAGCAAATCTCCCGCTAGCTGCTCGATCGAGAACTCGTCAAAAGGCAAATTCCGGTTGTAAGCATCGATTACCCATGTGCGCCAAGGCCATTGAGTCCTCTCCCAATCGGCCTGATATCCCATGGTGTCTGCATATCGAGCCGCATCAAGCCAGTCGATGGCCATGCGCTCGCCAAAACGTTCCGACTCCATCAATCGGTCGATGAGCTTTTCGTATGCGTCCGGCGAATCCTCTCCCAGAAACGCATCCACTTCATCAATCGTCGGAGGCACACCGGTCAAATCCAGAGTCGCTCGGCGAATCAAGGTGGTTTTGTCTGCCGGCCGGGACGGCTTCAATCCTTCAACCTCCAACTTCGCCAGTACGAAGGAGTCGATCGGATTGCGGACCCAATCGGAATTCGACGTCTCCGGGGCGTCCCGGCACTTGGGAGGCTCGAAAGACCAATGCTTTTGGTAGACCGCCCCTTCATCAATCCAACGCCGCAGGAGCTCTTTCTCTGCTTCAGAGAGACTCTTGCCCGAGTCCGGGGGCGGCATCTGCTCTTCCGCATCCGGGTTCAGAATGCGGGCAATGGCCTCGCTCTGGTCAGCGGATCCCGGAACGATGGCCGACTTGTAGGCTTCGGCCTGAACATCCAAGCGCAAATCCGCCTTTCTCTCGGCAGCATCCGGACCGTGACAAAGATAGCAATTGTCCGACAACAAAGGACGAATATCCCGATTGAACTCAATCGAGTCCTCTCCGTAGAGGCACAGAGCGGACAGAAACCCTACAAGAAACGGTATCGCAAACTTGGGCATTCTGGGTTGAGCAGTTCTTTGTTGTATACCGAGCATCTAAGGTAGGGCTGCTGTCCTCAAGCAGCCGCGGCAATAGAAAAGGTCTCAGCTGCCTAGGGACAGGCAGCCCTACCATCTCACAATGATGGTGAAAGCTTGGGAGTTTCTCCAAAAAAAGTCCAAATCAAAGATTCCCGTCTCCCAGCCGACGGTCTGCTAAGTCGATTCGTTCTCGCGATCCGCTCGCCTCAGGAAGTGATAGAGTACTGCAGCGATACCGAAGACGACGACGGCGAAAGTGATCAATATGCCCGCCTCTTCACGGTCGATGATGGTTAGTCCTGTCATCAAGACCCCTATTGCGACCAAAGCGATGGCCACCATTTTACCTGGCAGCGTATAGGCTTTGGCGACGGGTTGTTCCTCAAAAGCTTGCTTCATGGCCACAGCTCGCCCCCAACCGGGACTCTCGTGCTTCTCAAGCATCTCGAGGACGATCAATATCAGAAACGGCATGGCGATGCCTCCTAGTAAATCGGCGGTTCTCGAGTTTTCCGCAATCCAAAGGACGATCGGTTGCAAAAACTCGACATCCGCCAAAATCCCACCTTCTGCGAAACCGAACCGCACTAGATAAGCGGTCACGAAACCCGCTATTGTCGTTACCCATACTGCGGTAAGTCCAATCTTGCGGGAGAACAAACCCCAGACTGAGGGCAGGAATAGGGGTACGTACAGGAGGGTGTTAATATCGACGATGAATTTTGTGTATCCATACTTCGGTATCATCAGGGCGCCGCCTACGACAATTAAGCCTAGGACAAGCGTGATCAAACGTCCCATGAAAACCAGCTGCTTTTCGGAGACCTCTTTGCTAGCCATGTTATGGTAGGCCTCCGTAAAAGCCCCCGCAAAAACGTTCAACCGAGTGGTGGCCATACTCGCCGTAGCCGAAGCCATGGCCGCTACCATTAGGCCCATCATGCCTGCCGGCAGAACGTACTGACAGGCGAGGATGTAGGCTTGTTCGGTATCCGCCGCCTGATTGACAACTCGGTAAATCAGCGGCGGCAGCATCCAGAAAATGGGACTAACCAAATAAAGAATCCCTATCAAGTATGCCGATTTCTTAGCATCCTTCTCTGTAGGCACGCAAACCCACCTTTGGACAAAGGACCAATCCGCAGCAAAGACGAAGAAGTTCACGATCATCCAGCTAATCAAGAACCAGCCAGAGTAATCTGCCGCCACTGGAGCGAGAAACCCTTCTGGAGCCGCCTCTAAAAACGAGCCCCAGCCACCCACTTTCATCAATATGAGCGGCACCACGAAAACGACGGATACAGTCAGTATCACAAATTGCAATACATCCGTAACCAACACCGCCCACAGTCCGCCGGCAAAAGCGATAATGATGACGATAATGCACAGGGCCACCGACGTTAACGGAACCGACAGATGGCCGGTAGCGGGATCCGCCAGAAAGTGACCGGCTGGCAGTGGCATCAGGGCTGTGACGATCTTGGAGAGGGCATAGACAGCTCCACCCGTACTGAACAGTGTGAGCGCTCCTTTGAACCAAGTATAGAATTGGACTATGGAACCGCCAAAGCGCAAGCGAAGGAACTCGGCGGCGGAGTCGACACCCGCCTTCCTCCAAACGCCGGCTAAGAGCCAGCCCACTAATAGGGCGGATACCCCGTAGCAAAGATTAATGGCGATAGCTACAGCGCCGTACTTGTATGCGATCCCTCCCCAAACGACGAAAGTGCCGGCCGAAAACATGGTCATGAATGCTGACAAGCCGGAAACCCACCAAGGCGATTGTCCGCCAGCTACGAACATATCCTTGGAAGTCTTCATCTTGTTGGCGAACACCATGCCGGCTCCAACGATGCCGAGTACGTAAAAAATGATTACCAGATAGTCGATTGCTTGCATCTTGAATAGGGATTAAGAATTTCGAGGGAGGTGGAGGGAAAACGTATCAATTATTTCATTTCCGGATTAAACGCGCCCGGAGGTCGCGTTCCACCTTTTTTCGCATAACATTAGGTGGAGCCCGACCTCCGGGCGGACCTAAAATATTCTGTATATTCGGTCACGTTCAAAACGGGCATTCGACTATCAATCCGTTTGGAGCTCCAGGCGCGACAGCATGTCTTCCGTTGGCTCCACTCCGAGCCCTACGGCATCGCTCAGTTGGTAGCTGCCTTGTGAACAGATGATACGGTTTGTCATCAAGTTATGATTACGCTCGACGACAGAATGCTGATATTCATGGCCAATGAGGCCCTCCAAAGCAAAGCTGGCATGCAAGCTGGCCGCTAGGAAAATTCCAGACCCAACCGTGGCATGGGGCAAAATGCTGATTCCCCTTTCATGGGCCGCTTTGGCGATTCGGGTGAATTCGGTAATTCCAGTGTGGCCCATCTCTGGCTGCACGATACTTACCGCGTCGACATCGAACCTCAAGCGGGCCTCATAAAGCGTCCGCCACTCTTCGCCCGCCCCGATAGGCGTATCCACCGAATTGGCCACTTTCGCCAATCCGCTGACATCTTCTGGGGCGACCGGGGCTTCCGCGAACCAAAGGCCGTGGGGTTCCATCCGCTTGATCGCTTCAATGGCTTCGTCCGGCGTGTGGGCCCAATGCATATCGCAAGCGATTTGAGCGCCGTCGCCTAATACTTCCCGCAATTTGGCCATCTCTCGCACGATGCCTTCTCCCGCTACCGCCCCGGCAAATTTGAAACGATCGAAGCCGCGCCCCAACCACTCCTTGGCAAAAGCCGCCCGCTCTTCCAAAGTGGGTTTGGGTAAACCGGATACGTACCCAAAGAGCTCTTCGCGCTTACGGCCTCCCAGCAATTCATAGACCGGTTTTCCCGCCACTTTGCCCGCAGCATCCCAAAGGGCGATGTCTACGGCGGCGAGCGCATCCAAATAGAATCCGCCGGTGTATCCACGAACACGCATCAAGCTATAGAGATCATCGTGAATAGAGGACGCCTCTTCCGGATCACGGCCGATTACGAAATCAGCTAGCAAATCGATAATGATCGCTGTCGTCGCCTTCGGAGCAATGATCCCATAAGTTTCCCCCCAGCCTGATTCCCCAGTATCCGTCGTTACCCGAACGACGACCGAACGATCGAATACAGGATATACTGTCTTATTGCCCTGACGAACAAAATAGCCTCGCTCATTGGGCGTCTCGCCCGGCCCCAACGCTCCCAAGTAGGGCTCGTCGCGGGGAACCTTTAGTATGAACGCGTCGATCTGGGTGACACGGCTCATGCAGCAGCCACTTTCGCTGGAGCAATCTTAAAATATCGGGAGAGCCGGTTCAATTGGGCTTCCAATTCAGCCTCGTCGTAGCTGTCGAATTCCGGCAAAGGCGCCCGAACCATCGAGTTGCTGAAAATACCCCGCTTGGTCAGCACATTCTTGGTCAGACGCATCCGGTAAATCAATTGAATGATTAGCAATGGTAGCGATTCCCGATATAGCTC
The DNA here is from genome assembly GCA_964404745.1 of uncultured Opitutaceae bacterium. Taxonomy (GTDB): domain Bacteria; phylum Verrucomicrobiota; class Verrucomicrobiia; order Opitutales; family Opitutaceae; genus Pelagisphaera. The sequence continues at coordinate 69,547 of CAYOLG010000015.1, forward strand.
GCGCGCCTTAGCTTCGTCGCCACGTTGGTAAGCATTCCACATTTCCACATGAATATCGGCGATCTCGGCAGCTGGCATAGCGGCCACAGCTCCTCGATTCATCTCGTCAATCACGTACCGCGCTCCGCCACCGCCGATCACTCCGCAAAGGTGCTTGGGAGCCGAGTTTCGCAGCTCCGTAATCTTGGGCCCGGAGGGAAGCGTCTCTTCTTTAACGTAACGAATGGCTTCGCTTGCTTCGACGATCCGCATCAAGGCAGCCGCAGGCAAGCCCGCGCCCACCGGATTCGGGGCATTTTGCAGGACGATGTCGACGCCCGGAGCATTTTCGATAACGGAAAGGATGAACCGCAACGCTCCGTCTTCGTCGTCTTTAAATTGTTTGGGGATCAAGACCATGGCCGCTTCGGCTCCCAACTGCCGAGACTTGAGGATGTCCGCGCCAATAGCGCTCGCCTCGCCCGCTCCTCCGCTACAGACCACCGGCAATCGACCCTTAGCTACTCCGCAAACAACTCCCATCAAAGCCATGCGCTCATCCGAAGAGAGAAAGTCAAACTCGCTAGCAACGCCCGGAAACACCAGAGCGCTAGCCCCAGCGTCGACACAAAAGCGAGCCACCCTCTCCATAGCATCCAAATCAACATTGCCATTCGCCAAGTAAGGCGTGGGCAAAACCGGCAATATTCCTTCAAGTTTAACGGCCATCTCGATTCAGGTTAGTTTCTGAAGGTAGCGGTCGATCTCCGAGCGACCACGAAGTATCGCTTTTTGCGGTCCCGCAGTCGCGGAAAGATCGACCGCTGCCACTCGGATGATAAACCCCCACCTTATTATAAATATCTGTATGCATGTATTGAATTCAATTAACAATTACCTTCTGAAGCTCCTTTTCGTCGAACTCGATTCCCAATCCCGGCTTTTCTGGCACAACTGCATAGCCCGGCTTGAATTCGATGGGCTCCTTTAAGAGCAAGTTTCCTCGCGAACCCCGCACATCAGTGGCTTTATGGATGTTACCCGCTTCCATGATGACGGCGTTCGGCGTAGCTACTGCTAAATGAATCGATGCCGCCACGTACGGGGGAAATCCTGAGCTCACGTGAGGCGACCAGAGAATGCCAAAGGTGTCGGCCATATCGGCAATGCGCTTGCACTCGGTTATGCCTCCAGCCCGACCAACATCCGGATTGATAATATCCAAGCTGCGCTTGATGAAAAGATCGCGGAATTGGAATCGATTGACGAAGCCTTCCCCAGCGCAAACCGCGGTATCCAGGGCCTCGGCAAGAATCGGATAGCTCATCGTATCCTCGGGCATAAGGGCATCTTCGAACCAGCCAATGTTCCCCAGCTCATCGAGCCGCCGACCCACCTTTATCGCCTCGTGCAACTTGAAGGCCCCCAGCGAATCGATAAACACTTGGCCCCGCGAACCCACGACTTCGGACACTTTCTCGATGACCTCAAAGCCCTCGTTGCTTGACTTGTTAAAACCCATTTTAATGGCCGTGAAACCTTCTTGCATGGATTGCTCGGCATCTTCCGGCGTACCCGCCCCTTGATAGGTCGGAATGCTGTCCCTGTATTTGCCTCCAAGAAGTTGGTACACCGGCTGATTCAAATATTTGCCCAGAATGTCCCATAGGGCGATATCGATTGCGGCGATCGATTCCGTGTAGAATCCCGTCGCGTATCCCCGCAATCGCTGACTGGAATACATCTTTTCGAACAGCGGCCCGATGCGGCGGGCGTCTTGGCCAATCAATATGGGAGCCAGCAAGTCCGTGATCACCTTAGCATGAACCGCAGGAGCCACCGGAGCGTGGGCCTCGCCCCAACCAATGATTCCCTCGTTCGTCGTTATCTTAACCAGGACATCGAAACTATGACCCTTGGTGCGGGACGGAAAGGAATGATTGAGCCGATGGCCCAGACCCGTTCGTTCCTTCATGGTCCCGATCGGAGGCATTTCTACATAGTCGCTCAACGGCCCGTCGATCATGGGGGCGCTGACGACTATCGGTTCTACTTTGGTGATTTTCAAAGGAGCGGTTCCTCTCGTTGCGTTGCGGGAAGCTTGAGCCCCCGCACGGGAGAGAGGGAAGACAGAGGCGGCGGCCAGAGAGCCGCTAAGCTTAAGCCAATTACGTCTGCTATGCATGGTATTTTGGATACAATTTTGCGCTTGTCGGCAAGAATCTAGTCGTAAACCTTTGCAGGAGCGGCTTTGAGCCGCGAGTACAAAAGAGGATATCGGGATATAAAACGGCTCCTACGGCGATCGAATTCAAAAACACCAAATCTTGCCTCAGAAACTCGGATCTATCGCTCGTTTTCATACCTCTGGAGAAGCGAACGGGCTGGCACGGTTTCCCATTGCCAGCCCGCTGCTACTATCAAACAGGCTACTAAACAGCCAACTACGAACTAAAACTTAAAGGTACTGGTCAGACGGTAGTTGATTGGATTCATAATCCGAATACGGGAAGGCTGGCCATCCCCTGACATAGAAGTGATGATTAGATCATCGTTATTCAGGACGTTGCGGATATTCAGCTGGATTCTCCAATCTACCTTGTCGTCGAAGATCTTGCGCGAATGGCGTACCCAAAGATCCGCATTCGATTCACTCGGACCAAAGAGCGGCTGGGTAACGTCGGCGACAGCGATTTCATCGAGCCCAACAGGGAGTCGGGGATCGCCGGTAAGGATTCCGTTCCGGAAACCAACGCCTACCTCATCTTGCCAGCGGTAACCGCCACCAACTGCCCAGCCCTTGAGAGCGCTGTCCTGGCTGAAACGGTAGCTCGTGGCCAAGTTGAAACGCCACTCGCGAACTTCATCCAAGAGGGCCCCCTCTCGGAGGGTCTGCTGTAGGAGGCGCGACCATTGGGTGGTCCTAGTCTGACGGAAAATCGTCATCGGATTATCACTCTGGTACGTATTCGGCCGCGACAGCAGGTCTCCCATGGCTAGCCACTGGGGCTCGCGAATGTCGAAGTACTCCTGCCAAGACTTCAATACGTTCGTTTTGATGGCCTCTTGCTGAGCTACGTTGAACATGAATGTCCAGTTCTCCGTCGGGTTCCAGACGCCCTCGATTTCCATACCCTCAGAGGAGAAATCAGAGACGCCCGTCACGTTCGGATTGCCGCGGTCGGAAACCGAGACGGCCGTTCCTGGGCTTGGGCCTGGATCAACTGGAGTCCATAGTGCTTCGCGCATACCGAGAGGCGGCACGGTGTAGACTTGCTCCCAGCCAATGTTGTTGGGCCACAGTCTCGGGTCCTTGGGATCCCATGTTTCGTATTCAGACGCGGGAACGGAGGGATCTCTCGGCTGCTTTTCCTGCAACGAGCTGCGGACGCCGTTGTACCAGAGGCGCTCGTAATTCGGAATGCTGCCATTCCCCATTGAACCGTCGGTCTGGTTAGCGGAAACGGTCTCGAACCAGTTGAAGCGCACGTAGAAATTTTGGTTCGGGAGATCGATGGAAAAGCCGTACTCCGTGGTCTCGCCGGCCGGATCCGTGTGAGGCTCATTCAAAATGGTGATACGTCCGGGAGAAGGTACGAAGTTCTCGGACACGCCGTAGTGGGCGCTGATACCGATTCCGGCAGGACTCCACTCTTCCGGCAAGTGGCCGACTACGCCCCAAGTAAAGACGTCGCCTTTAGTCGAGTTGTTGGGATCCGAGGTAAACTGTAGCGTTTCCGGCAAAGCGATCGCTTCAGAAGTGAATTCCGGACTGTCGTCGCGCCAGGAATCCGCCTTGTCTTCGCGCCAACCGTAGGTAGCTACGATACTATCATTGAAGAAGTAGCTTTGAGCCGTGATAGCCAAAGATTCAATCTCCTGACGGTCAATCGAGGCATTGTTGATTGGATCGAGAACCAGCGGCGAGCCATCTACCTGGCGATAACGGCCTTTGAAGCCGGGATAAATTGGATCCGCTCTGCTGTCGTAAAGTACGGCAGAGATTTCCTGGATTCTCGGAGTATCCGCGATGGTGCGGGTAGCAACCGTGCCGCTGGATGGGATTCCCGTAATCCGAGGTCCCAGGTAGCGAAGGTTGCGAGCGCCCCGATCGTAGGAGGCGGTTGAATAGCCTCGGTTGCGATTCGCCTCTAAAATCTGTTCAATTTCCCCAGCCGAAACGATACCGTAGGAATCGGACTGCTCATACACTTCGCGCGACTGGTCGGAGAACAGACCAGTGAAAACGTGACGGCCCAACCAGCCCATGCCATCGCTGTCCCTCAAGTCGAGGTCGTAGTAAGCGGTCAGACGCATGGCTTCCCGCGTCGAGCTGCTATCAGCAAAAGTATCCCAGCCGGGACGATATGGCTGGCCCACTCGGGGATTGGGAATGTTGATGGGCGTTCCATCTGACTCTACGTCATAGAAGAAATTGTAGAACTCACTGGTATCGACTCTGATGGTGTTCGACCCCCGGTCGAGCCATCCGCTTCTGAAGTTCTGCTCGTCGAAAGACAATTCCAAGCCCGCGTTCTCAGACAAAACTTGCTCGATAGTTATATTGGTCGCATCGAACGAGTTGTACGAGGTGTTTTCGGTGCCAGTCAGCGTGTTATTCCGGAAATCGAATACCCACCGGTCCTCGTCTGCCAGTACCGCATTGCTGATATTGGCGCCCTCGTCCTCACGGTTGGACCAAGTGAACATTCGCCTCAACTTGCCGTCAGGGCCGGGCGTTGCGGGTCCCGTGTCGTATCCCGTCTGGGCCTGCGTGGCCGCAGGGCCATCCAAAATGTACAAAGGTCCGCGGTTGGAAGCAACGACGCTCCAGCCAGTGCCGACACTTGGATCGGAGTTCGTCTGCAGCCCATTCTCTACCCAGTCAGGAATATTCGAGGTGGGAGTGATGATGAAGGGGCGGCTCGCGTCCCGAGATCCGATCTCGGCGTTGACGCGGACGGTGGTTTTCTCGGTCGGACGGTAAAGTAAGGCTCCATAAAGACGCATTTCATCCTCATAGGAGGGCTTCTGCTTGTACTTGTTTTGGTTGTTCAAACCGATGATACGCAATGAGAGCACGTCATCGATCAAAACCCGGTTGGCATCGAGAATCTCGCGGTGCGCTCCCCAGCTGCCGTAGCGAAGCTTGATTTCAGTCTCATCCTCGAAGTGGGCTTGCTTCAAGTTGCTGTTATAAAGACCCGCTGGGCTTCCCAAGCCAAAGAGGATGGCGTTGGGCCCCTTAGCGATCGTTACGCGGTCGGTGTTGTAGGTATCCAAAGCAATGTCGCTCAGGAAGAAGTTTCGCGTCCGGTCTGGCTCGGCCAAACCGCGAACACGGGTGCGGCCGTTCGGGTCGCGCCGGTCTCCACCGCCAGCCCCGAAATTTCCTTCTGGGCCAGACACTTCCGTGTTGGTCGTGTATAGGAACAGGTCCTCGACGTTCGCTACGCTTTGGTCTTCGAGAAACTCTTCTGTCACTACTTGGACCGCTCCCGCGATATCCTTGAGCGGAGTTCTCAACCGGGTACCGGCCAGCGTGTTCAACGCCCGGTAGCCCTCATCTTCCTCAGCCGAAACTGAGAACGGGGAGAGTTCGAAAACTTCCTCGTCGTCTTGAGCCCAAAGGCCCGATGCGCCCGCTGTAGCCAGCGCAAGTAGTCCAACAAACGGACTACGGTATCTTAGCCTATAAGAATGCTTCATATTCATTTGTAGTTAGTGGGGAGTTAGGTTTAGAGATACGTTTCGACTCGATAAATAGAGCCCGAATCCTCGTAGTACGGTTAGTTATCAACCACCTTGAAACGATTTTGTCGAAAGGACGAGAATTTCTTTTGTCAATGGTTGACTAATTCCAAGTTGAATCTGTTGAGATTTCTGACCCACATCAGGTCAACAGTTGACAGAGAAAGTACTCGAAAATTGGCCATAAAAACGAACACTCGAAGACGTCGCAATCGCACGCGAGTTTAACCCATTCGCATTCCCAAGGATTGCCCTAAAATTGGAGAAAAAGACGCATGACCCTGCACAGAAGAGACTTTATCAATCGCATGAGCCTAGCCTCAGTGTCCCTGCTGGCCACCCACCCGCTTTTCGGCAAGACAGCTTTTTCCACGGACCGCAAATCCGTTCTCGTAGAGACGGCCCATTTCGGAAATTTAGGGGGCTGGATGCTCGATAGCCAATTCGAGCCCTATCTGGGATTCAGCTACCTGCTGGCCCACGGACTCGGCAAGCCGGTCGCGAATGCGTCTAGCAAGATCACGTTCCCCAAAGCTGGCCGCTACCATGTTTGGGCCCTAACCAAGGATTGGTGCCCCGGCGGATGGGAATCCCCGGGACGCTTTCAAATCCTGCTCGGGGATCAAATCCTGAAGGAAACTTTTGGAACCGAGCCAGACTGGAATTGGCAATCCGGCGGCGCTGTGGAGGTAGAATCCAACCAGCTCAACAGCGAATTATCGCTGAAGGATTTGACCGGCTTTGAAGGGCGCTGTTCAGCGATCTATTTCAGTCTCGATGCCGACGACAAGCCGCCCATTGACCGCGACACCTTGCCGCAATGGCGTCGCGAAAAAGTCGGCTTACCCTCGACCGCGGTCGAGCAAGGCCACTACGATCTCATTATCGTGGGTGGCGGCATTTCCGGTTGCGCGGCAGCCATAGCGGCCGATTCGCAAGGAGTCAAAGTCGCCATGATCCACAACCGTCCCGTGCTAGGCGGCAACGCCAGCGGCGAAATCCGCGTCCATACCGAAGGCATCCACGGTCGGGCCAGCAAGATACTCGATAAAATCGATACGCCTCACTACCCGAACTCGGATCCGCTGGCCTTGGAAGCCGACCAGAAACGGATGCAAAACATGATGGCTCTCAAGAACGTCGATTACTTCTTGAGCCACACCATGAACTCCTTGGAGATGAAGGATGGCCGTGTCCACGCCGTGCAGGCGATGGAAACGGCTAATGGCGCTCTGAAACGATTCACCGGCACCCAATTTTTGGATAGCACTGGCGATGGCTGGCTTGGCCACATGTCGGGCTGCGAATACCGCTATGGCCGCGAGTCCAAGAATGAATTTAATGAAGAGTGGGAAGAGCACGGCGAATTGTGGTCTCCAGAAAAGCCCGACAATCGGGTCATGGGATCAAGCGTCATGTGGTACACGCGAGCCACTAGCAAGCGCGTCAAATTCCCCGCTGTCCCTTGGGCCAAACCCGTGGCCAAGAATTACGCGGCCACGGAAGGCGAGTGGCAATGGGAATACTCTCACAACGATCTTCACCAGGTCTACGATGCGGAAACCATCCGCGACCACATGTTCCGAGCTATCTACGGATCTTACAGCAACGCTATCAAGCGACGGCAAAACGCTAACCTGGAGCTGGACTGGATCTCCTTCCTCGTCGGCAAACGAGAGTCGCGCCGGATCGTCGGCGATCACATCTACTCCGGCGTGGACGCCCGCGATTCCATCGAATTCCCCGACGCCGTCGTCATAGAAAGACGTAAGATTGACGTTCACTACCAACAGAAGCTTCTGGGCTATCCAGTCGATTTCAAATCCGAGGCGATTTTCCAGGCCATCAAAAATACGTATTACTATATCCCCTACCGATCGCTCTACGCCAAGGACGTTCCCAATTTACAGATGGCGGGACGCTGCTTCAGCTGCACGCATATCGGCCTCGGCGGTCCCCGAGTCATGAATACCTGCGGTCAAATGGGCGTCGCCACTGGCTACGCTGCTGGCCTTTGCAAAAAGTACGGCAAAGATCCGCGTGAAGTCGGCCGTGATCATATCAAGGAGCTACGCAAGCTTTGCGGCCACGAGGGGGAACTCCCTCCGTTGATCGACCGAGCGGGCGATACGATCGCCGAGCCCAACGAATTATCTTAGCGGATTCCAATTTTCTGGACACTGTCGGCACGCGAACGCCAGGACATCTTAGGCTTTCCTTTTCTTTTGACGCTCGTTGCCTAGCGCCATAGGCGAGTAGCGACTCTTAAAAGTCCCGCAATCGGTATCGATGCCAAAAACAATTCTCGGAATTTCGGCTTTTTATCATGACAGCGCGGCCACCATCGTTCGCGAAGGAAAGATCGAAGCCGCCGCTCAAGAGGAGCGATTCACTCGAGTGAAGCATGACGAGCGATTTCCAGAAAACGCCATTGGCTTCTGTCTCGAGCAATTAAATACTAGAGCCAACGAAATCGATTACGTCGCATTCTACGAGAAGCCCCTACTAAAGTTCGATCGGCTAATCGAAACCTACCTAGGCTACGCCCCCAGAGGATTCCGATCCTTTTGCGCCGCCATGCCCCAGTGGCTGAGGACCAAGCTCCATCATCCTCGAGTCATTCGCAAGGCCCTCGGCAAAGGCTTCAACAAGCCCATACTTTTCGTCGATCACCACATGTCCCATGCGGCTAGCGCCTTCTTCCCAAGCCCTTTCGAGAAAGCCGCGATTGTCACTTTGGACGGCGTGGGAGAGTGGGATACGACCAGTATCGCTGTCGGAGATGGGAACCGCATCGAAATGCTCAAGAGTCTTAAATTTCCCCACTCCATCGGTTTACTCTACAGCGCCTTTACCTACTTTCTCGGTTTTCGAGTCAACAGCGGCGAATACAAACTCATGGGCCTCGCTCCCTATGGCCGCCCCACACGCGTTTCTCAGATTGAGGAGACGCTTATCGACCAAAAAGCGGACGGCTCCTTCGCCCTAAACATGAGATATTTCACCTACCCGCATACCCTTGAGATGGTTGGAGACGCATTTCATGAGCTGTTCGAAATTCCTAGACGGCGTCCTGAAGAAAAAATTACGCAAGCGCATATGGACCTAGCGGCCAGCATCCAAGTAGTCGCGGAGAACCTAATCGTCAGGATTTGCCAAAACGCCAAAAAACTGACAGGAGCCAATAAGCTTTGCTTGGCAGGCGGCGTCGCATTGAACTGCGTGGCCAACGGAAAGCTTCTCAAGTCTCGCTTGTTCGAAGAGATATGGATTCAACCCGCCTCGGGCGATGCCGGTGGATCGCTCGGCGCCGCTCTATTTGCCTATTATCAGCTCCTGAATCGAGAGAGAGTGGTCCCTCCTCAGGACTCGATGCAAGGATCCTTTCTGGGGCCAAGCTATTCGCCAGAAGAGATCGAGGAAGCCCTGAATGCAGATCAAGCTGTCTTCGAGCGCTACAGCGACGAAGTCCAGCTCCTGCAAAAGACGGTCGCGGACATCGCCCAAGGCAAAGCGGTAGGCTGGTTTCAAAACCGCATGGAATTCGGGCCGCGAGCCCTAGGAGCCCGAAGCATACTCGGCGACCCGCGCTCCGACGAAATGCAATCTAGATTGAATCTGAAAATCAAATACAGAGAGTCCTTCCGCCCATTCGCCCCAAGTGTCCTGAAGGCAGACGCCCACCGCTATTTCGATCTAGAAGCGGAATCGCCCTACATGCTTTTGGTCGCCCCCATATGCGATTCGATTCGGAAAACCCTTTGCGATGAAGAAAAGGCTTCCATGGAGAGCCCCTATCTCAACGATCGAGTACAAGTGCGCCGCTCAGATCTACCAGCTATTACCCACGTAGACTTTTCCGCCAGAATCCAAACGGTGGATGAAAGTCGCAACGGAAGGTACTATCGCCTATTGCAATCCTTCAAAGAAGCAACTGGTTGCAGCGTTCTCATCAACACCAGTTTCAATGTTCGAGGCGAGCCTATCGTCAACACTCCTCGCGACGCGCTGCGCTGCTTTTGCGCCACTGAAATGGATACTTTGGTGATCGAGAACTTTATCTTGCGCAAGGAGTCCCAAACACGAGAACTCATTGAAAAATACAAACGCCACACGGAGTCTTACAAGCTTGATTAGAAATTGTCCCTGCTTCTCGGAGCTCGCTTTATGATCGCCCTTAGAAAAGTCGACCCCCATCCCGACAAGCAAAGCATTCGCAGGTTCGCGCTCACGCTGCTGATCGGTCTCTCGATTTCAGGGCTGCTCCTATCCGGGATAGCCTCCTGGATCCGCGGATCGCTCAGCTTAGTCCCCTTCTTAGCCCTTTCAGGCGCGGCTATGCTAGGGCTTATCCTCTCTTTCCTTTCCGAGAAAGCGGGAAGGGCGATCCACATTGTTTGGCACGCCATCAGCGCTGCCATCGAGTGGTGCCTCAGCTTGATCTCTCTCGCTTTGATGTATTACGCGGTCATCGCACCAGTGGCCTTGGCTATGTGGCTCTTCAGACGCCAATCGCCCTTGACTCCCGTGGATAAAAGCCGCCCCAGCTATTGGGTCGACAGCCAAGCTAAACGAGATCTAGCTTCCTATTTCAGGCAGTACTGATAAACAAGACTCTCAATCCAAAATATGGCTAAGCAAGATCGAGAAACCCGTAGCATCGATGAAATCGAAGATCAACGTTCGCACGGGATTCTCAGGGAGTTTTGGGACTTTGTCCGAGAAAACAAAAAGTACTGGCTGCTCCCACTGGTTTTCACCCTGCTGCTTCTGGGAAGCCTGATCCTGTTCGCCGGCAGTTCCGCAGCCCCCTTCATTTACACCCTCTTCTGACGGGCCGCTATCGGGCTATGAAGCACTACGTCAACTTCGCTTTGCTCTTCGCCTTCGGGATCCTGGTCGCCAGCGCGCTGCTCCGTTTCTTCCAGCCGTTTAGCCTGCTCACAACTCGCGTGCACATCATTTTCGGAGCCTTCGTGCTCGCATTGGTCGGTGCCCACCTAGCCTCTCGGTTGAGCTATTTCCCGCGCATGCTAAGAGAGCGGAAAAATAGCGGCAAGGGTCTGGGCCAACGGCTCCGGCTATTGCTTTGGCCTGGCCTGAGCTGCGCCTACTTGCTAGCAGCTTGCCTCTTGAGCTGGTGGCCCGTCCCTCAAATCCTCTCTGTAGGATACGAGGTGAAGAACCGCTCCATAATCTTCCGCCCCGAAACTAGCAGCGTCGCCCGCTCACTCGATCGATCTGCGCAAATCAAACGGGCAACTCCCGAAGAGGCCTCTGTCATGATTGAAATCGACTGGGGTCCGGAATTCGATCCAGTCGCCGAGTTCCCCACCCCCTTTTCCGGGACCCGACCACAAATAGCCGTGTGGGCCGAGACTTCCGTCGGCTCGCTCATCGAAACCTTTTTCGTCTCCGAGGAGAGCGCCTTCTCAGAGTCTTTTGCGTGGGCTGGGAATGAACGCCAACGGGTAGACATCCTCCCCATTTGGCGACATCAATTCACCTTGGTTTCGGGTGTCGAACCCGACGGGGATATCGACACTTATTCGGGAGCTACTCCAGAACACAGTTTCACCATAGAGAACTATATCCATGAAGATCCTGACGGCTTCTATCTTTGCGTGGAAGTCAATGTTCCCAACGATCCCAATGCATTCTATCATTCTGATCAGCCGGAATACGCGGAAGGTTATACATTTCCCGGGATCGGGCAACCCTCAGTCTACTACAGCGCTTATATCGATCCCAGCGAGCCAAAGCGCTACTATTTGATGGAGTATGTTGGCCACGGCGGAAGCAGCAGCCAGCAAAGCGGCGACCTCTACTATGACTCCAGCAATATTACCACTGCCAGAGAACTCGTCGACAAGGTCCTCATCCGCATCGATAGACCGGATTATGAGTGAGAGGGCGTCTAACATTTCTGGAATTCGTAGGGTCGCTGCTTGCTGCGACCGCGTGAGTAAAACATCCGCCGCTTCTGAGGTCCCCGCAAGCAGCAACCCTACATCGATAAATCCGATACCATCCACTTATTGGACATTCTTCATGCACCCGAAGCCTCTTCCAATGGTAGCGGCCGATCTTCCCGCGACTGCGGGACCACAACACTGGTCAATGAATGGCCGCTCGGCTTGCGCCGCCGTAACCGTGCATAGGCGCGAGATCGGCCGCTACCGACTAGGCATCTTTCTATTATCGCTGTTTTCCATCCTCCTCTCCTCCTGTGCCCGTGTATCCACTACTGGCTTTCTGAAAGGCGACACGATGGGCACCTTCTACACAGTCCAATATTGGTCAGACAACACGCTTGAGCCTCAAAAGTTGGATACAACTATTAAAAATGTTCTGAACGAATTCGAGAACCAGCTTTCCAACTGGCGTCACGATAGCTGGGTAAACCGATTCAACGCCTCCCCCGCCCACAAGCCCATACCCGTCCCCGAACACGCGTTCAATGTTATCAAGCTCTCACTGGAATTGGCGGAGAGGACGAATGGGGCCTTCGATCCAACTCTGTCGCCCCTTATCCAACTGTGGGGATTCGGAACCAAACGCAGCGAGCGTATCCCAGAGGAACAGGCGATACAAGCTGCCCTGCAAAAGGTGGGCTACCAGAAGCTTGTTCTTGATACGGACAACTCCACCCTGCTCAAGACGGATCCCCATATGCAGCTCAATTGTTCAGCCATTGCCAAGGGCTACGCCGTCGACCTGGTCACCAAGGAATTGCGGCAACGGGGTGTTCAAGGAGCGTTGGTCAATATCGGTGGCGAGGTTTACGCAGCCGGAACGAAAATCGATGGATCTCCTTGGAACGTGGGCATACAGGAAAATTCGTCGAGCGGCCAGAAGTTGAGATCGAAGAGGGCTATTCCCCTTCACTATCAGGCCCTAGCAACGAGCGGCCACTCGCAACGCGTGTTCTTCAGAGACGGTCAACGCTATTCCCATGTTCTCGATCCTCGAACAGGCCGCCCCGTCGCAGCTCTTATTGCCAGCGCTTCCATCATCGCCCCCAACTGCGCTCTGGCGGATGGGCTTGCCACCATCGCTCTCATCATCGATAGTGATGCCATGACTCAGCTCGCTGGCCAGTATAACGGTATCGAGTATTTTTATACCCCATGGGACAATCAAAACCAAGGTAGGGAAGCTCGGCTTCATCCTGACCCAGTCGAAAGGCTCGATCCTCCGCGCAACTTTTCCCATTCGGAGAACCGCTTGTCTAGCCGAGGGGCCGCCGAAGGCTGAAAGCCAGTCCTCCATAACCAATTCCTCTGGCAACCAAAAATCTTCATGAAACGAATACGCTCAACTTTCGCTCTTATCCTGCTTTCACAACTTCTCTGTTTCGCTGGGAACTGGCCTCAAGCCGGCGGCCCCAATGGCGACTTCATCGTCCCCAATGCCGCCGCCCCAACGGAATGGAGCGTTACTCTGGACAAGAATATCGCCTGGAAATTGACGCTACCCGAACTGGGTCAAAGCTCGGTAACAATATGGGACGATCGGGTGTACTTCGCTATAAACAAACCCGTCCAGGAAGACACGGTTTTGGCCAAAGATATCGTGGCTTACTGCTGTAGCGCGATCGATGGCTCCGTTATTTGGAAGCGGGAGATCCCGGGCATCTATCCGCTGAAAATCGCCAGTAGCTGGGGGGACAGCTCAGGATTGCCCGCGGTGACGGATGGCAAGCATGTAGCCTTCCTCAACGCATCTGGCGCCATCGAGTGCTTCGACAAAAACGGCAACCGCATCTGGCGCCGGGAAGCCCTTTCATCGTACCGGGGATCCCCCTTCCTCATCGACAACAAACTCATCTACATGCAGATGAACTGGCCGCCCGACGAAAAGGGAGGGTATCCTCATCCTAAAGAGGAGCTGCCTTTTTCCGACTGGACCCAAATGCAGGCAATCGACTTCAAAACCGGTAAACCCGCGTGGTCGACCCAATGCGGCGGAAACATCGGGAGCCAGCCGATGCCTTTAAAACTCGACGATGGGAGAGACGTTTTCCTCGTAGGCAGAGGAGGCGGTCACGAACCTCCTGAAAAGCCGCTCGGCGTTTCGCTTGTCGATGCCTCCGATGGATCTGAGATCTGGAAACTCCCAATCGACAACTATGAATGTCGGCAAACGATGCCCATCCACGACGGGCACGCCCTCGTTATTCATAATGAAGAGCATTGGTGGGTGGATATCGAATCCGGGAAAGTAGCGAAGAGGGTATCGCTCTTGGAGGGTGTCACCGTTAACGAGAGGAAAGGGAATAGCTGGATTTCCCAATCGACCAGCCTCGAGCCTAATCCAAGATCCGAAAAGAGCGACCAGTCCAATCTGCTCGTGGGAGACTACCATTACTTTCGCAGCTATATTTACAACTACCTCGGTCGCGTAAATGTGAATACCGGAAAAGTAGAATATCTCCAACTCCCGGTCAGCATGCTGCGTCAGCCCGACTGCCCGGACGAGTTTATCTGGAACAAGAGCGACTTGAAGTCCGAGCCGGAAAAGCTCTTCAACGTTCCCACGGAAGTCTCTCACTGGACCTTTAAGCCAAACCGCATGGTCAATACAAGAGGATACCAACTCTTGGGAGATGTCCGTTCCCAAGGAAACGGCTGGGGACACTTCGCTGCCCAGATCCCCACCGCTGTAGGGGATCACCTCTACGTCCCGATTATGAACGGCATGGTCTATGTGATCGATTGGAACGCAAATGTCCTCGACGAAGGGGCGCTTGTCTCAATCAACGACCTCGGCCCGATCGGGGAAGCCTGGACTCGCAGCAACCTAAGCTATTCTAACGGTAAGCTCTTCGCCCAAACGATTAGAGAAATTGTCTGTATCCAAGAATAGGTGAGTTCTTGAATCTGATGGCAGGGAGGATCGAGCCGTCTCTCCCTACCTAATTTGACACACGCTGGAAGCCTGCGCTACCTCTGACCTGCGCTACACCGGATCAGCTACCCGGTTTTGGGCCAACTAGCTCAACGAAATTACCATCTGGATCGCGAACAATCGTTAGAGCCATTGCCGGATTCAAATTGGCTGGCAAGGCTTTGGGGCTATGGGCTATGGGCTTCACGCCCGCCTTCTTCAATCGAGCCAGCGCTTCATCCGTGCTCTTGACGAATATAGTGATGTAGCTGAAGCCTAGTGAGGTGGTGACGTGATCGTTCTTGATTTTCCGACTACGGCCGCCCCCTTCCATTAGTTTCAACCGGGTCGCCTCCTCGCCCTCACCTAACGTTAGTACCTTAATATCGAGCGCTTTACCATTGGTTAAACCCACCTCTTTGGCGTAGTCGCCATCCACCTGGAAGCCGCCCGCGTCCTGAAAACCGATGGCTTCAGTGTAAAATTCTACTGCAGCGTCGAGATCGCTAACAACGCAGCCCAAGTCGATTGTTGGCTCGGTGAATGGGCTTCCGTGGTGATCCCCATGGGCAACCGCCACGAGCGTGAAAAGGAAAGAAGTAAAAGCAGAGAGGCAGACAGTGGTTTTCATAGGACTGGCAACCTAGCGAAACCAAATCGAGCCGTAAAAGCAATTAATGCTCACCGTGGAAACTTAGGTGATAAATTCAATCTAGGTAGGGAGGACCGTCTCGGTCCTCCATTTTTTCAGATCACCGACGCGCGGTGCGAGGACCTGAGCCAGTGACAATCGATCATTCATTTAGCGATATGGTATTAAGATATTCACTAACAGGATACACCCCGACAAGACGGGATTGCATGATGGCTTCGCCAACTTGATAGACAGTTTGCTCGGTAGTTCCATCAAGCTGCTGACGGAGGAAGTATCATGCAGCGAAGCGTATCCTGTTCATCAAAAAATTGCATTTCTTTTTATCAAAGGAGCTCTAGTTGAAGCCGCGTCCTTATTGTTTTGGTTAGTTCGCATCGAAGACACTAACCCCTTTTGTCTGCCCAATCCCTCGCGCTTCCAATCGACGCATCAAACCCTTGGCGGAGAAGACGGAAGTCGCTGACAACATTAAAGAAACGATAGCCAAGTTCCCAAAGACGATCGCGCTCCGCCGGATCCGAGCAAATGATGGCCGCCGACTTGCCGTACCGCAAGCAAGCCTCGCCCGTCCTCTCAATAACCTCTTGTAGTTTCGGATGACCCATCTGGCCGATTAAACCCATATTGGCCGCCATATCTCCAAGACCCACGAACAGCATGTCGACTCCCTTGATGGCGGCGATCGTCTCAATATGCGGCACTGCTTCCGGCGTCTCGATCTGAGCCACTAGGAACGTATTATCGTTTTCATGACGCATATACTCTTCAAGGGAAGCCGTTCCCAGGTCTGCGTCGGCGTGAATTGGATCCAGTCCCCGACGGCCCAGCGGAGGGAATTTCATCATCTCCACCACCAGCTCTACTTCTTTCACCTCGCGGACTTGCGGCAACATAATTCCTCGCGCGCCCGCTTCCAGCAAGTAGGACAGATCCGTGTGATTTTCCGGTTTTACGCGAATGAGGCAATCGCAGCCCGAAACGCGGGCAGACAGTATCAGCGATTGCAGGACGGCTGGATCGATCTTCCGGTGCTCCAAGCAAATCCACACGCAATCGAATCCCGCTCTACCTATCATTTCTACGATCTCGGGATCCGCATAGCATGCCTTGGCGGAGAGAATGGGTTCTTGATTTGCGAGCTTGGTTCGAACGACGGACGATATCATGGCCTACGCTTTATTCGATTATAGGGAGCTCAGCCAGAGAAAAACCTTTTTCATCGTTTCCAAATATCATCGCCCTTGTCCGCCAAGTTCTCTACCGTCCCTCTTCTAACAATCAAGACCCCCAGTTGCCGATGAGATCGATTCCTCAAATCCTCGCCATTTTTCTTCTCCCCTCGCTTTGCTTCGCGGAGCCATCGTCTACAATTCCCTCATGCCGGATCGAGGAGACCATCGTCTCCTACCGGGATACCGGAACGATGGACTACCTGGGGTTCCCTGCCATCGCCGTTTCCGGCAACAATGAGATCATGCTGTCATACAAACGTGGTACAGACCATGGCTGGGATCCCGGAGCCGTACTGGAGATTGTTCGATTCGATCTAAACAGCGGGCGGGCGATACAATCCCCCATCCAGCTAGGGATACCCGACCGCATCATGGAAATGGGAGAATGGGTGCGCTTCCCAGACGGGACACTCGGCACCTACATCGACGCCCAGAGAACCAACGACCAAAGGCAGGCCTTTCGAATTGGGCTGCGAGGCGCCATCAGTCGCGACAATGGCAAGAGTTTCGGACCGCTCGAAAGAGTTGGCGTGATCGATGGCGTAGAATACGGCTACTTATTCGACTCCGCTATCGTGGGCCAACGCCTCTACGCCCTAATCATGACCTTCGAATATTTGGCAGGCGGAAGACGATCCGTCGACGCCCTTTATACCGATGACAATGGGAAAACCTGGCATTTCATTCGAAACCTCAGTCAGGAATTTGGAGACATTCGTATCAATGAAAGCAGTCTCCTTCCCTACAAAGACGGCTTCCTGGTCACCACTCGCGGCTACGACCTTAGAGCCCGGATTCACCGCGTGGACCGAGAGTTCCGTTTGATCAAGGAAGCCAACCTAACCGAGATTACCTCAACGATGGACGGCTATGTTGGGCGTCCTAGGCTCTTCACCTACGGCGGCTCCTATTTCCTTATGGGCCGAAACTTCAAACCTCCGTACCGCAAAATTCCAATGGAGCTTGGCCTCTTCCGTCTAGACCCGGAAAAACTGGTAGTAGAACAGTCATTCGTCCTCGACAATGCAGAGCAGGGGGAGGTCACCGACGGATATTACACTTGCCCCATAATTGTGGATACTGGAGATCGAAAGCTGCTAAACGTTTTCACTTACAAGGGCTTGTTCGGAAACTCGCCTGATATCCTGCGTCTGCAATTCGACAGCGCTGCATTTCTACCATAATCGCCCTAGCGATCATGAATCTGCCAAAATTTCTCTGTCTCGCTTCGACTATCCCACCTCTGTGTTTAAACGCAGCAGAATCAACTGGGCCAGTCCCGACTGCGCCAGAATACCGAATAGAGGAAACCATCGTGTCCTATCGTGGAACGGGAACCCAGGACTATCTAGCCTTTCCCGCAATCACGCCCTCTGGCGATAACGAGATATTGCTTTCCCACAAGCGCGGGAAGGCGCACGTCAACGACTTGGGAGCCGCGCTGGAAATCGTTCGCTTCGATCTGGAGAGCGGTCGTCCGATTCAGGAACCCATTCAACTAGCGATACCTGGTGAAGCCATGCAAATGGGCGAATGGGTCCGCTTTCCCGATGGGACGCTTAGCACTTACATCGATGCCCTCACAGTGGACGAGGAGGGAAAACATATTCGGACTGGACTCGTACGCTCCCTAAGTCGAGACAACGGGAAAAGTTTTGGACCGCTGGAACGGGTAGGCATCATCGATGGCGTTGAATACGGCTACCTGTTCGAGGCGGTCAGCATTGGTCAAAGGCTCTACGCTCTTATCATGACTTTCGAATATTTAGCCGGTGGCAGGAGATCGGTCGACGCCCTCTACACCGATGACAATGGAGAAACCTGGCATTTCATCCGAAACCTGAGTGACGAATTTGGGGACGTTCGCATCAACGAGAGCAGCCTCATTCCGTACAAAAACGGCTTTATCGTAGCGACGCGCGGCTATGACAACATGCAGCGACTCCATCAGGTCGACATGGATTTCAATTTGATTACGGAAACCAATATTACGGAAGAAACCCCTTCCATCAGCTCCTATATTGGCAGGCCACGGCTATTCAGCCACGATGGAAAACTCTTTCTCATAGGAAGAAACTGGAGAGCCCCAGACCGCAAAATTCCCATGGAGCTGGCTCTCCTGCGCTTCGATCCAGTGAGCCTAGAGGTTGAAAAGCACTTCGTCCTCGACAATACAGAGCAAGGCAAAGTTAACGATGGATACTACCCTTGTCCTATTTTGGTAGATACAGGAGATCGAAAGCTCCTCAACGTGTTTGACTACCGGGCTTTATTCGGAAATTCGCCCGACATTGTTCGCTTCCAATTTCGAGCCGAGGAGTTTCTAGATTGAGCAATATGGACCCTCTTACGGCCAACGCGCTTCAGGGGACTTGGAGTACCCTACTGCTACCCTTAGATGAATCTGAAAACATTCAATGGAGCGGCGTCGAAACCCAATTAAACGCTTTCGCTGAAGCGCAAGTTGACGGTATCTATTTCAATGGTACAGCCGGAGAGTTCTTCAGCCAGACCGACGAGGAGTTTCTAAGACTAGCAACTACAGTTGCCAATTTTTGCCACGGTAAGAGCATTCCCTTTCAGATTGGCGCCGCCCATCCTCAAGCCATCGATACCTTGAAAAGAATCGAGGAAAGTCGCCATCTATCGCCCAACGCCTTTCAAATCATCTTACCCGAATGGACCCCGCTGAACTGGGAAGAGATTCACCGGTTCCTGGAACGGATCATCGCCGCTGCCGATCCCATTCCAATCGTCCTCTACAATCCCCCTTATGCTCAACAGATTCTCACCCCCGAAGAATGGAGCTCGATAGCCGCCGCCTTCCCCGCTCTGATTGGAATCAAGGTCGCCGGTGGAGACGCGGATTGGCATGAAGCGATGCGTCCAGCAGCAGAGAAGCTATCGGTATTCGTAGCGGGAATACGCCTGGCATCGGGAATAATCAAGGGTTGCGCCCGCGGCAGCTACTCCAACCTCGCCTGTCTATCGCCAAAAGGGGCTGTCCAATGGGGCCGACGCATATTTACGAATCCAGATCTAGCCCTGCAGCAAGAGGTGGCGATCAAGCGCCTTTTCGAGGATGCTATAGCCCCTTTTCGAGGGAAATTCTCGAATAGCGCTTTGGACAAGGCTCTTGCGGCAGCAGGCGGGTGGGCCGAACTTTCGCCAACCACGCGATGGCCGCTCTCCAGCATTTCCCCATCCGAAATCCAGAAACTCGCGCTCCAATTCCGGGAGGGCCTGCCTTTTCTCTTCGAGGAAAACAATTCGATAGAATGAAAACCACTCAAACTCAGTTTAGCTGCGATGTGTTGGTCGCGGGAGGGGGGCCGGCAGGGGTTAGCTCAGCCCTGGCAGCTGCCCGTTGCGGGGCTAAGACAATCTTGTGCCAGGATCGTCCTGTTTTAGGAGGCAATGCCTCCAGTGAAGTGCGGATGCATATTGTGGGAGCCAATGGCATGAGCGAAGGGATAGCCCTTGAGCGCGAGGCTCGCGAAGGAGGTATCGTCGAGGAAATCAGGCTGAATCAGTGCGTTCGCAATCCGCAACGCTCTCCATCCATGATGGATCTCGAGCTCTACGACCTGTGCCGACAAGAACCCAACTTGACCCTTATGCTGAACACCACAGTGACGCAGGCCCGTACAAACGGGAAGCAAATAGAGTCGATTACCGCGGAGCGTCCGAGCACCCACGATCGCTTTGAAATCTCCGCCCAAATTTTCGTCGATTGCACCGGAGATGGAGCCCTCGGCTACTTGGCTGGGGCGTCTTTCTCTATGGGTCGCGAATCCCAAGCGGAATATTCCGAATCTCTCGCCCCAACGTCCGGCGACAAAAAAACGCTGGGATCCACGCTTCTGTTCCAAGCTCGACGGCACCCCGTCCCCATGCCCTTCTCCCCTCCTCCGTGGGCCCGCTCGTTCTCCGCTGAATCCTTGAAGCGCCGCCCCTTCGGCCAGCGAGGACTCGATCTAAATCTTGAATACGGTTTTTGGTGGCTAGAATGGGGGGGCGAACTCGATACCATCAAGGATAACGAGACCATCAGAGACGAGCTACTTTCAGCTCTCATGGGGGTTTGGGATTTCATTAAGAACCGCTCCGATGTGGATGCGGCAAACTGGGCTCTTGAATGGTGCGGCTTCCTGCCCGGAAAACGAGAGAGCCGGCGGTTAATCGGGCTTCACTTGCTAACGGAAAACGACCTGATGCAAAGCCGGGCTTTCCAAGACGCAATCGCCACCGGAGGCTGGCCCATCGACACTCATCCACCGGGAGGGATCGACGCGATCGACGAGCCGCCCTGCGATCAGCGTCCCGTACCCTATCTTTTTGATATCCCCTTGAGTAGCTGCCTTTCGAAGGACTTCAACAATCTCATGTTCGCGGGGCGCAATATTTCCGCTACTCATATCGCCTTCGCCTCTACCCGCGTCATGGCAACGTGCTCGGCCATCGGCCAAGGCGTGGGGACGGCAGCGGCCTATGCAATTCAATCGGAAACCGTTCCCAATGATCTTCCCTCCAAGCCTGAAAGCGCATTCCGCATCCGTCAGCAACTCCTCAGAGACGATGCCATGCTCCTGGGCTGCCAAAATGAAGACCCACGAGATCTCGCCCGAAAAGCCTCTGTAAGCGCCTCCAGCGAGCTGCCTAACGGTCCAGCCAACGCCGTCATAGATGGTTGGACACGCTCCCTTCGAAGCCCGAATTCCAATCCCGCTCATAGTCCAATCGGAGCTCCGCCAGATCGCTTTCCCGACGGAACCCATCGCTGGATGTCGGATCCAGCTCTAGGATTGCCCGCTTGGATCACCCTTTCCTGGCAAAGCCCGGCAACTGTCAGCAGCATCGAGCTGATTTTCGATACCGGAATGCACCGACTACTAACTCTGTCCATGGCAGACGGATACACTGGGCGCATGCATTGGGGCGAACCTCAACCTGAAACGATCCGAGACTACGCCATCGAGGCGAAAATCGACGGCCATTGGAAAACTATTCTGGAAGCCCAATCCAACTACCAAAGGCGCCGCCTTCACCGCCTGGCACAACCTTTCGAAGCTTCAAGTATTCGAATCCACGTTTTAAATACGAACGGAATCGATCACGCTCGCATATTCGAGATTCGGGTTTACTCACCCAATTCGGATGGCCCTTTTCTGACTTAAGCGGCCGCGAAAACCCCTCCCCCCCCAATGCCTTTGAGAATGGCAAGGCTACTTATCCCTGAGAGAGTTTCCAATAATTTCATTTTAGGGTCGCTGCTTGCGGCTACCGCATTGGCGGCTTAAACTGTCCCTGGGCGGTCGCCGCAAGCAGCGACCCTTCACCGAATAGCCGATTCCGTCAATACATTGGAAACACTCTTATACCACATGCTTCGGACCATAAGCGCGGATTTCGTAAAGCCCTTGATCCGTTTTTCGTGCGCCTGGAGCCAATTTAACTCGAACTGATCGCAGCCTGACGGGATCGAAAGTGTGCCGTCTGATTCGCTGATAATTGTTGAAGACATTCGCCAGTTCCTTCTCCGTCCCATCCGCAAGCGTGCCGATGACCCTGTAGTCGCGGATCGTCTCTGGCTGCGGGCCGGAAATCATTTCGTCCTGCAGCCAAACCAGAGAGGTCATAGTCAAATCGCGATTCATCCCTGTATCATGAGTCAGCTGTATCTCGCCCACCTCGACAGGACGTTTCCAGCTCACCTCGATCCATGCGTTTTCGTCGCTGGCCGGAACGATCCACCGATTCGCGAATTCATCTGGCTTGTCGTAGGTCAATCCGGACAAAATGTTTTTCGGCGACGTCTCGGGTGACGCACTGGAGGCGGCAACCTCAGCTTTTTTCGCTAAGTCCGCCTTGTCCTCATTCCTTTCACCCATAATCAAGGCTCCGTCACGAAGGAGTTGTTGCTGTAAGGCCACGACCCGTTTTTCGCTAGCCCGCAGTTCCCGAGGCGTAATTCCCGCCGCCTGACATTGATGGGCTGCCGTGCCCGCGGCCTGCCCGATAACCGCGCAGGTCAGCATAACCCGGAGAGAGGTAAAAGCGACGTGGGTGGCGCTAACATTTCTCCCTGCCATCAGCAAATTAGACACGTTTTTTGAATACAGGCTACCAAGGGGTATATTGTAAGGTTCGGGATACCTTGTCGGCAAGAATGGCTTTCGCTCCGGAGCGTCGAATCCCAACGCTGGATGGTCATCTAGCGACCAGCCGCCAAAAGCAACCCCATCATCGAATGACTTCCAATTTCCCTCCACATCTTGCTGGGTAAGGATCATATCGCCGATGAGGCGACGCGATTCCCGCTTGCCGGGGATCATTCCAACCGTTTCCAGGGCCCAGTTAGCGGATTTCGGATACAACCCACTATTCTTGATATGATCCCAAACCCCGAGAACGATAGCCAGCAATTCAAACCGCAAGCGCTCGTTGTCGCGAATAGTATCATAAACGCCGCCTAATTCGATCCACCAATAGCCGTAATGCCAGGTTTCGGTATCTACGGGACGGTGCTTCAAGTCGTCGCTGGTCAGCTTTCGAGCCCATGACGGGGGCTCGTAATACATAGGGCGATCGTGCTCGCGAGCGGTAAAGAGAATCGACGAACCTTGGGTCGTTCCCGGAGGATCATAGTCAGCCAGCGATTCCCCGAATTCATCAGAGGACTCCCTTCCCAGACGAAACTCAGCCCCCGCCTCGAAGCCCAATCGACTGTCTCCCGTAGCGTCGATGAACATAGCCCCACGAATATGGTATAAATGCTCGGTCTTGTCGCACCGAGCCCAAACCGAATCGATTCGATCGCCCACTTTTTCCGCTCGATAAACTGCCGTATCCAATAGGAGTTTGATATTGGGCTCCCGGATTACTTTGTCGTAGAGCATCAGGTCCCACATTTCCCACGAGTATTGCTCGTTCTGATACGCATTTTCTAGGCAGAGCTCCTCGACGACGCCGCCTTCACGAAAGCCGAAACGGGAACCTCTCGGATGCATTTTGATCTCGCTGCTGGAATTCCCGCCCAACCGGCTTCGATCTTGGACCAGAATCACGCGCGAACCGAGTCGGGCCGCGCTAATGGCCGCGCAGACTCCCGCGAGGCCCCCACCCGCAACCAGAAGGTCAGCCTCAAGCTCAACCACATGCATGTTGGGGTCGCTCGCCGCTGCCCCCGGTTTCGTATCATCCGGAGCTAGCTCGTCGATCTTCACCCCAAGATCCTTTCGAGTCACGAATGGGTCTTCATCGTTGGCCAAGGACTGGGGCGCCTTGACAAGCAAACTGTATCCAGCAAAGGCCGCAGCCCCAGACAAAAATTTTCGGCGAGCGAAATCGTGATTACCACGAGCAGGGGATTTTTCCGGATTTCC
>CAYOLG010000015.1:93537-111259 GCA_964404745.1 uncultured Opitutaceae bacterium
ACATGACCCAACAAGCCAAAGAACTAAATGCCCACTCGGTCGATCGACGCCATTTCCTGCGTTCCGCAGCGGCCTTGATCGCTCTGCCTGCCTTGGAATCTCTACCCGTCCTTGGGGCCACTGGCGCCGCTACTGCAGCCCCTAAAGCCAAGAACCTAGTGTCGATCGGAGCCTACCTGGGTTGGCACCAGAATGCTTTCTATCCGAAGGAGATCGGAAGGGGCTACAAATTGCCCACCACGCTTAAGCCTCTGGCCGACCATCAGAACGATTTCACCGTCTTTTCCGGGCTCGATCACCGGGCCCCCAATGGCCATAACGCTTGGAGCAATTTCCTCTGTGGAAACACGCCCAACGCCTACTCCATGGACCAAATTGTCGCCGATCAAATTGGCCAGAAATCTCGCTTCCCATCCGTGCAGCTCACCGCTGGAACGGGTGAAGGCAGCAAGGCCATGAGCTTCACCAAGCAAGGCATCGGTTTACCGATGATCCAGCGTCCCAGCGTATTCTATAAGAGGCTTTTCATGTCGGAAGCCGATAAACAGCGCATGGAGTACATGCTGCGCAGCGGCCGAAGCTCACTGGACCTCGTTCTGGACGACGCCTTGCGCCTGCAAAAGTCGGTTACCTCGACCGATCGAGACAAACTCGATGAGTACTTTGATTCCATGCGCTCGGTAGAGAAGCGAATGGAGCGGCAGATTTCTCAAATCAACGATCCCCTGCCATCTACGGATTACAAGCTACCCGATACGGATCCGATCACCCCGAATTTGCTCATGGAAGCGGAGGTCTTAATGTACGACCTTATGGCCCTCGCCATAGATACCGATTCCAGCCGCGTGCTGTCTTTCTTCATCGACGGGTTGGGTCAGGTTTTCTCGTTCGATGGAGTGCCGCTTCGTTCTGGCTACCACGGCCTCTCTCACCACGGCAACGATCCGGAGATGATCCGCGATCTGGTCTCCATTGAAACCGCTCACATGCATTGCCTGAATGGCTTCCTCAAGCAGCTCAAAGAAAAGAAACGCCCCGACGGCACATCGCTGCTCGATGAAACGATCATCCTCGTAGGAACCGGTATGGGAGACGCCAGCCGCCACTCTAACGCCGACTTGCCGACACTGGTCGCAGGAGGCGGATTCGATCACGGAAGGCACATCGCTATCGATGCCTCCAAGCCAGATGCTCCGCTGCTCGGCGACCTCTACATTACTCTGATGCAGCAGCTGGGGGTGGAGACCAACGAATTCTCCAACGCCAACCGAAACCTGAATCACATTTTCAGTTAGAGACATGAAACGATTCGTCCGCATGGTCGCTATCCATGTAGGGCCTTCGCTCGCGAAGCGCCGCGCAAGCAGATCACTGAACTCGGTCAAAGCAGCGTGCCGTAGGCGACACCCCTACATCCTGTTTGTATTGATCGCATCCACATTTTCGCTACACGCGAAAACCGAGATCCCCATTCCCGAGAAGCCTTTGCAGGTACTCGAGGACTACTGCCTCGATTGCCACGACGCATTCGAGCAAAAGGGCGACATCAATCTCGAACATCTGGCCATTGATTGGGCCAATAAGAACAAGCGGCATCTGTGGGAATCCGTGCATAACATGGCCGAAGAGGGAATGATGCCTCCCCCGGACGAAAAGCAACCCTCGCCCGAAGAGCGCGAGGCCCTCCTAGCCTGGCTCGACTCGTCATTGCTAGAGCATACTCCCATTGGCGGGACGCTTCCTCGCCGCCTGAGCGCCGAGGAATACCGATCCACCATCCGTCACCTTTTCGACCTGCCCGACTATGAGCTACCACTCGGGTTTCCTAGAGATTCCCAGTACCACGGGTTCAACAACGTGGGCGAGGGCCTTGTTCTATCGCCCCCCTTGATGGAAGCCTATGCCAACGTGGCTGAGCAAATCGCCGACACCATCTACCCGCCCCAGCGAACAGCCCCCCCGTCCACCACCAGAACAGCCGGCCCCAACGATATGGTGCTCAGTTTTTCCGCCGGCAAAGTAGTTGACGACGCCTTGCTCCTCGTTTCACGCGGACATGAAATCTTTCGAAGCTGTTCCTGGCCCAGCCGCATGGAGATCATGTCTTCCGGGACATACCGGATCACGGTCAAGGCAGCTAAGCACAAGCCAACGTGGGGAGGCCCGATGCAGCTGGAAATCCGGGCTCGCGAGCTCTCTGCCAGCGATCGTTCTCGGGCGGATATCTTTCGCCTGTTGAAGGTCATGGACGTCCCATCAACGGAACCAACAACGATTACTTTCGAGGCAGACCTGTACGAGGGCCAGACTTTACTATTCCGTTGGATGAATGCGGACATGGCCCACGACTATACCAAGTTCGCCAAACACATGCGTGAATGGTTTGAAAAAGATAAGCGTTGGCTAGCAGCCTGGCAACGTACCGTATTCCCAAACGGCGATTTCAGCAAGATTCGCACTTCTGTTATTCGGGGTCGCAGTGGGTGGGAATACCTTTCCGAAGCGCTTGCCGACCCGGACCTCGACATAAGTCGAGCAACTATGGATGATCCACTAACGGTCAAATTTCTGGAACTCGCCGACTCCAACACCGGCATGTTCAATTTCGCCGACATACTCTGCCACTACTACTTTACCAATGGTCCCGCCTTGGAGTTCCATGAAGCGACCATCGAGGGGCCTCTCAAACTAGTCGATGGCCCCAAGGAAATGCTGGCCAAAGAACTGCAACAACGATTTACGGGCGCCCCTCAGACCGGCCAGTCGGAAGTCGCCTTCGCTCGGAAAACGTTGGAATCGTTTTTACCCAAAGCATTCAGACGCCCGGTGGATGAGCAAACCATCGACAATTACCTGGGAATCGCTGAACGGCATCTTGCGGCGGGCAATTCCCTGGACGAGACCATGCACCTACTCGTCCGGAATATCCTCATCTCGCCCCGCTTTATCTACAGGCAAACCAGCCCCGGCGAACTGGACGAATACGACCTGGCCAATCGCCTTTCCTATTTCCTCACCCAAACCCCGCCAGATCAGCAACTACTCGATCTAGCCCGGAATGGAAAGCTTTCTGATCCTGAAACTCTGCGCAAACAAGCACTGCGCTTGATGCCCCGCAAGCCGACGGACGCTATGGTGCAAAGCTTCACCGGCCAGTGGCTCGATACCACGCTCCTGCCGGAAATCATGCCGGATCCCAGATTGAAATTTTCCGAGGCGGAGATAGCCCTGGCCGAGAAGGAGGTGGAGCACTTCTTTACGGAGATTCTCGCCCAAAATCGGCCCATGACCGATTTTATTGATCCAGACTTCCACTACACTACACCTCAATTCGCTAAGGACAATTATCAGTACCCCATTGATTTGTCCAAAGGCAGCGACTACGAGAAAACCAGCTCTGAGATCCAAAAACTGCCCATCGACCGCGGCGGTCGTTTCGGAGGGCTTCTTGCTCAATCCGCAGTAATGACGGCTACCGCTAATGGCGTGGATACCCAACCCGTGCTGCGAGGCGTCTGGATGCTGGAGAACATTCTCGGCATGCCGCCTCCCGAACCGCCGAAGAATATACCGGCCCTCACCCCGGATACGCGAGGCGCCACGACCCCGCGAGATTTGCTTAGCAAGCATACATCTGACCAGGCTTGCTACGCCTGCCATCAACGAATCGACCCCGTTGGCTTTGTATTCGAGAATTTCGATCCCGTGGGCAATTGGCGAGAGGAATGGCCCAAGATCAATACGCGTATCGACCCTTCGGGTACATTGCCTGACGGAACGCCCATCAGCGACATTACGGATTTCAAGGCCTGGCTGGTCGACAATATCGATCACTTTTCGCAATGCCTGTCAGAAAAATTGATGACCTATGCCACAGGGCGGGTGCCGAACTTTTCGGAGCGAAAGGAAATCGAGGCCATCGTGGAAGCCAATCATGAGCATGGGAACGGATTCCAGGACCTCTTGCTGGCTCTCATCACCAGCGAAACCTTCCGGACCAAATAGCTACACGCTCCAGATTTGTGAAAAGAACCATCGTCCTCTTGAGCCTCGCGATCCCGACTCTTTGGGGCGGCGAATTCGGCAAACTGATTTTCCACGACACCTTCGATCGTAGCGAATCCCAAGAACTCAAAGACGAACCGGGTAATAATTGGACGACCAGCAGCGACAAAACCGCCAAAGGCTATAAGCAGATAGATCTACGCGATGGGCATGTATACATCTACACCCATGCGGAAGCCAATCACGCCACCTCCTTTCGGCAAGCCTTTGACTTCCAGGACGGAACGATAGGCCTTCGATTCCTGTTTGACGATAAAGACGACTCATTGCAGCTGAACTTCGCCGATCTTGAACTGAAATCGGTTTGGGCGGGTCATTTGTTCAAGGTTGAGATCGATACTCAAAAGGCCCGTGTCACCGATCAGAAGACCGGGGAAATGGACCTGTCCATACGCAACGCTCGCAGAGCGGGCAAGCTAACCAAAACTCAAGAAGATCTTATCGTTTCTAAACGGGCCGATTTTCCACTCCGCCTGGATACCGGAAAATGGCATGACGTTCGCGTTACGGTTGCTGGCGACCAACTCACCTGCGCCTTAAACGGAAAAATCCTGGGCTCTTTTCGATCGGAAGGCTTCGCCCATCCCACCAAGCGGCTACTGCGACTCCTTGTGCCCAAAAACGCCCATGTCGACGACGTGATGATATGGAGAAAGAGGTAGCAATCCAGCAGGACAATTCTAGAAACCGTTCCTAACACAGATCACTCGGATTCCTCAGATTCCTCAGATCAAAGAAAAATCAATTTTATCTGTGCTCTCTGTGAAATCCGTGGTTTAAAAATTCCTCATCGGGAGCCTTCCACGACTTCGTTCATCCACCGCCAAGCTTCAGTCCGGTAGTCACTCGGCAACAAAGCCCACATGTCGGTGTGGGCGGATTTTGCCAAGGGATGTGGGAACTCGCCAAAAATCTCGATCGTCCTGACATCTATAAAGGTGAAATTCCGCATCGACTCTAGCCGCTCGCGAACAAAGGCTTCGGAACCATACTTGTCTCCATTCTGGCACACCAAGTAGGGCCGACCTTGAACTCGGTTTAGCCTTACGGTCGCTTCTTCTCGGTATTCGCTCAATGGCGACCCCCAGTCCGTGCGACCCCACTCTCGGATGCCATCAAAATGATCATGGGTGATGAATCCCGTCCACAGCTTTGCCACTTCATTATCGTAAAGCCCTAAAAAATTGACTCCGATGGCTCCACGCGAGAAGCCGCATAGAAAGACCGCCCCGGGGTCCGCATTGTAATCTATTATGATGCGGGGAACATTGATTTTGGCGTAGTCCACCGTCGCCTTCTCGTCGCCCCACCAGGTTATTTGGTTTTCCTTTCCATTCTCATGGATGTAAGGCAGGGACACCCAAATATATTTCCCGCCCGACAAACCGTACCCCAGACCCGCATCCTTAACTTCTCCAGTAGAACCCGACTTAGGAAAATAGTTTCCCGTGTATTCAAAAATTATGGGCAATTTCGGGCCAATCGCCTTCCAATCGTCGGGCAGGTAGATGGTGTGATACACTTGGGTGCCAGCATATTCTATGGGCGTAATCTTCACTCGCATACCTGCAGATGGCTCCCCGATCGATAGATCAGGAATCGATAGTGTTTCTGGGGATGTTATATCAAGACGATGCATGTCTGTAGCCCAAACGGAAAACAGGCAAGACACTAAGGCTAGACTCAAATTGGCTTTCAGCATTCAGTTTCTGGTTCCTAGAGCACTCTAGCTTAAATATATCTCCCGAAAAGCATTATAGAACCCATAAACAATAGGCACTGCTCAGAACACCTTCGTCAGCGCTAATCCAGTATTATACCCACGCTGTCAAAAGAACCTGCTCAACAACCCCTCTGAATTCTAAACCACTATCTTGGCTAACCTCAGACTCACCACACAACCGACAAGATCTGTGCACTAGAATTGATCACGTGATTAGTTCTATTGCACAAGCCTAACACCATCGCCAATATGGTTGTTCCAACTGTTACTCTACGCAAGGAATCATATGAAGCTTGGCTCCAAATCGCGAGCATTGCTCGATCTCATACTAACATCTGGCTTGGACGCACTCGACTTTGCTCGCTATCCATCCGTACGCCTATTAGACGTCGGTGGCTGGAGCGAAACTCGCTACTTGAAGCGTCATATAAAAACCTTGCATGAGAAGGGTGGATTGTCTGGGACGACTCCAAAGATACTGGTGAATGAGTATTGAGAGTCACCAATCTCGGAAAACAGACGATTCAAGAAGGCATTGATCCAGAAGTGCGCTGGGGTCGCTCACGGGATGGAGAATGGAAATTAATCGCTTTCGATCTTCCCGCTTCCAAACCGTCACTTAGGCGTGACTTGCTCAAGTGGCTGAAATCTCGTCGATTCGAACGGCTTCAACACAGCCTCTGGATCAGCCCCTATTTTGACGAAACTTGGAATAAAGAGCTAGCTGATTCCAAATTCGACCCTTCCGGAGTTTCTTTTTTAAGCGGGAGTTCGTTCGCCCAGAGCTCCGATCAGGGATTCGTGAAAAAATCGTGGAACTTCAAAGAAATCAACCGCCGCTACAAAAAGTTGATTTCCATAAAGGTACAAGCGTTCAACAGCTCAATGACTCATTCGGAGCGTGGATACACGAAGAGAGTGCCCTCTGGAGGGATGCATATGAAATGGATCCGTTCCTTCCTAATGAGCTACTCCCAAAGGGATATCTAGGTAAGCAAGCTTTCATTTCTCGAAGAAGAATCTTCACTCGGCTTCGCTCTGATTGAGTAGCGCTTACGATACGCTCTTAAGACTGGTTTAGAGTTCCGCTACCATTTGTGCAGTCAAATTGATCACGTGATCAATTTGACTGCACAAATGAAAACCGGGTGTGTTCAGTGGGTCAGCTTTGGGAATGGATGCAGGTTAGGGATAGACAGAGCGAAAGATCCCACGAAATCCGGTGCTGCCGAAAGCTGGAGTTGACCGGAATTCGTGAGGTCAACTAGGGCTCGAGAATATTTTCGAACTGGTCCCACTTTTCCGTCTACCAGGTTCGCTCTTTCAACAGTTCCTGTATTTGCTCTTTCGGTACGGGCAGACGGTCCATGTGATCTTCGAGCCAATTGGAGAAATCCTTTTCGATTTCATCTGACCATCGCGCATCGATCTGACCGGAAGTGTAAATACCTGCTTTAATCCGTTCGAAACCGAACTGGTCGCGCAAGCGAATGAGCTCGGAAGTTTTTACCACTTTCTCTGCTAGGTGAGCGGGGATCACAATGACGCCTGAACGCTTTCCCAGGATGACATCGCCCGGCATGACGGTTACGCCTCCCACGTTCACCGGCACATTGATCCCGGTTATCATGGATGCCCAGTAGAAACTAGGATTCCAGCCACGCACAAAGCCATTGAAGCCTTCGATTTTCTCCAACTGCTCCAAGTCGCGGGCCACTCCATTAAAGAGCACGCCATTTCCCGAGTTCTCGAAGATATTCGTCCCCAAAGTCGCTCCGATAATCGGACCGCCGTCACTTTGATTGTTGTATACATCCGCTACATACACGTCTCCCTGCTGCAGCATGCTAATCGGCCAAGTGACCTGACCTCCGGAATGGCCGTCCGCTTGGGCTTGCGTGTCGATGACTTCATTGACGTCTTTCCGCAAAGGCATGTACATTGCCGTCATGGCACGACCGCAAAGCACCTCGCCCGGATGAACGTGCTTCCATCCGTCTTCGAATTGATACTCATAGCCTTCATTCTTCAAAACCACCCAGGCCGCTTCGATATCCACTAACTTCATACGTACAAGAATGCTGTCTGGCACCTTGGGGCGTCCATTGGGGAAACGTTCTCCTTCCCAATGCGGCGTGAATGCAATCATCGCTTCCCTATCTAATTCGAAGGGCATAGCTGAAGCGAAAGAAATGCCGACAAACAGGCTGGCGAAGGAAACTACTATTCGTTTAAGAGCGCTATTAGTCATTTTGGTTTTTTCTGATGTTGATTTAGACTCGTGGCCATTCGGATTCAAAATTCATACAAAGTCCGAGCTGGATCCCGGTTCTTGTGGCGTTGCGTAGATACCATCCTGCACTTTGGCTGGATGCAAAAAGTATTTTCGCAAATGCGGTATATGCTCCAAGAAAAGCGCGTCGTGTCCCAGAGCAATATGGTTGAACAGCACAAGATGCTGATGAATCTGGCCCATATCGCCCACGTGAGGAACAACGGTCAGCCCAAATTTCCTAGCCAGCAGGCTCACGGTGATAAACTCGCTGATACCCCCAACCCGAGTGCAATCGACTTGCACGTAGGTAACGGCCTTCGCCTGCATAAAATTCTTGAAAAGCACGCGATTGGAAACGTGCTCTCCCAAAGCGATATCGATCGGAGCAATTTCCCGGGCCAAGGTCTGATGGCCGAGCACATCATCCGGCTGAGTGGGTTCCTCGATCCAGAATGGCGACATGCCCGCCAGGGCTTTAGAAGTTTCGATGGCCTTAGGCACTGACCAGCTTTGGTTCACATCCAGCATCACCCTGGCAGAGTCGCCGGCCGCTTCTCTAACCAGATAGGCGCGGCGAACATCCCGTTCGGTCTCTGGCGATCCCACCTTCAGCTTCATCGCATCGAAGCCAGCATCAACAGCCCTCTTGACGTTCTCTTTTACTTGTTCATCGGAATAGTTGAACCAGCCGATGGATGTATCGTATCCGGGATAGCCGATTTCAATAACGCCTTCTCGAGAAGCCCGTCCGTTTTGATTCGCATTCAACAACTGGATAGCCTCCTCCCGGGTCAACTCATCCTCCAAGTAACTGAGATCCAGCGTATTGACGATCTCTTCCGGGCTCAGATCGATCAGCAATTTCCAAAGCGGAACACCGCGAACTTTAGCCCATAAATCGTAGCAGGCATTCGTGATACTCGCTAGGGCCAGGTGAACCATACCCTTGTGTGGACCCAACCAGCGATACTGCGGATGATCGGCCATCTGTTTGAAATGAGCGCCGAAATCCGACATCAGCTCCTCGATGTCGTAGCCAAGCAAAGGAGCCACCAAACCTTCGACCAAGGATCGGATTTCCTGGTTGCCCGCTCCAATGGTGAATACGATTCCTGCGCCGCGAAGCGAATCCGAGCTGTGAAGATAAGTGACGATGTACGAGTAAACGGGATCCGTATGTATCGAATCCGTTCCGTCACCCTCTTCGAGCGGGAACTCTTTCACTTCAGTGGTTATGCGTTGAATCTCAGGCATCAAGCGTATTTCGGAGATCCGTATCTAAATCGCTTATACAGCGGAATGGCAAGCAATACCAAGGAGGCGACTACGAAAATCAAAGAGAATGGTCGTTGCACGAGAGGAAGGAAGCTGCCGTTCGAGGCCATCAATCCCATTTGCAGATTCTCCTCCGCGATTGGGGCCAATATGAATCCAATAACGAAGGGCGCTAAGGGGATCTTCATTCGCTCAAAGGCGAACCCGAGTAATCCGAAAAACAGCATCGTCCACACATCGAACATGCGGGTGGACAAGGCGAACGAACCGATAATGCAAAAGACCAGGATTACTGGCATCAGCAAGCTGCGTGGCAAAGCGGCCAGGCGAGCGATATAGCGAACGGCCACAAGCATGAAGAGCAACATGAATATATTGGATACGAACATTGCTCCCATGATGGTATAGACCATTTCCGGATTCTGCTGGAACAGGAGCGGTCCGGGTTGCAGTCCGTGAATGAGCAAGCCGCCGAGCAGGATGGCATCGACCACGCTTCCCGGAATGCCCAGCGAGACCAAAGGAATCAGGGCCCCACCGATTGTGGCGTTATTAGCCGACTCGGAGGCCACGATGGCTGTCTCTGAACCGCGGCCAAACTTCTTCTGCTCTTCCGGCTTAGCCAACGATTTGGCAGCGCTATAGGCAGAAACAGAACCGATGTTGGCTCCTATGCCCGGCAAAATGCCTATCCATGTCCCAATTACAGAGGAGCGAAGCAGATTCACCGCCTGATCCTTCCAGTCCTTCAAGCTGAACAGCATCTCTCGGGTTCGCTTGAGTGGTATAATGGTGATCTTCTCGTCCAGCCGGGCGAGGTCGGAAATGATCTGACTGATAGCGAACATGCCGATGAGCACGGGTAGCAGTTTCAGTCCTCCATTGAGTTCCTCGAAGCCAAAGGTCATACGCAAGGTTCCAGTCGCCTTATCGATGCCCG
The DNA here is from genome assembly GCA_964404745.1 of uncultured Opitutaceae bacterium. Classification (GTDB taxonomy): domain Bacteria; phylum Verrucomicrobiota; class Verrucomicrobiia; order Opitutales; family Opitutaceae; genus Pelagisphaera. Next base: position 103,816 of record CAYOLG010000015.1, read on the forward strand.
GCAACGACGCCAGAACCCCCAGCGAGGCAGACAAAAACGCCTTGCTGATCGATCTCCCCCCTATGGAGGCGATGAGAACGAGGGCTAGCAACACAAGAGCGAAAAAGTCAAAAGGCCCTAGCTTGGTTGAGTACAGGGCTATGGGGCCGGAAAGCGTTATGAGGAAGAGCCAGGAAATGCATCCGCCTACGAAGGAGGCCGTAATACCCAAGCCCAACGCTCGGCCAGGCCTTCCTGCTTTGGCCATGGGATAGCCATCCATGGTTGTCATTATCGAAGCGGGCGTACCCGGCATCCGGAGCAAGGTGGCGGTGATCAACCCTCCGCTGATGGCGCCCACATACATGCTTATCAGCAAGATGAAGGCGTTGATGGGATCCATATTGAAAGTGAGCGGCAAGGTCAGAGCGATGAGCATGGCCCCGGTCAGTCCTGGAATGGCTCCCATCGTAATTCCGAGAATCGTGCCGATGGCGACTAGCATCGCTCCTTGCGGGCTGAGCAAATAAGACGAGGCTGTCTGCAGGGCTTCCATTCTAAGAGAGTATCCTGTAAGTCAGGATTCGTATCGCAGCTAGTATATTTTGTTTGGGGCAAGGATGCGGATGAGGCGCCAATGCCCGTTGGCCTTGGCCCTGGTCCGTAACGCAGCTCAAAGCATAATAGCCCGCGGCCCTAATGGGTTTCCTGTCAGATGGGCCCGGCGCTGTGTTTGGCGAATGGGGGATAGCCATTCCATGGATACCCCACCATACGCCCGCCTTGCGGCAGACCCATCTGACAAGAAACGATACATATTCTGCCTTACAGAACACTCTCATGCTACGGCAAATCGATGGTAAAGAGTTGGGTGAAAATGTAGTGCAATCCGAAGGACATCAACAGCGCGACTTCCGCAATGGGAATCCACTTGTTCTTATCCATGCGAGTGAGAAAGAGTCCTGTCCCGACAACAAAAAGTATAGTGGCCCAAACAAAGGGCAGAACGCCCAGCCCCATGAGCAACACGTAGGCCACCGTCATCGCCAATGTTCCGACGGCATAGTCGTACCGCATGCGATTGCTCGACGCCAATTCCGGATTAGACGGTTTCAATCTGAAATGATTGACCACTACAACCCCGATGAACAACAGGACGAAGAATACCGTCCACCTTTCGAAGTCTGGGAGCTCCACCCGATGCTCAGGCTTTATTTTTCCAAAGGTCTCCATTCTATCGTCGATTCGTTTACTCAATTCCTCGCCAACGATAATGCGGGGCAGGATCTGCAATTCCTGAGTCCGCTTGAGCACATAATCCGATTGCATGACTTTAGCCATAACGTCGGCAAAATAGCTGACGATCGAGTCGTCCGTGCCTTTGGGGAACCACCAGTAGTGCAGGTTGGCGCTGTAAACCGGGAATCCAAGTTCTTCGCTAGTGGGAATGTCGGGGATCGACGCCACACGCTCCTCGCCCAGATAAGCAATGGCTTTCAAGCCGTTCTGCTGAAAACGAACGTATTCGCCCACAGACAATATGATAACGTCAAGGTGCCCACCCATGACTCCTGCTAATCGATGAGCTCCCCCACCCGTTGCCACAAAGCGAAAACGGGCTCCGGGCAAAGTGTTCTCGAGCATGATGGCTGAGAAATGCGTCGGCGTATTCAAATTGACACCGAACTTGAGCGTCTCGGGCTCGGCCTTCGCGGCTCGCATCAGCTCCTCTAGCGATTGGAAGGGCGATTCTTCCGAGACCAGTAGCACGACGCCAAACTCGCCGGTTGCGGCAGCCACTTCATAGTCATCCGGACCGTTTGGCGACTGGCCATTGGACTTGGCAACCATCAGAGCTTCATGGAGGCATAGGACTGTATAGCCATCTGGCCGGGCGTCTTTTACGTAGCTGCTGCCAATCGACGTTCCTCCGCCTGGCTTGTTCACGACTACCAGCGGTTGGGGCATCAATTCGTAATCATTGATGGCCTTTTGGACGATTCTCACAAAGGTATCGGATCCCCCGCCCGGCTGGAACGGGACCACGACTCGAATCGGCTTCCGAGGATAGTCCACGCCCATGCCCGTACCGAGTTTGATGTACTGGAAAATCGACAATACAATCAATGCAGCGATGACGACATGCCTCGCCGTATTCGATTGCAACATGCTCATATTGAATCGCTAGCCGACCGTTACGGGCGGATCGGGCCTGTCACATCCCATTGGACGCCACGTGTAGTGGTTTTCAAAACACCCCCAACTCCCCCATAGTACAAGGTTGGCGGGTTCGTCTTCGGATCGAAGACGAGCGTCCAGGCCATATTCGACCAGCGAAGTCCAGCCGTCTCGAAGGAGTCGCCTTTGTCCAGGCTTACGAATACACCGGCTCGTGTGCCGACGTAGACATGCCCAGGGTTGGCAGGATCAATAGCCATCGATTCGATATGCTCCATCAAAGGGCTTTTACCTCGAGTCCATGTCTTTCCTCCATCTTCAGACCGATAGACGCCTCGTGGCTGCGTACCGGCATAAACAATATCCGGATTAGAGGGATCCAGAGCAATCGCCCTGACGTCCACATCGTAAAGCCCCTCGGGATCAGCCGACCAGCTCTTGCCACCATCTATCGTTTTATAAACTCCGTGCCAGGTTCCTGCGTAGATGACATCCGGATCGCGGGGATCCATCGCCATGGAGCGTATCACTTTGTCGACCAATCCATGGTTAATTTCATTCCAGCTTTCGCCGCCATCCGTAGTTTTGAATACGCCTCCGCCATCGGTTCCGGCATAGACCACTTGATCGTTCTTCGGGTGAATGAGCATGCTCCGAATCTCCGGGTAGCTGATTCCCTTATTGACTTCGCTCCATGAGTCGCCCCCATCAGACGATCGGTAGACTCCCACTTTGTGGGTGCCGGCGTATACAATATTTGGATTCCGCTGACCGACTACGATAGCCCGGGGCGAATAGGTATCCAGCCCAACGGTGGGCCAATTGTCTTTTCCGCCAATGGTGGTCTTGCATAAGCCTTTGGCGGCTCCCGCGTAAAGAATCATGGGATCCGTTGGATGCAAGGCGACCGCTTGGGTTTCTCCATGCCCCGGAGATCCCATCTGAGCGAAAGATCCGCTCGAAAAAACGGATACGCCGATAAAAGCTAGAGCCAGGATTATCTTCGGTTTCTTTTGGAGCAACAGCTTGAAGCTCTCTTTGCTTTCTTGGTAGGGAGGACCGTCTCGGTCCTCGGAATTCCACAGATGGAGGACCGAGACGGTCCTCCCTACCTTAAGAAAGGTCCCGTAGATTGCCGCGGAGATCTTTACTTTTAGTCCCATGGAAAATCGTAGCTAGGTTTGTTCTGGTATCGATCGAGGCCTAGCCGAACTGAAAAGCCAGCTCCCGGACCGACATCAAGCTTCACTGCTTGAGAATCGACGGGTTGCTCCGATGTTTCGCCCATGCTGATCGATGTGATCTGATGTTCGCCATAGGCGCCACCTTGAATGACCAATTGCCGTCTTTCAAATTGGTTCAAGTTGCTGATCTCGATTTGAACCCAATCTTCCTCAATGCGGGAAACCAAGGTGGCCACATCCGGCGGAAGGCCAGCCCGACTGTTCTCCGGATCAAAGTAGCGAACTTGAGCATGCAGCATTTCGCCACGCTTATGGATGGGCATAGCGCCAATGGTCAGACGGACCAAATTGTCCATCCGCACGGGATCGTGATTAATCCATTTGTTATCGACAAAAGTTTCCGGATCCCCGTTTTCTTCCCGGATCGTATTCATTCTATCCGCCACGAATTCAAAGTCTTTCTGAAAGGCCTCGACGGGATAGCCCGGATTCTTTCCGCGAACAAAGTATGCCCAACCGAGATCTGGATCGGATATTCGGCCATTCCGCTCTAATTCCGCTTCCGCTAGGCGTTCGATATTCCTCCAGTCATCATCATTGTGGTATAGGTACCAAAGATTCACATACGGATAGGGGATCTCCGCTGAATAGTGATACCAGCCTCGCTCATCATGACGTATCGGCATCACATAACGGCCGTTTTCAAGTTTTCCCTCTTTGCGCATGACCGCCATCTGGCTACGGGGTAGCTCAGAATAGCGCCTATCCCCCGTCAAAAGCGTCGCTACTTTAGCAGAGGTTAAGGTTGCATAGACCACATCCGTTCCACCTCGCGGCCACACCCAACCGTAGTATCCGCCCCACCAATGCCCAGTGTATTCGCCGATCTTTCCGGAAAGCCCTACATTGTCCGGCGTGATACCGCCGTTTTCCTCGGTCAATCGTTCCCAAGTACCCACGTAGTCTTTCACCCACTGAACGTATTTCTCATCACCTGTGTAAAGGTAGGCGTTGGCTATCAAAGCAGTCGCAGCCAGGTTAATGGGCACATCCCCTTTCGCCATGCGATCACTCATGGCTTTCACAAGCTTGCCAAACTGGTCGTTGTCCGGATGGTCGTTTATCCAGGCCGTAGACTCCTCTACACCCGGAATATCGAAGAAGGGCAAGGGATAGTAAGTCAGATTGGCGTTGGTCGGAATCCAGTCTCGCTTGACCCACTCCATCTTGGGACCGCGGCTGCCGTTCATGACTGATCGGATGATTTTATGCTCCGGATCCCAATTGGGCGCTTCCGGGTCTTCTCCGATATACATGGCGGCGAATCTAACCGATCGATCGCGAAACTTTTCGTCGTCAGGCTCTACCATGCCCATTGGATAAAGGGTAATGTACCCCTCGCCATGATGCATCCAGTCCCAGTTGGAATCGAATTCACGGTAGATTTGGCCATAGCGGGTAAACTGGCGGGTTATGCCATCCCAAACATAGCGATTACGTTTATCGATTTCATCCGACCCTCCTATGGCGGTCAGCAGCGAAAAACCTCGAAAAGCTTCGTAGGCGTCATCGGAGGAATTCATCCCCCCTTCGTAGCGCTCCTTCCATTCCAGAGTACCGTCCTCTAGCACATAAGTATCATAGAATTCGATACCAGCCCGATTAAGCGTATCAATCAACTGCCGCTCGTATATCGCCCAGGTCGGCGGCGGCGCTTGGGTATCGCAAACGATGGTGACGAAATCGCTGCTACCCTTCTGCCCAACGGCTTCGCGAGAAAAGGAAAAAATAGCCGCTACTACGATTGTAGCAGCGGCCATGAAATCTTGTGTTTTCCTTAGAATCACGTGGAGGGGGGTATTAGAATCTGAAGGTATTCGACCAGATAAACGTCGTGGGATTCGGGATACGGATGACCGCGATTTGACCATCCGGATTGGTCTTGACCGGAATGTTTCCATCTTCGCCCACGAGATTCCGGACATTCAACTGGGTACTCCACTGAACCTTATTATCCATGATCGGCTTTTGGTAGCTTATCCAAGCATCGCCGCTGAAAATGCCGTCATCCAAGTGGGGTTGGCTTAAGTCCGGCAGCACCGCTCCCGTTTCGTTGTCAAGATAAGTGACGTATCCGGTAGCCACCTCGTCCTCCCAGCGTACCGCGCCGCCAACGCCGAAACCTTTGAGGGCGCCTTCTTGGAAGGAGTAGGTCGAAACACCCGTAAAGCGCCAGGTCCGTTGCTCATTGGACAGGGTTCCGTCCAAAGCCCTAGCGGCCACGATATTGCCCAGAATACTCCGTTCTAAAGTAACCGAGTAATGCTCCTCGTCTTGCTGCCAGGCGCCATCTTCCTGGAGTTCGTCCATACGGCTCGCTCTGATGTCAGCCACATAATCGAGCGTCAGCCCAGCCATTACTGGAGCCGTGTTGGAAAAGACCGTTTCCTGCTTACTGATGTTGGCCATGAGGCGCCAGTTGGAGGTCGGGTTGGCCACGAGCTCGACTTCAAAGCCTTCTGCGGTTTGGTCCCGTGTGGAGCGAAGATTGGGGATACCGTCCCATTGATACTCGTCCCATTGCCCGTCGCCGTCATTGTCCACCTGACGAGGATTGACGATGTCTTTCAACGCTTGGGGAACCGTGTCCAAAGTAGCTGCGTACCACTGATTATAAGTTTGGATCGGGTGTCCATCGGGGTTAGCCCCGCCTGGCAAGCGAATCAAATGTTCGGACCAGGGAACGCCCGCTAGCTCCCCGTCACGGTGGGCGTTGATGCGGCCAAACACGTGGTTAGCGAGGTTGAAATTCACCCCAGCATTGACGTCGGACAATTCCGTCGTGAACCAATTGAATTTGATCGCGAACCGGTTGTCCTTGGAACTGATCTGAAATCCATACTCCTCCGTTGAACCCGTGGGCTGACCAATGGCAGCGCCGAGGGCGTTGTTACGCAGCCCGATCGGATTAAAGTTTTCCGACGCGGCCCAATGGGCTTGGATGTCGAAGGGCAGTTCGCCCAGCCATTGCTCAGGGTAGCGGGCAATCACGCTCCAAGTTTGCGTATCGCCTGTCTCAGATAAAGCAGGCGTCGAGGAAAGCTTGGTGAAATCCGGATTGTAGGCGCCCTCCGCCGTATATTGAGGAACGCCAGCTTCGGAGGCCGCATTTCTGGCGAAACTTTCGGTATCGTCTTCACGGTATCCGTAGAGAGCCACGATGGTATCATCGAGGAAATAGCTTTGCCAGGCGAAGGCCTTAGCCTCGATGTTCGTTTGGCCGATGGTTTCATTGAACAACATGCGGTTTATGAAAACTTCATCCGTGTGGATCATGCGGTCGCCCGCCCCTGTGGTATCCACCCAAGCGTAGTTGTAGCGAATGCCTGGATTGTACCTAACGAAGTCAATCGGGTGGAGACGGATATCATCCATCGATTGCACTCCGATGAGAGATTCCTCACTGGTATAGGCCATAATATTTACATTACGCCGTCCGTGCCGCAACCCTTGCCCTGCAGTCTGCTGGGTGGAATTCATGTCGATCACGTCGCTGTCGCCTTGGTCTTTGAGTCGACGGAAAAACGTATCCAACGTGTAATCATTGTAGAGCCCCGTCCAGCGGTGGCGGCCCAGATGCCTGATCCAGCCATCGTTTTCCGCAAAGTCTTTTTCCGCGAAAGCGGTGAACCGGACCGTTTCCCGATCCGACCAATTGAAGTCCACCTGCGGCGCTCGAACTCGCGTGTAGGCTCGGCCCACGTTGGGATTATACTGACCGTTAGGAAGGTACACCGAGTTGTGGATATAGATATCATACGGCCCTGCCGAGCTGGTCCCGTTACCTCCGGAGAATGGGAAATCCCGGTGCGTATAGTACGACTGCGAATCGTAGGCCACCTCGAATCCTATGTCGCCATCCAGAAAGGTCTGCTCGAGAGCTACATTGACGGCGTCAAACTCGCGTTGAATTTCATCCAAGCCGTTGCTATACATGTGATTATAAAAATCGAACACTTCCCGATTTTGCAGCGTTGGGGCCACGAATCCAGCGGCATAGCCTTCCGCATAGGGGCTCACCGTATGGAAATCCCGGATATTTC
>CAYOLG010000016.1:0-58390 GCA_964404745.1 uncultured Opitutaceae bacterium
ACCGCTTCAGGATCCCGATTCCGAACAAAGCAAAAAACCCTATTTAGACGCATCAAATTGTACGTCTAGCCGACTGAAAAATTTTTAGAAAAAGCATAAAATACGCTTGCCAAACAAATTTGAAAGGATTCTAAAGCTCTCTCATAGTACGAAAGTACTTTTGATCAGCCAGCGCGGGCGCAGAACGATTTATTCCTCTGCGTCCGCCAGCTCGGAAAATCGCCACTTTACCCGGATTTCTGATACGCAAATCTTCGCGGAAAAAACTCGCTATTCGACGATCATTACCCCGTGCATGATCACCCAATGCCCCGGGAAGGTGCATATAAAGGGGTATTCGCCAGGCTCTTTTGGAGCGATGAAACGCAAGGTTTCGCTCGTATCGGGTTGTAAAAGCTTAGTAGCGATAAGCACCTTATCGGAATCGGGAACGAAGTGTTTCGAGGCTCCTTGCGGGTCTGCCGCCATCGCGTTGCCAGCCATGCCAATCTCCTCGTCTGCTCCCGGTTGCACGATGACCAGATTGTGCGGCATGGCAGTCGGGTTTTCTAATGTCAATCGAACAGGAGCGCCCGCCTTAGCCCTGAATTCCGTCACCGTGTACATCATGCGTTCCGGCACACAGGAAATATCGACTTTGACTAGCCCTTCTTGGGAATCGAACGACGCTTCTGAAGCCCCCCGCTTCGACTTCCCGTCGTTGCGCTTGGCCCTCAATTCAAACTCATCGAGAAAGGCTTCGATATCCGGATAGCGATCCTCCTGCCCTCGCCAATGTCGAGACAAGCTTTCCGATCCTAGCGAGGTGGCGATGGCGTAGTCCAAGTGAAGGCCTGAGGGACTTTCCACCACCTTTCGAGCCGCTTCCAAAGCTTCCGGCGTGCCTATGTAGCTAGCGGCGATTACCGCCTCCATGCGGACCAAGGCGCTGTTGTCCGAACCGCTGGCTTTGAGCGCGTCCACGCTGTTAGGAAAGGCGTCCGACCAGTAGCGAAGCTGACGGGTTGCCGCCGCCCGAGCTAAATGATTGTCGCAAGACAGCAGCTCCGCCAGCAAATCCGTATTTACCGCATCGATTCCACGGTAGAGCCAAACCGCTTCTAGTTGCTGATGCCGGAAGCGTTCGTCGGAACTATCCAACTGAGCGACCCAGCGATCGAGAGCCTGTTTCACTTGTCCTCGATCGCGATCCCGCAATTCCCGTTTAGCCCAATAGCGATAGCGGTATTCGGGTCGCTTTAACAAATCCAGCAACTCGGCATTGCTTGCTCCCTCGATTTTCGGTGGATCTTGAAGCCTTGCGCCTTTCGGCACGATCCGCCAGATTCTTCCCGATTTGCGATCTCGGCGCTCATCGCGAAGGGAGTACTGGGCATGCCCTTTAATGGGGTTGTACCAATCGCACACATACAATGCTCCCCTAGGACCAAACCGTATGTCCACCGGTATGAAACTCAAGTTGCGGGAAAATATGAGATCGCTCTGATACTCCTCTACAAAACTGTCTTCCTTCTCGATCCATTTATGGATTTCCACTCGATTATTGGGCTTGTAGCGTACTTTGATGAAACCGCCTTTCAACTCCTCCGGCCAAAAATCGAAGTCGACGAACTCGTGCCCGCAAGTGCCTGAATAGGCAGGGATCCCTGAAGCACTCGGATGCTGCTCCGGGTAAGGAGGGTTGGTGGCATGGAAAGCGGTTGCGAAAATGGGATGGCTGGCCACGTGATTGCCCCAGTCATCGAACGTCACGCCCCAGGGATTGGTATTCGGGTAAGCCCCAAAAGCAGTCAGCCTATGCGTCGAAGGCCGATAGCGGAACCAAGAGCTGTTCTTCGCGCGAATCGGTCCATAAACGGTCTCCACCTGCGAATTGTGGAAAATCGACTCCCGGAAAAGCAGATCCCCATCCGGTGTCCAAACGAAATCATGCAGAGCGTGATGAGAATCCTCGGTGCCAAAACCGGTAAATACGCGGCGGCGGAAGTCCGCTTTTCCGTCCCCATTGGTGTCCTTGAGAAAAGTTAAATCCGGCTCTTCGGAAACATAAACGCCCCCGTTGCCCAAGACGAAACTCAAAGGAATATGCAAGTCGTCGGCAAATACGGAACTCTTGTCGGCCCTACCATCTCCATCCGTATCTTCCAGGATCACCAGTTTATCGGCAGGCGCTTGCCCCGGATAGACATGAGGATAAGTGGTCGAGCAGCTCACCCAAAGTCGACCCTTGGAATCCCAGCGCATCTGAATAGGACAAGCGATGTCGGGAAATTCCTCCTCCGAGGCAAACAAGTTGACCTCGAACCTCGGATCAACATCGAACGCAGCCAATTCGCCTTTCGGGCTCAAGTATTCGTTGGCTCCACGCGACTGGTGGGCAACAGGCATTTCTGGCACATTGGAATCGTCGATCTCATCGGATACCCGCTTTCCTTGAGCGAGATCCCAGATACGGCGATCCCGATTAGCCACCATGATTTCGAAATTTCTCATGGCCGGCAGAAAATCGAGATAGCCATAGGACTGATTCCGGCCTCCCGTGTAGTAAAATGTATTCAAAGGCCGGTAGCGATAAAAGAAATGTTCGTTCTTATCAACCACTACTGTACGTATCCGCTCATTCACTTCAGGCGCGAGTTCCTCGCCAAAGGTTTTTTCGAAAGCCGCCTTGGCGAAAATCCGATACCCTTCTTCCAGCAGGTGAGCTCCGTTGAAGGTCAAATCCGTGGACCGGTCATCCATAGCGTAGCGAGTCGCGCTGAAAACATCGATAAAGCCAACCTTCTCCTCTCGAGCCACTTCCTCCATCGCCTCGGTATAGGCATGCAAGCGGCCATTGTTGAGATCCGCGGCGGCAACGCCTTCGACATTTTCGTTGGCCACAGGCGAGACTAGGACTAATTGAGGTCCAGTCGAACCATTGTAGGCTCGCGATACGGTGTGCCGAATAAAGCCGCGAAGCCGATCCTTGAACTCTGGAATGGCCTCGATCCCCGCGAATGATTCATTAAATCCGAACGCCGCGAATATGACGTCGGCTTTAACGGCGGTCAAATGCTGATCTAGATCCCCGAAGTTATCTGGCCGAGGCTGCAGATCTACCTCGTCAGCAGACCAAGCCAAATTCCGCACTGGCAGTTCTAGTTCCGCGTGATTCTGATGGATCAGCGTTTCGAAATGGCCAAAAAGCCGATCGCGATCGAAGAGAGTATTTCCCACGAATGCTATCCGGTCACCCTTCTCAAGCTCGAGCGGCATCGATGTGGTTCGCGGCGCGGTAGCCTCCGCTCGTGGCGAGGTGTCTTCGAAAATTGAATACTGAGCCAAGGATGGATCTTTCGCTGGCTCAGTGTTTCCCGTGGAAACATTTTTGGCATCCTGTACATTTCGATCGTTCGCCTTCGTAGGCACCTGAATGAGGAGGGATTCCTTGATTCCTGCAATTGGAACGCCACTGGCATCGACCAGCTTAGGAAGCAGGCAGATTAACGCCGTTAACAATCCCAATCGAATCGCCCGTCTATTCGTCCTAGAGCCCGGTAAATCATTCATTGCAAGAGCGGACTGCCGACAACATCGAGCTTGGCAGGAAGACCCGAGCCGGTCATCCGAAATTGCGGGCGGAGGAGGACCGAGCCGGTCCTCCCTACCTGAAAGAATCTTCCACTTCATAATACTGTCGTAACACTCGCGCCTGTAGGCTGCGTAAATTCATCTATACCCTTACACATGAGCGATCTCAGGAACCTGATACCCTTTTCGATTCTCGTCTTTCATCAATAGATTCGCTTTACTGGCCAAGTTTCCGATGTGGGTTTCCTTCTCAGCGTCAAAATCTAGCCAAGGGCCTAAAACGTAGTTCTCGCCATCCTGGGGAATCCCTGCACCCTTAGTCATGATGTCGTGCAAGCGGCCAAAATGCTCCGCCGCATCACTGTCGTCGCCGAACTTCGCCGCCTTGGCATGGAAAGGGACCTTCTCTCCCAATCGATAGGAATTATTGATTAAATGCCCTAATACGCATCCGTAGTGCGCATCGTCTACATTGCCGTTGGCCATGGAAGGATCACCAGCTCGACAAGCGGCCGTAAAGCTTCCCCAATTGCCGCCGGGCGTCACCTTGCCGGGCTCAATATCGATTTCCTCCCCTACTGAACTGCCCTTGGCGTAGTACTTATTCCGGCTGATCCGCCCGCCATCCTCGAAATAGTATTCATTTTCCACCTGGCGCTCGTAGCCATCGTAATTCACGTTGCGAACATTAAAATAGACGTACTGACCATTAGGATACTCCGCTATGCCAAACATGGTGTTAGGCGTTTCACCCTGATCGTTCCACTTAAAGCGTCCACCGATAGCCCGAACGCGCTTCGGATGCGTCAAGCCTTTGTCCAAGGCCCAGCGAGCCACATCGAGCTGATGCGTGCCCTGATTATTAAGTTCGCCATTTCCCGTTTTCCAAAACCAGTGCCAATTGTAGTGCACGAGATTTGGGTGGTAAGTTCTCACCTCGGCAGGACCGCGCCATAAATCCCAATCCAGGTTGCTTGGCGTAGTGGCCTGAGATTGGTAGCCGATTCCTTCGCGCGGCTTGCAGGCGTATCCATAGGATATCTTCAATCTGCCGAACCGGCCCGCTTGTATCATTTCATGAAGCCCAGCGATTTCCGCATCGCTGCGACGCTGAGTCCCATGTTGAACAACCACGCCATATTTTCTCTGAGCCTCGACCGCGACCCGCCCTTCAGCCACATCGTGGCTCATCGGCTTTTCGACATAAACATGCTTGCCCGCTTGGGCGCCCCAGACCGTCATCAAAGCATGCCAGTGATTCGGCGTAGCGATGGAGATGGCATCGACGTTTTTATCTTCCAACACAGCGCGCACGTCGCTAACCCCCTCGGTCCTGAATCTGCCTTCCGTTCGCGACCTGAGATCGCTCATGCGGGCGTTCAGAACCGAACTATCCGGATCAACCAAATAGGCTATCTCCACATTGGGCTGCTCCAGCCAGCCGCTGATATGGCTTTTACCGCGTCCATTCAGCCCTACGACGGCAATTCTCAGCCGATCATTGGCTCCAAAGACTTGCCCTGAGGCCTGGGTGCCTGCGAGGATCATTGACGCACTGGCTAGCGTTGCGTTTTGTACGAATCGGCGACGGGACAGATGAGTCATAACGAATAGGGATTGCTCCTCGAGAGCTCGAACTAGACATTAGTCTCGCCTCGATCTCGGTCAATCATACAAAATAAACTGCCCAGTAACTTCCGACAAATCTACAGCGTCAAATCCCGAAATTAGCCATGCTTTCTAAAACGCTCGCTTCTGCCAAGCCCCTTGTATTCTTGATCGCATTTGTCGCCCTCTTGTTTGCTGCCAGCGATTCGCTCGCGGGACCCAGCCTATCCGTACAAGAAACCGATAAGGCAATCACCATTCTGCAAGACGCCAAACCAATATTGCGCTACAATAAAGCCATCCAAATCGCCCCAGAGGGAATGGAGCCCATTCATAACCGGAGCGGGTATATCCATCCTGTATTCACACCTTCTGGACAGATTGCTTCAGGGGATTTTTCCGAAGACCACGCCCACCAGCGAGGCATCTTCATGGCTGGCACGAACACAACCTTCCAAGGCAGCCGAGTGGATTTCTGGAACTTGCACAAAAAGTTGGGAAGAACCGAACATGCCAAGACTCTCTCCGTCGGTTCAGCCAATGATTCTGCCTCGTTCACCGTTCTGATCAATCATGTAGCTACGCTCGATAGAAACGAAACCGTCGTTCTCCACGAGCGCTGGACCGTTACCGGCAGGCCTGGAAGCTCGGATCATTTCCTTTTCGACATCGTGAGCGAGCAAACCCCAGCAACTGGTTCTCCACTCACCTTCAATGAATACCACTATGGAGGCATGGCCCTCCGAGGGAGCAATCTATGGACGCCTCTCGAATCCAATCCCAATGGCACTTGCGAATTTCTCACCAGCAACGGACATCAACGCATCGAAGGGAACCACACCCGAGTTCGATGGGTGTCCATGCGGGGAATTGTCGAAGGTGAGCCCGCGTCCATAACCGTCCTTTGCCACCCATCGAACTTCCGCTTTCCCCAGGCCGTTCGCCTACATCCAAAAATGCCCTACTTTACCTATGCCCCCATGTTTGACGGAGCTTTCGAAATCAAACCTGGGGAGACCTACGAGTCTCGTTACCGCTACCTAATCACCTCATCAGAGCCCGAATCCAATTGGATCGAACAGCAATGGAGGGTCTACGCGGAGTAAAACATTTCTATTGTTAAGCCCGCATATCATGGCTAACAGGCCTTCAAGCGTCTATTCACACATTCCGAACGGGATCACCCTAGTTCGCCTCATACTAGCCGTCGCCTTTCCCTTCATTCCAGAGAGCTGGCATCTATCAGTGATCGCGATAGCCTTGGCATCCGAATTCCTGGATGGATTCATCGCCCGCATTTGCGGATGGACCAGCTACTCGGGTCAAGTGCTAGACCCAGTCGCCGACAAATTCTTTTTCTTCTCGGTAGCCGTTACCTGGATGTGGATGGGCAAGCTCACTTTCGTCCAATGGCTCTTACTCGGGTCACGCGACCTCGGCGTGTCTCTAATTACAGTGGGATTGGCGATCGCAGGCAGGATTCGCAGCGTCAAGTCGATAAAAGCCCAATGGCTCAGCAAACTAACCACTGTGCTTCAGTACACTGCCTTGCTGGCGGTACTATTCGAAATAACCGAGCCGCTCTGGATCCTGTGCATGGCCACAGCCACCACTGGAGGACTGGCCGTCATCCAATACGGATTCATTATCCGTGAGCGTTTGTCTCTAGCCAATGAAACACAATCTTGAAAATCGCATTTGACTCGAAGCAAATTCGCTAAACTGAAGATTACATCCTATGCTCTACCCTAAACAAAAAGTCTACTCCCGCTTCGCCCTGAAAAAGCGGATCCAATCCCTAAGCGCCGCCATCATCTTCGTTACGACAGCGCTAGCCAGTTGGGCCGAGCAACACAGCTCCAAATTCAACGTTCTTTACATAACTATCGATGATCTGAATGACTGGGTTGGATGCTTGGAAAGGCACCCGCAAGTCAAAACGCCACACATCGACCGACTCGCTGAACGTGGACTCCTGTTCACCAATGCCCACTGCGTTGTCCCCGCCTGTAGCGGTTCGCGAGCGGCAAATTGGACCGGGCTATCTCCCATCAACAATGGCGTTTATGGCAATGGCCAACGCATCGAGAAAACCCTGCCAAACGCTACCATGCTTACCCATGACCTGCAGGCTCAAGGCTATTACACCATGGGGACGGGCAAGCTTTTCCACGGTAATAACGAGAACTACTTCGATGAGTATGGACCCGATTACGACAAATGGATGCCCATACTCCCCGACGAACGGACTATCAGCAAAGCGTCGCTGGCCAATACCGAACCCTACGTTCGCCACGACATTCCGCGCCTCGGCATCACAATGCCCTTGAATCGCATGCCGCGGGACCGCGATCGCGGCTCCGATACAATCGAATCTTTCGATTGGGGCGTTATCAATCGTCCCGACGAAGAATGGACGGATACGCAGAGCGCCGATTGGGCGGTCAAGAAGCTGGGACAATCCTACGAGCAACCCTTTTTCCTGGCGGTTGGCTTCTATCGCCCTCACCAACCCCTTTGGGCGCCCAAGCGGTTCCACGACATGTATCCACCAGAGTCCGTGGTTCTGCCCGAAGTATTGAAGGAAGATCTCGAGGACGTCTCCAAAATCGCTAAAGGATTCGGTCGCTATGCCCTCACCAGCGGGGCCCATAAAACCGTGGTGGAGAATGGCCAGTGGCGTAACGCGGTCAGCGCCTACCTAGCATCCATTACCTATATCGATCACGAACTTGGCAAGGTGCTCGATGCCCTCGATGCCTCTCAACACTCAGATAATACGCTCATCGTTCTCTGGTCGGATCATGGCTGGCAACTGGGCGAAAAGGAGCACTGGGGTAAGTTCACAACCTGGGAGCGATCTACCAAGGTACCGCTAATAGCCGTCCCGCCACTTTCCAAGCGCCCTTCGGGTTTTGAACCCGGCCGCCGATGCCGCCAGCCAGTTTCTCTACTCGACGTGTATCCAACTGTCATAGACGCCTTAGATCTTGATGCGAGCACCGATCTCGATGGGCATTCTCTTATCCCTTTGATCTCCAATCCCGATGCTCAATGGCCCCACATGGCCATCACCTACGTCGGTCGAGGAACGGAAACCATTCGCCACAAGCGCTGGCGCTATACCCGATATTTTGATGGGTCTGAGGAACTGTACGACCACAAACGGGATCCACACGAGTGGAACAACCTTATCGACGATCCCGAATACGCCAATATTGTTCAATGGCTTTCCTCTGAATTGCCCCCAGACCCCAACTACGATCACTTTATTCGCCATGGGGACTTCAAAGCAGTCGTTCCATCAGATGGCTCGCCCCTCATGCTTTTTGGACCTAAAGTGGAAATGCTTGCCGAATCTAAAGACGTATCCAAAAAACACCCTGATATCGTGAAGCACATTCAACGCCATCTCGAAAACCACCCAAATGCTCCTAAGCGATTCATTATTGAATGAACCTCTCTAGTGCCAGCTAATTTTCGACAACTCGGCAAATGACCAGAAAAACTCTTATTCTTGCCTCACTATTCTACACCTTGGCTCTAGGAGCTGCGGATAGGCCCAACGTCATCCTTATCATGTCCGACGACCTCGGGATCGAAACCCTTGGCTGCTACGGCGGGGCCTCCTACGATACTCCCAATCTGGACCGCCTGGCCGCCGAAGGGGTACGATTCGATGACGCCCATTCGGTCCCTTTGTGCACGCCCACCCGTGTCGCTCTAATGACTGGCAAATACAACTTCCGCAATTGGCTCGCCTTCGGCATCCTCGATCCCGAGGCCAAGACCTTCGGCCATTGGTTTTCCGAGGCGGGCTACCAAACCTGCATATCGGGCAAGTGGCAGCTCCGCAGCTACAATCCTCCCGATTTTCAGCCCGAATGGCGCAATCGCGGCATGCGTCCCGAGGAATCGGGTTTTCATGAGTACTTTCTTTGGCACACTGAGCACACCGAGGATAAGGGATCCCGCTATCCTGACCCGCGCATTCAATCTAATGGCGAATACCTTGAAAACACGGAAGGCCAATATGGGCCAGATCTCTATGTCGATTATATCAACGGCTTCATCGAACGCAATCAGCAGAAACCGTTTTTTGTCTATTATCCGATGGCTCTGCCCCACGGGCCTTTCAACCCGACTCCCGATTCCGAAGCTTGGAGGAATGGCAATCGATTCGAATCGAATCCGGACAAATTCTACGGCGACATGGTTGAGTACGTGGACGAGCTCATCGGCCGCATCGACTCCAAACTCCACGAGCTAGGCATTCGCCACAACACGATGCTTATATTCTATTCGGACAATGGCACCCCCAAAGAAGTGGTATCCAAAATGCGCGATGGGCGCTCGATTCGTGGGGGCAAGGGCGAAAATAATCGCCGCGGCACCCACGTACCCTTGATCGTCAACTGGCCAGCAGGGCAAGCAGGCGGACGCATCGTGTCAGATCTTGTGGATACAACGGATTTCATTCCGTCAATGTTCGAAGCCGCTGGCATTCCGCTCCCGTCAGACGAGATTTTCGATGGGGTCTCCTTCCTGCCTCAAGTTCGAGGCGAAAAGGGAGACCCAAGGGAATGGGTATTCATCCATCACGACCCCCTCCCAGGACATAATAAAAAAGGCCGCAGCATCTCTCGCTGGATACAAGACAAGCGATTTCAGCTTTTCGACGAAACAGGCGACCACCACTTCTACGATTTCACTACTGATCCTGAGCTGCTCTACCCCATCGATCTCAAGAAGGCTGATACCGAAACGCGCGCCGCTCACGCCCGCCTAAGAAAGGGCCTGGCGAAGATGCATAATTGAGAGAGTCTCCAAGAAGTCGCCAGTCGTGCTCCAGATGATAGGGCTGACTGTCCCCAGTCAGCCTTTCTACAGAAGAAAGAATGTACCCGCTCAACGCGACGTCCCGGCAAGTTTTGGAACATCGCAAAATTGAAGAGCTTCCCCGACAGTATATCGGCAAGATCCGCTCAGCGATCCGATTTATCCTGCAATTTAATCATTTCTTCCGCATAGCGCTGACCTAGGATCAAGGTACTGCCAACATCGAAATGGGTATTGTCGAAAGTCGTTAGTCCTTCCGAACTCACGTATCCAGTATACGGTACCACATAAGGCAATCGAGCTATCTCTTCATTGATCGCCTGCGTGTGGGGCTTCGTTTCCGGATGATAGAACACTTGGCCAGCCACGAAAGGAAGGTCCTGTGCCTCGAGGTCGCGCCGCAGGTCTGCGATCAAGCTCTGAAGCTTCGCCAAATAAACGTCCGGCTCCCGGCTATTGCCCTCCCCTTGGTGCCAAAGGATGCCTTTCAAAGTCCCAGACTCACGAGCATCGTGAACACGCTTCAAGGCTTCAGCATAGAATTGCGTTCCCCTCTCCCATTCTTCGATCTTCGTGCCCCCTTTAGCATTCACAACTAGGCCAATCGAAACAGTGTCATCGCGTTCCCTCATGGCCTGGGCAAATCCATAGCCCGGACTCAATCGCTGCATATCTAACCGTTTCCGGATCGTCGAATGACGATTCAAAGGATTTGCAGCCGGTTCCCATTTCCCTTCGGCATTAAACAAATAGCATCCTTCAATTGGGTCCGCATGCTCCTCTTCAACCGAAGCCCTGCCTGCCATGTTAGACTGTCCGATCAATAGGTAAACGTAGAGGGGTACCTTGGATACGGTTCCTGATTCAGCCTCGCTGATCGGCATAAAGAGCGAAGCCCCTATGAAAACGGCAAAGCCGCGAATCAACCCTATGAGGCTTCTCTTTCTATTCATCTTCTTCTCTGTAAAAACTTCGAAGCTCTTAACCCGCGTAAGTGTAGCCCCGCAATTGCAGGGGCCAAGGTGGTTGCTTCCTCCCTACCTTTAGAAATGCCTCTTGGCTTGCCCTTTGAGTCTTTGCTTGCAAAGAGCAATTCGCAAGAGCTTCTGACTTTTCTGCTCGCCAACAAAGACCAGTCGGATCGGGTATTTCGAGCTGAGTTAAACCCAATGTCATCTCTCTCATAAGACGCCGTCAATTACCGCCACCCTACGGCCTTACCACCGTACCATCGGGGCGCCGTACAGTCGGGCGATACCAAGGCTCTTCGGGCAGCGGATACTTGGCCGCTAGTTCCTCGTTGATGTCGATCCCGAATCCGGGAGCTTCATTGATGTGCATGTATCCGTTTTCGATGGTCGGCGTTCCCGGGAACACTTCCAAGGTCTCCTCTTTGAAATCGGTTTGTTCTTGAATCCCGAAATTCCAAATCGACAGATCGATGTGAGCATTGCCGGCATGGCCTACTGGCGAGGTGTTTCCCGGTCCATGCCAAGCTGTTCGCACATTGAACCATTCCGCCAAGCGGGCGACTTTTAGGGCTGGAGTGATACCTCCAATCTGCGAAATATGGATACGTATGAAATCGATTAGCCGTTCAGTGATTAAATTCACCCATTCATGAGGATTATTGAAGAGCTCGCCCATGGCTATAGCGCAGGACGTTTGCTCGCGCAGCATCTTGAAGTAGCCATTGTCCTCAGGAGCAAATGGATCCTCGATAAAGAAGGGTCGATACTGCTCGAGCTCCTTGACCAAATTGATGGCCTCGATAGGTGGCAGCAGCTCATGGATGTCGTGCAGGAACTCCGGCTCGTCCCCGAATTCCGAACGAGCGAACTCGAACATTTTGGGGATCATCTTCATGTACGGCCGAATCTCCATAACCGTATCCGTTGGCCTGCCAAAACCGGCTTTCTTGAAATCCGGCTCCCCTTTCGCCAAATGAGGAGCCCCGTAAATACCGAGCTGAATGCGAATGTGCCGGAATCCTCGGTCTTGAAAGCTCTGGATGCTATCCTTGAGCTCCACGAAGTCGCGACCGCTGGCATGCCCATACGTATCCACCGCAAAACGGCTCTTCCCTCCAAAGAGCTGATAGGCGGGCATGTTGGCCCGCTTGGCTTTAATGTCCCATAGGGCCTGGTCCACTCCCGCCAGTGCCGTATTCAGAATCGGACCGTTACGCCAGTAAGTGCCAAGATTCGACGTTTGCCAAATATCCTCGATATTATCGGGGTCTTTTCCCTTTAGCAGAGGGGCCAAGTAATCATCAATCGCTGCTGTCAGTGTCTTATAGCGTCGAATACCCGTAGCGCAGCCAATCCCATAGAGTCCCGGTTCGTTCGTCTCCACTTTAACGATGCCGAAACCGGTGCCATTTGGATAGGTGTGAATGGCTTTAACCTTTGTGATTCTAAGCTTCTCACTGTGCGGATTGGCTGCTTGGTAGCGCTGGGCGATGGCATCGTTCTGGCCAATGGAATTATTGAGAAAACTGGCGCCAGCGCCGGTAGCCAACATCGATAGGGCATTGCGTCTGTTCATACTTTTTTGTCTAGGGATATCGTTGGTTTTAAATTTTAAAAATTAGAAAATGCAGGAGCGGCTTTAAGCCGCGATTGAGAATCGTACATCACAGAGCGATACCGCTCCGGTATATAATTTACCCGTGCCTAACTCTTTTAGTCATAGTTCGGCTTGACCAGACTGTCCCAGGTATCGCTATCCAGGTATTTGGCTTGGGTTTCCCGCAATTGCTTAAACATTCGATCGATTACCTTCTCATACTCAGGATCGCCATACCGGTTTTTCAATTCATTCGGATCCGTTTCCAGATCGAAAAACTCCCAGTAATTTCCATCGCTGTAGTATTCGATTAGCTTATACCGATCATCGCGAATGCCGCGATGCGGACCAATTCTATGGGCAGTGAAGAAATTAAAGGAGGGATCGCTGAGGTCCTCTTGCGTAAAATTCTTTAACGTCCAGGAATTCTCGTAATAGGAATAGTAAATGTGATCACGCCATTCCTTCGCTTCGCCACTGAGCAGCCGCTTGAGGCTCTCCCCTTGCATAACGTCCGGAATCTCTATGCCCGCGTAGTCGATTAGAGTCGGCGCTACGTCAATGTTCATTACCATCCGTTCCTCTACCCGACCTGCTTTCACCTCATTCGGATAGCGAAGCAGAAAAGGGATTCTCAACGAAGGCTCGTACATAAATCGCTTGTCGTACCAACCAAATTCGCCCAAGTAGAAGCCATTGTCAGTCGTGTATATTACCAACGTATTGTCACTAAGCCCCTCGTCATCCAAATAGTCGAGTACCCGGCCTAGACCCTCGTCAATGCTTTGCATGGCCCGGTAATGATCTTTAACGAATCGCTGATAGAGCCAGAGCTTCTTTTCTCGCTCGGTCATCCCATCCAAGGCATCGCCGTAATCCCGGGCGATACTCTGCTCGAATTTCATGTCGAGGGCTTTTCCCGCGATTAGCCGAGTCGAATAATCATCGTCGAAGGTTTCTGGGTACGGAAATTCGATATCCGAATACAAATCCTTATGCCGCGGAGCCGGCGTGAAAGGCCGATGAGGGCCTTTGTGCTGATAGACCAGACAAAACGGCCGATCCTTGTCCAAACCGCTCATGTAGTCCAAGGCCAAATCGGTAATAATATCCGTTACGTATCCCTTAAACTGCTTGCGCTCCCCGTTTTCGATCATGTCGGGGTCGAAATAGAGCCCCTGCCCAGGCAAGATGCAGGAGTAGTCGAATCCTCTCGGGTCGTGCGGCAAGTGCCACTTTCCTACGATACCAGTTTGATAGCCGGCTTGCTGAAGCAACTGAGGGAAGGTTGGCAGAACGGGATCCAATCGTTCGATACGGTCCTTGGACTCCGAGTTGCCTAGAATTCCGTTCACATTGGAAAGCGTTCCCGTGAGAATGGTTGCTCGAGCGGGCGCGCAGAGGGAGTTCGTGCAAAAGGCGTTCTTAAACCACACGCCTTCGTTTCCAAGACGATCCAGATTCGGGGTGTTGATCAGCGGATTGCCGGCAATGCTCATCTGAGCATGGGTGTGATCATCCGTCATCACGAAGATGATGTTGGGTCGCTGACCTCTGGGCGTTGGGTCCATTTCCGGACCTGGGCTACAAGAAGACAGCAATACTGGCAGCGCCAAAAGGCTCATCAGGGTTGCCGGAATCTGACGGATAATTGATCGAACTTGGGGAATCATGATCGGATGGAAAGATAAACGTCCATTCTGGTCGGCTGCGAGTATTTATTGGGGAAGCTTGAGTTTTCCCACTGTTGAGCCTATTCCTCGGCTCTAGAATTAGCCATCCCCGTCTAGCATGCGTTTCTCATCCTCCATCCTATGCGTTTTCGCTTTCCTGACCAATCTGCTAGGCAGCATCCCCCTTGACTATTCACGATCCCAGACGCTCTACGAGAATGTCTTGCAGGATGATTCCCAGTGGGTCGTCGAACAAATGCCCGGCGGCAGAACGAGCGTTGAAAACGGAGTGCTGGAAATCGACGATGCCAACGGATGCACGGTGTGGTTTAAGCATAAGCTGTCGGGGCCAGTGATGATCGAGTACGAGGCCAGTATGATCCAAGCCGGAGGCCCCAACGACCATGCTCGCGACCTCAATTGCTTTTGGATGGCCGTGGATCCAAAGCATCCGCTCGATATTTTCCGCAATAACAGCCGCAGTGGCCAGTTTCGGGACTACGATTCCCTCCGGCTTTATTATGTTGGCTACGGAGGGCACCGAAATACGCAAACTCGATTCCGCCGCTACAATGGCCTCGGAGAGCGACCCCTCTTGCCTCAGCACGATCTCAATCGGCCGGAGTTCATGATCACTCCCAACAAGCCCAAGCATATCCAGATCATAGTAATCGGAAATCGCACCCAGTATTTACGAAACGGGGAAGTCATCTTCGATTTTTACGACGACCAACCCTACCAGGAAGGCTGGTTCGCCTTTCGCACTGTCGATAACCACATGAAGGTCCGCAATTTCAGGGTCACTCGCCTAGATCCCATTTCCGGCGCGGATCCCGATCCCGATCTTCTGAAACTGGGAGCCTATCCCGACGGCTACTCAGTGCATCAAGTTTCAACCGGACGAGCCGGAGCCATGCACGGCTACATGGACATCTGCCCAGAGAGTCCGAATGCCGAAAAAATCGCCTATTTCGAATTCGAAAACAGTGTTCCCGGCTGGGGACGCGTCGTGATTGCCAATCGAGATGGGTCCAATCCCAGCTATGCCAGCGAGCGGATCAAAGGGCATGATCACGACGGAGCCCGACAACAATGGATCGACGATGATCAGCTCATTTATCGCGACGAAGCTCAGGAGCGATCGGTCATCTACAATTTGAAGACGAAGCAGAGCCGGCCCGTGGCCGGCGAGATCGGCATGGCGTCCGAGATTCACGGATACGGGTTGGCCCACAACAATTACCCCGCTAGCCAGTATAAGGGAAAGAATCGTCCCCCACCCGAAGTAACGCTTATGGATCTCGGGGTCGGAACCAATAAACCCTTATTTGATCGCACGGAAATGCTCGAGCTCCATCCCTTGCGATCGACCATCGAGGATCCCGAGAACGGACACTTGGGAGTATTTAAGCATCCAAAATGGTCGCCCGACGGGACCCGCTTCTTCTGGGTCTACATGCTAGAGAAAAAAGGAACCAGCCAGAAGATCGTCAAATCGGCCATGCTCTCGGACCGGAACGGCAAGCAAATGCGGTACGTCTCCGAGGTTGGCCAGCACCCCATGTGGTTTTTTGACGATGCCTTGCTCTCCTACGTTCGCCAGCCCGGCTTCCACCACTACGAGAACCCCTCAGCTCAAGACGTAATGATCCATCCAGCTGACGGGAGCCCCGGATATCCCCTCGTTGAAAATGCCATCGGCATCCATGGTTCCATCAGCCCAGACGGCAAGTATTTCGCCACCGATGTATTTCACTGGCCCGAGCCCAACACGCACGCCGTTTTGCTCTACGAAGTCGAGAGCGACGACTACCGCGTCCTCATCCGCTCGAAAGGCGAGCCAGGAGATACCAAGAACAGCATGCACCCACACCCTTCCTGGTCGAGGGATGGGAAGCGCATCTACTTCAATGGCGTCATCGAGGGAACCCGCCGCCTTTGCTATATCGATCTGACCCATTTTCAATGGCGACCGATCGCGAAAAGGCGATGAAGTCAGGAATGTATACCACTGGCCAAAAGGTTGGTTAATCGGCTAAGGCGGCTCGCAAACGAAGGTAGGGCGGAACCGTCCCCAGTCCGCCGCCAAAACCTATTCTTTCGCAGTTGCCCCTAATTCCCAAAACAGGCACGATGCCTACGCTACTCCAGCTCCAGCAGTTGGGTCGCCAAATCCTGAGCGGCTCGTTCGGCTAAGTCATCCACATCTTGGAGGATGCGATTTTGCCTATCCACCACTCGATAGGTTTCCTTGAGTTTAACGACACCCACGAAATCGCCCGTATGGTAGTCCTCCAGGCGGACGATCGCGGCGAAGGACGCGTTGCCAATGTTATGGCCATAGCGCAGACGCATAGCGGGATTTCCTCTGTCGTAGTCTGTCACCTCGCCCCGCAACCTCAAGGCTGGTCCGTCCGGCTCGGCGCGAACAACGCTACTAAAAAGCCCTGCGGTCGATAGGGCTCGAGTAACGCGAGCCGCGAACTCATATCCCGATTTTCCTGGTCCCTCGAAGTCTTCGACCACGACTACCTCGTAAGCGTCTACATCCACAAAGGGGTTGTATTCCGTCGTCGAGTGGCACCCTGAAAGGCCCATCCCTATCGCCACTAGCCAAACTCGAACCAACCCTTCACTTCTCCCTAAACTGTAAATCAAACACAACGCCAATCGTAATATGTTTCAGGGCAGCCTGTAGATGCCAAGATTCCGAGATTGAACCGCTGGAGTCTGCGCGCTGAATTGCTATTCTCATGATTCGCACTGAAACCCGACTTCAATACGCCAACGGATACCTAGACCTCGGTATGATCAACGAGGCGGCTCGGGAGTTGGATTCCATCGATCCCGCGGATCAAGACCATGCCGATCTTCTGACGATGCGGGTGCGCCTTTATCTGGAATCAAAAAAATGGCTCCGCATGGAGCTCGCCGCTAAAGAGCTAGCTGAGCGGGAACCGGAAAATCCTTACGGATGGGTAAATTGGGCCTATGCTTTGAGGGAACGCAACCGCATCAAAGAGGCACGTTGCGTCGCCGAAGCCGGCCTAGAGTTCGTGCTCGAAGATGCGGTCCTTTGGTTCAACAACGCCTGCTATTGCTCCCTCCTAGGCGATGTGGAAGAGGCGTCAGAATGCTTGGATAAAGCCATTAGTCTCGACAAGCGATTCGAAGCTGAATCCGTCAGCGACACCGACCTCGACAACCTTTGGAAATGGATACACAACCAAGACTCGAAAACAGAGGCCTAGAATGAAAAACTGGCCGACAATGCGACCTCGCTTTCTTTCCCTGCCGCGCAGCTTGGCCATTGCTGCAAGCTGTTGTTTACTGGGCGCCTGCGCCCCGCAACCCGGCGAGAGCGAATCGATTCGGCTCTACGCTCTCGATTGCGGACGGATTGAAATCAATCTGGAGAATTTTACCGAAGGAAATGAATACGATGGAAAAAAAAGGACCGTCATCGCTTCAGCATTCCTCATCCGCCACCCCAGAGGCGATCTCATTTGGGACGCCGGGCTTCCTGATGCGTTTAGCGACTCGAACGCATCGCAAATCGAACCTCCGGCCCATATGTCGGTGCCCGTTACCATGGCCAGCCAGTTGGCGGTCCTCGATTTGGGTCCCAACGACATCGAGTACTTTTCTGTATCACACTCGCATTTCGATCACCTGGGCAACGCGAATCTCCTATCCAGCGCTACCTTTCTCGTCGATAAGGATGAACGGGCCCACATGTTCCGCCAACAAGCTCGAACCAATGGCCGGGCCTTTCCCCATTACTCAAAACTGGAGCACGCCAAGACCATCGAATTCGATGGCGACTACGATGTATTTGGCGACGGATCCGTTACCATTCTAGAGATGCCCGGCCACACGCCCGGGCACACCACCCTGCAGCTCAAACTGAATAATACCGGCCCCATTTTACTGTCCGGGGATCTCTACCACTTCGAGGAGGCCCGGTTGCTAAAGACCGTCCCCAAGTTCAATACCGATGTCGCCAGGACTCTCGATTCCATGGATCGATTCGAGGTTATAGCCAAATCGATCGACGCCCGAGTCGTCATTCAGCACTCCCTAAACCATTTTCGGGAGCTGCCCCCATTTCCTGAATACCTTGACTAGCCATTCAATAGAATAGAAAACGCCCCGCCCGGAATGGCAAATAGCCAGACCCTCGTCCCAATAAACCCTATGGTAACATCTGATTCGCAAGAACCCTGGAAAGGTTTGGAGATCGCTTTTCAGCGGGCGATTGACCATCTTAACGCGGTTCCAACGCGACCGCCAAAACCTCAGGCCAGCTACGCGGACCAGCGCGAATCGTTTAGCGAAGACCTGCCCTAGTCTCCAAGCCCTATTCCCGAGGTCATTGCCGAACTTGCCAGCAAAGCAGATCCAGGTCTCTTGGGAATGGCCTCCCCTACTTTTTTTCCGCTGGGTAATCGGCGGCTCCCATCCCGCTGGCATTGCCGCGGATTGGCTGACCAGCGCCTGGGGGCAAAATACGGGAAATCCAGACGCAAACCCCTCCGCGGCCGCAGCCGAAACCGAAGTTTCAAAGTGGTTACTCGACATTCTCGACCTTTCTAGGGAATCTTCGATCGGATTCGTCACCGGAGCCACAATGGCCAATTTCGTTTGCTTGGCCGCCGCCCGCCATCAAGTCCTCGCCGAGGCTGATTGGGACGTAGAAAGCCAAGGGCTTATCGGATCGCCTAAAATTGATATCTTCGCGGGCGAGGAACCGCATGCCTCTATTCAATCCGCTCTCCGCTATCTTGGACTGGGAAGTCAAACGTCCACCTTGATCTCGACCGATGAACAGGGTTGCATGTATACGGAGCTTCTTCATCAAGCCCTCAAAGCATCCCAGACAGGCCCGAAAATTGTCATTACCCAAGCGGGACAAATCAATACTGGGGCTTTCGATCCCTTTAGCGAAATTGCTGACCTGAAAAAAGAGTACGCCTTTTGGTGGCACGTGGATGGAGCATTTGGCCTTTGGGCCAGAATCAATGAAGAAACTAAGTCTCTGACCAACGGAGTTGAGCGTGCCGACTCTTGGGCTACCGATGGCCACAAGTGGCTGCAAACGCCATATGATTGCGGATACGCTATCATATGGCATGAGACCGCCCATCGACAAGCTATGGCCATCGAGGCTAGCTACCTGCCCGAAGCTGAGGCGGGCGTTCGTGATCCCGCCCAATACGTGCCTGAGCTGTCTCGCCGAGATCGCGGTTTTGCCTCTTGGGCGATCATCAAATCTCTCGGTCGCCAAGGCATCTCGGAAATCGTTGGGCGACACTGTCGCTTAGCCAAACGCTTTGCCAAGATACTTGAACGAGAAGACGGTATCTCAATTATCAACACTGTCGTTATCAATCAAGCGATCGTTCGCTTTGGATTGGCCGAGCACGACGACTCCACCAAGGACGATCTCACGCAAAAGACCATCGAGGCAATTCAAAATCATGGCGTGTGTTACCTAGGCGGCTCCATTTGGAAAGGACGATTTTTCATGAGAATATCGATCGTCTCTTGGAGAACGCATGAAGCGGACGTCGAACGCTCGGCTGAGTCCATCATCCACTGCTGGCGAAAAGTTCGCTCTGGAGGAAAAACCGAATGAGTAATTAGGTGAACAGGCTATTCAGATCTTACAATTTTCGGCAGGGAGGACCGGCTCGATCCTCTATTGAGTTTAAAAAATGCCGGAGGACCGCGCCAGGCCTCTCTACCCAATGTTCAATCCGCAATATCCGTGAAATCCATGGTTTGGATTTTCCACCCTGAAATCCTGTCAGAATCTGAAGATGGAACTCAGTTTAATAGTTGTATCCATTTGCTGGCGTACAAATCCTGTACGCTCGTCCAAATAAGTTTGATTAATCACTAAGAAGATTTTCTTTCCTGGCTTATACTCCCAGATCAGTCGACTGTTAATTCCCATCGTATCGGATATCGTATCGTATTGGGCCAGGTTTGACCAAGTAAGATCCGGCGTCACATTTACCAAAGCCGTCAACGAAGTCAGCTCGATATCGAACGCGGCGCTGGGGAGATGAACGTCTTGATGGGTGTATGCGACCTCCAATCCAAAATGCTTAGATGGGACGAAACTGAACTCGGCCGAGTGTTCATCGCGTTCTCCATCGAAGAAGCTTCCGAAAGAATACTCGTAAGTCATACTTAGCATACGTTGCGTCGCTGTTTTAAAGCCCAAGATACCGCGATTCCATTCATAGTCGCCTGCAGGTATAGTGCCACTACTAAGAACGGTGAAATCTTCAAGCGGAGCATCGAAGTCGTTTTCAAACTGGAAATAAATCTCATCCGATGTTTCGAACTCCAGGCTTAGGGGAGTGAATAGGTGCCGAGAGGATTCCAGTTGGTCATCAAGATTAGTTATGTATTCACCTTCGTAAGTCAGAACATACTGGCGAAGCCATGGAATATCTTGCGGTCTTGGTTGATAAGTCCAGGTGGTCGAATAGCGACGGATACCCTTGCGAGGGGCAAAACCTAATGCCGGGTTAAAATTGTCATCCAGTTGCATGAACGCCGCATCGATTTCAAATTCGTCAGCAGGCAAGACGAAGTTTCCTCCGAAACTTGGCGCTAATCCATCCTCGAAGCTGGGATCATCGGACCGGGATGCCATAGCGTAGGCGTTGGCCTCTAACCTATATTTTCCTAAAAAGTCGTTAGTAAGGTACCGGAAATCCGACCCGAAAACTAGATTGCCGAATTCAGAGTTAGGATCTCCGTGTGTTAAAATGGCCCCTACAGTTGATTGCTCGAGGACCTGTTTCGAAACCCGTCCGATAAATACGTTCTGACTATCCAAAGTATCCGAATCATCGATAAACGCATCGATCATCCCTATGTCGTAGTCGCCAACTCGGCCGGACACCTTGAAGGCCCCCACAAGAGGGACAACCTGGCCGCTACTGTTTAATCCAATGCGTCGGCTAAAGTAAGGCAGAAAAGAAGGCGTCGTTCGTTGCCCTCGTCGAAATCGGCCTTCCAGGCCCCCAAAATTGAATACGCCTGCATCTTCCAGAAAGAACCTCCGCTTTTCAGGAAAGAAGAGAGAAAAACGGGTGAGATTAACTTGCCGAGCATCCGTTTCCGCCGCGGCAAAGTCTGTATTGTAGCTCAAAGTGGCTCCCATTTTCGGCGAAATGCGATAACGAATATCTCCGCCCAACTCGAAGTCGAACTCATCGGCGCCCGTAATTGCGTCTTCGGACTGCGTTCCCAATATGTAGGGATTGATTTCCAGTCCCAAGCCTTGCTTCAAATCGCTAAGTCCCTGCAATTTTCCAGCCTCAGCTACGTAATAGGAACGCATCGATGATCTTGGCGAGGCCCAAATGCCACGTTGATTCTTTCGCTTGATGCTTCGGCTAACATTCAACCCCCAAACGCTTGTTTTCGGATCGAAACTAAATGTGGTCAGTGGAAAGGCTGCTTCAGCTACCCAGCCGTCCTCAGTAATCCGCGCCTTTACTTCCCAAATACCATCCCATTGCGTGTTAATATTGATATTGTTGCTTATGATACCATCCTGACGCGTCCCATTAGGATTGAACCGGAACCAATAGCCATTGCGTTCGTCATTGAAGGTATCGAAGACGAGAATCACATAGTCGTCTGGCCTCAAAACATCATCCCGGCGCATGTAGCGGGCGACGATTTTGTCAGGCTCTGAATCCCAGCACCAGATCGCGACATACAGATGGCTACTATCGTAGGCGACCCTGAATTCAGTTTGCTGGTCCATCGCTCGTCCGGCGCTCGGAACGTTCTGAATAATGGGACCGCCAACGGGAGCTTTCTGCCAAACCTCGTCATCGAAATAGGCGTCTATCTTCGGTTTCCTTTCCGCTCGGACAGCATCGAGTTTTGGCTTGTAGCCTCTTTCCAAACGGTACTCCGGAATCTCAGGATCGTCAGGAATCGTACGTGTAACCGCCAGCGCAGTGACAGGAAGGCAAACTATGAAACAATACCTAAAACAATTAAGAAGCATCTTTAGAAAAGCAGGGAGAGGGAACTCGCTACCGAGCAAAAAAACTTTGAGAACACTAAGATGATTATCTAAAAATCTTAAGTGTCAAACTAGCGGTAGAATAGTGCTTAAGGAATCTCGGAGACCGCTCAATCAGAATCAAATCATAAACAGGGAGCGCCCCACTAGCTTGGCCAAGCAGGATTTCGATTAAGTAGCGCAGGCTTCTAGCCTGTTAGGTGAACAAGAAACGTGGATCTACGGTTAGGGAGGACTCGCTCAGTCCTCCGTTCGACAAGATTCCACCCAACTTTTTTCAGAGGATGAAGCCAGTTCTCCCTTCCTAGGATAAAATCCCATCCACGTTGTCCGCAGATCGAAACCTTTGCCAACGGGCTCGACTTGAGACTCATTTTAATTCAATTTCGGGCTTCGCGTATCTACGCCAAATTTCTCTAACCCAACCCAAATGCTAATCGAATGACCCATCGTCGCAATTTCGTCAAAACAGCCACCGCAGCCACTGCCGCGATCGCCTTCCCCACCATCATTCCCCGCCACGTTTTAGGCGGCCCCAATTTCGTAGCTCCCTCGGAGAAAGTGAATGTCGGAATCGTTGGTGTCGGCGGCCAAGGTCGCCACAACACGCTCCAGCTGCTCCCGCTCGAGGATGTGCAGGTTACCGCCATAGCCGATCCCGCTGAATATTGGGATCTCAATTCTTTTTATTACAAAGCCCTAGCCGGAAGAGGGCCGGTTAAAGATATCATAGAGGAGCACTACCAAGAGAAGACCCCCAACTTCAAAGTGGCGGAGTACATCGACTTTCGGGAAATGCTGGAAAAGGAATCCGCTCTCGATGCCATCCTTTGCGCTACACCAGATCACACCCATGCCTTCGTAGCCGCCAATGCCATGCGAGCCGGAAAACACGTCTACGTAGAAAAGCCCTTGGCTCATAATCTTTGGGAAAATCGCAAGCTTGCAGAGATCGCCAAAGAAACCGGCGTCGCTACGCAAATGGGCAACATGGGGCACAGCTCGGAAGGGATCCGCCAAGTGGTCGAATTGCTGCGAGGCGGAGCCATCGGCGAGGTGAAGGAATCACACTCCTGGTGCCACGCCACGCGCTGGACCAACGGACTAACTGGACTTCCATTAGGAACCTCCGTTCCCCCAGTTGGATTTAATTGGGACCTTTGGCTGGGACCGCGGGAAGAGATGCCTTACCACAAGGAATACACGCCGGTAACTTGGCGCGACTTTTGGCGATTCGGCTGTGGAGCGATTGGCGACTTCGCCTGCCACGATATGGACGCCACCGTTTGGGCTTATAATTTGAAGGAGCCGGAAACTGTGCAAATCTATCCAATCGGCCAGAGCAATGAGGAAATCGCTCCCTTCGGCGAAATCGGCTATTTCGACTTCAAGGCCAAAGGCAAGCAGAAGGCCATGAAGATCACCTGGTACGCCGGTTCTGGCCGGCCTGGGCATCATGAAACCTTCCCCGACAGTTTTCAACTGTCCAAGCGCGGTCTGCTCTTCGAAGGCACCAAAGGAACCATACAATGCGACGGGGCCGGTGGCGGACCTCGCATTTTTCCTCAAGAGCTGAGAAGCTCTATCAAGCGTCCGGAAAAAACCATCCGACGAACCGCCGGACACCATCGCGATTGGATCGACGCTATCAAAGGCGGGCCTGAAGCGAGCTCAAACTTTGAATACGCTTCTCGCCTTACGGAGATCGCCCTGCTCGGAGTCTTATCCGTACGCATGGGAGGAGCCATGATTCGCTGGGATGCCAAGAATATGAAAGCTATCGGCCTACCCGAAGCCGACCAATACATCAAAGAACCCGTCCGCCCAGGTTGGGAAATATAGATAGATCTTAGTTTAACAGGGATCGTCCCGCTATCACGGGCCGAACAAGATCCCACTTCCGTGGGAGCAGGTTTTGAGATTGTATCGAAAGCGCCTTGGTGGTTGTTTCTAGTAATGGAATTAGAACAACTCAGAAGAAATATAATTGGCTGCTGCTTTGCGGTTCAAAATGAACTCGGTGTAGGCTTTGTATAAAAAGTGTACGAAAACGCTCTCATCATTGCTCTAAGAGAAGCAGGATTCGAGTCCCAAGCTCAGCTAGCAATTGATGTGTATTTTCGATCACAATGCGTAGGGGAATTTTTTGCGGATATTCTCGTGGAAAATACACTGATTATAGAGCTGAAAGCAGTCCGCGAATTATTGGGAGAGCACCAAGCCCAACTGATAAACTATCTCAAAGCATCCAAAATGAACTCGGGACTTCTTATAAATTTCGGTAAGCCAGGTCTTGAGATCCGCCGACTAAAGAGCCCTATTTAGGGGCCTGCTCCCGCGAATACGCGGGATCCTGCTGTCGCCTAAAGACGACATCCCTGTGAAACCCAAAATACAGTTAACCATGAAACGCTATACCCCCTATCTCCTATTCGTACCTCTCTCCATCGCCCTGCTTGCTTGCGTTCCTAAAGGAAGCGTGAGCGATCAAATTCAAGGTGTCTGGCGAGTGACCAAAGTCATCGATCTCGACGAAAAAACGGCATCGGATCCTGGCAATACCCACTATGTCATCACGGAGCGC
Organism: uncultured Opitutaceae bacterium; assembly: GCA_964404745.1. Taxonomy (GTDB): domain Bacteria; phylum Verrucomicrobiota; class Verrucomicrobiia; order Opitutales; family Opitutaceae; genus Pelagisphaera. Next base: position 24,908 of record CAYOLG010000016.1, read on the forward strand.
CACATTATGACAGTGGGCGGTAAAGAGGACCGACCCATTATCGACAAGGTCTTTGCCGATATGACCCCGGAAGAAATTATGTCGCAGCTACCTGCAGGCGGCGGTTTCATGGAATACGAAATAGTGGATGGCAAAATACATCGAACCACTAAGTTCGCCTTGTCGGAACTATTTGAGGGCCAGCTCATCATCACCGAAATCGAAACCGACAGGGATTCCCTTGTTTTCCGAGATAATCATCACGCCGACGGCCACCTCCGCGAATGGCACATGGCGCGGGTGGAGTAGGCTAGTGCGAAAAGGTCGGGAAGAATTCCGCAAAACAGTTCTCCAAAGTTCGAAAAATGGCAGAGAGGATCGTCTCGATCCTCCGAAACTCGAACACGAAATACCGAGACGGTCCTCCCTACCAAAAAGCCTAGGCAAGCTTCGGGGTGTTATACCCAATGCGAATAATACCCTTACAATCGAGATTTACCTGTCCCCATCGAGCAAGCGGCCAATGCCGCCTAGAACGGAGCCTTCGCCTTTGGAATCTCCACCGCGCGTTGGGGCGCGCTGGATAACTCGATCGTCTAGTCGCGAAAACGGCAAGCTTTGCAAATAGACGACTCCAGTTCCTCTGAGGGTTGCCAAAAAAATTCCCTCTCCACCGAATAACATAGACTTCAAATTGCCAACCCGCTCGATATCGTAGTCGATTCCTCGCGAGAAGCCCACAATACAACCCGTATCGATACGCAAGGTTTCCCCATATAGTTATTTCCTAACGACAGTGCCACCCGCATGAAGGAATGCCAATCCATCGCCCAACAAGCGTTCCAGAATGAATCCTTCTCCGCCAAAGAACCCAGCCCCCATGCGCTTGCAGAAGGCGATGCTGACATTCGTCCCCAGAGCTACGCAGAGAAAGGCGTCTTTTTGGCAAAGGATCTCTCCACCGATCTTGGCCAAATTAATCAGGATAATCTTGCCTCGATAAGGAGCCGCGAACGCTACTTTTCGTTTCTGGAACCCCCGATTGGTGAAGTGGGCAAGGAAAAGCGACTCCGCCGTCAGCACCCGCTTTCCCATATCTAGCAGCTTGCCAAACACCCCTTTGTCAGGCTCCGAGCTATCACCCATCTTGGTTTCAAAGTCAGTGTCCTCCTCCATCCAGTTCATGGATCCCGCCTCCGCAACAACCGTTTCCTGCGGATCCAGTTCGATCTCCACCATTTGCATGTCGTCCCCATGCAAATGATAATCCAATTCGTGAGAGTTCACGAGTCTACCCTTTACACGCGACTCACGAAATCACAAACGCCATCCTTGGAATGACGCTCAATTATTGCTTTTTTAAAAATTTGAAGCGCTTCGACTTTAAAATCCGATCGCAACGTCTTCACCGCGAGGAGCGGCGCCACCATGGAAAACGCGGCCAGTATTCAACGTTGGCCTGACGGAAAGCCCCGAGGGATCCGTTGACAAGGAAGAGCCACCGTATCCACCCAGAACTCCGTCGGCCCTGCCCGATTAGCCGTCTCTCATTTCGAGATTTAATTCCCGAGCTTCTAAGCCCATCTGCACGTCCTTGGGCAAAGCTGAGTAGTGAGTCGTCTCTGTTGGCTCGCCCGCGAATGGATCGCCATGCTCGACATCGCTACTATTCGCCGCCCGGTCGGGATTAAGGTCCGACATGCGGGAGTGCATGTATCGCTTTTCAATGAGTCCGGCCACAGGCACCGGATAAAAGTCGGTGTCTCCAAGCCATTTGGCCCGATCCGCATAGACCCGGCGCATCGCCTCGCCCATCAAGTGGATCGTCTGGCTGGAACTATATCCCATTTTCGAAATAGAGCAGGGTTCGACAGCATTGAGGAGCCGCAAAAGGGCGATCCCTCCAGAGGAAGGAGGCGCTATGGACAGCACCCGATACCCGCGGTAGCTTCCTGCTGCTGGCTCACGAAAAACCGCCTCATACTCAGCCAATTCATCCTCGCTTATGATCCCACCGCCTCGATTCATTTCAGCGACGATAAGATCCGCTAACCTCCCTAGTAGAATCTTTCGGATCCTAGTCGGGGAATCGTCAGCAAGGTATCCGCGAGGTCTTTCTGAATAAAACGCTCGCCCGCTTCGTGCCACGAATTCGACTGGGACTTGGTAAAATATTTGGCAGTGGATGCGTACCGCGAGAAATTGTCCCTAAAACTTTTTAGCCGATTCGCTTGGCGCTCTGTTAAGTCGAATCCCTCCTTCGCCAACTATATTGCTGGTCTCATGCCATCTTCGAGAAAGATTTCCAAACGCCTCTTGGGCCTTCAGCAGTCCCGCCACCGAAACCGGAACTCCTGATGCCAGGTAGCCGCTGCGTGTCGCTCTGGAACATAATCCCCTTCATCATCCAGAAACACATCTCGCAAGGAGGAGGCTGGGGCAACTTTACGAAAATCGAGGGCGGTTTCCCTTCCATCCGGCAATCGGATTACCATGCAGCCGCCACCTCCTAGGTTCCCGGCTACCGAATAGACAACGGCTAGAGCAGATCCTGTCGATACCGCCGCATCCACGGCGTTTCCTCCGCGTTTCAAAATACCGACCCCCGCCTCCGATGCGGTAGTGTGGGCGGAAACCACCATGCCATCTTGATCTTTAACTGGCGATCCTAGCGGTTGGGCCGTCGTTTCGGCTGCCCACAACGAGAATAGCAGCGACGCCGCCTGGCTTAGCAGTCGCAGTCGAACCCAACTCACCACTATCTCGATAAAACAAGCGTAGTCGCGTGGGTCAGGATCGAATATTCTGCTTCAGAGAGGCGGCCGCCAGCTCAGGCTCGACTTCGGGTGTAGCCTCTTCCTTGCCGCCCGCTGTAATGCCTTTGATCTCCTCGATAACGATAAACGCTACGGGTACCAGAATAAGCACTACAATTGAGGATGCCAAGGTTCCTAGTCCGAGCGAAATCGCCATAGGAACCAAGAACAAGGCTTGTTCATTGGTCTCGAAGATCATCGGTCCCAACCCAAGAAAGGTGGTTACCCCGGTAAGGAAAATCGGTCGAAAACGGCGCTGGGCCGCATGCACGATGGCCACGTTGGCCGGTTGGCCGCGATCCATGTAGCGATTTCGAGTCATAGCCATGACGAATCCTCCATTCACCACCATGCCGCACAAGGCGATCATGCCGAGGATACTGTAGATACTGAGATCAAAACCTAGCAGTATGTGCCCGAGTACGGCCCCCGCCAAACCCCAGGGAATAGCCAGCAAAACGATAACCGACTGAGTGTAGCTCCTCAAGAAGGAAGCCATAATCGCGAATATGGCGAATAAAGATGCGATCAAACCGACACTCAAGCTGGCTGTAGCTTCCCGCTGATCTCGCTGCTCTCCCTCAAAGGTATAGCGCAACCCCGGGAATCGGCTAATCAGATCTGGAAGCTCCTTCTTCTCCATCGCTTTTAGGACCTTGTTACCGTTGGTTACCGATGTCACGACGTTGGCAGTAACATTGACTACGCGTCCACCGTCCACCCGATCGATACGCACGGGCGCCGTCGTTTCGATAATTTCCGCTGCTTGGCTAATGGGAATCTCGGCTCCATTGTTTCCTTTAATCAGAAGGCCTTCCAATCCACTCAGAGATCGGCGGTCGGATTCGGGGAGGCGCACCATCACGCGCAGCTCGTCGCGATCGCGCGGCTGGCGAAGCGCTTCCGCTCCGTAAAAGGAATTGCGAATTTGCTGACCGAGATCCCGCGCCGTAATCCCCAAGGCCTGCCCCGCAGGCTTTATCTCGAAACTGATTTGCGGCATCTCCCGCCCAAAGCCCTTGCGAATGTCGGTAACCCCTGGATACAACTCCAGCACATTGCCCAATTCTTCCGCCGCATGCCTGAGCGTATCCACATCTGGATGGGCCAATTGTATGAAGATCGCCGCTTCCCCGCCGGGACCAACGAGATAGTCGTAAAACAAGGATTCTATGTCCGGGATTTCCGGAACCTCTTGCCTCCAGAGATCAACGAATCCCTCCCCGGTGATTTCCCGCAGGCTCTGAGGGACTAGCTTGATGGCGACGCTGGCCTCATTGTTATTCCTTCGAGCCACCGATACGTTGTAGTTGCGAACAATGCCTTCTTCGCCCGCCTTCTCCATCGCTCGCTTGGCTGCGGCTTCGACAATGAAGGCAACCTCGCGGGTGCGACTTACGGGCGTACCGGTAGGCATCTCAATTTCACCCTGAATGTAGTCATTCTCGATAGATGGATTGAAAGTGAAGTTCACGCGCCCACTCATCGTATAGGCGATGATCATTAGCAATGAAGATGTGAATACAGCAATCGTGAGATAGCGAAAGCGAATCGCCGTCGTCAGTATCGGCTTGTAGAAACGCTCCATGAGATCGTCTAGCTTCAACCGCAATCGCGTTTGAGCCTGATCGAAGCGACCGATAATAGAGTCTTTGCGAGCATTCTTTTTACCCCAAGACAAGTGAGACGGCAGAATCAGCAGCACCTCGACTAGGGAAACAGTGAAGACAGCGATAATCACCGCGGGAAGGACCTTGAGAAAACGGCCGTTCTCCCCTGGCACAAAGAAAAGGGGCAGAAATGCGATGATATTCGTGCTCACGGCGAAAATCACCGGCACCGTCATTTCCTTCACGCCCGCGACCGCCGCTTCCAGCCGCGACATGCCTTGCGTGATTTTATGGAAGATATCCTCGCCCACTACCACGGCATCGTCGACGACGATTCCCAGTGTGACGATGAAGCCAAAGACGGATATCATATTCACGCTGGCGTTCATCAAAGGCAGCAAAATAAGCGAACCCAGGATGGAAACGGGGATCCCAACCGCGGTCCAGAAGGCCACCCGCAACTCCAGCAAAAATCCTAAGGCGATGAGCACCAATACGAGACCGAGCGTGCCATTATATTTGAGCAAATTAATACGCTCCATGTAGTCTTCCGTTCGGTCGTAGCGCACTTCCACATTTACTGACGGCGGTAAGGTCGGCCGAACCTGTTCTATGAAGCGGTTGACCGCCGCCGCTACATCGATCGGAGTCTGGTTTTCCGAGGCGGATACAGACAGGGTGATCGTAGGCTTTCCGTTAAAATAGGACTCCTGATTGCTGTCCTCGAACCCATCGATGATTTTGGCGATGTCCCCCAGCTTTACCTCGGTTCCCGTATTATTGCTCTTGATAGGAATCTCCTCGAACTCGCTGCCGAAAAAGCGACGTTCGGTCGTCTTCAGCAGAATATCCCCTCCCGAAGTCTTCATCGTTCCTGCGGGAACGTCCTGAGCGGATTGATCGATGGCCCGGGCGATCTCGCCAAGAGTGAGATTCAGGGATCGCAATTGGGCTTGCGGAACTTCCACCAAAATTTCCGGGCGACGAGCTCCGAGCAACTCAACCAAGGAAATTTCCTCCTGGGCCAGGAGCCCGTCTTCTACGACTCTGGCGAACTGAACCAAGGTACGCTCATCCACATCGCCATATACAGCCACATAGTTCACGCCCCTGCGGCGGCTCGTGCCCAGGGAGATTCTCGGCGGTTCGATTTCGTCGGGGAACATGCTGATGCGGGCTACCGCGGCTGTCACTTCCTGCAAAGCTCGATTGCGATCGAAACTGGGCATGATTTCAACGGTTACCGATGCCCTCCCCTCGGAAGCCGTCGCTTCAATCCGACGCGTCAATTCCAAACCTCTGAGTTCCGATTCGATCGGCAGGATGATTGACTGCTCCACTTCATCGGGGCTGGCCCCGCGATACTGCATACTCACCTCAACCGTGTCGATCTGGTACAAGGGATAGATCTCCTGGCGAATGTTCCGGGCAACCACGATCCCTACCACTACGACGGTTAGCATCAATAAATTGGCGGCCACATGATTGCGGGCAAACCAGGCTATCAGGCCGGTCGCCGAACTCGCATTCATATCGTACGGATTTTTTTCCATGGGGGTAATCTTCCTTCTTAATTGCCAATCGCCTTTTCGTAAGCTTCTACGAGTTCCGGAAAGGCTGTCGATCGTTGCGGCTCCACCAGCATCTGCGGAAGGGCGACGCGTAAATCACTTACTATCAATTCGTCGCCTTCTTCAAGAATATTCGGGATGATAACCGTCTCCTTCTCCGGCCAAAGGACTTCAGCTCGTAGGACCCGCAAAAGATTGTCCGTGCCTACCACCCATATTTGATCCCCCTCGCGAAACGCGTCCCTCGGAATCGTTATCACATTTTCCAAGTCACCAGCGTCGATTCTCACTTCCAAGTAGCTTCCCAAGAGTAGTGGCAGCTTGTCGCTTTTCTCGCTTTGCAAACCCAGTGGGTCTTGGACGGCCACAACAACCCGAGCCATCCGTCCCACGTCATCCAGGTCGCTCAGCAAACGCACCACCCTTCCTTCCCAGGTTGCGATTTCCCCCTCGCCTGCGTCGAGCACCACTTCCACCGGGGCGCCCGCCGTGTCTCCTTGGGGAAACTGGATCCATTTAAGTTCAGAAAACGGAACGGATACCTGTATCCAGTATTCATCGGTTCCCACTAATTCGCAAATGGTCGAATTCGGCCCAACCAGTTGGCCGACCTCCACGGATTCCTCGACTACGCGAGCATTGAAGGGAGCTCGTATAACGGTGCGAGATAATTGCAATTCAGCTTCCTCAATGTCGTTGATCGCCTTTTTCATCATCGCCTCGGCCCGACGCAAATGGGGCTCCCTAAGAACGAGCGAACGATTCACCTCCTCCATATCCAAGTCGGCCTGCAATTCGCCCCACTCTCGCTGGGCGATGACCTGACGCCCGCTTTCCACCTCCCTTTCGAATTTAGCTTGCTCTAGGTCGGATCGCACCGCCGCCAGGGCCAATTCATAGTCCTTGGGATCGATGCGTATCAACTCTTCCCCTTCACGAAATTGGCCACCTATAGCCATGCTTTCGCTTTGATGTACTACCTGACCGGATACTTGCGGCCTAATCACTACTTTACGAGAAGGGATCACGCTTCCGTATGCGCTCACCGCTATGTGCCGCATTTGACCCACCACCGGTATCGTTTGCACGATCCTAGCGGTCTGCTTCTTTTCCTCCGGCGTGGTTTCCGGTCCCGTTGTGATCAGGAACCAACTAACGCCAACACCGATTACAATGATAGCGAGAATGAGAAAGATTGTGCCAAAGAGCGATTTACGATTCATTGGGAAGAAAGGGCGGCCACGGATTCGGGCGGAGCGATGGGACCTCCGAGGGCCCGATGAAGGCTCACTCGGGCGCTGAGCACGTCGCGGCGGGCGCTGACGATTTGCCGCTCCAAATTCTGAACGATGTTTAAGGAAGTGAATACAGGCAAATAGTCGGTCAGTCCTTGGCTGAACCGATTACGGGCTTCAGTCAACAAGCGTTGGGCATTGTAGAGCTGCTTCTCTTCCAACTCCAAGCGCTCGAGCAATTTGCGCTCCAGCACCAAAATCGATTCCACCTCGAGCACGGCATAGATAAATCGCTCAGTGTAGCGGGCCAGCCCCTCCTCAAGTTCGGCCCGCCGTAGAGTCACTTCAGATCTACGCTCGCCGGCGGCGAAAAGCGGAACTGAAAGGCTGGCGAATGCGGAACGAATAGCATCCCCTAATCTCGGATCGCCTCTCCAATCAACACCGCCGCCTATAATGATCGATGGCAGCTGTTCGGCAACCGCTTCCCCCAATCGTTCATCCAAGGCCAATAACCGCTTCTCTGCCGCTCGCAAGTCAGGTCGTCGTTTCAGCAAGTCAGCAGGAATGCCAACCGTGGGCATTGGTGGAAGTTTAGCGAAGCTTGACCCCCTTACGAGATCCCCTTCTCCGGGCGACTTGCCCAACAAGACATCCAGGGTGTATTCTAGTTGGGCGATTCGGGCTTCAGTCTGCGGCACGCGAGCCTTAGTCTCGTCTAATTGCTCTTGCTGCTGCAATACGTCGACAATCGACGATTGGCCTTGACCAAAACGCAGCGTCGTTAGCTTAAGCAAGGACTCGTTGATCTCAATCTGCTCTAAAATGACTTCCAACTGGCGCTTTTGCTCTTTCGTCTCGAAGTAGGTTTCAGCGATGGCTCCAGATAACAGCAAGCGGGCATCGAGCCAGTCCTGGACGGAAGCTTCCTGCTGTAGAACACGGGCCCTCCTGGCCGCAGACAATCGGCCAAATAAATCCAACTCCCAGCGAAGCCCCCCGCCTATTGCCGTCGTTTCCTCGCGGTCCTTGTTTTCGCCAGCGGCTATTCGGTCATCCCATTCATACCGATCGCTGGCGCCGAGATCGATGCTGGGAAATAGTCGGGCCCCCGACTGACGGGCCAACGCTGTCGCTTGCTCGATCCGGTAGACGAATGCCTGAAGATCGAAATTGTTCTCCAGCCCCTGTTCGATTAGCGCATCTAGATCAGGATCGTAAAACAGCTCCCACCACGACCGGTCCCAGGGCTCGAGCGTCGTTGATCCTCTCTGTGCCTGCTCGTATACCGCTCCCACTTCAGTCGCAGCAGCCGTGGAGGCCTTTTTCGACTGACGCCACGCGCAACCGCCACATAAAACGGAAAACGCCGTAGCAGCGATTGTAGATTGGAGGAGTCGTCGCATCGCGCTTAAGGAGAATAGTTTACTGTTCCTCATTACCTAGAAGCAATTAACCTTGGACAGACAAGAATCATTATGGGCAAATTACGGTGTCTTGAGGATCCAGGCGAAATTCTTAAGAGGCAGGAAGGATCGGCTCGATCCTCCGAATTCTGCGTTCAGTGGACCAAGCGTTTTTCTACTCGAGCCAGGGGCCATCTCACGCCTACTCCCGCAAATGCGGGATACGGCGGCGCAAGCCGGGTGTCCATCAGTAGTAGAATAGGCTTCCAGCCTGTTATCTTTACGAATGGATACAGGCAGGATGCCTGTGCTACTTTTATAGGTGGGCGCGGGAAGATCGCCAACCTGCAAATTCAGCCGTCTTGAGTTGAATACAGCCTCCAATACCTTAGCGTCTCCCTTCACATCCCTTCCCTATGATAAGAAAACACGCGTTCGCCCACGCTTTCACCTTTTCCACCTTAATCTTGGCATCCCTGGGACTGCTTGCCGAGGATTCCCAAAGGCCGAATGTCGTCATCCTCCTAGCCGACGACTTAGGCTCCAGCGACATTGGCGCCTACGGCGGGCCCGTTCAGACGCCTGCCATCGATTCGCTAGCCGCCGACGGAGCCCGCTTCGAGACCTTCTATTCTGGATGCGCCGTTTGCTCGCCATCTCGGGCCACTTTGATGACTGGTCGGCAACACATTCGGACAGGTGTCTACAACTGGATCTACGATCAAACGCAAAAGACCCACTTGCTGGAGAGGGAGGTTACCATTGCGGAAATTCTGAAGGAAGCCGGCTACGCCACCGCCCACGTAGGAAAATGGCACCTTGGCCTGCCCTTCGATGCCCACAGCAATTATAAGCCTACGCCCGCTGACCATGGATTCGACTACTGGTTGGCCACGCCCAACAACGCCGAGCCCAGCCATCACAATCCGGTCAATTTCATCCGCAACGGAACCGCGCTCGGGAAGATCGACGGCTACGCCTGCCAAATCGTCGCCGACGAAGCAATCGACTGGCTCGACAATCACCGAGCTCCCGATGCCCCGTTTTTTCTCAACGTCTGGTTTCACGAGCCCCATCAGAAGATCGCCGCTCCCGAAACCATCGTCGCCAAATACCAAGGTCCTGAACAGTCTATCGGTCTACCCGAAGCCCAGGCCAAGATTGCCGGCCTGTATTCAGCGACTATTGACAATATGGACCAAGCCATTTCCCGCTTACTGGCCAAGCTAGAGGCCATCGCTCCTAAAGAAGATACCTTGATCATTTTCGCGTCCGACAACGGCTCCTATTTGCAAAACCGGAATAGCGGCCTGCGCGGGCAAAAAGGAGTTAATTGGGAAGGCGGCATTCGCGTGCCGGGCATTTTCTATTGGCCGGGAACGATTCCATCAGGAAAAACGATCGAAACGCCCGGCGGCCTGGTCGACGTACTGCCGACCCTCTGCGACCTGCTGTCTCTCGACCGGCCTAAAAATCGCCACCTAGACGGAACGAGCCTGGCTCCGCTCCTGCTCGGCAGACCCAACGATTTCAATCGACCTCAGCCTTTCTATTGGCACGTACATCGATCAAAGCCCATCGTGGCCATTCGCGATGGCGAGTATTCGCTGATAGCCTATCGAGATAATGAAGCCCTGCCTCTCACCAATCGCACCGAGGAAGCCTGGATACCGCTTATTAGAGAGGGTGGCTACCAAGGCTACGAGCTGTACGACTTAAGCGAAGATCCGAGGCAAACAATGGATCTCGCTTCCCACTATCCGGAAAAGCTTCAGGAACTCAAACGCAAAATGCTGGAAATCAATGCTAGCGTAATGGCCGACGGATACGATTGGCATCTGGAGCGTGATGAATAAATCCGAAATTTGCAGGGTCGCCGCTTGCGGCGGAATATTCCTAAAGGTAGGGAGGATCGGCTCGATCCTCCGAAATACGAATATGGAGGACCGAGCCAGTCCTCCCTACCACAAAAGCCGAAGCAACAGTCTTCGCCCCGTGGGCTACGCCCGTCAAGAGCTTCGGTGTTTTTAACCCAATGTGAACAAAACCTAACTATGATTCGAAAAGCTTTCGTCATGCAACTCCATCCTGGCCAGGAATCGGAGTATCAAAAACGCCACAACCCCATCTGGCCAGAACTGGAAGAGACGCTCAAATCGCACGGCGTATCCAGATATTCCATCTTTCTCCATCAGGAAACGCTACAGTTGTTCGCCTATGCAGAGATCGAAGATGAAGCCAAATGGGAAGCCATCGCCCAAACAAAAGTTTGCCAACGCTGGTGGGTCCAGATGAGCGACATCATGGACGCCAATCCCGACAACAGCCCCGTATCCACCGAGCTCAAGGAAGTCTTCTGTTTGGGTTAGCAAAAGACACGGAAACAGGCACCCTCAATCGATCGGGTTAGAGACATCGAAAATTTCACCTATTCGTATCAAAAGTATAATGACACTTTGGCTACGCTAATCATCACTTGCGACATCGAAAAGCAGGATTTATATTCCCTCGATTTCGCCAATGTAATCTTCGTTCGCCAAGAATTCAAGAACGGCTTGCTGGACGATACCGACGCCGGCGCTTTTGGCGACGAAATCAACTCAAGCCCCGGCAGCGGCAATGGAGGTGACGATGGAAATAGCAATGATGGCGACCCCCTCCCTAGTCTGGCAACCCCGCAAATAACTGAATTTCATCAGACGCATTGACCAGCCTCAACTTCACGCTAAACGATGGAGGCACACTAGAACGATTGGATTTTCTAACGGCCACGTCAGGCCAAGCAGTCGATCTTTCCGACTTGGATACCGATGAATTCTCTTATGCGTAAGAGAAAATGGGCGACAGCGAAGCTTCAGTGACAATATCGTTCAAAGACCAAAAGCGCGACGAATATACATTCGATTTCGCAGCCGGGACCTTCGTCCGCCAAGAATATGACAACGACCAATTGAAGGACAGCTACTCAGGGAATTTTCAAATAGATTGATATAGAAACCATACTTTAGTTTAATTACAGCCTCGGAAAGGCGCAATCAAGCGACCGCTTCATACGGTCGCTTTTTGGTTTCGGCATTCAGCCGATGGGACCCCACACTCATTCCATCCAATCGCGATTCTTCATACCGCGCCCTTGGTATCTCAAAAAGTAGTGCAGGCATCCAGCCTGTTTTGCTTAACAGGTTAGAAGCCTGTCCTACTTTGCCTCGTCCCGTAGCTCTGGCTATGGCCGGAGCGGGGAACACTGACGGTATAGGATCGTCCGTCTTTGGCCACGGCCAGCATCAAATGGTTGGCATCGCATTCCTCGGCCGCTTTCAAATTGGCGATCTTATCGACTTCCGTATTCAAATGTTCTTCACTTTCCCGCAGGCATTTGTGGACCTGGTAAATCGCCTGCAATCCCGGAGACGTCCGCAAGCCTTGCACGGTACGCGGGCCCGCCCCTTTTCGGTGGCCGTTGTTCATGATCGCTACCGCAGGGCGGATGCTATGGATAAAATGCGTGTTATTGGAGCGATCCAAGCCGTGATGATCGACTTGATACACATCGACCTCGCCAACCAAGTTTCTCGGCGAGACCAAATTTTCCTCCAAATTCCAGGTAAGGTCCGCAGCGTTAAGAAACTCCCAATCACCATAGCGAATCAGCAAGACAATTGAATTGGCATTGTGCGATTCGTCTTTCGATTGCCTTTCATAATTGGCGGGAAGCGGATTCAACGGATGCTTATCATTCGCTTCTACCACCCGCTGTAAAACGCCTAGTGCAAGGATATCTAACGCGGGACCATCTTTCGCTTGCTTAACTGGCAGCTGATCGCCTGGCGTCAAAACCAGCCGGGCCTCGGATTCGAAATTCATATACGCTTCGCCCACTCGCTCTCGGTCTTGCGGGCGCACACCATGATCATAAACCGTCCCAATGCTGATCAATTGAGAAAGATCGGCGGCCCCTCCGTAGTGGTCCCGATCGAAGTGAGTGATCACCAAATGATCGATTTTCGTGGCCCCCACTTCTTCTCGAATCAGCTTATTGATCCGCCCAGGATCCCGATCTCCGGGCAATCCGGTATCGAACAAAATCGTCTCGCCCGCTGGAGTGACCATCAATGTTGCCGCGCCTCCCTCGACATCGATCCAGTACACTCTGAGCGATTCGGCCCCTAAAGCGGAAAGCCCGATTAATAACACCGCGAAGGCGGCAAGCTTTAGGCAGGGGGTAGCCATCAATCCAAGTACATCGCCTCGTTGGATTGGAGCAACGCTTGAGTATAGAGAGCCCAATGGGCTTGATCCGTTTCAACGCCCTCTGTCGCAGCTTGGTCGCTCGACTCTAGAAACTCTATGCCAGTGGCGAGCTCTTCGTCGCTCGGATCTCGCTGATACACGATTCGGTAGGCCTTCTGGATGCGTTTTTCTAGCGATTCTGAATTTCCACTATTGATGCGCTCCGCTAAGGAAGCGGCATTGCGAATCATAAAGGGATTGTTCATCAGGAACAACGCTTGCTGCGGTACCGTCGTTTCAAAACGGCCCGGACTGGACACGTCGGGGCTGGGATGATCGAATGTGCGGAAGATACCCGGCATGTATTGACGGTCGATGTATCCATACAGCGTGCGCCGATTCGCATCAGGATCCTCGATATCGAATTGCAAGCCGCCCACTTTCCGATCCAAGTTTCCGGAGAATGCCAAGATAGAATCGCGCATGGATTCGAAGTCCAGGCGAACTCTGGGGAAGTAGTGCCATAACTGGTTAAGCGGATCCGCTTCCAAATTTACTGCGTCAGGATCGCTGGACTGGCGGTAGGCCCGCGAATAGACGATCTGGCGATGCAGCTCTTTCGTCGACCATCCTGACTCGATAAACGAGGCGGCTAGCCAGTTGAGCAAATCGATGTGTAGCGGCTCTGGCGTTTGCACGCCAAAATCGCTGGGCGTATCCACTAAACCCTCACCCAAATGCCATCCCCAAATGCGATTGACATAAACGCGGGCGGTCAGCGGGTTTTCAGGATCGGCGATCTCCCGAGCCAACTGCAAGCGGCCACTCCCCTTTTCGTAAGGCTTTCGTCCATCTAGATTTAGAATCTGGAGATATTGTCGAGGAACCTCGTCGCCCAGACGATTCTTATCGCCCCGCTTGTAAATCGGAGAATTCTTCGGCTCCTCCGTATCCACAAGCATGTGCGCTCTCATTGGCGCTCCTGGATGCGTCCAATCCAGCTCCTGCATCTCGCCTTCAAGATCGCCAATTCGCCCACCGATCACCCGTCGTATCCATTGCCTCACTTCAGTACGATCTGGATTGAAGGGCGAACCGGGCGATTGGAAAAAAGCTAGGATTTCTGGGTCGTCGCTTTCGCCTTCTGCTGCACAACCGAAGCGATCATTGTAGACGGCCTTTCCAATATCACGATCGCCATCTTCATATTTTTGAAACCAGATCTGCAAAACCGGATGCTCTCGATTCGCCTCGTTATCGAGATATTCGATCCACAACTTCAGGATTTCCGGACGAACATCGTGAGAGCCCGCAAACACCTTGAAGGCTTCCTCATCCTCGATCGTCCGACCTTCCCGAACCGCATTCAGATAATTCCCAGCCAGCGAGCGTTCCTCCATCAGGAAATTGTCTACCGTCTCCACGGTTTTCTCCTCAATCCTGGCTTCTACTTTAGCCCTAGCGTCAAAATAGCTTTCGTACTGCGATTGATCATCGGGCAGGCTGATAACCGGAAGAGCTGGAGCATCCTGGGACGAGTTGAAAATGCCGTGTAGCGAGTAATAGTCTGCAGTTGGAACAGGGTCCGATTTGTGGTCGTGACACCGGGCGCAGCTCACCGTAAGTCCTTGCAGCCCACGCGTTACGACATCGATTTGGTCATCGATGATAAAGTCCTTTCGCCCAAAAAACGTGCGACCCAATGTCAAGAATCCCATTGCTGCCAAAGCCTTTTCCCCTTCTCTTTCCTCGAGCTGGTCCGCGGCAATCTGCTCCAGGATAAATTCGTCGTAGGGCTTATCGCTATTGAAAGCGTCAATCACATAGTCCCGATAGGTATGGGAAAACGCATAGCGACCTCGTCTAAATATTCCTTTGGTATCCGAATAGCGAGCTACATCCAGCCAGTGACGGGTCCAGCGTTCCCCATATGCGGTAGAAGCCAGCAAGCGCTCGACAAGGTCGGCATAGGCGTTCGGCGAATCGTCATTGAGAAAAGCTTGGACTTCCTCGTATGTCGGAGGAAGCCCAGTTAGATCGTAAGTCAGCCGTCGGATCAGCGTTCGCTTATCGGCCTGGTTGTTAAACGTTAGACCTTTCGCTTCCAGTTTTACCGCGATAAAAGCATCCACCGAAGTGGCCGCTTCCAGCCCGTCTACTTGCGGGAGGGGAGGTTTTTCAAGATCGACAAAAGCCCAGTGCGTTTCCGCGTGCGACATGTCGAACGCCGGATTGTAGACGTCGTCATCGTACTCCGCGAGCGCGAAGACGGCAACCAATGAGAGGCCGCAAATGAAAACGAACGATTTCCTCAGCATTCGTATCTCTTCCTAAGCGATCAAGTCGTGCACCACTTCGCCATGCACATCGGTCAAACGGAAATCGCGCCCCGCGTAACGATAAGTCATCTTCTCGTGATCGAATCCCATCAGATGCATAATCGTCGCGTGTAAATCGTGGACGTGCATCCGCTTTTCCACGGCTTTGAATCCAAACTCGTCGGTTGCTCCATGCACGTAGCCGCCTTTGACCCCTCCGCCAGCCATCCACATGGTAAATCCATGGTTGTTGTGATCGCGACCGTTCATCTTGCCTTTATTCGCCCCAGGAACGGCTAACTCGACTACTGGCGTGCGTCCAAATTCCCCGCCCCAGATGACCAAAGTGTCATCCAGCAATCCGCGTAGCTTCAGATCCTTCAGCAAAGCGGCTATGGGCTTGTCGCATTCCCCCGCTAATTTTCGATGACCCGTTTCAATATCGTCATGGTTGTCCCACGGCTGGCGGAAACCCGTCCACACTTGCACGAAGCGAACCCCGCGCTCCGCGAGTCTACGGGCGATTAATAATTGACGGGCTTGCAGGCCTTCGCCGTACATTTCCCGGACGTGCTCAGGCTCCTTGCTAATATCAAAGGCGTCTGTGGCCTCCACTTGCATTCGGTAGGCCAGTTCGAATGACTTCACCCGGGCATCCAGTCGGCCATCGTCTTGCCGGCCTGACGCGTGCATGCGGTTCAGCCGTCCTAACAAATCGAGCTGCTTTCGCTGGTCTTCGGGGCTAATCTGATGATTCTTAACATTCTCGATCAGCTTATCGATCTCCTCATGCTTGGTATCGATGTAGGTACCCTGAAACACGCCAGGTAAAAAGGCATTTTGCCAGTTCAAAGTGTCCGAAACCGGGAAACCGTTCGGACACATGGCAATGAAGCCTGGGAGGTTTTGATTTTCTGTCCCCAAGCCGTATGTCAGCCAAGAACCCATACTCGGGCGCGGCAAGCGAGACTCGCCGCAATTCATCATGAGCAGCGATGGCTCGTGATTGGGCACATCCGTGTGCAGGGACCGAATGACGGCAATATCATCGATACACTCTCCCACGTGAGAAAAAAGTTCGCTCACTTCGATACCGCTCTGACCGTAGCGTTTGAACTCGAAGGGCGATCCCATGGCCGCTCCCGTTACCCGCTCCGTTTTCAAGGTATTCGGCAGCAATTTCCCATGCCATTTACGCAGCATGGGCTTGGGATCGAAGGTATCTACCTGGGATGGTCCCCCATTGGCGAAAATGTGGATTACCCGCTTGGCCTTGGCCGGAAAATGGGGCGAGCGCGGATGCAAGGTTGAGATTGTTCCTCCTGACGCCGCGCCGGAGTCAGCTGCCAATTGAGGGCCAAGTAAAGCCCCTAGCCCCAGGGCGCCAAAGCCCATTCCACAGCGATTGAGGAAGTCGCGTCGCGAGAATAGGGTTTCTAGCTGTTCATTGGGTGACATCAGTAGGAGTTTGCCGATCGAAAATTTAGGATGTATCTGTAGACTAAACGCGAAATTTTGGCAAAGGCTAATTTTCAAGCCATTTGCATTAGATCCTACACCCTGTATTTCACCCTTCTGGACCAGATTTGGACACAAAACAAGCTAGCGTGGTCCAAAACACCCAAGCGCATGGAACCGAATAAACCTAAAGAAGGAGGACTGAGCCAGTCCTCCCTACCTCAATCCGAATGATAGGGAGGACCGGCTCGGTCCTCCTAAACATATACTTTCGTCAATCGCAGACTTAAGCCCTGCGCTGTCAATTTTCGACAGACCCAAGAATTGGATACAACTTGAACAAGCTCCGGCGCAAGCAGCGCCGGAGCCCGTTGTTGGCTGTTTTATTCCCTTCCCAGCTGGCGGCTAGACCTCAACTCCATCCTCGCCTGGCTGTGCGTCATTTCTACAACGACCATGCTTACCAAAGCGATTACCGCTAGCGTTTCGTAGATTAATAATGCTGTCATTTTCCCTCCCAACTTAAGCTACCCAGCCTAACGGCAAAAGTTTCACATCGGTTGCGCGTTTTTTGTCGATACAGGACGATTTTGCTTCAAACATCCCCTTTGAACATATTTTGAATCGCTATGGCCCGATTTTGCTTTCTCCTCGCAACCTTTCTCATGAGCTGCAGCTCCAATCAATCTACCCCTTCCATCAAGCGTTCAAGCGAGCGCTCCTTCGGGGAGCTGGAGGACGGATCTGCAGTGATCCAGTACACGCTTCATAACGCTACCGGCATGGCCGTCAGCTTGATCACCTACGGGGCGATCATTACGGAGATACAGGCTGCCGATCGGAATGGAACCTTCAAAAACGTTGTAGCCGGATCAGATGATCTCGACGACTATCTGGGTCGCTTCCCCGCCGCAGCAGTAATTGGCCGCTTCGCCAACCGCATTAGGGAGGGCAAATTCGCTATCGATGGAAAGAGCCACCAAGTAACCCAAAATTCTCGCGGAAACCACATTCATGGAGGCCGGAAAGGATTCGCAAAGGTGAACTGGCAGGGAGAGTCACTGGAATCGAAAAAGGACCGGGCCAGCGTCCGCTTCACCTACCGCAGCGCCGACGGCGAGGAAGGGTTTCCTGGAAACCTGGTAACCAGCGTGACTTACACATTGACCGACGACAACGAGCTTCAAATCCATTACCAAGCGGAAACCGACGCTCCTACAATCGTCAATCTCACCAATCATGCTTATTTCAATTTGGCCAATGAAGGCGGGTTTGAAGGCCACGAGCTCTGGCTCGACGCTGATAGCTATACGCTAGCCGACGAAGACCTCATCCCCACCGGCGAAATCGCCTCCGTAGAGGATACGCCATTCGACTTCACTCAGCCAATGACTATCGGGTCGCGCGTCGAACAAGTGGGATTCCCGCATCCCCAGAAGTACGATACCAACTTCATAATCAACGGCGGGAACCGCGGGATCGCCCTCTTCGCCCGAGTCCATGAACCCAAGAGCGGACGGGCCATGGAAGCCTTCACCGACCAGCCAGGCGTCCAGCTCTACACGGGCAATTCAATAGGTTTTTGCCTGGAGACACAGCGTTATCCCGATTCCATCAACCATCCCCACTTCCCTTCGCCCATCGTTCGGCCCGGAGATCCATTCACTAGCGCAACCGTATTCAAGTTTTCGGTTCAATGAACCGAATAACAAGGCATTCTTTCAGGCAAAGAGGAAGAGGCCGTCCCACAATCGCCTTTTGGCCAGTTCGGGAACGATGGGGATGACTGTCCCCAGCCAGCCGAAATAGTAAAAATTCACCGTCTCGGCTGACTGGGGACAGTCATCCCTACCATCTGAAATACGGATAGCGTATAATCTTATCACAACGAAATAAAACGTAAGCTGCAACATTGACCCGACAGCCCCACTCGACGACGATGCCTAAAAATGACCCAAACGACGACCAGCAAAACCGCATTCATCAGCGGAGGCACCAGCGGTATAGGGCTAGCGCTAGCCAGAGGATTCGCTGACGCGGGATTCCGCGTGACCGCCTCTGGCATTGGCCAGCTGCCCAATAATGAAGATTCCATCGAGTTTATTGACCTCGATGTTACCGACGGGGACGCGGTAAACCGCTACATTAGCCAGATCGACAAGTTGGATACGCTTATCAATGCGGCTGGAATTATCCGGCGCGAAGAAGAGCATCACCCGAAGACCTTCGAACAGGTAGTGGATACAAACCTCAATGGAACCATGCGACTCTGCTCCGCGGCTCGCAATGCCCTATCGCTAGCCCACGGGTCCATCATCAACATCGCCTCAATGCTCAGCTATTTCGGAGGCGGTCTCGTCCCGGGTTATGCCGCTTCCAAGGGCGGTGTCGTTCAACTGACCAAATCGCTAGCCATCGCCTACGCTAAAGACAACATACGGGTCAACGCTATCGCCCCTGGCTGGATCGAAACGCCTCTGACTGGAGATCTCAGATCTGACGCCAACCGCAACCAATCTATAGTTGATCGCACGCCTTTGGGGCGTTGGGGCGATCCGAGCGAATTGGTTGGGCCCGCTCTCTTTCTCGCTGGCTCCGACGCTTCGTTTGTGACCGGAACTGTTCTAAACGTCGACGGCGGCTATTCCGCAATGTAGATCTACGAGGATCCTCACTCCGCATCCATCTCCCGCTTCAGTTTTCTTTGAGGGTTATTAGCCCAGAAGGAAGCGACGACCAGCAAGACACCGCTCACCAGGGTAGCCACGAAAGCCGCATAATAAGAGCCCGTGTAATCCTTGCAAAAGCTGAAGAGCAAAGGACCGGTCGCGCTAGAAACAATCATCGACGACATAAATACCCCACTGATCGCCCCTATGTGAGTCACTCCGTAGTAGCGGGCTATGAAGGCTCCCGATATAGGGCCAAAACAACCGCTAGTGATGCTCATGCCTACGATGATGGCTGGAATCAGAAACCCTTCGATAGGGACAACCAGGGCGGAAGCGGATAAAGCGATCCCAAAGGCCATGAAGGCCGCGAAATACTTAAGGCGAAAACGATCACTGTACCAGCCTACTCCAATGCTAATGAATCCGCCAATAATCGCGCTCGGCAAAAAGAATCCCAAGATGCGTTTGTCGGGAATGCCTATCTGCTGAGCCAAGTCGAGAACATGGAATACATAGGCTGTAATAAATAAGGCCTGCAGAGCGAAAATTCCGGTGTATATCCAGAAGGCGAAATTTCGAATCGCTTCCGAGCGGGTGAAATCGCGCACCACCGAAAATTCTGGATCATCCTTTTGCTTTGCGCCTGGGGCTATCCCCGCATCCACGCTCAAGCCGCATTCTGCAGGGTTGTCGCGAAAGATTAGCCACCCAAAAAAAGCGAATCCCACCGCCAAAGCGGCCCCCAAAATTCTCCACGCCATTCTCCAGTCCGTAGCCTGAATGAGCTCGTAGAACGCGATCGGGGCCAGAGAAAAGCATACGCTAACCCCTATCCCCGTAACGGGTAGCACCTTGCCTCGATGATATTCCCACCATTTGGCTACCATGTTGCGGCCAGCCATGGTAACGAATCCCTGACCCGTAAAGCGTATCAAAAAAAATCCTACCGTTAAGCTGGCAACCAGCATCCAGTTCAAAGCGCCTTGAAGACTCCAGAGCTGGGCAATGGCAATCGGAATCCAATCCACTATACTGAGATAGAACAACGATAGCCCAAGCGAAACGCTGGATGCTACCATCAACCGCCTCGCTCCAATCCGGTCGTAGATCTTGCCAGCCCACAACAAAATCGTCCCGCTGACTGCCGTGCCTATAAAGTAGGCCAAAGCCACTTGAGAGCGGGTCAGTCCCAAGGCCACGATCAACTCGTCATTGAACACATTAACCCCAATCGTTTGCCCGGGAATGCTAGCCACCATGGCAGATGCAGACGCTACAGCAATCACCCAGCCGTAATGAAACGGCAGGCTAGCGGGACGAAACGGAAAATCAGGAGAATAGAGCTTAGACATCGGGTTTTTTCGCAGCCCATCAAAACTTTAGAAATGCTTGAAAAGCGCGTGTTACCAGATGGTCGATTCAGCCAGTTTCTACCATCCTAAACTAACGGATTTCAGATAATGAATATTATTTTACCGGACACCCGTTATTGCTAGACGGAATGCGAGAGCAGCTAGTACCAAACCGCTTATCTTGTTCATAATTAATTGAGCCTTTGGCGACCGAATCAGAAAATCTCGCAAGGCGCCGCCAGCGTATGCCACTCCACCGAATATCACGATGGTGGCCCCTATGAACATAAGACTTAGAACGACAACTTGACTCGTCACCGATCCTCTCCCGACATTCACGAATTGAGGCAGGAAGGCCAAAAAGAAAATCGATACCTTTGGATTGGTCACATTCATGATCACTCCCCGGCGATAGAATCCTCCTTTAGATGATCCAACGGGAGTTTCCAGTCCCTGAGCCTTGGCCGCTAATGCTTTCCAAGCGAGGAAGATAAGATAGCACACCCCGATTGATTTAACGATCGTTAAGGCGACAGCCGACGCTTGCAATAGGGCCGCTAGACCCAAAACAACAGCGGCCGTATGGAATAGCAATCCCGTGCAGAGGCCGGCCGTCACGTAAAATCCGGCCGATCGACCATGGGTTGCGGATTGAGATAGCACGAAAAGATTGTCCGGACCCGGAGCCAGACACAAAGCGATCGAGGCAATCGAAAAGGATAGTACGGTCTCTGTATCCAACATTCCGAAGTCAATGTTTTGAACGCAGGAAACTAAAACTTCCCATTTTCGTTTAACCATTCGGACCGTGGAGGCACTTCTTCAGTCGTATCCCAATGTTCCTCGATCTTCCTATTCGCCAATCGAAAGAGATCGTAAAACGAAGAGTGAACGCCGCTCAGCGATCCTTCACTAACACATAAAACGAAATTCCCTTCAGCCAAAATACGATGGATGCTATCGTACGTCCGCTCCCCCCGACTGTTGGCAAGATTCCGCCGCAAAGCATCCAACCCATCCTTCATATTTGGATTGCTCTCAGTGTATTCACTTGAACTTACATAGCGACCAAGTTGATCGAAATTCCGTTCCATCAAAACTTTTGTGATAAAGTCTCTGACGAAAATTCGGTTCGCTTCTATCAGTTCAAGGTCCTCCGCTTCAGTTGCTCCATCGATCATGGTATGCCCCGACTCGTTCGGCCCATCGGGCTCGCTCTGCAAATTGTCCCAGTGCTCCACGGCTTTACCGTCTTCGAACCGGAAAACCTCAAAACCAATCTCCACCACATTGAAATCGTAGTCGGTGTGGGCGAAAACGAAGTCGCCGTCCTCGAAGGCGCGAACGACCTCCACTTTGGGCGAGGGCTTGGCCAATCGCTTGAAAAGTTCAGCCAGCCCAATATTCCCTTCCTTGGTCAAGCGATTGCGCTGAATATACTTCGCCTCATTGACAACTTCCACCGCTTTCGGGTCACCGGTTTCGATACCTTTTAGCAAAGTCCTAATTTGGTCTTTTTTACTCGGGGGCATGGCAACGCTAAAGTCAGGCGTCGGCGGCATTAGCCAACGTTGCCAGCACTGTATTGTTCTCCTATTTTGTCCCTCAGCAATGATCTGACCTGATCAGAAATCTCAGAGGGTGAGGCCCGAGTCGTATCGAAGGTTACATCTACCCTGAGCGTTTTGAACTTCGTGTTAAAGCTTCGTTCTGCTTCGGTAATCGTGCGATCACCCCTACCAATGGTTCTTTTCTTTATCTCTTCCCAGTCACAGGTGAGTTCGACTATCAGTGCATCAAGGCCAGCTAAGGTCTCATCTAATTCTTTGGTTTTCTTTTCGTTTGGAATGACCAAGTCGAAAATGACTGAGTTCCCCTCTAGAGCTAGGGTCCTAAGGCAGGAAATTGCTGATCGGAAGAGAAGCGGTCCATCTACCCCCGCCCAATCGTCATCGTTGTTGCATATTGCCAACACGGAATCTGGAAGCGAGTAGATCAAGCTGTCCACTGAAAAATGAAGCCAGACTTTTGGGAGAAGTGACTCTTGTAGGGCTTTTGCTAATTCGGTTTTTCCGGTGCTGGTTGGTCCAACGATGACTATGATTTTTGTATTCAATATTTTTGGAGAACTGTGTTAATATAAGTCGTAATACTCAGCGTTAAATTTACCTTAGCGTTGATTTTACTTTTACAATTCACGATTCCATTTACTTCCGGTAGAACACGCTTTCGCTGTCTCGGGTGGCTTCCAGTTGCTTTTTTAGGGAGCTAGCGATCTCGGGAAACTGGCTAATCACGTTGCTGCTCTCTGAAATGTCTTCGATTACATTGTACAGCTCGTAAACGGGCTCTTCGATCCCTAGGCGAATCAGTTTCCATTCGTTTTTCAGAATCGCCTGTTTGCCTCCTCTTTCTCCAAATTCCCAATACAGGCTACGGTCACCTGTCGAATGGGAGGGGTCGAGCAGGAGCGGGAGCATGGAAATCCCATCGTTCTCGGGAGCTTTGACATCGATCAACTCGCATAGCGTGGGCATCAAATCCTGAAAAGCGGTGATATCGTCGACAACCCGTCCTCCTGCTATTTTACCAGGCCAACGAGCGATCAAGGGCACGCGTACACCGCCCTCATACAAGTCGCGCTTCATGCCACGTCGATCCCCATTCGAATCGAAGAATTCCATCCGATGCCCGCCCTCTTGATGTGGCCCATTGTCACTGGAAAAGAAAACCAAGGTATTGTCGTCGATCCCCAGCGCTTCTAACTGGGCTAGGATAGAAGCGACATCGTCATCGATCCGCTTGATCATGGTGGCGAAACCCTTTTCAGGCTTCGGCCAGGGCTTGCTGGCGAATTCTCCATGGTCGGGCACTTCCATGCCTCGATCGTACCGCCCTCCCTCGTTGTTGGCGTGAGGGATGTTCAACGCGTAGTAGAGGAAAAAAGGATTTTCATGATTCTCGCGAATAAACCGCAAGGCATCTTGAGTTATCAGCTCCGGAGCGTATTCGATTTTCTCTTCCGAGACGCCAACGCCTTCTCTGCCAGGCGGAGCTTCTCGAAAAGCTTCGATCTGGGTGTTCCCTAAAACCTCTTTTTTCCCATTGCGAACGAGAAAGGAGGGATAGAAATTGTGGGCATGGAACATGTTCACGTATCCATAAAAATGATCGAATCCATGCTTGTTGGGATCGTTTAACGGCGGAGGATGCCCAACGCCCCACTTGCCCACGCAAGCGGTTCGATAACCCTCCTTCTTCAAAACCGTCGCAACAGTAGTCTCCTTGAGAGCAGCGTTACTGTTTCCGCGCACGGATACATTGCCCGTATGCAAACCAGTCATGAGGACGGCTCGAGAAGGAGCGCAAACTGTCGATCCCGAATAGTGACGCGTGAAGCGGATTCCTTCCGCAGCCATCCGGTCCAAAGCAGGCGTTTTCAAGGTCGATTGACCATAGCTACCTAAGTCTCCATAGCCGAGATCATCAGCCAAGATGTAGATGATGTTGGGGCGGTCAGCGGCGTTGGCAAGACCGAGTGCAGCGACTGAGGCTATAGCGAGAAGGAGACGAGTCATCCCGTCATCAAAAGACGGCCGCCCAGACCGAGCAAGGCTCGAAAACTTGGCTCAAACACATAGCCATCTTACGCGTCATCTTAAATAGTAGTCGAGCGCGGAACGCTCCTGCAAGCCGCAACAGAGCCAGAATTTCTCTTTCGCGCCCTCAAAATGACGCTAATAAGCGGATACTTTCTAAACATATGCCTAGGGCCACTAAACATTCCTCAATCAGCCAATTTGCCAGTTTCGAGCCGCTGGTTTGCGCAATTGAAGGGCACGCGTAAAGATTGGTGGCTTTCTTATTTACAGAAATAATAATGACACAGACCTAACAAACCTGTGAGGCAATTCGATACCATCGCTCCAGACTTGGCCTTCCCGTATCGTTTTCACGTTTGTCGCGCTAGCTTTGCTTCCACGCTTTTTCTTTGCCAGCCAGGCAAAGCCAAACGAAGCTGCCAGCTAACCAAAAAGCTGCCTCTCATGAAATCGTTCTCCAGGAGAATCTTCGCTATCCTCAATCCGCTTTTTCTGACTTTGCTCACGGGCTGTTCCGGATCAGCCGACGAACAGACGGAGTCAAAGCCTCCCAATATTATTTTCGTCTACGCCGACAACCTTGGGTACGGAGACATCGAGCCGTTTGGAGCCACTACTATCAAGACGCCGCAACTCAACCGGATGGCAGCGGAGGGGCGCAAGTTCACGCATTTCTGTGTGACCTCCGGAGTTTGTACCCCTTCCCGCTCCTCGGCTATGAGCGGTTCCTATGCCCAGCGGGTCGGCATGCATTGGAACGAGCGCGACGACCATGTGCTCAGGCCTATTTCTCCTTACGGCCTAAATCCGAACGAAATCACCGTTGCGGAAATCCTGAAAAAGCGAGGCTATGCCACCACCTGTATCGGAAAATGGCATTTGGGCGACCAGCCAGAATTCTTGCCAACCAGGCAGGGATTCGATTCCTACTACGGGATACCTTACTCGGACGATATGGTGGCCCGTACTTGGGATGCGGATGGCAGCGTTTGGCCGCCTTTGCCGCTTATGGAAAACGAAACTGTTGTCGAAGCCCCGGCCGATCGGGATACGCTCACCAAACGGTACACCGAGCGAGCCCTCAGCTTTATCGAAGCCAATCAGGACAAACCCTTTTTCTTGTACATGCCACAGGCCATGCCGGGCTCGACCCTGGTTCCCTACGCGTCCGAGGCGTTTAAGGGAAAATCCGCGGCCGGTCCCTGGGGGGATTCCATCGAAGAGCTCGATTGGTCTGTCGGCCAGATTCTGGACAAGCTGGTAGAGCTAAAGCTCGATGCAAACACATTGGTCCTTTGGACATCCGACAACGGCTCTCCAATGACACGAAGGCCGGACAGCCCCTACCGCGGCACCAACGCTCCGCTGTTTGGTCGCGGCTACACAACCGCAGAGGGAGCTTTCCGAGTTCCCGCCATTTTTTGGTGGCCAGGAAAAGTGCCCGCAGGAACCATTTGCAATGAGCTTTCCACTACAATGGATCTGCTGCCCACCTTCGCCCGCCTCGCAGGAACCGAACCCCCAACGGACCGGGTCATCGACGGCCACGATATGAGGCCCTTATTATTCAACGAGCCCGGCGCGGTTTCGCCGTACGACGCCTTTTACTATTATCAGCGCGATCAGCTACAGGCAGTCCGCTCCGGACCCTGGAAATTGTTTCTGTCAATCGAGAGCCCCATCCGTCATCCCCATCACCCGACAAATCAACCAGGACCGACTCAGAAACTGTTGTTCAACGTCGTTGAGGACATCGGGAGCGAGCATAACCGCGCAGCCGAGCACCCGGAGATCGTCCAAAGACTGGAAGCTTTGGCGGAAAAGGCGCGGGCGGAATTGGGCGACCGAGGGAAGACCGGAACAGGCCAGCGACCACGGGGCCGCGTTGACAATCCTGAACCCCAAGTTCTCGCTAGATAATCGCTGATCTCATGCAGACCCGAATTAGCCTCCGATTTCTGAGCCTGCTATCTTTTTGGGCAGTCGGCGCAACCGGGGAGATTCCTGATAAGCGGATCGATTTACTTTCCCCGGATTCCTTCGAGGAGGCGGTAAACCAGCAATCTTGGAGATGGACAACGGGCGGGCCCCTTCACATCACCGGTAGGGGCTCAGGCCGACTCACAACCCAGTTACCTTATCAAGACTACCATTTGGTGTTGGAGTACAGGTGGGGCGAACACACCTACGGGGAACGCGTAGACCGAGCCCGTTCGACGGGCTTGATTCTTCACGCGGCCAAGGAAGACCGCTTCACTGGGGAAGATGTCCTTCTCGTCGAAGGAGCAGTCGGGCAAATCGGAAACGACAACTTTCCTCCAAACTGGAAAGACGTTCGAGGATTCCGTATTCTGGGCTCGACGGAAAAGCCCGTCGGGGAATGGAACCGCCTGGAAATCATTTGCCAGAAAGGCACGATTCTAACGCGACTGAATGGCCACACCGTGGACGAACAAGCCGGCGAGAGTCAGCGCGAGGCGGGTCGCATCGCTCTCGAAAGCCGTGGAGCCGAGTGCTGGATCCGGCGATTTGAGCTATGGCCGATCGAGCAATTCACCGAGGTCTTCCAACCGGCCGCAGTCTCTACCAATACCGGGGCCTCCGAAACCGGTGAGAGCCTCCTTCCTCGCCGCGAGCCCTGGTCTCCACAGAAATCGCTGGACGCCTGGCACATCGACGGGGATTACGAAATGCAGCTGGTCGCAGCCGAGCCCTTGGTCAGCGACCCAGTAGATGTCGTATGGGACGAGCATGGCCGGATGTTCGTTGCGGAGATGAGGGATTACCCGGTTCCCACCGCTTCCGGTCCCTTCCTTTCAAGGATTCGACTTCTGTCCGATGAAAATGGTGACGGCCGTATGGATAAAGCTCTGACCTGGGCGGATGGTCTCGACCATGTTCAGGGTCTGGTCCCATTTCACGGAGGCCTGATTGCCACCACCCGGACCGCAACCGTTTTTCTCAAGGACACCAACGGGGATGGGCGCGCCGATCATTCGGAACCGCTTTTCCATTCGGATGATCCCAGACACAGCCAGCTTCAGGTTTCTTCAGGCAGGTGGGGTTTAGACAACGCCATCCACTTCAACAACGGTTTGGATACTTCGGAAATCTATCTGGATGGAGATAGGGATGCCGCGCTTGAAGTACGTGGCTGGGACCTGCGCTATGATCCCTGGTCCAGGGAAGTGACCCGGGTCACCGGCCGGGGGCAGTTCGGCGCTTCTTTTGATGATTGGGGCCGCCGCTTTTTTTCCACAAACCGGAATCCAATAATTTTCGCAGTCATGCCAGCCAATACCCTGGAACGCAATCCAGCCGCTGGCATCACCCAAGGCTATGAAGACATTCAGCCTGCTGCTTCTCCAGTCTACCCGATACGGGTCAGCCACACCACCGCTGCAGCTCACCTCGGCACCCACACAGCTGCCTGCGGATTGGGGGTCTACCGGGGGCATTTGATGCCTGAGCTATTGGGCAACATTTTTGTCTGCGAGCCAACTGGTCAATTGGTCACGCGCAGCAAAGTGTTTCCTCACGGAGCCTCTTTCCGGGCCGACCGCGTTGGAGACCGACGCGAATTTCTCGCCTCATCCGACGAGTGGACACGTCCAGTGCAAATCAGGACCGGTCCGGATGGGGGCCTTTACATCTGCGATATGTACCGCCGCTTCGTCGATCACAGTATCTTTTTCCCTGAGTTGTTTACAGAGACCAACTACATGCGAGCCGGATTGGACCACGGACGCATCTATCGTTTGGCTCCCAAGGGCCAAAGCGTTCAGATTCCACAGGTGCCTACCAGCGATGATTCGCAGTTGGTCCAGCTTCTGGAACACCCTAACGCGTGGCAAAGAAGCAATGCCCAACGGCTGCTGGTTGAAAGAAAGGCGGTAAACGAAGTGCCGGCTATTCGGCAGCTTCTACGGTCCTCTTCATCGCCAAAAGGACGCCTACACGCTCTATGGACTTTGCAGGGACTTGGCCGGATGACGGTGGACGATCTGGACCGAGCCCTTGCTGATTCCGATCCAGGATTTCTGGAAAGCGCCATTGCCCTGGCGGAAGGGGAACGGCATGTGGATGCCCTGAAAAAGATAGCAACGGGAAACTCACCCCGCCTGGCATATCTTGCCGCTTTAAAATTGGGGTACGCCAGCGAGGATCTTTATGAAACCTTTCTGGCTTTGCTCCGCGACAGCGAGGTAAAGGATGCCTGGATACGCCGAGCTGTTTTGTCAGCCAAAAAACCGGGGTCGGCCAGGCTGATTGTCGGCTTGCTGAAAGATAGCAAAAGCCCAACGTCTCCGGAGCTGTTGCGGGATTTAGCCAATGAGGCAGGGGCCAAGGGAGAATGGGAGGACGTCCTGCTAGTACTGCAAGCTATCGCCCAATCCAGCAAACTAGAACTTGGGGCGGCCCTAGCTGAAGGCTTGTCGACCGGTATCCGACGAGGACCGCTTCTAGCTAAGTCGCTTTCCGGCCTACTGGCTCAACCCGCCGGTCCGCTTGAGGACAATCTAAGTTCTGCGGCGCAATCGTTCCTCAATTCCGTATCTGAACGTGCCGCGGACCGAATGCTACCACTACCACAACGTATGGCACTATTGCCCCTTTTGCGGGAGCAGCCCGCAAACATTCAGTTTGATCTGTTGACCCGCCTTGTGGATCAGAAAGAAGCTCCTGAAATGCAGCGAGCAGCATGCCACCTTCTAGCTAACCTGAACCGGCGTCAGGTTGCGGATTTCTATTTTGAACAGTGGAACCAGCTAGGGCCAGCTGCCTTGCATGAAGCGTTGGAATTCCTCTCCTCGAGGGAAGACACCGCTTATCGCCTGATGCAACGCATGCAGGCTGGCGAGATCAACCCAGCGCTTATGCCTGCTTTCCGTCGCTGGTCACTGACGCGTAGAAAAGATCCGAAGATTGCAGCCCTAGCCCGGGAATTATTCGGCTCCCTTAACGAAGATCGGGCGGAAGTCATATACCGCTACCGAGACGCTCTGCAAAACGGAAAGGGCGACGCGGCCAAAGGCCGCCTCGTTTTCGAAGAGGCTGCTTGCGTAGCGTGCCACCGTAAAAAGAACCTGGGTACGGAAGTCGGCCCAAGCCTCGACGATATTCGCTTCAAACCTGAAGAGGCGCTATTGACGGATATTCTCGATCCTAACCGGGCAGTTGAAGAACGTTGGGCCACCTACACGATTGAACTACAAAACGGGCAAAGCGTGAGCGGTCTTATCGCTGCGGAAACGTCGGCCCTAGTGGAAATGAAATTCGCCGGCGGTTCCCGACAGACGTTTCCCCGGGAAGAAATTTCCCGCCTATCCACAAACGGCCAGTCTCTCATGCCTCCGGGATTGGAAAGCGCGATCAGCGAGACGGATATGGTGGATTTGATTGCCTTCCTTACGAGCCAATGAATCTTTACAATGACGGAGCTGTTGCTTCGTTGCTGATTTAGGTAGCGACCGACCTCCGGGGGCCACCGAACGATACGATCGTTCAGTTTAGTTAAGTCAATTTGGACGCTCGGAAATCGTCTGCTACCTTATGCCAAAAAGGGTGTCTAGAAAAGACGATCTAACTGGCAAGTGGTAGGGCTGCTTGTCCCCAAGCAGACGCATAGGATTGGGACGATCCTCCCTGCCAAAAATCCGGAGAGAATAGATAGATGAAATCGGTTTTATCAACGTAGGGTCGCCGCAAGCGGCGACCCTACCTATAAACACTCTCTAAACAAACAAATCAGTCGCTTCAACGATCGGACAAGCACGATCGGCATTAATCCGTTGCACCGATTCCGGATCCTTAAAGCCTGACCCCGTAACCAAGCAAACAATACGTTGGGCGCGATTAACATCGCCCTTTTTGACAGCCTTGGCCAAACCCGCCAAGGCTACCGCTCCCGCAGGTTCGCTGAAGACACCTTCTTCCCGCGCCAATAGACGCTGCATCTCCCAGACCTCCTCATCGCCAACAAGATGACCCGTACCGCCCGTTTCCCGGCACTTGCTAATCACCTCATCCCCGTCGATGACGCTGGCAACCTGCAATCCGCTGATCGACGTGGAGCACTCCACCTCCCTGCCCTTCGCCTCGCCATTTCGTAAAGCGCTGGCCACCGTGTCATTGCCTGCTGGCTGAACGCAGTGGATCGCCGGGCTTTGATCGCCCGACTTGGCAAAGCCGCGAGCTGTTGCCAAGGCAAGACCGCCACCGCCCACCGGGCAAAATACGGAGTCCCATCCTTCATCGAACTCCTCCACTAGTTCGAATGCAATGCTCTCGACCCCTTCCATTCCCTCCGGACTGTAAGCATAGGCGCTGATCTGCAACGCATGTCCCGGTTTCTGCCCCAGAGCGTTCAGTCGATCAAACACCGCCGTCGTTATTCCCGCGTCTAAACCAAAGCCACGCACGCGGATCACCTCGGCCCCATAGGCCATCATCTGCTGCAGTTTCCCCGTAGGCGCTGATTCGACCACGGCAATCCGGCAACGCAATCCCGCCGCCGCGCAGTAGGCTGCCAGCGCGGCGCCCGTATTTCCGCTTGAAGTGGCTAAGCAAGTGTGGTCTCCCCGCTCCAACATTCGCGAAACGGCCAAAGCGGCGAATCGATCCTTATAGGATCCCGTCGGATTGGAGCCCTCCACTTTGAAATAAAGCTGATCCAGCCCCAGTGATGGACCGATCGCTCGCGATCTAATGCAGGGCGTCCCGCCTTCACCAAGGCTTATGCGCCGATCCTCGCGCACCTTCGCCGAGTACCGGTCCACCCATATCCAAATACTCATGACATTAGTCGAGTTCCTCGAACAGTTGGATCGAGTTCTTGAGACCGGACGACCAGTTGTGAAACTCGCTATTGTTGATCAGCAACTGGGCTCCCTGCGCCCGACGCTTCTTCATCTCCTCAATCGGGATCGTCGGACCGCCAAAGGCTTTGCCATGTTTCTTGCAGGCCGCAGCCACGATTTCCCAACCCTCGTCCAAGGTCATTTCTCCACTCTGTCGCAAACGTAGGCCGAGATCTCCCGGTCCCACGAAGATCAAGTCCACACCCTCGGTCGCCGCAATCGCTTCCGCGTTGCGAACGCCTTCGGGTGTTTCGATCTGGACCGCGAGAAAGGTCTCCCGATTCGCCCACTCGACATATTCGTCTTCATCGTGGATATGAAAATCCGAATCCAAGCCGGCATTGTCTAGGCCCCGATCGCCAATCGGCGGAAACTTGACCGCATCGACAAGCATCCGCGCTTTTTCTGGCGTGGACACGTGCGGAATCAATAAGCCCGCAGCTCCGTCCTCGAGATACCGATACAATCCCGTTTTCTCCAAAGTCGGCGGACGCAGCATGATGTCTATGTCGTACAGGTGCGCGTAGGCTAGCATCGCCTGAATCTCGCGCACGGTTTGAGCCCGGTGCTCTAAATCCAGCCATATGCAATCGTATCCAGCTCGGGCAGCATGGCACACATAAGCCGGTATGTAATGCCCCAGTACACAGGCGCGAATCACTTCGCCATTTCGAATACGGGCCAAGGTTTTGCTATTTCTCATAAGTTAGGGGATGTAAAATGTTTGTGCTGATCGATAATCACCGTCAAGCAAGCACATCTTGTTGATAGCCTATCATGCCTCATCCGCTCGCCCTTCCTCTGTGTGGAAAGATCCAGCTCGCCACCACCCCCACAGTCAACCCGACGACAAGGGCAACGGGCGCGATCCACTGGAAACTCACCGGGTCCAGCCCCGTCTCTGGATTCTTGCCAAAAATCGATCCCGAAAAGGCCACCAGCGCCGCCGCGCTCACACTCGCCACTGTAGCCAGCCAAACACCAATCGGGCTGGCGAAGCGCGTGAATACCGCGAAGAAGAAGAGCAGCGAGATGGGCACCGTCAGCAAATTCACGGTCTTATTCGTGACTGCCACGAAATTGCCGGGAATGTGTTCCATAAAGGTGCTCAACAGAACCACTACAACCCCGATGCTGAACGCCAAAAGACGGGCGTAACGCACATGCTGAATTTCATTCTCCGGCTTCCGTCCAAAGCGATCGAGCAAATCGGTCATCACTACCGCCGTGATCGAGTTCACTCCCGAATCGATACTAGACATCGCGGCAGCGAATAGTCCTGACACCACTAGGCCAGTCACAAACGGCGGCAATTGGAAAGCAATGAAGTGCGGGAAGATTTTGTCTGCCTGGGCTTTGAGACCTCCGACCTCAGGCAAAAGATCCGGATGAGCTTGGTAGTATCCCAGCAATGACACCCCGACGAATCCCAGCGTCACCCCGACGATCATTCCGATCGTCAATTGCGTCGCAATCGCCCGTCGCGCAGCTCGAACGTTTTCGGTCGCCATGAATCGTTGCACGGAGACTTGGTCTCCCATCGACGTGCACACCAGCCAGAGAAAAACTGAAATCACCGACCCCGCTACCGTTACTCGGGTTGACGGGTCTAGACTGAAAACAGGTTGATGATCCCAAATATCCCCCTTCCATTCCGTCGGGAACCACCCAAAGCCACCCAACTTCCAAGTCACGGTCCCAATCACCAGCAGCGCCCCTCCATAGAGGAGGATCGTTTGCATCAGGTCCGTGATCACCACAGCCTTCAGCCCGCCAAGAGATGTGTAGGTAATGGCAAACAGACCCGTTACCGCTACTATCCAAGGTACCCACTCCTCGCCAGCGCCAATCATGATGGCGATCGCCTTGGAGGTGAGAAAAACCAGCAACGACATCCACACCAGCCGCAAAAGGATGAACATTCCCATGCCCAGCAAACGCACGCTCAAGCCCAACCGCATTTCCAGCAGTTCGTAAGCGCTCGTCACACGACGTTGCATATAAGCAGGCAGTATCCAAAACCCAACGACTAAGAATGCGAACGGATAGGCAATGTAGTTCGAGAGATACACAGGCCCCTTCCCCATCACTTCGCCCGGGATGGCCAAGTAGGTGATCGTGCTCAGCAGGGTTGCGAAGAGCGAAACCCCGATCAGCAAAGCGTTCATTCGCCCCGAACCTACGAAGTACTCGCTCGTGTCTTTCTGCCTTCGGCTCATCCACCACCCCAACCCAATGGTCGAGGAGGCATAGAGTCCGAGAATAATCCAATCGATAAGGGTCATAGAAGCGAATTATGCACTTGGTAGCGGTCGATCTTCCCGCAATCGCGCATGCGCGTCAACTTAAGTCGCTTTCTTTGCAGGAAGCTAGC
>CAYOLG010000016.1:58490-77944 GCA_964404745.1 uncultured Opitutaceae bacterium
AGCCAATCGGCATAGTTTAGTTAAGTTGACGCCTGTGCGCTCAGCAAGGCAACCCATGTAAATGATGGCCGCACGGTGGTCCCGTCGCAGCAACTTGAGCGTCGGCGTGAGATTGGCCGCTACCTTTTCCCCTGCGGTCAAGATCTGGCTGTTACCAACTGTTGTTGTACATGAATTCATCATAGATTTATTCTATGCGGCGTAGCGCATGCGCTGGCCCTACCACGTCATACGATTGTAGGGCTCGCGCTTGCGCGATACCGCGGTACCTGAGTAGAGTCTTGGCAAAGTTAAATTCGTGATACACTCCCTTGTACGCTAAATTTCAAAGGGAAACAGGGGTTGGCGGCGACGTTTGTAGCTTAGCTGCGTCATGTCCGCTCTAGTAACTCCAGGGGTATCGACAAATAGGATGGATCGGGCGATCGGACAGTATGCGGCAAGTGGAGCAATAACGCCTTTGGCGACGATGATACTGAATTCTAGAGGGTCCAGACCGAAGTCGGTTAGCTGCTTGAGACTGAACGGCGGGACTCGTTTGGAGATTAGCATGACCGTGATTCCACTGTCAACAGTACGGACGATGGCCGTTGGCCCCTGATCAAAGTCGGTAAATCCACCATGACGGGCAATCGTCTCCTTGAACTTTCCTTGATGCAGAGAAATCACTCGGAAGACAGCTCTAAAAGGCTCTCCGTGTAGAGAGTCGCTTTTCCCGCCAATCGTGAGTTCCAACTCCGAGCCAACGCCCGTTTCATGAGCAATGAGGGCGGCCTCTGGGTCGTACAGGATCGCAACGGAGCGTTCCGCGCCGATATCATGGAGCTCTCTGAGCAGACATGTGCCATCGGCTGACGAACCCCCGCCGATATTATCTCCCATATCCAAGAGGAGGGTCGGGAATTTTCCAGCTTCCAGGGCTATCTTCACCGCGTCCTTCGGATTGGTGAAAACCGGTTCGAAGCTACGTCTTTGTTCCCACATGCGCGCGCCGATTTCCTCAGCGATTTCCGCGGCCAGATCCTGATTATTGTCGGCAACGACAAGGATCGACGACCCCATCTCGGCCACATCGGCGTAAGGAAATCCCAATACCATGGAATGCGAGAGGACGCCTTCACGACCGGCGATCTTGGCAGCCCGTTCATACAAATCCGATAGGGGTGGCCTGGATGTGTTTTGGGTTTGAATATTGATCGCCATCGAGGGAAAGCTTGCTATCTGAACTGGCGCAACCTCGCCTCGCAACGCCCCTGCCAACAAATCGGCAGCTTTGCGCCCCGTTTCACGCTGGTCTAAGTGCGGATTGGTTGCATAGGCGATCAATGCGTTAGTGGCATTCACCATCAACTGCGAAAGATTGGCGTGCGGATCGATGGTACCGACTATAGGCGTATCCTGCCCCACTACCGCCCGGACCTGACTCAACCAATAACCGTCGGCATCGGGATGATTCTCGGCCACCGTCGCTCCATGCGGCGCCGCCAGAATGCCGTCCAAAGGCCCGGCAGCCCTGAGTTCGGAAAGCATCTCTAAGACCAAGGTATCGAAAGCCTGGGCTTCGATAATGCCAAAGGGTATCGCTCGCGCTAGAAAAAGGGGTACAGCCTCTAAGTTCGCCGCTTCAAGCCCTGCAAAAAATCCGCCCACCTCGTGCGGCGCTTTAGCCATCTGCCTGCGAATATCTTCTCCGGTCAGGTAGAGGTCCTCCCGGAAATGCTGAAGCGTTGTCCTACCATCGATGAAGGTATTCGATTCTTGGAGAAGCCCAATGATGCCCACGCGTTTTAAACTCATCAGGGAATCCAATTCTTTATCAATTCAGTTTCTAGAATGACTGCCAGGCTGTCTCCCGCTTTCACGGCAGGACATTTTCGCAAAACAATAACGCGGCCACTTTTGTCTGCGTAAACCGCTATACTGGATCTACCCAGGGTGTCGACGATTATCCCCAGTATCTGGCCAGACTCGACGGATTGCCCAAGACCGACAACGGGTTCAAAATAACCATCAGCCGGGCTTGGGTGGCAGATCTGCATATGGCCTGAATTAGGCCGCGGATCTTCCGTAACGGCTTCCGGTGCCGGAGGAGCTGGCCGAGGATCCAGCATGCCAACTTCAGCCATGACGTTGAGGCAGCCTTCAAAATAGGCTTGAACGCCTTTGGCCGAGCATCCCCCACCTCCCAGATATTCGGCGTAGATCGCCGGCACCTTAGCATCGCGAGCAACGGTTAACGTCCGGCCCTCCAGCTCAGCCGACGCACCCCAAACGATTGGTAGGCCAAAGGCTTTCGCCATCGAGCGTTGACTATCCAGTACCGAAGGATCGGATACTAGTTGATAGCCAACAAGGGGATCAACCTGCATCACGTTGCCACCCGAGTGAAGGTCGATGTAATAGTCACTCTGGCGGATCAGTAGCGATAGTTGGTGGGCTATCTGTTCAGTCAGGGAGCCATCCTCCTTGCCAGGACAACGGCGGGCCAGGTCCAAGCTATCCTCCCCTACCCGTGACTTCCGGGCGAAAGCGGATTCGTTTACCACTGGAACCAAGGTGAGCTGACCTCTAAGTTGACTGTGATCTATGAATACGACAAGTTTGCGTATCGCCTCCATGCCCTCGTATTCGTCCCCGTGAACGCCAGCGGTTATAAGGAGCCGGGGTCCATCGCCGGCCGTTCCTTGGATGCTGACGCTCTGAAAGAGGGAAGACATATGGATTTCTAGAGATCGAGCGAATATTGCGATAGACGTTGGCAACCGTTTTGGGTGATGAGGTAATTCTCTTCCAGACGAAGGCCGGCTCGAAGTTCCGGTCCGTAAAGCCCTGGTTCTACAGCCACGACGTCGCCCGCTTTGAGGGTGTCATCCCAATACGGATTGAGGTGCGGGTATTCATGGGCGTCTAGTCCGATTCCGTGCCCGAGGTGATGGAAAAAGGAATAGCCATTCCATCCCTCGAGTTTGGAATGGATCTCCTCAAAAAGGCTCCGGCAGCTAAGCCCTGGTCGCAGGTACTGCTCAAATTCAAGGTGCAGATAAGCTAGGACCTTCTGAGCCGCAACTTGCGGCTCCGTAGGTTGGCCATCAACGGCAAACCCTCGGCACAAATCGGAGCGGTAGCCGCGATAGCCAACCCCAATATCTAATATAGCGATTTCACCGGCTTCCGCGGCCCGTTGGCGAGGAAGCCCTCCCGGCTCGCCAGATCGAAAGTCGTTGCCCCAAGCGGAAAGCGGTTCACCAATGGCCTTGATGGCAGCCTCACGCATGGCGCCGAATAGCTCCACTTCGGTGAGTCCCGGCTTCAGGATGCGACGAGCTTCTTCGTAGGCGGCTTCCGTGGCCCCTATCGCGAAGCGCAGCATCTCTACTTCGTCTTCGAACTTTCGGCGCCTCAAGCGTTGGTATTCGGTCGTCATGTCGATCCAAGCGGTGGCATCCAGGAGACTGGGGAGGAGCTCGCCAGCCACGCCGACGCGATTCAAGGCCGCGAGGCAGGGTTTGACAACTACTGCAAGGCGCTCACCTGTATTCTCAACTAGGGTACAAAGTTCCTGAGGCTCGTAGGAAATGCATTGGTCCGCGGCCGGGGCATCCAGATTTTCGCCAGGGGCGAAAAGAATCGTTTCACTGTCTTTTTGAACCAAAACCGCTACCGGCGTCAGGGATTGTTCGTGCCAGTAGCCGGTCAGGGCATGGATATAGTTGCGGTTGGCGAAAAGCGCCGCATCCAGATCCATTGAATCTAGGATTTGCTTCAGATCCGTTTGGCGCGATCGGCAGAGTTCAGGCTTAAGCGTAGGTTGTTGAATACTCATCTCTTGATCCCTAAGTGGGTGGACTACCTCTATCCAGTCATAGCATCGGTTCGAACAAAACCGCCCGTTGTGTCCGAAGACTGCACGGCGGCGAGTACCGTCTTTAGCGTTTGTGTCGCATCGGCGATCGTGGAGCGAGGCTCCGCCTCTCCACGTATGCATTCAAGGAAGTGGCCGGCCTGAAGATAAAATAGATCGTCCCGATCGACACTCGCAACGTTGCCAAACTCCCAGGCGCCCGTTGAGCGGCGGAAGATCTGCAGTCTTTGCTCAGCGATGTCGAAACGGGCCGTCGCCTCTCTCCCAACTACTTCCATCTGAGTCTGGGCGTTGTGTTGAAACATGCAGACTGTCAGCACGGCTAGGCGCTCATCCGCAAAGCGAAAGGTGGCTGTGCCAAAGTCTTCGGTAGGGATATCCCGCAAGCCCATGTGCCGTTGAAATGAAGCGACCTCAGTAGCAGGCCCGAAAAACCATTCCAGCAAATTGATCCAATGCACCATGTGATCTTGAATGACCCCGCCACCGGTCTCCCGCCGCATGGCGTATTGCGGCGGCCAGGACGAGCGCATGTCCGGCCAGAATTGTGTCAGCAATCCCGTCGCATGGGATACGTATCCTAGATCCCCATCCTGAATACGCTTTCTCAGCTCTTCCATGATCGGATCGAGACGCCAGCAAAAGGCCACGCCCACCCTAGCATCCTGGCCAGCCAGCTCGGCGCTAAGTTCGTCCAGACCGTCTATCGACATGGCCAACGGCTTTTCGCAAAGGATGTGCCCACCGGAGACCGCCAGCTTGGATAGCATGGGGACGTGCATGTTGGTGGGAGTGCAGATCACGACCCCGTCAACATCGGCTAGGTCAACAGCCTCCCAATCGGAGTGAATGTTTTGAAGTCCGTACGCTCGCTGCAGCAAGTCTCGACGGGCCGTATCCGGCTCCGCGAGCGAGCAGCGAACACCCTCATGGCGTAGGAAGTTGCGGATATGCCGTTCACCGATCGAGCCGCCACCAATAATGAGAATATGCTCCCTCACTTAGCGGTATACCCTCCGTCCACCGGAATGTTGGCGCCAGTGATGTAGCGCGAGGCACCCGATGCGAGGAATACGATGCTGCCCATCAGATCGGTGTCATTAGCCAGACGACCCAGGCAGGTGCGTTCGCTGTAGTTCTTAACGAACGCCTCCGGTTGATCCGGCGTCTGGTAACCACCGGGATGCAGACAGTTGACGCGAATGCCACGCGATCCGTGGTAGCTGGCCAAGAAACGCGTGAGGTTGCTCATCCCGCCCTTGTGGAAGAAGTAGTCTGGATTCCAGCCGTCCATATCGGTGTCGCGATAGTTAAGCGGCTCCAGGCCCACCAGACCCATGATTGAGCCGATGTTGATGATCGAGCCTCCCTCGGCCATGATCTCGCCCATCACCCGGGTTAACAGAATCAGTCCAGTTCCGTTGATACGCATGCTCTCATCGATAGCCGACGCGTCGCTGAAGTAGCCATTCTTCAGAGGGCGGGCAACGGCGTTGTTGACAAGAATGTCGAGACGGCCGCTGTCGGCCTTAATCATGTCGTGCAAAGCCAGGATCGAAGCTTCCTCTCCTTGGTCGAGCGGCATCGCCCGAACATCATGTCCTTCGCCACGCAGTTCTTTCGCTACGGTTTCCAGAGAGGCCATATCGCGGCTGGCGATATAAGTTGTAGCCCCAGCTTCCGCCAATGCTCGGGCAATCTGCCTACCATAGAGGCCGGCCCCACCTGTCAAGAGGGCAACTTTACCCCGCAGCGAGAATGTATCGAGAATGGTCATACTATATCATCTAGGAACACTTCAACACCGCCTGTATCACGACTGCGAATTCCAGCAATAACGAGTTTCATTAACTCCACCGTTTCGTCAAACGGG
Organism: uncultured Opitutaceae bacterium; assembly: GCA_964404745.1. Lineage (GTDB taxonomy): Bacteria > Verrucomicrobiota > Verrucomicrobiia > Opitutales > Opitutaceae > Pelagisphaera. The sequence goes on from CAYOLG010000016.1 coordinate 64,226, forward strand.
AATGGGCGCTTGCCCGTACGCAGGTACTGGACAAACCCTTCCAGCTGCGTTTTGAAAGCATAGAAGGTGTCACCAAACTTGATCTGGGCGCTTCCCGCGGTCCCGCACAATTGCAAGCAGCCAAAAGCTCCTGACATATCTCCTGTGGCGACGGCTACCGCATCCACTCCAGACCGATGCTTCAGGTGCACCACATTGCGTTCAGCTGTGCCAGTGTTGCGGACTGAGACGAATCCAGATCCAAGAATCGGATAGATTGCTTCCAAAGCGTGGATTCCGTACGTTTCCCAGCTCTTTGGAGTCGTGATCGACGCGAAGCGCAGGTCGCCAAGTTCTTCGGTGGAGCCATGGTATGGAATGAACTCTCTGGCGTAACGCATGCAGCTCGACGACATGATCGGTTTCCCCTCCCCAACCCAAGCCACGAAGGTTACCAGATCCGCCTTATTGTCCACCAACGGTTTGTCCACGAACACCGGCAGACCCGCCTCCACAAACGGACGGGCCCGCTCGACATGCTCTGCCCCAATGTCCGTCCCAATAATCACGGCGTCGACTTGGCCAATCACGTCAGTTGGCTTTTCCACGACGTTGGGGATAAGCGAGCAACGGGCCACGTGTTCGGCCGTGAAGCCGCCATCGCCAGTGCAACAGATGTGCGTCACCTGCACCCCTGGAATAGTCAGCGTCTCGGCCGGCTCTTTGTTCAAATACTCGGGAATACCAGGAAAGGGGCATTCGGCGGTCATTAGCTCCCGGTTATACCCATTGAAGATTGCGCTCCAAGAATACGGATGCGCGTTACCAGCGCTGCACCCCAGCATCGCAAGGCGAATCGTTTCGCCTTCGACAAGCGGACTATTAACCTGCTGTCCTGTCATACAAGCTCCCCTACGATTTGTTGAAATCGGCTAGCAACTTTTTGGCCACGAGAATGTCGTCGATCGACAGAAACCCCGCCGATCGGTTGAGGCCAAACAGGGCTAAAAGCAAGATTCAGCAAAACGTCTATTCCACTGCTTCGCTGACGATCTTCTGAACGGTCTCGATCATCGGAGTCTGGCTGGAGCCCCAGTTGTTTCGCATGAAGATGTAGATCGTGTCGTTTGTCGGATCAGCCCACACGTTGGAGCCACCGGAGCCACCATGACCGAAGGCGCCCGGATTCAGTCCCGAGGTCCTGGGGTCGGTCGCTTCCCGCACAACACGGAAGCCTAGGGCGGAATAACAGTTCGGGATATGGTCTCCTTTTTCCAGATGTCCGCAAGTAATTGTGATCAGTTGCTTGACCGAGTGCTTTGTGAGAAGTCTCTCACCCTTGTAGACGCCATCATTGAGCATCATCTGGTAGAAGCGGAACATATCTTCAGCCGTGGAATACAAGCCTCCTTCAGGATTGAAGTACACAGGATTGTAAAAACGGTCAGCCTTCCATTCTGTCTCGCCGCTACCCCTTCTGTAGTGCCCAACGAGCCGATCTTTCGGGACCTCATCCAACATGAAGTAAGTATCCCTCATTCCAAGAGGCTCAAAGACCCGTTTTTTGAGGAATTCCGCGTAGCTCATTCCCGAATATTTCTCCACCAAGTAGGCCGCCACATGCAGGCCATCACCACCGTACCGCCATTTTGAGCCCGGTTCCCAATCAAGCGTGCTGCGGGCGGAGGCCATGACTCGTTCCCGGATGCTCTCAGCGGCTTCCGTTACCCCTGTAGCGGGCAATCCGTGGGTGTGATTCAAACAATCCTGCACAGTTAGCGGCCGATCCGGTTTCACCAGCTTAACCTCTCTCGAAACGTATCCATAATCCGGAACGGTTTTCAGCATTCCCTTGAATTCAGGAATGTGTTTTGCCACCGGGTCCTCCAAGCTCAATCTACCTTCCTCCACCAGCATCATGACAGCCACGGCCACGAAGGGCTTCGACATGGAAGCGGCCCAGAAAATGCTGTCCTCGTCCATAGCCACGTCCGCTTCAAGCGATTGATAACCGACCGCCGCATGCGAGATGACCTTACCCTGATGAGCGGCCAGAAAAACGACCCCAGTCGTATCCCCGGCATCCACAAAATGCTGCAGCGAAGAGGGAATCTCGGCTAGTTGACTCGTGGCCCGTTCATTAGTCGCCAAGGCATTCGAGAGAATCGCGAGAAAGAACAATATCATCCAGGCAAAAGAGCTGCTGGGGTTTCGGAGAGGGCGCCTTTTCATGGAAACATTCTTACATCCGATTCCCCGCTGCTGTAAAGCGCCGGATACGATGGGGCTGTAACTAGCGAAAGGCGAGATGGCGACAAGCCGACCGGAGAAGGCCCATCGGAACGAAAACAACGCATATTCCGACTTATCGGGTACTGTCAGCTCTACCCATTTCGCCTTGTAGATCTGCTTGAACGAGAGAAGATGGAGCAGATCACCTCTAAGTTCTCCATGAATAACTCGACTTCCCGAAGACAATTTATTTCCAAACTGGCTGCCGGATCCGCAGGAGCCATGGCCTTTCCCTACATAAGCCAAGCCAGTAAACGCGGCAACGGAGCCGGCAAACTCAATGTCGGTTGTGTCGGCATCGGCCATATGGGCAACTACGCTGTCACCGAAGGCCTGACTGAAAACCTGGTCGCTTTATGCGATGTGGATTGGCGGCCTGATGACGCCATCTGGGGCGATCGCAATCCCGCCAAGACGGTGGATGAAAATCCCCAAGCCAAGCAGTTCACCGATTTTCGGCGCATGCTGGACAAGATGCACAAGGATCTGGATGTCGTCCTGATTTCCACTCCCGATCATACTCACTTCCCGATCGCCATGGCCGCTATGGAACATGGGCTGCCCGTGTTTGTGCAGAAACCTCTGGCCCACAACATCTGGCAATTGCGCACCTTGCAAAAAGCTGCCCAGCATTATGGCGTCAAAACCAACATGGGCAACCAGGGTCACACCTTTGAAGGCGCCCGCCTCATCAAGGAATGGTACGACCACGGTGTGCTGGGAGAAGTCCGGGAAGTGCATTGCTGGACCGATCGCCCACGCGGCCCTTGGTTTATTAAGCCCAATGGGATTCCACCGGGAAGAGAAAGTGCTCCTAGAAAGTTTGACTGGGACATTTGGCAAGGGCCGACTAAAGAGCGAAGCTTCAGTTCGGAATACGCGCCCACCAAGTGGCGGGCTTGGTGGGATTATGGAGTCGGCTGTCTAGGAGACATTGGCTGCCATTGCATCGACACCCCTTACTGGGCCCTCAATCTGGGTATGCCCACAGCCGTGGACGTGATGCTGGATGAGCCGGCTAACGATCTGTTTACACCATTTGGCGCTCACGTGATTTACCATTTCCCAGCCCGAGGAGAAAAACCGCCCGTCACTTTGCACTGGTACGAAGGACGGTCCCGTCCGCCGCTCCTCGAAGGCATGACTGAATTTCCCACCAACGGGATGTACATGCTCGGCTCCAAGGAGATTGCTTACCACGAAGACATGCGCCCGGTCAGCCCGCAGCTTTGGCCGAGAGAACGCATGCAAGACTACAGAGAAATCCTCACGAAACGAACCCTGCCTAGGGTCCAAGGCGGTCCCATCAAGGAACTCTTTCGCGACATTAAAGGAGAAGGGCCCCAAGCTGGATCCAATTTCGATTACGCCGCTCCCCTAACCGAGGTTATCCTCTTGGGATCACTAGCCATCAGGTTGGGTCACCGCATCGAGTGGGATGCCGAAAAGATGGAAATCACCAACGTTCCTGGCCTGGAAAGGTACGTCAAAGAGCCCGTCCGGAAAGGCTGGCGCTACGGAGAATCGCTTTGGACATGAGCTGTAATGAGGTATAGCGACAGGTTTAGCCGTTTTCCAGCATCCACCGCCACGACGAAAGCACTTCAATAGGATCGGTTTACCATCATCGACCCAGGCCATGAAGGTTGCCAGATCTGCCTCGTTGTCCACCAGCGGCTTGTCGACGAACACAGGCAGTCCTGCCTCCACAAAGGGACGGGGCCGCTCGACATGCTCAGAGCCGATGTCCGTTCCAGTGATCACGGCGACGACCTAGCCAATCACGTCGGTGGTATTTTCCATAACGTTCGAGATCAGCGAACAAAGGGCCACGTGTTCGGCTATGAGGGCGCTGCCCTCAGGCTGTTTCGACCTACCCCCAAGTCCTTGGACAGTCCTCGTTCGCCAGGAAGCCAACCACGCCACCCACCATTGAGAATGCCATCTCTGATGACCGCAGCTGGCTGATCATTTACGGAAACCCTGTCAACCGTCAAAGGCATGAGAAACGACGTTGTGGAAGGATGTTTTGCGCTAATCCCAAAGAATTAATCCTCCAAGCGATTTGTTTTTGAAATCGTGTCCATGATAACAAAGAAATTGAGGCTTAAGCAAATGAATACACCGGAGCTTCCGTTTAGGCAGGGTTTCAGGTCTATCGATTTTTATAAGAAAAGTATGACACTGCTCATCGTCCCTCTTCGCTAGGATACGCAGTAACTGTATACTCCCTAATCTGGCTGACGGGTGCGCTCGAAAAAGTAATCGGGATAGCTCCAAGGTTTTTCTCGGGATTGGCGCTTGCTGGATATGGCACGTACTTCAGTGGTCAACCGTTGGAGGTTTCGGGGATCGAGGATTGGGTCGTGCGTACGGTCTCGCCAGGCGAGGATTTGCTGTTGGAGCTCATTCAAAACCTCGGCGTGGGCGGGCTTTTCGGCGAGATTGTTAAACTCAAAGGGATCCAATTTTAGATCATAAAGCTCGAAGCGGGGCGGCTGTCGCATCAGAGCGTAGGCACGACGGACCTCCTCAGCGGCAGTCGCGATGACGGCTTGAGGATCAAAGGACTTGTGAGGGTCGCTGAACTTTGCCTCTCCGGCCAGCTTGGTGAGTGTGAACTCGTAGTCAGGATGAACCTCACCGGGGAGGAGATTCTCGATCAGCTTGAAGCGATCGTTGCGGACGGTTCGCTGAGGGAAGTAGCTGGTCGCACTATGAGTGTGATACTCGGTGAACAGGTAGGTGCGCCAGACGGGAGTGCCAGGCCGGAAGAGGGGCTGAAGGGGTCGACCGGGCAGGTTAGGGACCGGCATCGCACCGGCTGCTTCCAAAAGGGTAGGCATCAAGTCGATTGTGGAGACCAGGTCATCCCGTTGTTGGGGCGAGATTCGTCCCGGCCAGCGAAGGAGCAAAGGAATGCGGACACCTCCTTCGTAGCTGGTGCGCTTGCCTCGAAGCATATCTGCGCCGTGGTCCCCAAGGTAGATGACGATGGTATCGCCGGCCTTGCCGGAGTGCTCAAGAACGGCAAGGAGATCGCCGATCAAGGTGTCCATTCGGCTGAGGCAATTGTAATAGTCGGCGATCATTTCCCTCATGGCCGGGTCGTCCAATCCCATGTAAGCGAAGGGCTTGACCTCGTCACCGGTTTGCGGATTTGCCGGCAAACCGCCGACTTGGCGAATCCAAGGGTCGTGCGGGTCGGGGTAATTGACGCTGAGGAAGAAGGGCGCATCCCCTCCGTTTATAAAGGCCTCCGCGTGTTTCGCATAATCTCCGAGATTCTCCCGGGCGAAATTAGCGTTCGTGATATGGTGGACATCAAAGGGAAAAGCGGAAGCCGGATTTATGTGGAGCTTGCCGATGAGCCCCGTGCGATACCCTGCGGCCTGGAGGCTCTTGGGTAGATTCGGGGTGTCCTCGCGATAGAGTCGGAAGTTCCAAGTGGCCAACCCTATCTGGCCGTGCTGGTGAGGATAGAGACCTGTGAGGAAACTGGCGCGACTTTGGCTACAACCAGCTTGGACGACATAAGCGCGACGAAAGAGGAGTCCTTCAGTGGCCAGATGGTCCAAGTGAGGCGTTCGTGCATAGGGGTCGCCATAGCACCCGAGCTCGGGACCATTGTCCTCCGAGACAATCAGCAGGATGTTGGGACGGTTGTCTTCAGCGCTTCCTTCGGTCGCAAGTAGGCAGGTGGCAAGAGCGCAGGCGCTGATGGCCGACAGGAGCGCGCAGCGCATCGAGCCAGCCGGGAAAAGAGAAGGTGACATAAGATCTAACTTCATGGAGCGGTATTCGGTTGGGTCAACCACTCCAGGTTGAAGCGAGCAAGGGTGATGTTGGCGTAGGCCCAATCCCGATTGCGTTTCACTTTTGGCGGATCGATGCCGCTTTCATAAAAACAAAGGATCGTTCCGTCTGGCAATACAGCTAGATCGCTGTATGCACTCGGTCCGTCTTCTAGCAGCTTCTGGGTGGGCCAGGTCAATCCGCCATCGCGGCTCAGCTTTATGGTGACGTCGTGCCGGGCAGAATGTTTGCGTTTGGTCGTGTGCGGATTGGAGAATAAGAGGACGGGACCAAGAGAACCATCACCGCCCGGGTGGGCAACGATACCGGCCATGCAACCTGGTTCCAGCAGATCCTCCACGATGTGCGGCTCCGACCAGTTTGTAGCGCCATCGTCGCTGTAACTGGCTAGACGACGGTTTCTTTCGTGTGAATTCCGCACGGTCATGATCACCCGCCCATCGGCCAACTGGGCCACATTTGGCTCCCCTCCTCCACGGACCGCGAGGTCTCCCGCTTCCCAGGTCTTGCCGTTGTCATCGCTGAATATTACGCCTGTCGCTTTCCGCAGCGGAGCAATTTCTTCATAGGTGGCCAGCCAAAAGGGTACCATTAAACGGCCATTCGCCAACTGAATAGCATGCCCTGGACCGGAAGCAATGGCTTGCCAATCCAGCTCACCACGAAATTGATCCATGGCGTATGTAATCTCGACCGGATCGCTCCAACTGAGTCCGTCGTCTTTGCTGACCATGTAAAATGCCCGGACGTATTCGACGCAGTAAACCATGTGAACCAAACCGTCCTTACCGGCGATGGCCATCGGGTTGTTGACGGTCTGCTCATCCGGACCGCCCATGTCCTTGCCCCGTTTACTTTCAGGCATGTGTGGATTGCGTGGAAGCCTGGGGCCCATATGCGCCACCTGTTTAGCCTGAGAAAAGGTTTCTCCGCCATCCGTGCTTCGTCGCATATGGATTTCAATTTCACCCCGATCAGCTTCCCTGAGTTTCCTGGCTTCACAGTAAGCGAGAATCGTTCCCTTGGACGTGACCACGATTCCCGGAATTCGGTAGACGGAATAGCCGTCTGTTTTTTCCTCGAACAGCACTTTTTTGTTGAGGAAAGGCTTTTCGTTTGCCGCTGATGCGAAGGCCTGCTGCTCATTCATTTTTGCCCGAAGGTCGTTCAGGACTCTGGAGCTGGCAGGTTCATCGACAAGATTGGCGTTTTCGATCCGGTAGTCTCCTCGTGATGTCACGCTCGATACATCGGTATAGTCGTAAAGCTCTTCCGCGATCACCTCGCGGGAAGAGAAATCAACCCAGCGTCCATAGCGGTGCGTGGGCGTGCGGATGGAATAGCCCATGACTTCCGGTTCGCTCTTGCTGAAGGGTCGGGCGAACTGACTGCGGACGATGTCGCGGCCGGGTGCACGAGGATTGTTCAGGAGTTGACGAAAGCTCGTGCCGTCCAACTGCCAGGGGGTCTCCAATCCGGCTAGATCGGCCAGTGTTGGATAAAGATCAATAAGCTCTACCAGTGAATCCGTTGGTATCCCCGGTTTATCCATCCCTGGAACTCGGACAATCAAGGGGACCCGCGTGTCCAACTCGAAGTTGGTCCCTTTACACCAGCGTTGGGTTTCGCCCAGGGCAAAGCCATGGTCTCCCCACAGAACGACGATCGTGTTGTCCGCCTCTCCCAGCTCTTCCAGCTTCTCGAGCAGTTTCCCCACTTGAGTATCCACATAGCTGACACACGCGTAGTATCCGTGCCGGAGGACACGGGTTTGCTCGGCATCGAGCTGCTCGTCCTGGGGCATGTCGACATAGCCACCCAGTTCGCGGTGCGAATGGTAGGCTGTTTCCGGGGAGTCCTTAACCTCCTTTGGTTCGTCCTCAAGGGTAAACGCCTCGGGGTCATACCAGTCCCAGTACTTTTTGGGAGCATTGAAAGGCAAGTGCGGCTTGAAGAATCCCACAGCGAGAAAGAAAGGTTCTTCCTGCTGGGACAGCTCCTCCAGTGTCTGGAGAGCCAGATTGGCCAGCTTGCCGTCCGTGTAGCCGTCGTCCGGCACATCGGCCCTTTCGTAGGACGGGCCCTTGCCGGAATAACCTTGGTTTTCCGGCAGGTAGTAGTTCTTCCAGCCTGGCTTCTGGAGTATGGCTGGAGTCGTCCAGGATGCATCGTCCTTTTCCTTGGCATTACCGCTAATGATCTTGCCCAGGCTGAGTGCAGTGTAGCCTTGCCGCATGAAGGCTTGGGGCAGGGTTACGATGTCCGGCAAGGTGTCACGAAACTTATTGCGGTTGTGCCAGACTCGGGTCTCATCGGGCAGTCTTCCAGTCAGGATAGAAGCCCGCGAAGGTCCGCAAACCGCCTGCTGGGTGTAGGCCCCAGTGAACAGGCGTCCAGTGGCGGCGAGCCGATCAATGTTGGGGGAAATGGCCAGATCATCCCCGTAACATCCGAGGGCGGTCCGGAGATCGTCGATGGCGATGAAGAGGACATTGGGGCGCCCGGAGTTCTCCGCTTGGCAAGTCACTGCCCAGGTCAGGAGGAAGCCCAGAATTATGCGCAGCAGGAAGTTCATGACTACTGTAATTTGAGTTTCCCAAACAGGATCCGGGTCCGCGGCCGCGTATCCGTGCCACTATCCCAAACAGCCCGGTAGTCTCCTGGCTCAACTTCTATTAGAGTGGGATAGGAGTTTTTGATCCCCATATGGAAAAACGTCTTTTGGGTGCTCCATTCTTCTCCCGAAGGCTTTGTCTTGTACCGCAAAGAAGTACGACCGCCGTTCGGAAAACCAGACCAAGTGAGATCCCGTTGGGCTGGGCCATCACTGTAGACATATATGTGGGTTCCGTCGCCGCCTCGGGAAAAATGCCCTTTTGATTTGGCGTTGTGCAATTCGGGTTCCGCTTTGGCTTCGCTCCAGGTGTGGCCGCCATCAAGGCTAACGCTGGAGTAAGCCCTGGGTGGGTCAGTGGTTAAATTGGTCTCATCGTAATTCGCCGTACGCATGACGATTTTTAGTCCTCCTGCCCCTCCCCACGGGGCGATGTTTCCCTCATGCAAAAAGACTCGGACTTTAGTGGGCTGCGGGATGTAAGACTCCAGCTCCCACTCAAGCAAACTGCTGCTGCTAAGGACGAAGTGATCACGGCTACCACGGGGGTCAGAACCCAGGGTATTTCGATGAGCCGGCAATAAGTACCGCTTTTTCCCTTCAATCTCGGTCTCGACGATGGAGGCATTGGTAATCAAAGGACCTGCGTAGTGCATCGACAACTCTACCGGTGTCCAAGATCGTCCGCCGTCAGCGGAAAAAGCAGCCACCAAATACGACTCCTCGCTATTCTCCTGCTTGATTGAGCAGCGCATAGCGAAACACCAAACCACATTCTGATCCGATGGCTTGAAAAGAACAGGATTGGCGTAGGCAAACTGAAGGGCGCCTTGCTTTTCATTATGATCGAATATCGCCACCGGCTCATCCCAGGTGTCGCCATCATTCCGGGAAACCATGGCGAAAATGTCGCCCATGTCCTTTTTGCCGTTAGTCATGGCCCCAAAAGCGACAATGAGATGCTGATTTTTCCATTGGACAATGAAGGGCTGCCATACCCTCCACGAATCCGGGTGCTGATCCACATGTCTCAAAACGCGTAGGTCGGAAACATCTCCTTCGTAATTGTCTAAACCCGGTTCGGAAGAAAATGCAGGAATCACCAATGACGCAATGAGGGGCAGAAATAGAAGTCTCATATTTAAGGACATCGGGCTCCATAATAGGCGGTGAAATCAGGCAAGCAAGTGGGAAGATTGGCACGGTCATTGATCCAGTATCCTTATCACCAAAACGAGAGCCAAACACCGATCCCTCGTTTGAGAGCCCATATCCGGACCAGCCGGATCTTACCAGCTCCGTCCCGATGCCTAGATTGAGTTTTAGAAACCTGCCCGGAGGCTGGGTTCGACCCTCTAATCCGATGCAAAAGGTGGAGCTTGAACTCCAGGCGAGCTTGGGTCGACCCAGTTGCAGTTGATCTACCGCTAGCTGACGAACCGCCAGAGGATTTGGCTTGGATATCTAGTCCTCACAACTACTATGACAAAACTTTTCCTAACTCTTTCATTTAAATAGAATCAACCCCCTTTAACATGCTTCATAAATTGTCACCCTCGTACAAAAACCGACTGATCGTTTCTGTCTCTATTGCCGCAATCTTCAGCGCGATCCAAATCCAGGCCCAAGAATTCTCAGCCGGAAAACCCTTAGGGGCTACCAATGAAGCCGGCGAGTGGGTGGAAATGTCGGACAACGTGAAGGTTTTCGGCAGCTTTCACTTCGCCGAAAGCTGCACTTTCGATCCTGCCAGGAATTTGATATTAGTCATTAATTCCGGCGATCGCGCTGATGAATCCAAGAATGATGGATACGTATCGCTCATCAATCCCGATGGCAGCGTACACACCTCAAAATGGATTGGAGCTACAAGAGATGGGCTAGAGCTCTATAATCCGCTGGGAAGCGCCATTAAAAACGGTGTGCTCTACACCGTCGACACTGATACGGTGCGATTGTTCGATCTCAAATCGGGAAAGCCGCTTCGTTCAATACATGTACCCAGTTCTTCCTTACTAAATGGTATCGCTGTTGCGGATGACGGAACGATCTACGCATCCAATACCCGTCCCGACTGGAAACTATACAAAATAACCGCCAACGGAAAATCATCGGTTTTAGTTGCGGATGGAAAATTGAGCTCTCCTAACGGGGTTGCCATAGATCCCGACGGCAACGTAGTCGTCGTCAATATTGATAACCGGGACGTCATCACCTACAGCCCCAGCGGCAAACTGGTTCGCGTCGAACAATCCGGCGAAAAAGGGAGCGATGGCATTGTCATTATGGACGACGGAACCAAATACGTGTGCAGCGTGCGCCATGGCAGTGTCTCCCGTATCCGTCCTGGCCAGGAAGCGGAGATCATAGCCAAGGGAATTCCCAGCGCCGCTTCGATGTGCTACGACTCCATTCAGCATCAGTTAGTCATTCCCATGAATCCCAACAACGGCCTGGCCTTCCTCAAGCTCTGAGGAGGGGTTCAGTTTAGCGATCCCACCCAAAAGGTGGAAATGAACGTGCCGGGACGTCACATTCCACCCTTGGCACAGTTCAAAAAAGGTGGAGCTCGACCTCTGGGCGAGCTTTAGTTGACGCCAATACGCTATGGGGGAGAAGCAATTCTTGCCTGTAGCGCAGCGCAAGGATCCCGCCCCGATTCAGCGGGGCGATGTTAAAAAATAAAACTGAACTATATACTCAATCGGTTCCATCTGTAAGAAGGATCCAGAACAAATAGCATCCCTATCTTGTATTATGACACTCACGACTCCAACCTGAGTGAGATTCCTCGATGAAGATCGCCATCTATCCCGCCACTCTCATTGCCACCCTTCTCGCTTATTTCGCCGATGCTAATTCCGCATACCTGGGAAGCGGCATCAAGATTGGCGATGTCTCCCACAATAACGCCATCGTTTGGAAGCTTGTAGCCAAAGCTCCCGAACCGGTTTATCCGGAAAACCGCTTCGCCATCGAAATTCGAAAGGAAGTCAACAAATTCCAAACGATGAGCGAACGCGATCTAGGTCCCGAGGGAGCCTATAGGGGACAGCTTCAACCCGGAACCTCGCTCGATGAAGCGGTTGTAGCTCTGCCTGGCGCTTCCGGCGAAGTAAGATTAACCTATTTCGCAACAGAATCAGCCCTATTCGCTGCCTCCAGTTCTAATTGGCAACCGATCGACCAAGACCGAGACTTCACCAAGCGATTCAACTTATCGAATCTTAAACCAATAACTGAATACACCGTACTAATCGAGGCCCGAAAAGACCGGTCTTCGCCGGTAAGCGCATCCGTCCACGGCTCCTTCACCACCGAAGCTAAACCGGAATCCCACCAAAAAGTCACCTTCACCGTGGCGACCTGCACTTTTTTATAACTCGAGACTCCGGCAAAGATGGCTACCGGATTTTCGATTACATGCGGAAGATAGACCCAACGTTTTTCGTCCACGCAGGCGACAACGTCTACTATGACCTGCACTAGCCCTTTACTACTTACATCGAGCAACTAGGCCAATGATCTACGAACAACGTTTCCACAATACAACTACGTCTAGTCTATGATTTCCACACTGCAATTCATGGGGGCCGTTGGAACGGTTACCGGCTCGCGACACCTTTTAGAGACACGCGGCAAGCGGCTGCTCATAGATTGCGGCCTTTTCCAAGGCCGCAAAGAGAACCGTCTGAAAAACTGGGATCCCTTCCCCATCGGCCCCGACTCGATCGATGTGGTCATGCTTACCCATGCCCATATTGACCACATTGGCTATCTTCCCCGTCTCGTAAAAGATGGCTACAGGGGACCCATCTACGCTACCCATCCCACCGTCGAGCTGGCGGATACGCTTTTGCGGGATACCGCCAATCTCCAGCAAGAGGAAGCCAAGTGGGCAAACAAGCGAGGATTCAGCAAACACAACCCCGCCTTGCCGCTTTACACTGCGCAGGATGCGGAACGCGTTCTTGAGCTACTTCATGGCGTTTCCTACGGAGAGGCGTTCAATCCCGTCGAAGGCATCCGAGCCAAGTATCGGGATATGGGGCACATACTGGGCTCAGCTTATCTCGACTTGAAAACGACCGACCGGGACGAAAAGCAGATGAAAATCGTTTTCTCAGGCGACATTGGGCGACCCACTGACTCGATTCTTCGACCTCCATCCCAACCATACAATGTCGACTACCTAGTGATGGAATCGACCTACGGCGACAGGCTCCACACGCCAACCGACGTCCGCCAGCAACTCGCCAATGCCATCAATGACTCCGTTGAACGTGGGGGAGCCCTCATGATTCCAGCCTTCGCTGTCGGTCGTTCGCAAAGCCTACTCTACTTGTTGCGAGAAATGGAGACCGAGAACGAAATCCCCACACTCCCCATTTTTCTCGATTCTCCCATGGCTCTCAAAGCCCTAGAGGCTCACCAGAATCATTTGCGAGACCTCAACTTAACCTGCCGGGCAAAAAGCTTGGCCGGCACGGATATCTTTTCGCCACGAAAACTGAAACTGATCTCCCACGTGAATCAATCCAAGGCCCTCAATGCGCTGGAAGGGCCTGCCATTATCATCGCCGGTAGTGGCATGGCAACGGGAGGACGCATTCTCCATCACATGAAACAGCGGCTGCCCGACCCCTCCAATACCGTTCTTTTCGTGGGCTACCAAGCCGAGGGAACTCGTGGCAGAGATCTCGTCGAAGGCAAAGAAAGTATTCGTATGTTCGGCACGGACATCCCCGTCCGGGCCAATATCGTTTCCATCGATGGTTTCTCTGGACACGCAGACTGCAACGAAATGCTGGCCTGGTTAATGGCCTTCAACAAACCAATCAAGAAGGCGTTTCTCGTTCATGGAGAGCCCGACGCGTCCGAAGCCCTGGGAAAACGCATTCGATCAGAATACGGATGGAATCCCATATTGCCAAAATTTGGCCAGCGTTTCGACATCGATTTCTGACAATGGTCTTTCCTGAGGGCGTTCTACGAATTCTAAATGGCAGGGCTGACTA
>CAYOLG010000016.1:78044-95735 GCA_964404745.1 uncultured Opitutaceae bacterium
GGCTGACTAGGGATAGTCAGCCCTGCCAAAACTTTTTTAATAGAAACGAGACTCTTAGGCGCTCTCTGATAAATATGACAAAAACATTCACAGCCTTTTCTCTGACGCTCACTATCCTGATTCTCCTTCCCAGCTTAGCTGAGCCCCTTCGCATTCACCGTGTCGACAAGTTGGGCGAACACTCGCCGACATCGCCACGATTCGACCACACCATGGCTCGGGCCGAAGGGCGTGTCGTGTTTGCGGAGCTGGCTCAATCACAAGGTTGGGACTTCACCCAATCCAGCGACAGCGAACTCTTTACAGAAAATGGGCTCGCCGATGTCGACATCATCATTTTCGACAACAATACTGGCATTCTTTTCAACGAGTCAGAAAAATCTGCATTCGAAAAATGGGTACGAAAAGGTGGCGGCATCATCGGTATCCACGGCGTTACTCATGCCCATAAAGGAGTAAACGAGAACAATGAAGCCGAATGGCCCTTCTGGTACGGTCTCTGGGGCGTTCTCCACAAGAGCGGTCCCCAAGAGGGTCCCCAAGGTCGTCGAGGCTATGCGGACTGGATTACTATGAACGATCAAGCCGACGAACGCCTAAGGCAAAGCGTACCCTTAAAATGGAGATTAGAAATGGTCGAATGGTACTTCTGGAACCACCACGACAACTACCCTCATACTCAAGTCGTTGCTACCGCTGACGTGAAAGCAAACCAGCCCGAGCTGCCGAGCTACTACCCAGTGACCTGGGCTCATGTATATCAAGGCGGAAAAGTCTGGTATACAAACATAGGGCACTACGCGGAGAATTTCAGGCAACCCGAATTTATTGAACATATTTTGGACGGAATCGCCTGGATAAGCGAAGACAACCCATAGCCGCGTAGGCAAATTCACGGTTGTGTAACCGGGACCTCCGTGAAATCGTTGGCGCCGAGTCGCGAAGACCTGACCTACCCCTCCCACCTAACTATGAAATACCTTCTCACCCTTCTTCTCGCCTTGCTTTCCTGCAATCTTATCGGCGCAACCAAACCGAACTTCGTTTTCATCTACGCTGACGATATGGGATGGACCGGTACGTCGGTGGAAATGATTCCCGGAGACTCCAGAACGAAGAGCGACTACTACCACACGCCCAATATCGAAAAACTCGCCACCATGGGAATGCGTTTTTCAGCCGCCTACGCTCCCGCGGCCATGTGCACACCCAGCAGAGCAGCCGTGCTGACGGGCAAGACTCCCGCCGAGATCCACATCACTACCCCTGGCACCGGCTTGGGTACCAATGCCCACAAGATGCGTCCGCCAACTCAACTACGAGAATTTCCCGAATCGGAAATTTCCATTGCCGAAGCTCTAAAAACTGCCGGCTACGCCAGCGCCTACTTCGGTAAATGGCACCTGGGACAAGGCAACCCCGGACAGCATGGCTTCGATACCCATGATGGATCGACCTCTAACTTCACTCCAGAAGGCTCAGGGCCCGACAACCCGAAAGACATCTTTGGCATCAACGGACGAGCGGTTACGTTCATGCGAGAGAATGTAAGTAAAGAACGCCCATTTTACGTTCAGCTCTTTCACTACGCTGTTCACGCCCCCACCGCAACCAAAGCTAAGTCGGAAGCGAAATTCGAAGCGGCCAAGAAAGGGGAGCTTCACAAGGATGCTTCATTCGCCGGAATGACGTGGGATTTCGATCAGAGCGTTGGGGCCGTTATGAAGGAGATCGAAGACTTGGGCGTCGCCGACAAAACCTTTGTCGTCTTTATGTCCGATAACGGCGCCCCCAGCAACCCACGCTTTGGTCTTCAAAATAACGCTCCACTCAACAAGGGAAAAACAACTCTATACGAGGGCGGAATCCGAGTTCCCTTGATCATTGCCGGACCCGGCATACCTGCGAATAGCCACAGCGCTGAATCCGTCACTGGCTGCGATCTTTTCCCCACTTTCTGCGAATGGGCTGGAGTAGACATCAAACACAGTATCGATGGTTCCAGCCTAGCCGCTCTCCTCAGCGGGAAAAAAGACAAGCTGACTCGGCACGTGGATTCGCTCCTCTTCCATACTCCGCACTACGGGAGAGGACCTGAAGCCCGGCCAACTACCGCTATTATCGCGGGCGATCTCAAGCTCATCAGGGACTGGGAGTCCAACTCGCACAAGTTGTTCGACCTAAGCAAAGACATTGGCGAGAAAAAGAACCTTGCTGGCTCCCACCCAGAGAAGCTCAAAGAGCTCATAGCCGTAATGGATAATCGGTTACAATCAGTAGATGCTCAGCTTCCCGTAAAAAATCCCGATTACAATCCCAATGCTCCCTTGCCTGAACCCCGAGGCCCAGGAGGCCGTGGACAAGGTAGGCCAGACGGCCCAGGTGGAGGGCAAAACCGTCCGGCCAGAGCGGCAAACTAGAGCTTCACTACCGCTACGCCATCTTGGCTTTCGCTCCGACGCTATTCACCCCTCAAATCGTAGCAAATCAATCGCGAGCCCATTGCGTTTTGATTCACGAATAGCAGGCCTTTGCTCACTGTGGGAATACCCCAGGTTTCGGGAGCTCGAAACAATTGAGTCTGGGATATGATTTTCGCCTCTTGAGGCGACAAATCGAGCCAGATCAACGTACCCTGATCTCCGATACAGAGAAAAGCTCCATCGACATGCAGCAAGCTCGCTCTCCCCAAGCGGGCATTCTCAAGATCGATGCCATCACGCCACATTTCTTTTCCCGATTCAATTTCGTAACAGACGATTTCCGTGCCACCTGTCCCATGGACGCCATACAAGTAGCCATCATGAGAAACTGGCGTGGTAAACTGACTGCCAAACCGCTCCGCTTTCCACCGGATAGATGCGGAGCCCCCTTTGGCGAAATCTATCAAGGCCCCGCCCTCCGTGTAGGCTTCCGTAATGAATACTCCATTTTCCACGACAACAGGCGATGCCGCGTTAACTGATGCGAACATCTGAGCTCGCCAAGGTATAGCAGCTTCGATCTCCCCGTTACTCGGATCAATACTAAGCAATCCGCCAGTCGGGGGCCGAACCATACCCCCAGCGAATACCATGACTCGCTTGAGACCGTTGATTTCCGCCGGGACGGGCGACGCGTAACTGGCATGCCATTCATGTTCGGTCTTCCACAGCAGATCGCCCGTGCGTTTGTTAAAGCTGGCCACGCACGCGTCGCCACCGACATTCACGATCAATTGATCCTCGATAACTAGCGGACAACTTCCCCTGCCGAAAAAGAGCGGAGCCGGGCCAAAGGATTCGTCTAGATCCTTCTTCCAAACGAGCTCGCCAGAACGGAGCTTGAGACAGTGCAAATCGCTTTGTACTCCGACTGCAAATACAAGATCGCCATCTATAACAGGACCCGCCCGAGGAGCATCTCTGATTCCGTAATTGGACCCAAGCTGCACCGGATAGTCCACTTTCCAATACCGTTTACCCGTTTCCGGATGGAGGCATTCGATCATTTCCCTTCCATCCAGTTCATGAATCATGACCAAATAGTCACCGGCAATCACCACTGGAGCATGACCAGATCCACGCTCCACTTCCCATACCTTGCCCGGACCTACATCGGGGAATGACTTCAGTAAGCGCGTTTCCTTTGAATGCAGATCGTGCCGTAATCCGAGAAATCGCGGCCAATCTTCGGTCACCGCTTCTGGAGAAAGTGGCTTAGGTGGAGAATGGTACGTTAGTCTATCGAAGGCCTCAGGCGCCGCCAAAGCGATTTGAACGCCCACGGCAAATGCCACTATCGAGATTAAGGCTCTCACGGAATTTCTATATAAAAAACAAACTACTGTAGACGCGATCGCTGATCGCGTTATCGGTCAATCCAGAACCCGTCAACTACTGCGATTCACGATAAATCCCCGATGCGTTGATGATCAAATTCTTGTCGGTCGAGGACGGATCAACCGTACCGGCAACGACGATCTTATCGAGTTCGGTTAGGCCGCCCGCTCCTTTAAGTGACGCGGCGATCGGGAGACCGTCGACAAGAAGTTGTACGCTAGCTCGATTAGCGACGATCTTTGGGCGATCCTCGCAACAAGCGTCCCACGGCGTCTGGCAAGCGTCGCCTGGAATCTCATTACAGTAATGGAGACTTTCGTCGCCTATCACTAATGTGGCAAAACCTTTGCCAAACGGCTCGTGGGCTCCTCCGATTCGTCCGGAGACCACTATGGTTTCGCCTGGTTTGGCCGAGGCCCTCGCCTCGGAAACGGTTACTGCCTCCGCCGGTTTCTCCGAAAGCATGAAGCCTTTCAGTTGCACAGGCGTTTCAGCTCTAGAATCTGCATCCGACCCCCTTTGAGAGCATCCCGAGATGGCAAGACCCACGGCGGCGATGACAAGAACTAAAACGGTTTGTTTTACTTTATTTGTATCCATTATTATGATATTTTGTATATTCGTTGTTTTTAACCTGTAAACACTATTAATTTGACCGCAGGGCTACTGGCAGAGAGGCCTTCAAACACCGTAAAGCAGGAGGAATCGCTCCGAGCGAGCCCAAAGCCAAACCCGCTACTAACCCCATAGCTATAACGTCTGGAGTCAGGGCTAGGGTGAACGTTCCTATGGAAAAATTGACGGCAACCCCCTCCAGCAGCCCTACCGCCAAGAATGCGGCTAGCAAAGTCCCCAGCAAAGTAGCGAGCAAGCTCTCCTGCAACAGGGACACGAAAATCGAAACCCGCGAATACCCAACCGCTTGCAATGTCGCTACTTCGCGAATACGCGAGGCAAATGCTGCATAGAGCATATTCATACCTCCAAAAGCTGCCCCGACTGCTATCAGAATAGCGGTCAGCCAAGTCATTCCGCGTATGGGAGCGTAGAATTGGGCGAGTTTGCCGTAATAGTCTGACTCCCGCATGGCAACCAATTCCAAGTCCAAGCGCTGCCGAGCGAATAGATCCGCATTAGCAAAAGCGTCCAAAGTCTCCATCCTTATCACAATGCAGGATAGATTCTCTCTTTGCGTAAGCGTCATCAAATCGCTGCGGTTGAACCATATTTCAGACTCCATCACCGTTCCTGGAGCATCGAAAATACCCGCCACCTTGAAGGACTGTCCTTCGAAAGTTATGCTTTCTCCTCGGGCCAGATATTCGCTAGCCGTATCAAGGGTCAAATAGGCCAGTCGGCCTACTATAACTTCCCCAGTACCGGGGAAACCGCCGTCTATAATACGAACTTCTTGATGCGCCTCGAAAACTTCTGGCGTAACGCCGCGCAACAGAGCTTGCGGTTCGCTTCCATCCGCTAACAGCACTTCACCCATGTAGTGAACTTCCCCTGACACCGCAAGGGTTCCTGCTCGCCCCGCAATACCGCGTATCCCCGCAGCCGCCAATGTCTCACACTGCACGGATATCTCGCTTCGTTCCACACTTTCCTCCGAGCCCGCCCCCAAAAGAATCACGTTTTGAGGCGATCCCGTCGCTTTGAGAACCCGCTCCATTCCATTGTTAAAGGCCCCCGCCGCGAAAATGAGAAACACCACCATTGCGGCGCCGCCAATCTTTTGCGCCAAACGGGAAGGATCCCTGAGGAGATTTCTGGTAGCATATGAAAACGGTAGCATATTGAGTCTTGTTTAGCTAGTTCTCAACGAGGCGACGATGGGTTTTCTTGCGGCAACAAGGGCCGGCCATATCGAAGCCACTAGCCCCAATAAAATCGCTACCAGCAACCCGTAGATGACAACGGGGACACTGGGAGTCAAGGCGAGCGTCAGACCTTCATTGCCCAGCGTAAATCGATTCCAGTAGAAAAATAGTCCCGCTGACAGGCAGCCCAATAGCCCTCCGGCAAGTCCGAGCAACGCCCCCTCCCAAACCATAATCATTCCTACAGCTAAACGGGAAAATCCAATCGTCTGGTATACAGCGCTCTCCATAACCCTTGACCGAGCAGCTAACAGCAAGGCATTGGCAACGAGCCCCAGAACAGCAAACACAGCCCCCAGCCCTAGCCAGCGAGTGAAACCGACCAGTTCAATCATTTCACTCGCCGTTTGCGCGAAAAAGGCTTTCTCGGGACGAGTATCGGTTGGATTCTCATCGGAGGCGAAAAGGGCGTCGATGCGTTCGGCCACTAATTCCATTTCCGAAGGGCTTTGGACGCGTACGTTAAATTGGGTGACCACACCCAAACCTACATTGGACGCTTGCTGTAAAAAGGGCAGATGCACATACGCGACATTGTTATCCTGAGCTTCCGGCGAATCGATCACCCCCGCCACCCATACGCGGACACCAACAGCCTCGAACTGGTCTCCAGGCTCCAATCCACGCCTCTGAGCAAAATGACGCCCAACCAACGCTGCATCGCTTCTCGATCGCCACGCCTGATAAGAACCGGAGACGATTTCCAAGTCCGGATTGTAATTTTGCAGCGATTCGGTGGGCACCCCTCTGAAAGTAATTACATCAAGGCTGGCCCCACAATTGTTTACCGTAATCTGAACGGGTAGCGCCTCCACCACGCCATCAATTCTCTGTATGTCATCTACGTAACGTTCAGGCAATCTCGAGGTAGCTGGGCAGAATCGATTTTCCCGGTAAACCACCAAGGTGTTATCCTCCGAAGTGGCTTCCGTCACTACGCTGAGCGATCGCTGCATAGTCTCGACCGACGCATAGAGAAACATGCCAATCGACACTCCCGCTATCGTCAGCAGGCTGCGAATACGGTGGCGAGTCAGTTGCTTGAAGGCCAAGCCGCAAAGTATCCAAACATAGGAAATCATACCAGAGCAACCCCCTCTCGTTTGTCATTCTCGCTAAGTCTCCCCTTGTCTAGATGAAGCGTTTTCGCGGCCGCTTCGGCAGCCAAGGGATCATGGGTAACCATAACGATCGTCTTACCCAAATCGGAAGCTAAGGTCTTTAGCAATTCGAGAATTTGAGCGGCGGAATCCCTATCCAAATCCCCAGTCGGCTCGTCCGCCACAACTAGGCCTGGATCGGCCACGATGGCCCGAGCGATAGCCACTCGCTGCTCTTGGCCGCCAGAGAGCTCAGATGGACGGTGATTAGACCGATCGGCCAATCCCACCAATTCCAAGGCAGACTCAACGCGTTTGGAGCGCTCCTTTCGGCCTAGCGAGCGATTCAAGAGCAAAGGCAGCTCTACGTTCTCATAAGCGGTTAAAATAGGTACGAGGTGATACAACTGAAAAATGTATCCACAGTTCTGAGCTCGCCACTCAGTCAATTCCCCCCGTGAAAGCTTGGCTAAATCCCTTCCCCCGACCACTAGCCGCCCCGAAGTCGGTTGATCGATTCCGGCAATCAAATTCAACAACGTGGTCTTTCCTGAACCCGATGGACCCATCAGGGCCAGGAACTCGCCCTTGGCAACGTCCAAATCCAGCCTCTCCAAAGGCGTTATTATAGCCTGCCCTTTTCGATAGGATTTACTTATCTCGCGACACTGAATAAATGCTTCTGATTCCATTGTCCTTTTCCCTCCCTAGAGATTCGTGTTCGCGGCAATCACCCGTTCCCCAGCTCTCAAATCCGCTGGCGGGTTGGCGACTACCCGATCGCCCGGCCGGAGCCCTTCACGCGCCCGAATGTAGCCATCTCGCTCATCCAAATCGAGCGATACACGTCGACGCTCAACACGCTCATTCGATTGATCTAGTACCCATACTTCGGCTACATTGTTGGATTTCTCCATCAAAGCCGATTCCGGCACATACACGCGAACGGCAGTCACTTCCTTCCATTCTGAAATCCCTGCGCCCGCGTCCCCAATCGCAGTAGAAAGAAACTCAGCTCGGCAAAGCATGTCTGGTCGCAATCTTTCATCGGGAGAATCGATGGCTACTTTCACTTGCAGCGTGTTTCGCTGCAAATCCGCCTCACCCGAAATTCGCGTAACCACCCCCCGAAAAACAGTGTCCGGGAGAAAATTAGATCGAATACGCGCAGCCTGTCCCACGTTCAGCTGAGCCGCTTCCGATAGTGGCACGTCAATCCTGGCCTGGAGCTTCTCCGGGTCGTAGAGATATGCGATAGCAGCGGAATCCTTGTTGTCCGATCCTAGCATGCGTTGCTGCCCTGGTTGGACAAAAAGTCGCATCACTCGTCCTTCGATAGGAGAACGGATCCGAGTACGCTCCAAGGCGAGGGTTCGTCTGGAGACTTCCGTCTCCGCTAAAGTGATCTCGCCGAGAATCTGCTCGCGAACGCTCACAATCCGGCGCAACTGCGCCTCCGCCTCCGCTATCTCTGACTGAATAGCCTCAATCTCGGATCCTTGGGCTACGGCTTTCTGACGGGACTCGATGATCGCCGTCTGAGGAACGCCATCCGGGCCTGCGCCCTCGAATCGCTCCGCCTCCTCAAGCCTGAATACCAGCAAAGCTTCCGCCCCATTTAGACGTTGCTTATGGGCTGCAATACGGGCCTGGGTAGCGTCTTGCTCGGCTTTATTGCTCGCTAGCCGCGATTTGGCCACCTTTCGTGAGGCCTTCGCGGTAGCCAGATCTAGCTCCGCATCATCGTCTACTAAGGACGCGATAATATCATCTTTGCCTACTTTGTCCCCTTCGAGAACAAATACCTCATCGACAACGCCGGAAATTAGGGCAGTCGCTTTCACAGGCAAGGGATCGGGCTCGATCCAGCCTGAGGCTTGGAACAATACGGGAGCCGAATAGGCATCCTCCGAAGTTGCTGAGACTGAGGCCACCGCTCTACCTGCCCCGGGATCTTCGGCCAAGGTCATCACATTGACTAGCGCCAGCTCCCGAGCCGGCAAAAGTCTCTCCCCAAAAAGGATGGCCATCAGCGACAAAAATCCAAGCAAGAGCCCAACGGGAATCCCGTAGGATGCCAGCCAATGCCGAGCCCCTGAAGGATTGGAAGCCTCGCTGACAGCCGTGCTCTTCCTTGAAAGAGAACCTAGTTTTTCTAAAGACATGTGATTCGTTCGTTGTGACTAGAATGGAGCGATATCAGCCCAGGTAGGCGTTTACGCTCCGGGTAAAAACGAGCGTTTTGCGCGCTCGGAACTTCGAGCCCAGACACTGGGCGATAACGAATCGATGAATCAGATACGCAGGCTCTGCAGCCTAGCAAGCCGCTCCCTGAGAACGGGCTTGGCCCAATCTAAAGCGGGGCGCGGTATTGGGACTGTTTTGGCGAAAGTCGAGTCGTAGTCCAAGCCTCCATCCAGAACGGCAATCACCAAACTCGAGCCTTCTAATTGCAATTTCGGGCTCAGAAGGGCGGCTAGCAAATCGTTCTCATGAGAACCTTCCAGTTCACAACAAACGCAATCGATCGGGTTGGAACGCTCGCCCGGATCCGAGCAGCATCCCTTGGAATCCTGATCAATCGGAAACTCGCAGCTTTCAGCCATTGCGCAATCGCCAAGGGAACACGAGCCTTGAACGAGGCCTCCCGCGACGAAGCACATGAAAATGACGGCTGCTAATCTCACTGAAAATAACCTTGTTCGAACTTTGCTATTTTGTCAACGCGGCATGCAGGCAACTGATTTCAAATCGGCGCACAAGTTGTACCACTTCCAAGCAATTAACATCGGCAGTGGGCTATTCGGACTTTAGACCGCCTCCTACCCCAACCCGTCGTCGGGCTTCCCGGCATTGTTCGCTTCCCGGCTCAAACTTGCGGCAAGTTTCTGGTCGCGTTTCGTAGATGCGGCAAAGCTGATCATCCTTCAGGAAGACACAGGCCTGTTTTCTGAACAACGGAAACAAACGATAGGCAACACTACCCTCCTCGCCCAGGAAATCGTCGCAACGGACACCCGCCTCCCGAATCTGCGGCTCCCGTTCCGCATCGCTCGCGAGGACGAATATCGGATAGCAACGGCAACAGGCCCCGCAATTCTCGCAGTCATACATCCCTTCCTCGCTATCTTTACTCAAAACCCAATACCCCATGCCCAAAGATCTCCTATGAGACAAGACTTGCGACTGTATTTTTCCGAACACAACAAGGGTTGCGTTTCGTCGCGGACTCTAGGAACCGCTCTACGCCGCGATTATCCTAGGGCTATTGCCTAATCATCGCGGCGTAAAGCCGCTCCCACGCTTGAATGCAACTTTTGTTGACGCCCTAAGCGCTGACCACCAAAAGCGATTGCCCTTTCCGCTCAGCAATATAGGGAACCACCAACGCATGCCCCCTTCTTCTCAGCCATTTCGGTTCGACGCTCCCTCCGCCATCCTAACCGGTGGCGGATCCCGGCATCAGCTGGCGGACTTGACTAAAGAGCTAGGCGCTAGGCGCGTTTTACTGGTGACCGACAATGGAGTCGTCCAACTCGGCATAGCGGATGCGATTACAGAGATTCTCGCTAGCGCCGGTTGCAACGTACTTCGATTCGACGATGTCCAACCAGACCCGACCGATCAAAATGTAGCTGAGGGCGTCCTGGCTCTACAGCAACACAAAGCGGATTTAATCGTGGCGGCGGGAGGCGGATCCCCAATAGACACCGCAAAAGTGATCGCCATTCGCCAAGCCAACGAGGGTCCGCTATCCAACTACATGGGGCTGGGCAAAATCGAAAATCCCGGGATTCCTTTGATAGCTATCCCTACGACGGCCGGAACAGGCAGTGAATGCACAAAGGTCGCGGTCATCACGGATACGGAGCGAGATGTTAAGATGATGATGCTAAGTGCCCCGCTGCTTCCGCAGGCAGCCATCGTCGATTACGAACTATCGCTATCTCTGCCCAAGGGTCTCACCGCAGCTGTGGGTGTCGACACTTTGACTCATGGAATCGAAGCTTACGTATCCAAAAAACGGAACGCGATGACCGACCCCCTAGCCTTGTCATGCGTTAAGCTAGTGGGACAGCATTTGCGAGCCGCCTGGTCCGACGGCAATGACCGAAAAGCTCGCGAGGGAATGATGCTGGCCGCTTGCCAAGGAGGCTTAGCGTTCTCCAATAGCAGCGTTTGCCTGGTCCATGGCATGAGTCGTCCGATTGGCGCGGTTTTCCACCTCCCCCACGGTCTTTCTAACGCCATCCTCCTTCCCACCGTGACTCGCTACTCTTGGGAGTCGGCACCTGATAGATATGCGGATGTAGCGAGAGCTCTTGGATGCTCCGATCAGTCGACTTCTGACCGGGATGCCTGCCTCGAACTTTTGCGATACCTGGAAGAAATGAATAGCTTTCTTGAACTTCCTCGGCTTTCTCAATGCCCGGGTGTCACCCAAGACGTGTTCGACCAGCAAGTCGAAAAAATGGCCAGCGATGCCATCGCCTCCGGCAGTCCCGCCAACAATCCGCGAGAGCCCAGCCAAAGCGAAATCGTCAAACTCTACGAGCAAGCTTGGTAGCAGGTTCCGAAGTTTGTAGGGTCGTCGCTTGCGACGACCGCGAAAGTAGAGTATACGCCAGTCCTGCGATCGCCGACCCTACACCGATAAAGCCGATTCCATCAACCTCTTCGACAATCTCTTAGTCGAAGCGTGGTAGGGAGGACCGGCTCGGTCCTCTATTTGGGCTGTGAGGAATTGGAGGACCGAGCCGATCCTCCCTACCATAGCCAGCTTCGAGGAACGTATCCGGTTCCGTATTCAGAATCCGATTGCGTATAGGGTTTCGCTACGGGCTCCCCCTTCTCCTTCGTACTTGGCAGAGCGGATGAGGATCGTATCCCGGCAAATCGCCGGCGTAGCGAAAATCTCCTCGCCTAGCAGATTCTCCGCGACGAGCTCCAGCTTTGTCGGGTTCGGCTTGATGACGAAAATCTTCCCTTCCTCATTAGCGTGATACAGATGCCCGCCTGCGTAAATGAGCGAGGCGCTTTCAGGCCCTTTCGGCAATCGGTCGCGCCAGAGAATTTCTCCGGTTTCAGTATCCCAACAATGAACCAAACCGCCTTCGGCGACTCCATAGAGCTGATCGCCGACAACTACCATTGATTGCTCATAGCACTTTACCTGAGTGGTCCACTTGATGTCGCCTGATTTGACGTCGATAGCCCAGGTTTGCGTTCCCGGATAGCCTCCGGAAGCGAAGACCACGCCATCTTTCCAAACCACCGTGTTGGCTATCAAAGGATCGCCGCCTTCAACCGTCCAGAGCTCCTTTCCCGATTTTGGATCGTAGGCCATCACGCGATCCGCCCCGTTGAGGAGAATTTGCTCGACGCCATTGATTTTCGCTAAAACCGGAGTTCCGTGCGAGGAACGTTCCGCCACTCGCTTTTTTCGCCACGCTTCTTTACCAGTTTCGATATCGAAGGCAGCGATATAGCCATCCCCTTGGCTTTCCGCTGCAACCACCACTTTCCCGTCAGCCAGCAGTGGTGACGTGCCATAGCCAAAGGAGCGTTCCGGATAAAATCGTCCTACATCGACTTGCCACTGCTCATTGCCATCCAAGTCCATCGAAAAGAGCCTAAGCCGGTCGCCATCGACGAAGAACAAGGCGAATATCCGCTCGCCATCGCTAACCAAGCTCGGCGATGCGTGCGTGTTTTTGCGATGGATCTGGGCGGGAAGCATCCCTTGCAAAACGATCTTTTCCCAGAGCAGTTTCCCCGAATCGAAAGAGTAACATAGAACTGACTGCTCTTCTTCATCCTCACGAGCAGTGGTCAAGAAAATACGATCGCCCACTACTACCGGCGATGAATGCCCTCTCCCCGGGACCTCTGATTTCCACTTCAAGTTTTTGCGTTCCGAAAATTCGACCGGAACACTCTGACCCGATTCCGCGACCCCATTCTGGTAAGGGCCCCGCCAATTAAGCCAGTTGCCGCTATCGGCTGCGATCGAACTAATCGAAAGGAATGCGGAAAGAGCGATTCCGCCCAACAATGGTTTGGCAACTTGATATTTCATAGGCAACTCAGTCGCCCAGAAATTCGTCGAGTAACCCAAAATTGTCACGCAAATACGGTCGAGAGTTTCCAGATTCCGCCCAGGGCGCAGTATCCAAAATAAAGATCCCCCGCGGACTGCGGGCTTTTCCTAAAGACAGGGAAGATCGTCTCGATCCTCCGAATTTCGAACACGGAGGACATAGACGGTCCTCCCTGCCAAACAACAGTCTTCGCACTGCGGGTCACCAGACTCCTAAGCGACTAAACCTGAATATCTGAATACGACTACAAACCCTGCCTCAACGTTTCAAACTCGAGATAAGATTCCCAAGCGATTCGCTGCAGGTCGGATCGATCTTTATCTGAAAAAATCTTTGTGATCGGATTTCCGTCCGGATCCTTGTCTTTGTTTTTCGGATCATTGTCCAGGAATCGTATATCGGTTATCTCATTCAAGCTCAGGCCTTCTGGGCTCTTATCAAAAATCGCCGCGTAGATCGTACAGGAGGTTAGGTAAGCCATGGTGTGATTCAAGTGAGCATCGTTAACAAACCGTAGCGTCAAATCCGGACGCTGTTCCTGGCAACGAAGGCCAGCCAAAAATGCCGGGGCCACATCCGCGCCGATTCGATTCGCCAGCCGGGCAATCGTTCGGGCTTTCTCCATTATCGGCTCCGCATCCGGCAGGGATCTCAACGGTTCCGCGTTTTGCGTTGCAGGCGTCGTTACATACAATAGAACTCGAGCCCCTTCCGCTTTGGCGATAGAAGCGAACTTCGGGGCGTATTCGACAAATAGCGACGCGTCGCCTTCTAAGTCATCGCGCCAAGACTGCAGGACGACAAGGTCCCATTGAAGGCGCCTATAATCCAGGTTTGCCAGCAGTTCTTGGTGCCGCCGCAAAGCCGCCTTCCCATGCGTCCAATCCGGTTCTTGAGCCAGTCTCTCTTCAATGCGGGCAATCGTCGTTTGCTCCTCGGTCTTCGTAAGGGAATTGATTCTGACGATATTCTGCGTGCCCAAATTCCAATGATTATACAACTTTCGACCGCCGTAAATGAACGCGGTAGGCTTAAAATCGATTTGCGGGTTTCCTTCCTCGGCAAGCGCCTCAACAACCTCAGACAGGTTGTGGCGGCCCGTATAGCTGTTCCCTATAAAAAGGGTTTCTAGCGTCTTCGGTCCTGCTTGCCCGCTAGCCTGAAAAGTTGCGATCACTGCCAGACCAGCTACCATCGCTAATGAGTATATCGTTCGGAAAACACGCATGGGCATTCATCCACTACCATCACGCTGACGGATATTGTCAAACTCCGGAGTCTGACGAATCTTTGAATCGGCAGTCCGATTCTTCTTTCCAGAGAACGAAGAGGGAGATACCAAAATCTCCTGAACTCCTATATGACTCGCGATCGCAAAGGACCTGCCTACGTAGTTGCCCAGCTCCTAATTATCGGCCTCTATCTGTCAGCCATGCGCTACCAGATATTCGATGCGCCAATTGCGCTCCGATGGATCGCTATCGCTGGATTTGTTCTCGGTCTCGTAATTATGTCCGCCGCAGCCATGCAGCTAAACAAATACCTCTCTCCCCTTCCAAAGCCTAAAGAAAAGTCGCGCCTCATCACGTCAGGAGCCTATAAATACGTTCGCCATCCCATTTATGCTGGACTTGCCCTTTCGGCATTCGCTTGGGCAATCCTGAAAGGCAACCCCATACAACTCGCCCTATCCATCGCTCTCGCGGGTCTTCTAAATTTCAAGGCGAAACATGAAGAGAAACTCCTCGAAAGGATGTTTTCGTCGTACTCAGTATATGGATCGAAAACCGGCGAGCTTCTGCCTAGATTCTTTTGGCGAGCACGCAAATCGGTCACAGCCCGAGATCAACTTTGAGCACGCAAACTACAGCAAACCAGACCGGTCCTCATATTGGAATCATAGGGGGAGGAGCGGCGGGCATTTTTTCTGCCATCACTGCCAAAACCTCAAACACTAATGCCGCCGTTACTGTCTTCGAAAAGGGACGTTCTCTGCTTTCCAAGGTTCGCATTTCTGGCGGCGGACGCTGCAATGTAACGCATGCTTGCTTCGATCCCAAAACCCTTTGTCAAAACTATCCTCGCGGTTCACGCGAACTACTAGGTCCATTCTATCGATTCCAGGCAAGCGATACGGTAGAATGGTTTGAGAGCCGAGGCGTGGCCCTGAAAACGGAGTCGGACCGTAGGATGTTCCCCACTACGGATTCGTCCAAGACCATCATAGATTGCCTTCTGAAAGAGTGCCGCGATGCCGCTGTGTCCCTCCAGACGAACGTGTCTATCGATGATGTCAAGCACCTGGAAGACGGGCGATTTATGCTTTCTCTTGGGAATGGGCAGACAGCGCTATTTGATCGGCTTTTGATCGCGAGCGGCGGTTTGAAAGCAGGAAGAATGCATCGTTCTTTGGAGAAGCTTGGCCACACACTCGAACGGAGTGTACCTTCGCTCTTCACTTTCCATATCGAAGTCCCTTGGCTACAAAAGCTCGCAGGCGTGTCGCTTCCCGAAGCCAGAGTAACGGTCGCTCAATCGAAACGCAGTCAAACTGGGCCGATTCTTGTCGCTCATTGGGGGCTGAGCGGTCCGGCTATTCTCAAGCTATCCGCCTGGGAAGCTAGAGATTTATACGAGCGGAGTTACCACTTCGACTTAATCGTGGATTGGCTTCCTGAATACAGCGAAGAGGATTTGAGATCGAAGTTCGCCGACAACAAAAAGCTCCATCCCGCCAAGCAAATTGGCAACACACCCATTTCGCTAATTCCATCACGTTTATGGGAAGCCCTCGTCCAAACCTCTGGCTGTCCAGTCGATAAGCGCTGGGCCGAGTTCTCTCGCAGCGATGAAAATAGCATAAGCCATATTCTCAAGCGCTGCCAATTTCCCGTTACCGGCAAAAGCATGAACAAAGAGGAATTCGTCACTTGCGGTGGCGTGCAGCTAAAGGAGGTCAATTTCAAGACCATGGAAAGCCGAATCATTCCTGGACTCCACTTCGCGGGCGAAGTCCTCGACATCGACGGCATCACCGGCGGATTCAACTTCCAAGCTGCCTGGACTACGGGCTGGATCGCCGGGACTAGCATGGCAAAAAGGTAGGGAGGACCGGCTCGGTCCTCCGTGTTTTCAATGATTAAATGGAGGACCGAGCCGGTCCTCCCTACCATAAGGGGCGATGGTAGGGCCGCTTGCCCCCAAGCGGCCGCGTCAGCAAACATACCAAGTAGCCATTTTACAGTGGCGCGGAGCTTTGGACTGCGGTCCCGCCGCTCAGCGCGGCCGCTCCTGCAAAATAGTGTCCCTCAATCCGGAATCCGCAAATCATAAGGTTTCACCCACGTATCCGGCGGTCGGATATCTACATGTTCCAAGACGGGCTTTTGCGTTTCCCGGAATTGTTTCATTCGCCGCAATAGATCGTCGACCACTTCCGGATGACTTGCCTCCACATCGTTCTTTTCCAATGGATCTTCCCGAATGCGGTACAACTCGATAAAAGCATCCTTTCGCGGATCATCCACCATTCGCAAACTGGGCCCCAATCTGACTACCTTCCATTCCCGTGTGTTCACAGCGTTCCGCTCAAAAGGGATTTCCCGATCAGGATCCTCTTCATTTTGCGGAATGCGTTGGCCCTGAAAATACGAGTGAAACTCGAAATCGTCCCTCTGCCTCTCACCTCGGAGAACATCAAGAACATCTTCTCCATCAAACGGCTTGCCCAAACGATCGGCTCCGGCGATCCCCAGAAGCGTGGGATGCATGTCAATATAGCTTATCGGTTCTGCGAGCTTGCGTCCTCCTTTCAACCCGCCGTTTGGCCATCTGACCGAAGCGACTACTCGTATGCCTCCTTCGTACACTGACCACTTTCCATCCCGGAGCGGATCGCTTGAAGATCCGTTGGGCAAAGAGCCGCCGTTGTCTGAGGAAAACAGCAGAAACGTATCGTCGGTTGCACCTGTTCGATCTAAAGCGTCGAGGATCGCCCCTACCTGCTCATCGAGCGAAGTCATCATGGCTGCCTTTTCACGACGAAGCGTATCCGAAATATGGGCAAACTGCTCATAGTGATGCGGCAGATAGTCGTTGGGCGTGTGAATCGCATTGAAAGCCACATACAAAAAGAAAGGCTTACGACTTCCCTCAGCCTCCTCAATCACCCGCACAGCTTCCTCGCCAATGAGCTCGGTACTGTATCCAGGCTCGTAATTCAGCTCCCAATTTTTGTGCCAGTCATGAAGCCCTTGCGTCGAATGGCTGAAAAACCCTATGCCCCCACCCGAATGACCGAGATAGGAAGTAAACCCTTTGCTCAAGGGATGATTTGAACGGCGCTGCCAACCCAAGTGCCACTTGCCCGCCATCGCCCGCGTTTCGTAGCCAGCGCCTTCCAAGGCTGCCGGAATGAGAATTTCATCGTCCGGTATCGCCCGCGTACCCCAGGTCTTTACCGTCACTCGCTGCAACCCATAGCGAAGCGGATAGCGGCCCGTCATCAAGCCAGCCCGCGTCGGCGTGCAAATCGGCGTCACGTAATAGCGTTCTAGATCCACCCCTTCTCGAGCAATCCGATCAATATTCGGCGTCGGAAACTCGGCTCCATGATACCCCACATCATTCCAGCCCATATCATCGGTGAGGATGATGACTATATTGGGAGGATTCTTGCCCCAGACCGGGGATACTAAGAGGCAAACAGTAATCAGTAGAAGGGGCCGAAGAAGAAAATTCATCGGATCAGAGCTATCAACAAGCTTCCCACCTGGGCAAGTCGCAT
>CAYOLG010000016.1:95835-109196 GCA_964404745.1 uncultured Opitutaceae bacterium
CCTTAGTGAGTGTCCAATAAGTCAGAATATGCGTCATTTACGTCTAGATGGTCTAGCCGCAAGGCGTGCTTATTGCGGGGTATCCATGGAATGACTATCCCCAATGCGCTCAACGCAGCGGCAGGCCCCTCTGGACGGAAACCCATCTGGGGCAGCGTCCTTTTTGGCTCTCGGCCGCGTTGCGGACGAGGGCCATGGCCCTAGGGGCATTGGCGCCTCGCCTACGCCTTCCCAAAAACCAAAAATGCCTGCTGCGACGCTCATTCTGACTTGTTGGACACTCTCTTAGATGATTGCCAGCAGCGCTGTCCGCTCCCACATTATTTCCAATAAACCCATGAAATCAGCCATCCATATCCTTCCCTTCATCTTGGCCCTCTTAATCACTCCCCTTCTCGCAGCTCCAAAGGATAACGTTTTCCACGCCTCCAAAGCCAAGAGCCCAATCCTCATCGATGGAAAGATCGATAAAGCCTGGGAAAATACAAAGTCGGTCAGCCTGGACTATTATCGTCGCGACGAAAAACCGAGCGACCGTCAAAAGTCTGAGTTCCGAATGATGTGGGACGAGGACAACCTCTATGTCCTATTCCGGTGTCAGGACAAATACATAACCGCCCGCGAGATTAAGCGAGATGGGCAGCCCTACTTCGACGACTGCGCCGAGATTTTTCTCATTCCCGCCAACGCTCCATTGAATATGCACTACGGCTTCGAACTGAATCTCTACAAAGCCTCCAACGATTTCATCTTTTTAAACAAATTCCACGACGATCGGCACGCCCTCATCAAATCCTACAACCCGGACTTCGACGTCGAGGTATCCATCGAAGGGACCTTGAACGACAATTCCGACGAGGACGACGAGTGGATCATGGAAATGGCCATCCCTCTGAAGCTTTTCGACGGCATCAACACCTTTAGCCCCATTGAGCCCGGCAACCGATGGGTATTCCAAGCCATTCGCCAAGACCGCAATGACGCCACCGGCAACCGTCGCTCCTGGTCGACCCTGTTCGAGGTCCACCCCGACCACCCCAACGTCCACGAACCAGAAGATTTTGGATACCTGGAGTTCGTGGAGTAGGCCAAAAAGCTGCCTCGCTCAATACGAGCGAAGCATCGAGAAACCAGCTCACCCAACCTAGGATCCTCTCACGCATTGGAGAGTCGATACGACCGATAGGTTTTCAATCAAGAGATTCCACTAGCCATGAATGATTGCTGCAAAGACGACGAAAAAAAGGAAGAATCATGCTGCGATTCCCCAAATCGCAAATTCGATTGGCTCCTTTGGGGATCAATGGCCACAGTTGCAACAGCCTACCTCGCCCATTTCCTCCTTCATGATCAATTGCAAGGAATCCCATTCGTTGAACCCTTTGTCCACGGCTCTTTCGAACTTCTGAACAAAATGTGGTGGGGGCTGCTCGCTGGCATCATCGCTGTATCCGTAGTGGCTAGGATTCCCCGCAGTCTCGTCATCAGCGCCTTAGGCAAATCAGGCGGCCTCAATGGCATTCTTCGAGCCACTGCGGCTGGGCTGGCTTTCGACCTTTGCAACCACGGTATTCTTATGATCGGAATGCAGCTCTACCGCCGCGGCGCCAGCCTCGGTCAAACCATGGCCTTTCTCATCGCCAGCCCCTGGAACTCGCTATCAACCACCCTGGTGCTCGTCGCTCTGATCGGCCTGAAATGGACCGTTGCCATCATTCTACTGTCGGGTCTGGTAGCCATCATATCAGGACTGATTTTCGAGCGCTTGGTATCCGCAAAGTGGCTGCCCAAAAACCCGAATTCCCAAGACTTGCCTGCGGACTTCCAATTCTGGCAAGAGACCAAAGCGTCGTGGCGTGCCGCCCGATTCAATTTCCGAAACCTAGCCAATATGCTCCGCGAGGGACTGTCCGAGTCGCGGATGATCCTGCGTTGGATCTTTTTTGGGGTCGTGCTGGCGTCATTGGTCAGAGCAGTAATTCCCAACGACGAGGTTTTTGCCAATTGGTTTGGACCCACCGTGACCGGCCTCCTTTTGACGCTGGTCGCCGCCACCATCATCGAAGTCTGCTCCGAGGGCTCCAGCCCCATCGCCGCCGAGCTCGTGACCCGCGGAGGAGCGCCGGGCAACGGATTCGCATTTCTCATGAGCGGCGCCGCCACCGACTATACCGAAATCATGGTTCTCCGTGAAACCACCAAATCGTGGAAGGTTTCCCTGTCGCTCCCCCTAGTAACGGTTCCGCAAGTCATCTTGATCGGATACGTATTAAACCACTTTGGATAGGGCTCCGAGCGGCGACTCCATCCCGTATATTTCCCCACCTAGTTCGCCGCTTCGCTCGCTATTTTCTGGTAAACGCCTATAGCCCTGTCGAAAGCCGCTCGAGCAGCGGATTTTTCGTGATCAGCAATCTTGCGCTCGCGAGCCCTCCACAGCTGCCTGATCGTCTCGATACACCAAAGCGCGCTTTTACGTGAAGGCCGTATCGGTTCTTCGCCTACAATCACATCTACAGGATTAGTATGCATCTGCGGAAAATGCCGCAGAGCCACCCAGCTGCTTCGGTCTATTTGGGCATCAAATTTAAGCTCATGTATCTCGCCATCCGCTGGGACCACTTCAGAGGCCACTACTTCTCCATTGACCACCAACTCTACCTTGCGCGTCCCTCCCAATTCTACTTCCGAGGGAGGCGGTCCATGAAAAGTGACCGTATCGCCCAAAATCCGTTTTCCAGAGGCGTGGTCTAGATTGCCTTGGGCCACTGAAAGCGGCGTTTCGGGAGCGAAAACCACTTTCGCATCAATGGATACAGATCCAGGCTCTCTGAGACTGACGTCGCCAAATCCAGGACTCACCCCTTGTACAGTGAATTCCAAAGCGTGAGCGAAGCCATCAGACACATAAGATCTTCCTTCAGCCAAACCTCGACACCACTCGCTGAAATCGAGCTCCGACCTTTTGCCCAGCTGTACATACACGCGCCCCTGACCCACACGACCCCCACTCATGCAAGGGAAGTCGGTTTCCCCACTCACTTTTAGCGGAAAGCCGCAATTGAGGATATGGTACCACATGTTCCATTCCGGAATCCTAGCGGTATCCATGGCGCTGATAAAGTCGCATACGCCTTCAGCGACGCTAACGCATATCTCCATAGCTCCAACTCCGTTCATCTCCGGTATGACAAAATTGGGCAACTGGTCGGCCGCCCGATCAATCGAAGAAGTCCACTCCGAGCCACTGAGGAAACGATCCCCGTCTTTGTCCATAGTTTCGAAGGCGAAGGGTAAAACCACCCGGCTTGATTCTGTCTCGCTCATCAGATCATCGCCATCTTCGTCATACAGATCCAACATGCGTTTCGCCGTCGCCTCCACATTGATCCGCAATCCGCTTCCCGAATGAGCGAAGCCCGTGTAACCGCCTTGCTCCTTCGTCCAGCGCATCACCGGAGTCGTCCAGGTCGGCCAGCCTTTCTCTTTTGTTCCATCCGAGCCCGGATAGGTCTGGTCCTTTAGATTCAAGAGGCAAACATGCCCCAGAGCCTGTGAGCCAAAGCCGGATATCTCCAAATCGTATTTGAGAAGGGTCATGGGCTCGCTGATCTCATCGACGATGGGCGAGAAGTATTGACGCTGAAACTCGAAGCATGGCCCCCAGGTAAGCACGCATCCCACATTGAGCCCCTCGCCTTTTACCTGCATGAACATATCTTCGGGCCTAACACCCAGCGTGGGCGAATCATAGTGGGCGCAACCAGCTCCATGAATGTGGTGATCGCCTCCATAAAACCCGAAGTCCGCCGGATGAATCCATCGCTCCAAATCGATCTCCAGAGCTGCCGCGCTCGCATCGGGAATTTCGATACGCTTCCTTTGCACTCGATACTCCGGCCCTCGACTCGACTCCAGAAACAGCTCTCCAGGGGGCAACAGGACCTCTTCTCCATCCGATCGGTAGATCTGTGTTTGAAAATAGAAATCCGGAGCCAGGCGCTTGGCTTGAGGAGGATAAACCTTTCCCGCCGCATCCTTGAAAACTAGTCGGGCCGCAGTGGGCGTTCCATCAAAATCGCGAATTCTCAGCCGCGTTTTCACTGCAGGACGACAATCGAACAGGACCGGTAATTCCGCCCGAAATCCGATGTCCTGAGACCCCTGCCCCACGTCGAATTCGATGGTGGCCTCACGCTTGCCCGCATCGCGGCTGTAAACCAAAGCAATCGCATACTCCACTTCCAGACCGCTTAGGTGGGTGGTCATGGGAGATAGCTGGTACATTTCCATGTCGAGGAAACGCTTGGGGTCGCCCTCTTTATCGTTCGTTTCATTCAGGCTTTGCCGTTGCATGCGCTGGGCGCTCAACGGAGTCATGCCTCCGTAAACCTGGCCCGCTTGTTCGCTGTGGATGCGCAATTGCTGCGTAGTCGTGCCGAAATTGACGACCTTTACTAGCAAAGGCGTATAGCCACCTTGCTGAATATTGGCCGAACCTGGACCGCGTTGGACCTTCACCCTCACTTCGGGATTAATGTCCACGACAAACAAAACCTCTTTGTCCAAGGACTCCTGAATCGCCTCTGCGTCTTCGCTATCAAGAGCCGATCTAAGCTTGAGCATTCGTTCATCAGGCAATGGAGCCCCGAGAAATTCCAAGGTCTGCAGCAGACGACGAACGTTCGCCGCCAAAGGCTGTCCTTCAACCGAAACGACTTCGACTTCCTGACCTGCCGCTAGCGTTGATAACGCTAACCAGAGCGATAGGCATCGCAGATATCGAATACCTGAGAATAGAGATTTCATTGATTTATCAACAATGCGATGACTGAGGCTGCCTACCGATTTCATATGGCAGTGATCGAACTTGAAATTTCCGGTGGGCGATCCCAGTCAGCCCCTAACCACCTGAGCTCCTTTGAGAACGGCTTTCGTATCCACGATTCCGACACCGGGTCCTTCGGGAACGGTTATGGATCCTTCTTCGATTCTCAGAGGCGGGTCGAACCAGT
This sequence comes from uncultured Opitutaceae bacterium, assembly GCA_964404745.1. GTDB lineage: Bacteria > Verrucomicrobiota > Verrucomicrobiia > Opitutales > Opitutaceae > Pelagisphaera. The sequence goes on from CAYOLG010000016.1 coordinate 100,851, forward strand.
CGCTGTAATCCTCGATATTGCGCTTGTACTCCTGCCAATCTCCGATGTTCGGCGTTCGGGAAGCGAAATGGAGCATGTAGATAAATCCGAATCCGCCTGAAATATGCACGGTCGTCGGGATGTTGAGCAATTCCGCCATACGGGAAACCCGAATCGAGCGAATCAAGCCGCCATAGTAATGCAGGTCGGGCTGCACGATGTCCACTGCCCTGTTTTCAATGGCCCATTTGAAGCGCCACTGGGAATACTCCTGTTCCCCTCCGGCCACAGGTATCGTCAAGGTTTCCGTCACCTCGCGCGTGTCTTCCAAATGGTCAAAGGGGCAAGGCTCCTCAAAATAAACGGCTCCAATATCCTCGAGCATCCGCCCAACTTCGATCGCTTGCGGCGGATCATAGGAACTGTTCGAATCGGCGTGGATCGCCATCTCGTCGCCCAACTCCTTCCGTGAAAGCTCGATCAACTTCGGCGTTCGCCCCGGCAAGGCGTCCTCGTTGCGACTCATACGCCCGCCAACGCGGTACTTGATCGCCTTAGCCCCTGTTTCATCTATCAGGCCTCGCAGATAGTCGATCTCCTCCTCCGGCGTCGAATCGCGCCTCCCGCTGGCCACATAAAAGGGTATCCGCTTCCGGATGACGCCTCCCAGCAAATCACCGATCGATTTGCCGGCGACCCGTCCCAATAGATCGAGTATGGCGAATTCCACCCAGGCTACCGGACTCCAAAAAGCCAACCCCTGCAGCTTGTAATTGCTCCGCCACCGATAAAGTTCCCACAAGTGCTCCTCGAGCTGCCGCGCGTCTTTGCCAACAAAGAATGGAGCTACACGCTGAAGGAAGATTGGCGCTACATGGGCAGCCCGTCCGTTGTCCAAGGATATCCCCTCCAAACCGTCCTTGGAACGGACCCGCACATAGTGCTGGTTGCCTTTTCGCAGGAGATCCACCGATTCGATAATAACGGGATTATGCAAACCAGTCAGGTCCAAAACGGGCCTGGCAGCCGCTTGATCCAAATAATAGGAAATATCTCTGCGTTCTTGGGCCAACAAGGACCCAGGGCTAGCGCTCGCGAGGAGCCCTATTCCGGCAGTCCTAGTCAGGAACTCACGTCGATTGAGGGGCATCCTTCCAAGCTATGTCCGAACTCATGCTTAGCAATCGAGAACTGAACTCAATTTCTCTCCTCTCTTGATACCCTTTACCATCCTATTTCTCTCTCACGATCAGCACCCGCTCCCAGTTTCTAAATGCCACTTAAAGTTCCCACGTTAGACTTTTAATGGCAAGCTGGCGGCCCTCCTGGATAGGAAACGCTTTTCTCGTGCTGAGCCATAGACGACATTTCCGGGCATACATCGCTGGCCAATGGGCTTACGCCGCATTAGCCAACCGTATGGTGCTGGATTTCCTTCCTAAGAGAAACTGTGATCAGGCCGACGATCCGACCAATCGCTCCTTAGATTATTGACCTGCGGGAGCTCTCTTCCTAACTTCCGCCATTATGAATGGCCCTAAAACTCCAAATCGTCGTAAATTCTTAGCTACCTCAGCCGCTACTGGCGCTGGACTTATGTTCCTTCCCAGCGGTTCGCTCTTCGGGCAAAATCGCCCTGGCAACCGGCTGAATATCGCCTTGATTGGCTGCTGGGGACGGGCCACCGCCCATTTCAACATGCTGGAAAAGGAAAACGTTGTCGCTCTCTGCGACGTCAATTCCAAGGCTCTGGCGGCCGCCGCTCAGAAATTCCCGAAAGCCAAGCAATACAAGGACTGGCGCAAGTGTTTAGACCAGAAAGACCTCGACGCCGTGGTCGTCTGCACGCCCGACCATCACCACGCTTTTATTTCCATCTGGGCCATGAATCGCGGGCTTCACGTCTACGGGGAGAAGCCACTGGCGAACAGTGTGGAAGAAGCCCGTCTGGTTCGAGACACCTACATGAAGAACAAGAACAAAGTGGCTACCCAGTGCGGAACGCAGCGCCACTTTGATCCCAATTTCGACTACATCCGGGAGCTCGTACACGAAGGCGCAATAGGCGATCTCCAAGACGTTCACGCCTGGGGTAACCGTTACCACGAGAAGACCGGCTACCCGAAAGCGACGGGCTCCGCTCCCGATTACATCGACTGGGATCTCTGGGTAGGCCCTTCTCCCATGCACCCATTCAGCGAGGACTACTTCATCGCTCTCAATTGGCGCACGGGAAAAATGGAAAAGTCTTATTTCGACTCGGATATCAAGAATTGGCCGACCGGATCGAACTGCCTCTCCTGGAATATGTATCGCGACTTCGGCAACTGGCAAATCGGCGATATGGGCAGCCACACAATGGACCTGGCTTTCAACCCGCTCGATGCCGACTACCCCGTTTCCGCTCAAGCTGAGGGCGAACCCTACAATCCAGAAGTAGCACCCTCACGGATGAGCTCCAGTTGCATCAATCCCGCCAACAAGTGGCGCGACCAGATCCGCGTATCCTGGCACCAGGGCGGCAACATGCCCAAGTCACCACTCAGCTACGTCGACCTCAATAAGATTGGTCACGGCGCCCTCTTCAAGGGAACCAAGGGATTCATCGTCGCCGATTTCAAAACCCGAACGGTCATTCCATACGGCAAGTCGGCCGACCTCTCCTACTACGACTCCAGCAAGATCAAGGTACCGGAAAAGACGGTCGCCAATTTCGGAGAAGAGTGGACCAACGCCTGCAAGACGGACCTTAAGACGTCATGCAATTTCGATTACTCGGGAATCATGATCGAGCAACTCCTTCTCGGAGCCGTGGCCTACGACGTTGGCAAGAAGCTCGACTACAACCCAAGGAAGATGGAAGTGACCAACAGTCCGGAAGCCAACCGCCTCCTGCGAAAAGAATACCGCAAGGGCTGGGCCCTCAACGGGTAAAAGTTCCGCTCCAAGCGAATCAACTATTTCACTACAAACGGGAGACCTTCGAGTCTCCCGTTTTTTATTTCTTCCGAGTCTAATAACCCAAAACTCTTGACGGGTGTAGCCCCGCCTAAAGCGGAACCAAAACTGATCCTCTGACAGCGGCAAAACCACAACCATCTAGAATACAACGTTGTAATCTGGATGGTAATCTCGTCGAGAGTTTGTCTAGCCCTTGTGGCCGGGGCTCACAACTTTTTTCCCAATGCCTCCTTAAGCAGCTCCTTTACAAGAATCTCGTAGGCCAGGAGCCCATTGAGCCGGGTGTTTTCCTTTTCCAACTCCTTTAGACGTTTGGCTTGGTCCGCCTGTATCATCCCGAACTCCCTCTTCCACCGGTAGAATATCTAATCGCTGATGCCTTGCTAGACGCACGCTTCAATAATGCTCTTGTCCGCCCGCTCGGTCTCCCGAAGCATGCGATTCTCCTGCTCCGTGGTGTCTCTTCTGCCCTTCATCGTCTGGGTCCTTTCCAGTGGCCCAGACTAACTTTTCAAGCGGCCCTGTTTAGCTCGGTTCGGACACTTTCCTGCCAAAAAATAAGCTTCACTTAAGCACTCACTGGACCCTGTACCAAATAAAATTCCCTGTTGGCGTCTTGAGCATCATAGTTTGCTGATCCACCACGTACTCTCCCACCGCGACCCAATCAGTCTGGCCTTCATCGAGGGTAAAAAAGAAACGCCCTTCCGTCCGCCATCGGCCTTGCTGAAGAGAGCCCCCAGCCGTACCCCCGAATGTTACGCTGCCCGTTCCGCCAGCTGACTTTCGACTCAGTCGTACCGATCCATCTGGATAAATCTCCATCGTGAAGTCAGTCGCCATCGAAAATCCACTAGTGGCACCGACCCCTGCACTCGACATTGATTCGGTCCTCCGCCAAACACCGACCAGCCTCTGGTCGTTTTGGTCAGCTCTCGAGCTTTCGGAAATCCCCTGTTCGATATTCGGACTTACCTGATTGTTGCTCGATATTCGACGGTCTGTGAACATGAAGCGGACACTCGGGGAGCTTTCGCCCCTGGAGACGCTCAGTTCCAGCCCAGTCTCAAGTGCTTCAATCGAGTATTCGAACTCCTCCATCGATTGCTGATTCCACATTAGGCCGACGTTGCTCGTCTCTCCGCCGTAAACACCTTGGAGAATAAAGATCTGGCCAAGACTCGTATTCAAGACCCCAGTTATATAACCGTCTGACTTTTCCAAAGCTAGACTTGCAGCAAGACCAAGAAATTCACAATTGTAAAAACCATCCCACGGAGATTCCTGCTGCTGATCATTTTGCGAATAACCAGTTCTTCCTACCAGAAATGACGCGCATGCAACTAACGTCATGTAAGAACGAAACATGAGCTCGAATTTTGACGGATTGATGGCTCGCTGCAAACAAAATTGGCATCTACTTCTACCCCCCCTATTCCGCCCAATTCTAATGAGAGATTCTCGACTGGGTTTCCTTGGTTGATGTTGTTTTCGAAATGCTGGATGGAGAGCAACCGGGTAAGCTCCTCGATGACTAATGGGGATTGAAGATGCCGCCGGGCGAACTCTCGTCCCGAGCCGCTTTTCAGGTATCTTGCGAAAGCTGTCGCTTTCACGGGGTCGCTAAACGCGATGGCCGGCTCGTGGTGCGCCAGATCTATACCAAGTTCCCGGTAGACGCGGCGGGGAGCGACCAGTTCCTCCGGAACGAGTTCGTTATTCCCCCAACCTCCGAAACAAAACTACCTGATTGTCCTCAAATTGCTTCATCACTTAAACAGTCATCTATCACGACCGCATAGTGGGTGGAGGAATTACCGCTTACAAATCTGGAGCATCATGATACACCAAAGCGCAGCGAGGGAATAGAACTAGCGCCTACGGCACAGCCGCCGCTATTGAGTTGTAGCGCCCCAAAACAAAGGGACACAAACAAACTCAAGCGGCGGGATGACCGAAGTGCTTAGAATTTATAATCGAGGCCTAGACTGATAGAGTCACTATCACCGTCGCGCTTCATGGAATGACTATTCCAATAAACAGAGGCGCTCCAGTCGTCCCCACGCAGGGCACTAACACCAAGCGAAGTGGAGACTCCATCGCGATCACGTCCAGAAGGGACATAATTAAAGGCAGTTCCTTCACCCCCTTCAAGTCGGGCAGTTATGGTGCGTCCATTGTCGGACATTTCGGAATTCATGGAGACACGCAGCTCGGGGATAAGGGTCAGACCCTTGGAGATCTCCATTCGGTAAGATAGTTGCGCTCCCAACTCGCTGATGAGTCGTTCCACGCTTTTATCAGCGAGCCCCAAGTCGAGGCTGCCGGCTCCATTTTCCGCAAAACCGTCAATATCGAGGTGCGAGAGTTCGATACCAGCATGCGGAGCAAAGGTGAAATTACCAAAATTGAATTCCCGCCCGAGCGACAAGGCCGCACCGAACTGGGCGCTTTCGGTATCTCCTTTAGCTTGGCGATCAATCGAGCCAAAGGTAATGGAACGGCGCGTATCGAGGTCGACAAAGCTGCTGGTAAGGATAGCATCGATGAAAAAGCCGCTGCCATTGCTTATGCTGGCATAGGTACCAAACTGCATGCTCTCGGTCCTCAATGAATTGCCCGCGGAGTAATCGAGCTTATTATTATCCCGACCGGCAAATAATCCGAACTGGAAACCACTGGAAGCGGCGAAATCCCCGCCCACTTGAAAGCCATCGCGCTCATTATCGTAACCCGGGATGGCAGCAAAGGCACTGGCGGTCATGGAATCGAAATTCACCTGAGACCAGGCGCGCCAGCCCGATCGGGTCGAGGCAAGCTCACGTGCGCGGTTCAAACTGAGGCGTTGTTGGGTGCGCTTGGTTTGATGGAAGCTTTGATCCAGTAAGATATCGGAGATACTTTCGTGGATGTTAGGCATGACCTGATGGAAGGCCGCCTGGTATTCCACAGCGGTGAGTTCATCGAGGGCGGTGGAGACTGTCATGGCATCGCCCGAAGTCGCTGGGATGAAAGAATCCAGGGCGGCTGCCACATTGAACTGATTCTGGGTTCGCGCCATGAGGGTATAAGTCTCAGGTGCAAAGCGCAGACTTGCGGTGCTACCGTCATTCAAGAGGCGGATCCGCAGATTCGTGGGGGCGTTGTAGGTATGGAATTCACCGGTGATGGTACCGCCGGTGGATTTGAAGACATCGTATTTGTCGCCCACTGAGATGGTGCCATTATTCCAGGAAGTAGCAGTGAGAGTGCCGTCCAGCGAGATGTTACCGGTTGCTATAGTTTGGTCGTTATTGCTAAGGCTCTCTATTTCAACTTCGGTGGTGGATCCAGCATCAAGGGTCAGGTCACCGGTGATGTTAAGGCTGCCGGGAGAATTACCACTTGCGAGTGTACCAAAGACCTGAACATCGGCCTGGACGGTTCCGTCACCCCCAAGGGTGCCGCCGTTCTCAACGACGAGCTTGTTGGCTTTCAGGACACCCTTGCCCTTGATCGCGAGCCGGCCGGACTCCACCTTGGCGTCGTTGGCGACCTCCACTTCATTTTCAAGGTTTAACTGTCCGTCACCATCCTTGACAAGGTCGGTGGTCGAGGAGGTGAGCTGACCTCCACTTACGGTGGAGGTGCTACCACTCGCTACGGTGAGTTTGCCGGAGCTGATCTCAAGCTTGCCACCTGCTTCGACAGCCAAGGTACCGTTGTTCTCAAAGGTAAGCGAGTTGACGGTATTTTCCTGGTCGACAGTTTTAGCATCCTGATCGACTTTGTAATCCGAAACAATGGGGGTGTTAACGCCTCCATTATTCTCGATAACCGGACCACTGGAGCTCGCACCGACAACCTCATAAAAGATCGCTCCGTTATTAACCGAGAAGGTGCCATTGAGAGTCGAACCAACCCCGGCTCTCGCGGCAAAATTCGCGACTTGGAAATCGGTGGTGCCGTTTATGAATTCAAGCAAGGTATAGGTTCCGGCGTCGAGCGCCTCGACTTGACTGAAGTCAAACTGACCGCCGTTTCCGCCATTCAGGACATTGCCGCCGACGCTGATCTTCAGATCATTAGCTTCCGGCGAGTCCCCGGTATCGTAGAATGCGATGTTGCCGTTATTCCAGGTCAGATTGCCCCCAATTCCAAGATTGGCCTGCATTTCACTGGAGGACTGCACGAGCAATTCACCGCCGTTGAGTGTGACTGAACCAGTACCGAGGACAGAACCGCTGGCGACCTCGAGGGTGCCGCTGTTCACAGAGGTGCCGCCGCTGTAGGTATTGGCACCGCTGAGGCTGACCGTGCCACTGCCGTTCTTCTCGAGGCTGCCCGTTCCGCTCAGGACTCCGGCGTAGGCGCCGTCGGTGGACTGGTCGAAAGCGACTGTTCCATTATTAGTGATGGCGCCCTGCAGGCTATCGGTCGTACCGCTGAGGGTGCCGTTGTTAACGGTGGTGCCGCCGCTGTAAATGTTGGTACCGCTGAGGGTGACGGTTTCGCTACCGTTCTTGATGAGGGCGCCGGCTCCGGAGATATTACCGCTGAGTTCCAATGCGCCGCTGGCAGCATTGATTTCCTGATCGGTCGGGAGGACCAGATCCATCGCGACGGTATGCTTCTCGTTAGATTCATTAATAATACCCTCGAGCGTGATTGTCAGCGCACTGCCATTCAAAGTGTAGGCACCGCTCACATCAGATGTGAAGAGCAAGCCGTCGATCGAGGTGATGTAACCATTGTCGTTGGTGCTGGTTCCGCCAGATCCGACAAATTCAATATTGTCCGTATCTTCCGGCAGGGAAGCATCCTCCCATGAGGTCGCAGAGGACCAGTTACCATTATCGCTGTTCCAGACTGCGGCAGTCTTGTAAACCAGGGTTAGGTTATCGGATTTCTCGAGTACATAGAAGCGTCCATCGGCACCGGTCATGCCAGTGGAATCGACTGAGAAAGCATCACGGGAGAAGTTTTGGATCCCACCCGAGAAGCTCGCAATATTCCATTCATACTTCTTTGCTTCAGGATCGAAGCTACTGTCATTAAGGGTAGCGGCTTCAATGACAAAGGGCGTATTGGTGTTGGACTGTATATTGAGCGAACCATTGGAACTCAGATAGCTCCAATCATTACCGGCGGCACCGGTCACATTACCGATATTCCATTCAAAAATACCGCCGCCCTGGAAGATGGTATTACCCAGCACGAATCCATTGGCGGAAGCTTGGGAAACAAGACGTCCACCGTCGTTAACCGTGACCGCACCAACGCTTCCGGTACCGCTGAGAGTCGCACCGGAATTAATGGTGACTGCCGAACTCAAAGAGCCGCTCACATTGATGACGCCGGCATTTAACGTAGTGCCGCCGCTGTAGGTATTGGTACCGCTGAGGGTGACCGTGCCACTGCCGTTCT
>CAYOLG010000017.1:0-93540 GCA_964404745.1 uncultured Opitutaceae bacterium
CCCAATCACCCTTATCGTTCTTTTTCCTGAACCCAGCCCTACCCCTGAGTTTGCGAAACATTCGGTCAAAATGGTTCTTGTCCCTAAACTCGACAACCCTGCCACTTCTATCCGGTATCAATGACAGCCAGTTCACCGCGTTTGGGGGAATATCCACATGTCGTATCCTTCGCTTTTTTGCTATTTCGGGACCAATAGTCAAAGACGGCTCTTTCTGGCCGTCATGGACGTCTTTCCACTCCAAACCCTTAGCTTCTTCCGCTCTGACTCCACAGAATAAGGTTATTATCAGGTAGCCCAAAAATCCAATTTCGTTCAGTTCTCGTGCAACGCCTAACAACCTTTCTACTTCATCAATGGATAGTATCGTAATGTTTTTACCTTTCTCGCCAGATCCAATCAGGGCTTTTCTCTTCTGCCCCTTGAAACCGCTAAAAGGTGAAAATTTAATGTAATTCTCATCTATCGCGTAGTTGAAAACCTCAATACAGGCATCTAGATAATTCTGATTGGAACGCCCCGACAATCCCAAGCCTTTGATCCAATCCATTATGACTGCTCTTGAAACAAGCTCTATCTTCAACTCTCCGAAGGCCTTGGCCATCCTTCTCGTCTGTTGGGTGAATGTATCGAGACTCACTGGCCTGAGAGACCCATTTACCACCCTCTCCTTCTTTAGAGCGATCATCTCTTCAACCACTTTTGAAAAGGTAATGTCTCCTCCGGCGGGCATTAGGTGAGTCTCGCAAAACCTTATCGACCGGTCAAAGTCTAGACCAGCGGCTCTCAAACGCGAAAGCCCTTTGGCTACATCCGACAATTTGGCATCCTCCAACTCCAAACTCTTGATGAACTCTTTCAACTCGTCCAACGACTGACCTGACTTTTCCAGCTCTGGAACAAGTGCGGCAACCTCGTCCTGCAACTGGGTGTTCAAGCTAAAGAAAGCGGATCCCCTAGCACCTAAACCCTTATATTGCTCTTTCGCGAATCGCTTCGCATCTTCCATTTTCTTGAAGCGCTTTCTTATCCTGCCTCCTTTGCCCCTGCCCCTAACCTTCGCAGGAATCAGCACTTCAAACGAACCGCCAAAGACGCTACCACCCGAGGTGTTGATAACCTCTTGAATTTTGATCCCCGATTTGGCAGGAAATTCTACAGTGGCGAGGCCGCTTCTAGTAGTAGTGGGCATGAGTGCATTACAGTGCATGCACCTGCAAAAAGCAGTCTACAATTGCCAATAATTGGCTATAATAAAAGCCAATTCAACTTGTTTAAATTCCTAAGTGTTTGGTATGCAACAATCCCCGCCCCTAGGGCCACCGAGAATCGAACTCAGATCTAACGTTTAGGAAACGCTTGTTCTATCCGTTGAACTATGGCCCCAGCGGGGAACAGGGCCGAAGCCCCATTCGTAGGCCAGGGTTTTGTCTCAACTTGCCCTTCCTGTAAAGTCAGACTTCGGTAGAAAATCCCGTTTTCCGTTATTGACAAGGCATCTGACCGGCGTACTTTCGCCCCTTCCAATGAGAAGCGAAACACCCAACCGGAGCCTGACGCCGCAAGAGCTGGATTTCACCCACGCTCATATCATGAGCCGTTACGTCACCGAAACCGGCAAGATTTTGCCCCGGAAACTCACCCGCCTGTCAGCTAAGCAGCAACGCAAGATCAACAAGGCGATCAAGCGAGCTCGCAATATGCTGTTGATGCAGTAGGGCGTCCACGCCAAATCTGCCAAGGTCGCTCACGGCCAAAGGCCGCGATCGATCAGTGGCTAGAATCCTGAAACCTACCCAAGAAAACTTGCGCTTCTTGCGCGAGTTTTTGCTTTCCGGGGAGGTCGTTGCTTTGCCAACGGAAACCGTCTATGGCTTGGGGGCCAATGCGTTGGATAATGAAGCATGCAAAAAGGTCTTCGATATCAAGAGCCGTCCCTCTAACGATCCACTAATTTGCCACATATCCGGGTTTTCAGATATCGGCCGGTACGGCGAAACGAACTCGATCGCCAAGATTCTGGCGGACTCTTTTTGGCCAGGACCCCTCACAATCGTCGTTCGTAAGAAGCCCATCATTCCCGATATCGTTACTTCAGGATTGGACTCGGTCGCGCTCCGCTGTCCAAGCCATCCCGACTTTAGGCGGCTGATTGAAGATTGCACTTTCCCCATCGCCGCCCCTAGCGCGAATCCCTTTTCCTACATTAGCCCCACGCGAGCAGACCACGTAGACGCCAATCTCGGGGAAAAGATCGCCTACATTTTGGATGGAGGGCCCTGTTCGTTAGGAGTCGAGTCCACTATTATCGACGCTCGCGACCCGAAACGGCCAAGAATACTTAGATATGGAGCTCTACCAGTTGGGGATATTGAAAACGCCCTCTGCCAGCGTATCGAAGCGCCTGTAGCCTCGGCAGAATCCATACATATCGCTCCTGGATCACTTCCCAAACACTATAGCCCCAGAATCCCCGTGGAGCTGCGAACAGAACCCGTCTCTGGTCGAGAGCTCCGAGAAACCGATTCGAAAATCGCCTTTCTACTGCTGCGCAGACCCGCTGAGAAGCCTGCTTCGAACATTTACTGGCTTTCGGAAAACGGCAATCTCGATGAGATCGCCAGACAGCTCTATGCTAAGCTCCGGGATATCGACTCAAAGGGATATCGAAAAATCGTCGCTGAAGAGGCCCAAGAACTCGGCTTAGGCCAAGCCATTAACGATCGACTGCGACGAGCGTCTCACCGCTAATACCGTCCGCAAAAAAGAATGAGCAAAATGGTGCTGACTCAGATCCAAGCAGCGCTCTTCCACAAGCTCAGGGCCTGCGAGAAGGAGGCGGATGCCTTGCGACATGAATGTCGGATGGCATAGATCGCTTTGAATTCGGATCGCGCGTAGCCCGCGAGCTAGTAAAGCAAGGAAGCGGACAATCGGATAATCTGTTCCGCCTCGTCCTCTTTCAGGCGATATAAACTTCCACTACGGAAAACATAGCCGCCTGAGAATCGAATAGATTGCGTTGGCGAAAATACAACCGCCACTTCCCCGCTATCTATTTCCAAATCTCTACCGAACTGCGGTTCCATTTGGATCCAGCTTCGCGAAATTCCGTAATAGGCAGACCACATATCCGAAAGCGTCGTATCGCCCGATAGGGACACGGTCTGGGAATCGACAAAGTCATTGGCTAGCAGGGATGGGCGCGTTGATCGGTTGAAGGTCAATGAATACTGCGTGTCCGAGTCCGCTTGCCAAACCAGAGCCGCATCCAAATCTAAGGAGGACTCGCTTCTGCCGTCATCCATCTGGGAAAAACGCTTTCCCAATGTAACCTGGCCGTAAAGCTCGTCCCCAAGCTCTCCTCCCAAGCCTACTTTAGCGGATTGCTCGAACGACTGGAAGCTCTCGCCTTTGGTGAGCAATCGAGCTGAATCGAATTCCACGCCAGCAATCAAATCCGCGCTGTGATTCAATCCCATCCTTATCTCTACGGGCAGGTTCGTATACTCCAGATATGCGGGGTCCGCTCCCTCGATAATGGCCGTCCCGCGCTGCAAAGCTGTCGACATTTCGTACAGCTGGCCCTGATCGAACTCGCGCGTCACTAGAGCCTGAAATCGCGTGCCGTCCAGCAACCGCGCTCGAGCCAATCTTTCCGGATCAGACCAAGGCGAAGTCCTCAATCGATAGCGAACTTCCGCGACAACCGGAAAATCCGAGGCCGTCTGATCATAGTCAGCGAAAAATTTGTATTGGGACCAAAGGGCATCGATTCGATGCCGCAGGGCCAGCGGAAGACCTGAAGCATTGACCGATTTGTAATTTGGGGGCGAGGCATGGTCTAAATCCCTATCGAAGGAATACTCCAATACCGGTAGGACGTATTCTCTTTCTTCCTGACTTCGAACCGCTTCTAACTGTTGACCATCGGCATCGCCCAACGCGGAGACACAGCCCGCAAAAAACCCCACGAGACCTACGAGGCCACGTTGGAGTATCAGCGCTAGAGGGAGCGTCTGCATTGCGTGCTAGATTCTTATCTGGATTCGTTTGAAAATCGGCAGCCTCAGGCGAGCACGTTTGAGCCATAAACTCAAGCCATTATGCGGAAAATGCTCCCGGGGAAGGCAACCGAAGGAGCGATCAAAGGGCTTCTTCCACCGCTTCGTTCGCTTCTCCATCACCCAAAACCTCCAGAGAAGCGGCAATTACCCGACGATCATCCACATTGCCGACCGTGATCTGGAGGCCGTCGATAGTGAAAACTTCATTCAGATGCGGCATGCGACCCAATTTAAGAGTGATGTAACCCCCAAACGTAGAAACTTCTTCCGACTCTAATTCGACCCCAATTGCTTCGGCCAAGTCATGCAAGGGCGTCAGTCCGTCCACCAGAAACGCCTTCTCACCTAGTTCAGAGATCATCTCCTTATCCAAGTCGAATTCATCTTGAATTTCGCCTACCAATTCTTCCAAAACGTCCTCAAGCGTGATCGCTCCTACAGCTCCACCAAATTCGTCAATCAACAAGGCGAAATGCTGCTTTTGCTTGAGAAACTCCTGCAGGACAGCTTCCAGAGGCTCGTCAGTAGAGAAGCGGGAAATTGGCCGCTTAATCTGATTGAGATCGATCTCTTCCGACGGTTTTCCCGCGCGAAATACATCCTTAATATGAACGATGCCGATACACCGATCCAGGTCTCCTTCGCACACCGGGAAACGCGTGTGCCCGGTCGCCCTAGCCACGCTCAAATTCTCTTCAATCGAGTCTTCCATGTCGAAGAATCGCAGCTGGTTTCTGGGAATCATGATATCGTGGGCCACTCGCTTTCGCAGATCCATGGCGTTACTGAGGATGCTTTCCGTAACTTCCTGGAGTTCTTCACCCGTACTCACGATCGAGCGGATTTGCGAATCAATCTCGATAGAATCGAAATCCGATTTCGGCTCGTATCCGAGAACTTTTAGGAGAGCCTCGGCCAATCGAACACACGGGCCATAAATCGGGTAGGTCACCGTCTTGACGATCCCTAGCGGCAAGGCAGTAACCTTGAGTACCCCCACCGAGTTTTGCATGCCGATCGCTCGCGGAACGAGCTCCCCGATCACAAAATGGATGCCAATGGCCAGAAGAAATCCTACCGCCATCGCCAGCCGAACCTGATATTCACCAAACAAATCCAGGGCGCTCAACGAAGCAAGAACAAGCGGTGCGCAAAGAAATCCAATCGCTATGCCGCTGACAGTCGTGCCAAACCTGATCAAGCGTAGGCTGCCACTTAAATCGTCCAGCAAGGCAGCAATGCGTGTCGACGCCTTCGCTTCATCTTCCCTATCTGTTCCAAAGCGGGTGAAACGCAATTTTAACAGGCTGAATTCTGTAGCCACGAACATCGCGTTGGCGAACAGAAGGGCGATTGCCGCAACCCCGAACAAAATCAACTCATTCGACGAAAAATTCACTCACTAACGCCAAGGATAGGCACAGTCTAGAGCATGAAGGGGCTGCCCCTATCGGTTCAAGTACGAAGTGAGGGATTCAATTGCCCGCTCAATCTCCTCTTCTCTCCCCACGGAAAGGCGAATCCACTCCTCCATGCCATAGGGAGTCAAGGGACGAGCGATCACCCCTTGTTCTTGCATCCATTCAAAAGCTGCCATTCCATCACCCACTCGGGCAGTTACGAAGTTAGCCGAACTTTCTATGTATTCGATATTTAATGACTCAAGGAGAACTTCAAGCTTGGTTCGCCCTTCGGCATTCGCCTTTCGGCAATGATCCAGCCATTCGGCATCCTCCAGCGACCCCAAAGCCGCGGCCTGAGCCACCGCGTTGACATTGAAAGGCTCGCGAACGCGATTCAACAAAGATACGAGCTCGGGGTCACCAAAGCCGTAGCCAATTCGCAATCCCGCTAGTCCGAAAATCTTGGAGAAAGTTCGGGTACAGAAAACCGATTTCCCCTGGGATATCAACGGACGCAAATCAGGAGGATCGTCCAAATATTCTGAATACGCCCCATCATACACGAACAAAACGGAATCCGGGAGCGATTCTGCGAATTGGAGGATTTCCTGATTGCTATTCGCCGAACCGCTTGGATTGTCCGGGCTCGCCAAAAATACGACCTTAGTCCGATCGGTTATGGCTTCCCGCATGGCCTTGAGGTCGTGGCGGTATTCCTTGGTGGGCGCTTCGACAATCTTCCCGCCGAAAAGCAGCGTCACCAGCTTGTAGACAATGAAGGATCCTTGTCCGATCACCACCTCATCACCATGATCAATAAAAGCATGCCCTATCAGCTCTAGTATCTCATTCGATCCATTGCCGACAATAAGCTGGTCGGACTGCATACCCAGCCATTGCCCCAAGGCCCTGATTAAATCGTAGCATCCGCCATCTGGATACAGGTGGATCTTCTCCATGGCTGCCTTTCCCGCCGCGATCCCCCTAGGCGAGGCTCCGAGCGGATTCTCGTTGGAGGCCAACTTGATGATCGAATGCGGATCGAGGCCCAATTCGCGGGCTACGTAGTCAATTGGCTTTCCTGGCTGATATACCGGTTGCGAGAGCAGCTCCTGCTTTACCATTTTATAGTATCGAGACATTTAACCCTATGCCAAAACCTACCTTGAGCTCCGTTACAAGTGAAATGGGATTAAACGAGAAAACCCGGGCGAATCCCCATCCGCCCGGGCCCTCCTCTGGTTTTCTGGGTTCCTCAATTCCACTCCGGAAAAGTGTATGCTCTCTCCATCCCTCGAGTACTAACGATCGACTCGCCTCTCTGAATGCGACCAACCGGGCCCTTTTTAGTTTCACTCTTCGTTGACTATACCAAAGCTGTTGTGGGGCATGTTGTTATCAGGGAATCGATAATTGTGGAAAATTTCGCCGGATTCCTTTTATTCACGCTTCTGAGACATCCCGCTCCCGTCTGCTTCACCTCCCTAGCTCAATGAATCATCAGGTTACGAATTCCGCTCTCGCCCGCTCCTTTCTCTGGCTGGGGATTACCGTAACCTTATTCTTCATTCTCCACATTGGCCAAAAGCTGATCATTCCGCTCATTCTAGCGGTTTTCATTTGGTATCTGATCAACGCCCTTTCCATCGCTATAAAGAAAATAAAGATTCGCGAGCGAAGCCTACCCGCTTCCCTTCGCTATCTTGCCTCGGTAGCGATCATCGTGGGGATTCTAAGTATTTTCTTCAACCTGATCACCCAGAATGTCAGTGCCGTGGTTCGCGTGGCTCCGCAATATCAGGCCAAAATCGGCCCATTGATCGACAAGGTATATGGCTGGTTCCCGTTCGAAGAACCGCCGCCAATTCGAGAGTTCGTCGGTCAATTCGATTTCGCCAATATGGTGCGCGATGTGGCAGGCGCCTTGGGCACGCTAGCTGGAAACGCCGGGCTAATCAGCATATATGTCATCTTCCTTTTCCTAGAGCAACGTAGTTTCAACCCGAAAATCAAGGCCATTACTGCTGGTAACCTTCACGAAAACGAAGTGGCGAAAATCATCGAGGAGATCGATAAAGACACACGCACCTATATTGGCGTAAAAACCTTCACTAGCTTGACAACGGGCTTCATCAGCTGGGGCATTATGGCGGCAGTCGGCCTCGATTTCGCCACTTTCTGGGGGATGCTTATCTTCTTTTTCAACTACATCCCCACGATAGGCTCGATACTAGCCACCGCTTTCCCATCCGTTCTCGCCTTAATCCAGTTCGATAGCCCATTGCCTATAATTTCCGTAGTAGGAGGCATAACAGCGACCCAGATGATGATCGGGAGCTTCCTCGAGCCTCGCTTGCTGGGGAGCTCGCTGAATCTGAGCCCCTTGGTAATCCTCTTGTCGCTCGGGCTTTGGGGCACGCTTTGGGGGATACCCGGCATGTTTCTGTGCGTCCCCATCACCGTAATTGCAGTGATCATTCTCTCCCACTTTCCCCAGACGCGACCGATCGCCATCCTTCTCTCCGGAGATGGGAATGTTCAAGGCCCGGAAAACCGCCTCTAATTGCAGTATTCGGCCATATCGTAGAGCTCGGGATCCCGTTTGGGCCCCAGCAGGCGCTTTCTCAACCTTTTCAGGCGCCCGCCTTCTTCACCATCAAGATCGTCTCCCATGTCGTCGAGAGCATCGCCAAATTCCTCTTCCAATTGCTCGGGATCCTCGCCCGCTTCCAGGCGGGCCACCATCTCCTCCATTTCCCCCGGGAGCTTTTCGCCTGTCAAGGACGCCATTTTCCGCATCAGATGGGCCATTTGCTTAGGATCTGGATTCTCTTCGTCGAATCCCGCCATATCCTTTTCTAGCTCTGCCATCATCCGCTCCATCTTGGCATCGTCCATCCCATCCATCGGATCCTCTTCCGACGGATCCTTGGCCTTTCCGACAAACGCGAAACCGGACACCTGCTTTTCCATAGTAAACGCAGCATTGTCTGGGCACTTCGGCACGGCATCCTTGAAGGCCAGCGATTTCGCCAGAAACGAGTAAATCGTATTATTTTCCTTACAATAGAATTCGTATATCGGCATGCGGATTTGCAAAACGATCAACCACTCCATGGCAATCGAAAAAATCCCCGCCTATCACTGAAAATCTGTAATCACATCCTCGATACAGCGTAATTCCGATGATTCGAAATAGCCATTGATCTTGGCAATAACCTGCTGGAGCAACCCATCTGGACAGGAGGCTCCACCCGTCAAAAGAATCCTCAGCCGCCCCTTGTTTTCGGGAAGAAAGGGCCGCACCTCCAACTTGCCTTGCTTCGGATTTTCGGGATCGTAGGGAAATACGAAGTGCTCAATCCGGTCGCGAGACAAGATATTCGCCTCCGACTGAATGTAGAAGGCCCTTTCGCCGAAAACATCCTGGCAAAGGCGATACAACTGATAGGTGTTCGAGCTGTTTTTCCCCCCGACGACTATGGCTAAATCCGCCTTTTCCTTAATGGCGGACGACAAGGCATCTTGATTGACCTGGGTCGCGTAGCAAAGCGTATCGCCTTTGCTGCTAATCGCCATATGCTCTTCGATGTGGGCCGCTCCATAGCGCTCTCGTAAGGCCTCTTCGAGCCTCTCGATGATTCTCAGCGTTTCGTTACGCAATAAGGTCGTCTGATTGACTATAGCCAACTTAGACAGATCTCGATCTGTATCGAAATTTTGGCTGCAGGTATTGGAAAACGGTTCGAAAAGGCGGCGACGTTCCTCCAAATCCTTCGCCAGAATCACGGAAGCCAGGCGATCCGCCTCCCGCATATCCCTAACGATGATGGAGGGAGCGTATTTTACCGAATTAGAGAAGGTCGCTTTGGTTTCCTCGTGTTCCGCTTTCCCGTGAATCACGACAGTGAACCCTTGTTCGCCAAATCGTTTCGCCGCTTTCCAAACCTTTTCGACGAGCATGCAAGTGGCGTCATAGGCATTCAATGGCAGCCCCTTATCAATCAGCTTTACTTTGTCCTCGTCACGCGCGCCAAAGGCGGGGATGACGACGATATCGCGATCGTTCAGCGTATCCCAATAAGGCTTGCCTATTTGCTGATCCATAACCGCTTCCCCCTTATCGCTCTGCAGGTAGAGAAGCCCCCGCTTTTTCAGATCCTCGTTGACGAACGGATTATGTATCAGCTCGCTCAACATGAAAACGCGTTTTCCTGGATTCGAAGCGATCGTTTCGTAAGCCCGCTCGATAGCGTTTTGCACACCCAAACAGAATCCAAAATGGCTTGGGAGTAAATATTCGACCGCTCCAAAATCCAAGCTTGCCGGACTGGCAGCGGATCGCTCCTTGGACCGCTTTACCGCTTTGATAGCCTGGAAGAGCTCGCTATGATACAAGGCTAGGGAGCTCTCGTCAATGTGGTATACCTCACGGTTTCGCTGCTTCTCAGTGCGGAATCGGTAAATGTAATCAGTCTCCTTGAACCTTAAGTAGGGAATGCGAATGGCTTGCGATCGAATCGTCGGGAGGTCTCTCGCCAGCTCTGGAGACAAGCTTTGGGATGCCGTCACAGAAAAGGCTTCTCCCAACGCATAAGCGTCGCAGCCAGCAGCAGCAAGCTGCGGGGGAACATCGAAGCGCTCCAAATTAGCGAAATAGATCCGGTCGTCACCATCCTCGCTTCCAATCGCCACAGGACTGCCGCCATCGGCTTCCACGAGTTGCAGGGCGAGGCTCTTCAACAGATCGAGGCCAGCCAAAGAGGTTTGCCCATCGGAATGCTTCACTGACCGCAGAATCGCCTTATTGTTTTCTAAAAATACATAAAGGCGATGGCGCGGATTGTCCGAATCGTATGGGTCTGGCTTGCCAGTCATTTGAAACTATTCCAAAGCCTATCTTGAACGCAGTTGCGAGCTCAAGTATTAGCTGGATTTCCCCTAAGTAACTAGAGATCTTAACACGCTCAACATGGCAGAAGCCTCTCCTCAATCCAAAAACGGCAAAAAGTGGGCGCTGACGAGATCGCTCGATCTCTTTCCTCTGCGGAAAACCGCAGCGGATTATAGCCCTTCCCATCTGACCGCGGATTCTCGGGCGGCACTCAACGTAGCCTTGCTAGCCTTTCCCCAAGGGATGGCTTACGCGGTAATTGCCGGGTTGCCCTTGTCCTATGGCCTTATCGGGTCCGCTGTAGCCTCGATCGTTGGGATGTTCTTCGCCGGCTCGCGATTCATCGTTCTGGGACCGACCAATGCCACTTCGGTAATGGTCATGAGCTCATTCGCCGCAATTGGGCTGTCCGGAGACAAAGCGGTCGAATACCTCTCGCTCCTCCTTGTAATGGTCGGCGTTTTTCTGGTAATCGGCGCCTACCTGCGCATCGCCACCTTGATACAATATGTTTCCCGCTCGGTCATAACGGGATATATCACCGCTGCCGCTGCCCTCATCATAGCCAATCAAACCAAAAAAGCTTTGGGCTTCGAGTTTCCATCCGATGCTCCGGCGACTACCTTCTTTGAGGTCGCCAGACAGACCATTCAAAGTCTGGGCAACACCCATCTCCCCACTCTCGGTCTCAGCGCAGTCACAGTGCTGATATACCTTGGACTGAAACGCTATGCCCGCGAATTGCCTAACGTAGCCCTGACGCTAGCCCTTTCATCGGCTATCGCGTTCGCAGCCCAAAAGTTTTCTCCTGAATTGCAAGTTGCCTTGATGCCGAGCTTGAACATCGCCGACTGGGGGCTCTCCCTTCCTCGCGTCGACTTCAACTCGGTAAATCTCCTGCTCACCCCAGCCATGGCTATCGCCCTCCTTTGCGTTTTGGAAGGCAACTCGATCGGCAAGTCCCTCGCCGCCCGCGAGGGAGACCGATTGGACAGCAATCAAGAAATGCTCAGTTCCGGAATGGCTAATATTGCCTGCGGGCTATTTTCCGGAATGGCTGCATCCGGATCGCTTACCCGCTCTCAACTGAATTCCAGCAGCGGAGCCAAAACGCCTATCTCCAGTCTGCTCTCCGGGCTCATAGTCCTGGCCGGAGCCTTCGCTCTAGCTCCGCTGATTGGATACATTCCCAGCGCTTCGCTCGCAGTTGTCGTTGTCTTCATCGGTATATCGCTGCTCAACGCCCACCAGCTTCGCATGGTGATTAAGACCACAAAATCCGACAGCATTACGTTCTTCGTAACCTTCCTCACCGGGCTGGTCTTTGCTCTCGATTTCGCCATCTACGCGGGAACCGCCTGTTCCATTGCCCTTTTCATCAAAAAGGTGGCCAATCCTGAAATCGTGGAATACGCCTTCGACAAGGAGGGTCTGCTGGGAAAGCTACACGAGAAGGAGGAGCGTAACGATCTCGAAGTTTCCATCGTCCACGTCGAAGGAGAGCTCTTCTTTGGAGCCGCCGAGCTTTTCCGAGATCAGATGCGACGCGTCAGCGATGCGGAAAACCTGAAAGTAGTTGTCATGAAACTACGCAATGCCCACAATCTAGACGCTACTAGCTGCATGGCCCTTGAGGAATTGATTAAGTACATGAACGAACGGGACCGCATTCTCCTGGTCAGCGAGGTGCGGTCCGATACCATGCGCATACTCAGGAATTCGGGCCTCGTGGATATCATCAAAACTAGAAACCTCTTCCCCGACGAGGAATCCAACCCCACCCTCGCTACAGCTAAGGCCCTCAAGCGGGCTAAGGAAATCATCGGCGACCGGGAAACCAAAGTCTCCATCTACGCCAAGGAAAAACGGTAGGTCCGAGAATCAGCCTACCACTTCAAGGTGGCCGGTAAATACTTGGCGATTAAATCTTCGTAATAAGGACGCAATTCGTTCCACACCGGCTCTTTCGGGCTTTTAGTGTAGAGGTCGAAGGGGTTGAACCGCTTTACCCAGGGAAGCATAGCCCGATCGTGATCGTCCATCAGGTAATCGTATTCGCCCTCTCGATGCCAGGCATAGAAGGAGTGATAGCGAATCATGTAAAGACCGGGATCCGGCAAGTAGTCCTTTACGAGCTGATACATATACTCGTCGTGCCCCCATGACATGTAGACGTTCCGCAAACCGCAGCCCTCTTCGTAAATACCTAGCTTGGTTTTGTAGCGAGGATCCTGGAAATCGGAATTGTCCGCAAAGAATTCCGGATAGACTATTTTGTCGCTAAAGCGGCAGCCTACCGGAAAGGTATCTCCCACTACCGCCCATTGCGGCTCTCCAAAAACGCAGAGCAACTTTCCTAAATCGTGTATTAGGCCTACTAGGACAAACCAGTCATCGCATCCACGGGACCGGATGGCTTCGGACGTTTGCAACAGATGCTGAATTTGCGGCAAATCGATATCCGGATCAGAATCGTCTACCAAAGTATTCAGCAGCTCAACAGACTCGATAATCGTCAACTCCTTGCGTTGGCGTCGCTCTCCCAGGAACTCTTCCCGTTTCTTCATAACGAAATCGAAGGTCTGGTATTTATGATTGAGCCTATAGAATTCCCGAACGCAGTCCCTCGCGGGATCGTCATAATTGCGGTAGTCTTCCCGCTTCTTGTGCTCCGGCTCCGGATAGGTAGCGGTTTCCACAAAATCCTCCCACTGTTCGATGTTTTCCAAGGGGTTCGATTCTTTAGACGAGTCACTCATAGGGCTTATCTTCGATCAATTTCCTAAATAGGAAAGGGCATAGCGGCTAATTTGGCAATCCTATACAATCCCCCCAAGGGTATAACAAGAAGAACATATCGGGTGTTTCGCCGTATGGCCATGGCAATCGGCAACCCTACGAATTTCGGACTTATTGGACACTCTTTATGGCCCTTGAGAGTAACTGCTAGCCGGTACTCGCTTCCGTTTGCCACTGGGCAGGGTGTACTCGAGCCCCAAGAGCATCCCTTGCCTATGCTGAAAATACTGCAGCTCGAACGGATGCCTCCCTTTGACAAATCGAGCCTCTCCGCTGATCTCTCGAGCCGGGTGCTTTTGAGAATCATCGACAACAACCTTGTCCCCTATTATCAATCGAGCACCATCGTCGGATTCCAAATGAAAAACATAATCCCCTGAATCCGGCAAGTCGATGTAGCCTTTGTAGACCAGCCCGAAGCTTTCATCGCGCCGAGCGGCGCTTTCGGGATCAATCGTCTGAACCAATCGCGAAGTAGTCGGATCCATCAGCGAAAAGTCGGGCAGGGCGTAGCGGAGCGAACGGTTGTCGCCGTATTCGTAGTATTCGCAGATCAGTCCTTTGCTTGGTCGGGTTTTCTCGAATCGAACTGTGTCTATTTCACTGGAAACACCATCTGGAGTGAATAGCCGGGCCTTCAATACCGCCTCCCGATCGATCGATATTGGCGCGGCGTAAAGGGCCGAGCGCGGATCGGGGTTTGATCCATCGAGCGTGTAGCGGATCTCTCCGACATCGGGAGAAAAAGCGAAAGAAAACTCGATTGAATCGCAGAACGCCAGGGATTCAGGTATGGCCAGCTCTATCTTCCGATTGCGCAGCTCGACCGGCTGCCTTCCTGAAATCTCGAGTCCTGGAAGAGCAGAGTCGCCGAACGAAACCCATCCATCGAACTCGAGCAGGACTCGGTCCTCGCTAGCAAACGCGGCCATGGGATCGATCTTGACCGCCAATGTCCTGCTCGATCGAGGCTTTAAGACAACTTCGATGTCGCCCGGAGACGGATACACATAGTGATTATGGGAGAATGAGCCGCGATAAGCAATGGCATGGGGAGAGCGATTCCGAAAAGTCAGATAGGCAACCCCTCCCTCGACCTTTCCATTCCGCTCGTCGAGAATCACATTGCTATCCACTTCCTCGCTCATGCTGAGCAGGGAAGAATAATAGGCCACATCGTCACCCGCCACATCATCGGGAAGAATCCCATCCAGTCGTATATTCGCCAATACAGGCCCCTCGTCTGTCATCGTTACCCAGGTAATGTGATCGAACTCGCCGAACTCGTTGCCTCTTAACGGGCTCCCGCCACCTGTGGTCGCGAGAACGTAATAATTCCGGTCCTTACGCTCGAAATGGCGATACATATGCTGATGGCCCGCAAACACTGTGTAGTCGCGCCCCTGGAGCAAATCCTCGATCTCGTGGAAATTACTATCGTGCGGCGAGGCCCAAAGCGGATGGTGCAAGAAGACCAGCGTCCAGCGGGCTTCCTCGTTTTTAGCCAGCGCCTCTTTGAAATACGATACTTGCTCAGGACTAATGCGCCGCTCGATTCCGTCATTGGAAAACAGAGCCACAAACAGGACACCCTTGTATTTGTAGTAGTAGTACGTTGTGCCAAAGCGCTCTTCCCACTGAGGCCTCATCACTCCGTAAGGCACTCTATCATCGCCGGCTCTCCGAATCTGTATGTCGTGGTTTCCAGCTAAAAAGAAGAAGGGCATTTCCAGCTCGTCGACCCAGCCCAGAAATTCATCCCACTCGGCGGCATTGGTCTCAGCGTTAGCCGAATTGCCCGATATCAAATCGCCCACGCTCATCACGAATTCCGGGCGCAACCAATTGAGCTTGCGAACCGCGTCTTCGAAGATCCCCGCCCTTGGACTGCCTGTGCGATCGCCAACGATGGCGAATTGGAATTGTTCAGGATCATTGAGGAAATTCAGATGCGTCCAAGGCTTGGCATCCGTTTCGACTCCCGATTCGAATCGAGCTCGATCTTGCGGGTCGCTATCCTGACCGTAGCACACTGGCATACCGCCAACTATATAGGTCGCTAAGAGCAAAATGAAACTTCTGAATACGCTTATCGATGGGTCATTCATATCGTGGCGGAAGCTAGCTTAATCATCTTCGCCTGCATTTTGCAATGATCGAATCCGTTACATTACCGCGCTGACTTAAGGACCGGCGAGAATTTCGCGTTAGGGCTCATTGAATTAGCTTTTCAAGCTCTGATGAGGCGCGTTACCTTTCGAGACGTTTTCAAACCAAAACCTACCTCGAATTTATGGCTACGATAGAACTGAAACCCAAGTTGCAATTCGGAATCGTTCCGACTCACATCAAGTTCGTCGGCGGGCTCGTGCCTGACGAGAATGGAAAGCTTCCTCGCGGAGCGGATGGCCGGCTGCTGGTCAACGCGGAACTGGAACGCATTAACGAGCAGTCGAAAGTACGCCCGAACTGCTCGCAGACCGCTTTGTTCCCTGGGGCGGACGAGAATGATCTGAGTGAAATGCTTGCCGGGTTTAAGGACCTAGGACTCACCCCTCATGTAATCATGATGGTTGCAGGCGGCAACCCGATGGATCCGGCAGACGAAGACAAGATAGCCCCGGGATTACTCGCAGGGTTGGAAGCGGCCAAGAAGCATGGCATCGAGCACGTTTCTTCCACTTCCCTAGAAGAGTGGATGCAGCCCGACAAGCAAGCGCTCACCGGGAAGGATTTCGATGATGCCGTAGCCCAACTGGTGAAGCTGCACACTCGAGTATGCCGCGAAGCCGACGTGCTGAACAGTTGCATCAAAGCCTGGCACTTCGAGTTCCTCCGCGGCATCGAGTTTAAAACCTTCACAGATATCCGCAAAGCTTGGACGGTAACCAAAGCGGCCAACGAGGCGATTGGGCGGCCTTTCTTCAAAGTGCTCGTTGACGCGGCTCATTGCGGCGACTCGGATCTGAGCATGGAAGAGAACGCAGCTGTCATTGAGGAGATGGGCAGAGCAGACGGTTTTAGCATGTTCCACGCCTCCGCAAAAACGACCCGCGGATGCCTTTCTACCGATGATGGCTGGGTTGGCAACCTGCTCACCGCATGCGCGGCAACCGGAAAATTGGAAATCGTGCTAGTGGAACTCTTCCATCACGAAGATCCCGCCCTAGCCGGGCTCCGCGAAGCCGATCCTCGCCACGGGATCGATACGACAGATGGACGCACCTACACGGAAGCGGTTTGCGATGGTCTCGAATCCGTCGCTCGCCGCCTCAACAACCTCGTGAATCGCGGCATCCTAAAAAAATAACAATAATTTGCCCGCCTACCGGGCCTTCTAACCCAACACTCCATGAAATCGCTCAATCGAATCTTGATCCTATCCACAGTGATTACCGCCTCGGCGGCTCTGGCCGATTGGCCTCAGTGGCGTGGTCCCGAAGGAACCGGAATAGCCAAAGCGACGAATCTTCCCACATCCTGGAGCGAGGAAGCAAACATTGCCTGGAAGATCAAGATGCCAGCCTGGAGCGGCTCCACTCCCATTGTTGTCGGGGACCGCGTATTCGTCATGTCGCCTTCTAAACAGATCAAGAAGGCAACGCCTGAGCCCGAGCAGGTCGAAGCCCCTCCTAGGCGAGATCCTGGGAACCGGGGATCTGGCCAAAGAGGTCAAGGTGGACAGCGAACTGGACGGGGCGGCTACCAATCAGCAGTAGACGGACCAGGTGGGGATGAGCTTTTGCTGCTTTGCCTGTCTCGAGACAGTGGAACGGAACTCTGGCGGGCCCAAATCGACCAGGGCAACGAGCTGAAGCGCAAGCAGAACAACAGTTCACCCTCGCCCGTCAGCGACGGCCAACGCGTCTGGGCCACCACAGGCAACGGCGTGGTCGCTGCCTACACCATCGATGGGCGTCAGCTCTGGCAGAAGAATCTTCAGGATTCCTATGGCGAATTTGGACTGAACTGGGGTTTTGCCTCATCGCCACTCCTTCACGACGGGACGCTCATATTCGGAGTCGTGAGGGGCCAAAATACGGAAGCTCCCGGGTATGTTGTCGCCTTCGATGGGGTTTCGGGAAAAGAGCTTTGGAGAGTGGACCGGCCAACAGACGCTCCCTACGAATCAAAAGACGCTTACACAACGCCCATTCCCGTGAAAGTGGATGGGAAAACCCAGATTGTCGTCTCCGGCGGGGCCTACGTGACCAGTCATGATCCCAAGACCGGCAAGGAGATCTGGCGCTCAGGTGGTTTGAACCCCGAAAATTCTCGAAACTATCGTATTATCGCGTCGCCCGTTGCCGCGAACGGAATCGTGTACGCGCCCTCTAGAAAAACACCACTCCTAGCGATCAAAGTGGACGGGAAAGGCGATGTCACCGAATCGCATTTGGCGTGGAAGATGGAGGATCGGGCGGGCCCCGACGTGCCAACCCCGATATCCGACGGAGAATACTTTTACGTCCTCAACGACTTTGGCCAGGTTTCCTGCTTCGACGCCAAAACCGGCGCCACTATCTGGGGACCCGAAGAAACCGGAATCGGGCGGGTTAGCTCGTCACCTCTAATGGCAGATGGAAAACTTTACCTAGTCAGTGAAACCGCCGAAGTGGCCGTTGTGCAAGCTGGTCCCCAATACAAACTCCTTGGCACCAGCTCCCTCGATGGCAGCTATACACTTTCTTCGCCCGCCGCCGCCGGCAATCAAATTTTCATCCGTACCGGCGAGCACCTCTACTGCCTGAGCAAGGGGTAGCTAGTCGCGCGAGGCTTCAGTCCGCGTATTTGGTTTTTGGATTCTGTGTTTTACGCGGACTGAAGTGCCGTGCTCGGAAAATTGCCCCTTAGCTAAAACCGCCAATCAAGTCTTACTCCGTAGGCTTCCGGATCGCCAGGCGTTCCGGCAAAGATCTGTGGGTTGATGAAGGTGTAATACATCTCGTCACCCAGATTTTCGCCGTAGACGACGATGGTGAATTGCTCGTTTCGGAAACCGATCTGAGCATCGTATACATCGTAGCCGCCCTCGCGGAAAAGAGCCGCGTTCGATTCGTCGAAGAAGGTTTCCCCCACACTCCGGAACGTTCCTTGCAGAAAGAAACCGTTGTCGAAGCTATAGCGAGCCGATCCGCGGATCGTGTATTCCGGCGTGAAAGGCACTTCCAGGCCTCCCAAATTCGCCCCACTAAACGGATCGATGTGGCGATCGAAAGCGACATCATTGAGACCGATCCCTCCCTCGAGTACGAAGCTCGGGACGGGACGCCAAACGATTTCCGACTCGATTCCTCGGGATGAAACTTCATCGGCATTGATCACCAAATAGTCCGTGGATTGGGGAACGGACCGTTCTAGCTGATAATCATCAATACTGATGTCGAACCCGGTTACCCGCAGCTCGACGGTATCGTCCACAGCAGCAAATGAAAAGCCAATCTCATTGGACCAGGAAGACTCGTCGGCGAAAGCGGCCATCGATGGCGTATTGATAAAAGCACTATAACCTCTCGGCTTAAATCCTGTGGCAGAACGCCCGAAGATCGAGACGTATTCGCTCAAATTGAGCTCGAATCCCGCACTAGCGGAGAGATAAGTTTTGGATTGGTCGGCGATCACTGGAGCAACGCCAACTGGAGAGGTTTTCGTTCGGTCGATCGACGTATCCGTTTCTTGAGCGCGAACGCCGATATCGAGAATTAGCTCCTCAGAAATATTGAAAAACGCGTGCCCGAAGGCAGCGATCTCCTGCTCGTCGATCGAGAATGTAGTATCCTCAGTGAAAACCGGGAAAAATGGTGGAGCCGGGAAAACCCGAGTCGTGTCTCCACTAGTATCTTTATCCATGAAAAAGATCCCTGTTCGCCAATCGACAGGATTGCCCTGCCCTTTGGATTCCCATCGAAACTCCTGAGTGATCAGACTCTGATCCTGCTGGATCCAAGAGGTCGAAATCGGGTCCGGACTGAGGTCTAAGTCGACCGTAGACGGATCGAGTTCCCAGTCTTGCACAGCAGTAATCGATTTGAATACTCCCGAACCCAATTCTCGATCAAAGTGCAATGAAATCTGCCCGCGCTCGATTTGCGTTTCCCCTTCTAGGTCCGAGCCAACCGCGAACGTGTCGGGGCTGAACAAAGAGGACAGGCGCTGGCTTCCGTCATTGATGTCCTCTTTCACGAGTTTTAGCCGGGCATTCCATTCGCCAGGCGAGAAAAAGAGGCTGTAGTGGGCTCCTCGAGCCTCACGGGAATCGGTTTCCCGCCCTAGAGTAGCGTTGGTGACGTAGCCGTCTCGCTCGTTATGATAGACCGTCAGGCTGTGGGCTACGCCCGATCCTGAGGTGGGACCGCTTATGTTTGCTCTAAACGCTAGCTTATCGAAGGATCCTGCTTCCAAGCCCACTTCGACCCGTTGTTCCTGCATCGGCTTTAAGCTGTTGATCTCGATTACCCCGGCAGGGCCATTGCGTCCGAAAACCGTTCCTTTTCCGCCTCGGTGCACCGTCAAGGCGTTGCCGGATAGCAGTTCAGACGAGTACGTAAACACATCCCCAGACGGGACATCATCAATATACTGAACGACACCTGCTGGGCTGAAAAAGAGGGTGTTTCCCATGCCGCGCATGAGTATAGAGTCACCGTATCCTCTGGTCTCGCTTGAAGCCACGAATAGGTTGGGCACCAATCCAGTAGTCTCTTGGACCGATTGCATTTGGTAGAGATCAACCGCTCCCGTAGTGAAGGCACTAGTCGATCCAGCCTTTTCTGAAAGGGTATCGCCCGCGATTATCCGGATGGGAGACAGTTCGTAGATGTCGAGATTTCCCGAGCCCGTCTGAGCCTGAGCGGTAGCTAAAGTGTAGGAAAATGCTGCAAAAAACGTCAAATTTCTAAGCATAACAGAAAATAGATTGTAGAAAGTCGCCTAGTTGAAGGGATTTTCCGACTCAAACAACGAAAAAGGACATTTTGTTACAATACTCGCCAACCTCCGTATGAGAGTGACTCTTTCAAGTATGCCATCTAACCATTCCACCAATATGAAATCCAATCTACCGATTCTTGCCCTGACCCTTCTGGCGCTAATACCCACGCTCCTCGCAGACCTGCCCTCTTGGAGATCCACTCGCAATGGCGTCTACGACACGGCCAATGCTCCCACCGAATGGCAATCGAAGCTGCTTTTCGAAACACCTCTACCCTCAAAGAGCAATGGGACGCCCATTTTGGTCGGGGACCGACTCATTTTCACAGCCGAGCCCGCTCTCCTCATTTGCGCCGATCGAGATACCGGCAAAATCATCTGGGAGCTCTCCAATGACCTCATGGAGCTCAATAACCTCAGCGATCGGAAACGCGAAGCTCTCCAAGCTCACAAGGCTCGTATCGCCGATGTTGAACGAAGTATGCAAAAATTACGGAACGACGTCCGTAGATTGGAACGGACGCTCGACCGGGACCCGGACAACGCGGATGCCAAAAATCGACTCGAGAGCATGTACAAAGAGCGCGAGTCCCTCGATGCTGAGTCGGCAGCCCTGATCGGGAATCCCGAGTTTCGCCAGTTTGTTCAGCCCCCAGCGCACAACACCAACGGTTACAGTTCGTTCACTCCCTACTTTGACGGCAAACGCGTATACGCGGTGTTCGGTTTGGGCGTCGTTGTCGCTTACGATTTGGATGGCAATCGGCTCTGGTCGAAATTCATCGAGCATCCTGATCACCGCTGGGGAGGAGCTACTATGCCGCAGATCGTGGATGGGAAACTTATCGTACGATTCGATGACTATATTGCTTTGAATCCAAAAAATGGTGACGAAATCTGGAGAACCCCTTCGGAAGTGGTGTTCGGCACGCCAGCTCCTTTCGAGATTGAGGGAG
Organism: uncultured Opitutaceae bacterium; assembly: GCA_964404745.1. GTDB lineage: Bacteria > Verrucomicrobiota > Verrucomicrobiia > Opitutales > Opitutaceae > Pelagisphaera. Next base: position 21,050 of record CAYOLG010000017.1, read on the forward strand.
AATCCTTTCTATTCACGGCCCGCGGGGAAGTCATTCGGGTTGCCGATGGAAAGGTCGTCCAAGAGGGTTTGGTGTTCCTGCACGCCACCCGCGACTGGTCGATCTTCAATACCCCCGCCGTGGTTGGCGATCTGATCTATGCCGTTAGCGGCGTCGAGAAAGCCAACGGCGACGCCTACGCTTACCGTATTCCCAAATCTCTGGATACGTTCAACAAGGAAGGGCTTGAACTCGCCTGGCACACAGAGGTGGAAAAAGACCGCTACTACGCCTCCCCTCTCATACACGAAGGGCTTTTGTACATCGTGACGCGTGAGAACAAACTCACCGTTCTCGAGGCCGACGGTGGAGAGATCGTTTACACTCACGAAATCAAAGGCACTCGCGGGACAGCCTATCCGAGTATGACTATAGCCGGCGGGAAAATCTACCTGGGCATCGACGATGGACACTTGGTGATCCTAAAGCCTGGCAGGCAATTCGAGGAGATCGCCCGCCACTCAGTGGGACCCTACCGAAGCACTCCCCTATTTACAGAGAATGCCGCCTACCTCCGGACCTACGAGTCGCTACAGGCAGTAAGCAGCCTTTGATGATGGGCACACTGACTTCAGCAGCGCGGGGCTTCAGCCCGCGTCAAATCGGGTTCCTATTCAGAGATACGCGGGTTGAAGCGCCGCCCTACTAAACCAATCCTTGTCGTATTCCGCTGAGATTGATGTCTACCGAAAAATTGCTACGACGAAACAGGTAACCAGCCCAATCTCAATACGTCGATACTACACCTTCCCCTCGAAATCTCGGAACTTTTGCGTAGCCCAGCTCTCAAAAGGGAGGAACCCAACCCAGAACATAAATCCCTATGAACCGTTCTACGCTTCTCTTCAGTCTCATATCAATCCTCGCGTTCGGGTCGCTAACAACAACTCGTGCGGATTGGCCCCGATTCCTAGGACCGAACGGGAATGGAATCATTGCTCAGGACGACGCTTTCAATGCGGACTGGGATTCTAAACCACCAAAGAGCCACTGGAGCCGGCAAATCGGCCTCGGTTGCTCGTCTTTCGCCATAGCCCAAGGAAAGGTCCTCACCCTCGGGAATCAGGACAACAAGGATACCGTTTGGTGCTTCGACAGCGAGACCGGGAAAGTCGTTTGGGAATACACTTACGACGAGCCCAAGGGAGCGAAATACTATACAGGAGGCACGTCCTCGACCCCCACCATCGATGGCGATCGCGCCTACACCGTGTCCAAGCAGGGCAAACTCTTCTGCTTCGCCCTCAACTCCGGAGAGGTCTTGTGGCATCGGGACTACAGCAAAGACTTTGACGGGAAACGGCAAAGCTGGGGTTGGGCCGCATCGCCCGTCGTGTACGGGGAGCTGCTCCTCATCGATCCGGGATCCAAGAACGGTTCCTTGGTTGCTCTCAACAAGTTCAACGGAGATAAGGTCTGGGCCGCTGGCGAAGAGGAACCTGGCTACTCGACACCAGTTATCTATCAACGCAACGGGACAGACTACGCAGCCGTTTTCCATAAGAAGGTATTGGCTGCCTACAATTTGCAAAATCCCGGCGAGCCAGTTTTCCGTTTTCCCTGGCGCACCAGTTACGGCGTCAACGCGACAAACCCGCACTACCTAAACGGGAAATTCTATTTGGGCTCCGGATACGGTCAGGGCTACGCAGTCATCGATATCACCCAGCCAGAGCCGGAGATCATCCACCGTGATCGCGAACGTGGTCTCAAGGTCCAAACCAGCTTGCTAATAGGCGATCGCGTTGTCGCCCACTATGGGGGAGACGGAAAGCCGGGGGACCTGGTGGCGATCGATTTCGAATCCGGTAAAACGCATTGGGAATATGATGTTCCCGGCGACCTGGGCAACCCCATCGCCATAGGAGACAACATTATCGTATTCACGGATTCCGGACACGTCATTTTGGGTGAAGACACTGGAAATGAGTTCAAGGAGCTCGGTCGCCATCAAGCCTTGCTAGGAACCAGCTGGTCCCCTCCCGCCTACGCCGACGGAAAGCTATTCCTCCGCAACAACCGTGGCAAAGCCGTCTGCCTAGACATTTCCAAGTAGACAAAAGTAGCGGGCGATCTCCGAGTCAACACCCGCAGCGCGACACTTTAACTCGCTTAGTATAACCGTTTCGCGCCAATTTACACGCGGGCTGAAGCGCCACGCTACCGACCTACCCCCGATCCAGCCACGATCCTCCGGCCAGGAATCCGCCATCCACGGCGAAGGTCTGCCCAGTGGTATAGGACGATCCCGGCGCAACCAGCAACAATGCCATGCCTGTTAGTTCCTCGGGCGTCCCGCCCCGCTTCATGGGAATGCGATCATCCAAAAAGGCGACCTTCTTCGGATCGCTGAACAACCCTGCCTCCGTCAATGGCGTGCGAATAAATCCTGGTGCCAAGCAATTCACGCAGATATTGTCTTTGGCCCATTCCAGGGCCAAGGTTTGCGTTAGCTGGCCCACGGCAGCCTTCGTCATGCCGTAAACCGGGATGCCCCCGATTCCGGTCAGCGTCGTTAAGGATCCCGTATTCAAAACTTTGCTACTTCCCGATTTCTTGAGGTATGGATAAGCGGCTTGGCACAACCAGAATACGCAATCGAGGTTGACCGACATGATAGCTTCGAAATTCTCTTCCGACACCTCGACCGCCGGCTCCCGCCGGTTCGTACCGGCATTGTTGACCAGTATATCCAGGCCGCCGAGCTTTTCCACTGCTTGGGCAATCAAGGTCTCCGAATCAGCCTTGCTAGCGAGCGGCTGCTTAAGGGGAATCGCCGTGCCGGACAGCTTCTCGATCGACTCAACCGTATCCGCGATCTTCTGCGCATTCGTCCCATGCACGCCAACTACGGCGCCCGCTTCTGCGTAACAAGTAGCGATGGCTCGGCCGATACCACTACTAGCTCCGGTAACAAGGGCCCGCTTGCCCTTCAACGAATAGAGACGCTCGAATACATTTTCGGATGACATAATGCCGGTGTAGAACGGCGTATTGGGAATGGCAATAGCCTATCGCTGAAAGATTGAAACTAGCTTGCGGGTTGTTTCAACATTGCTCATCCGCTTCGCGAATTTGCTGGATCGCCTCCCGCGAACAGGATCCCAATATATAGGGAGTTTCAAGAGTTTGAGTTAATTAAATGAGAGCCGTTTGTTAATGATTCCTCGATTCGTTTCTTTGATTCCTTTGTGGGTCTCATCCAACAAAACTCTAACATCGACATTTCGTCCGGGAAGTATCTCCGCGCGAACATCCAGGCTCTCCAGCGAGAAAAAGCTCCTCCTGATAGCATAAGCTTGAGCAGTGGGCCTCTCGTTTCTTTAAGTTCATCGCCACGTCTTTCCAACTCCTTCGCAGCAAGCCCAAAGGCAAATGCCTTTTCTGGCCTTAGAAGACTCAGTTTAAGCGCCTCCGTTTCTACATCCCGAATCATTAATCGACCTATGAGGATGTATCCGTTAATCGCAATTGACGCGACCAAAAGAGTGATTCCCGCAATTGTTATTAGCGTCATGCTAATTGATATGGTCAGAACAGCATGCGACTGCGCGATTGGGGAAACAACACTCAATTGTGGAGAGGCACAGCGCCTATATCAGGGCCGCAAGAGTTGGGGTAGGATCCATAGAGCAAATCAAGCGAGGTTATCCTAGTTTACAAGAAAAAGATAAACTAGATATGTTAACACATGCCTCCTTACGACTCGAAGTCTCGTTGCAGGTCAGCGACGACAGGGGCATTGCCGCGATAGCCAATGAAGGACCAGAAAGCGGCGTTGAGCAAAATCGCAATGATTAATAGGGAAAGATTGAACACAGGAGCCGCGACTCCGAGGCGGCTCATAGAGGGGATAATGGAAACTATTGCCGCGCACAGCCCTACGCCAACGCCCCAGCCAACGAGTGAACGCAACTCTGAGAAAACGATCTTCTTGCGAACCGCATTGGGAATGCCCAGGGCATCGAGCAAGGCAAACTCATGTCGGCGTTCGGAAAGGTTTCGAGCCACTACCACCCCCAGACCGGCGCTTCCAAGGATGACGCCGAGACCGCCAAGAACATGGAACATAGCAATGTAAGTATTCTCCACTTCGTGAAAGGCCTGCAACCTATCCGAGGCTACCTCAATCTGTCCACCCCAGGGACTAAGCCAGGATTCCAAACGGGCTCTTTTCTGATCCAAGTCCCCTTTCCAATCATCGATCAGAAAAAGTTGGTAGCCTTCATGCTGTGGATACTTTTCCAGCAAGGCGTTCTCGTCGATCAATATACTGCCTTGAAAAAAGGTATCGCTCAGGGCCCCAACCAGTTCTACCTCGAAAGGCCGTCCCCCGCTGTCCGTGTAAGTGAGCCGATCTCCAAGCTTCCGCTTGAGAGCCCACTGCAGAGTAGCGCTATCGATAAAGGCGGGTATGACTCCAGATTTCGAAACCGTTTTCAACAGAGCCCAACCCTGACTGGCGTCTAGTCCTTCGCGAATGGAATGAAAGGTGAAGGCGCCCCGCTCCTGAAAGTAGCCGCTCGACAGTCCAAGCAGGCGCGGATTGGCGGTTTGGTTCAGATTGAAGCAACTGGCATCGTCCCCTTCCCCAATACGGATCGGCGCGATTGCTTTGTCCGAGGCGACATCGAAAAGATTGTCCGGCCCCGAGTAATCGGCGGGGTCGCTCAAGGGGATCGATGTTTCCGCCCAGAAGGCGAACCCGCCGTATCCGTTTTTTGGATCGTTTCCGCTGGTATCCTTCTCTTTTCGGAAAGCGGCCACCGACACCACTAGAAATACTCCACAGGCCAAAGTGCCGACAACGGTTAAGCTTCGCATGGGCCGTCGGCCATTATTCAAGCGGCCCAATCGACCGGCATCGATGGTCGGAGCTCCAGTCGAACTATCCATACCGATCCGAGAAGCGCAAATTCCAATGCCACCAATGAGCCAACAAAAACCCGCCAGAAAGTAGCCCACCTGAATAGGAAGCATCTGCAACAAAGACAGGGCTAAGGTAAGGCCTCCTATCACAATTCCCCCGAATCCAACGATTAACGACAGCGAACATTTGCGCTTTCGTCCTGCGACCGTTTCCTCCGAACCTTGCTGTAATCGGAAACTGGCTTGAGACCTGCTCTGCTTCCGGAGCGTGTACCAAATCGTGGCGAGAGCTAAGAGAATATTCGCCAATACGCCAATGGCGATTGTTTGCGTCGATGCCCGGAAAGCGAACAAGGATCCGGTTGAACCCGAGCTCCAGATCGTTTCCAGAAACCTCAAGATGCCCAAAGTGTATCCAGCCGCTAAGGGCAAAGCGAGCAATGTGCCAACAAATACAATTATAAAAGAACTGAGCAATCGCCAACGGCTAATCAGCTTGGGCCCTATACCCAAGGATACCAGCAAGGCATTTTCCCGGTTCACTTGCTGCATGGAAAAGCTGAAGAGCATGGCCACCAAACTAAGCGAGGCGACAATGAGAAAGAAACTCATGCTAATAAAGAGGCCTCCGATATCGACCGGCGATACTGCCGAATCCAAGGCCGCCTTTCTAAATGGCAGAGCCCGAGCCCCGAGCATCCGCGGATCCATTTCCGTCAGAACCCGGGCTTTCAGCTCTTCCATGCCCAGGAGTTCAGTCGGAACCCGCAAAGCGGTATAAACGCCCCAGCGGTTAGCCCATTCCCGCTCTCCAGTTTCGAGAGCGATGAACGCTTTGGGAGCTCCTTTATATTCATCCCAGTAGTCTTCGTCTTTGTCTCTAATTCGATCCAAGTCCAAGGGCATCCCTGCATCCCAATCCGCGGAATCTTCAGCATCGGCAACGCCGGGAAAATCTGGCATCCAGAGCTGATCGGCCACCAATCCTTCGTGGGGCAAGACAGACTTGACCGTGTAGGTAGTGGTCTCTTCCACCAATTCGTTCGCTTCATCGACGACATAGTAAGACAAATCGAGCGAATCGCCTTCCTCCGCTCCCAAATCCTCTGCTAGCCAGCTCGTTATCGACGCTTCCCCAAACTGCAGATCTTCTCCCAAAAAGAGAGCTGCTTCGCTATTCACTGCTGTCACCATCGAGTAAGGCGTATCCTTTTCCTCAACACGCAGCGTATTAGCCAAATAGGTTATAACTGGTTGAGCCTCAGGAATGCTAGACCTGATAGCTGCGGCGATCGCTTCATCGATAAATACCCGTTCGCTTCGAATTTCGCTGGATCGCGCCAAAGGAACATCCACCACCGACAATCCATAATCTTCTAAGGTCATATAGGGCTCAATACGAGATAGAAGCGCCTGATCATCCATAGATTCACCCGCGCCATTCGATCCTAGCAAAATCAGATTGGCTCGATCGTTTCGCTCTATCTGCTCTTGTATCCATTCAATGGGGGCAAATATTGTAAATGGGGAAATTTGATTGGCCTGTAGACTGAACCGGCCATACTGGTCATCGCTGCGAATATCCCCGACCTTCACCCGAATTCCAACCACATTGTCCTTGCTGCCGGACATGGGAGCGTCTCTGGAAAGCAATCCCGGTTTTTCGATGCGGAAAATAAAAGCATCGCCCACCTCAAGCTGAAGCCGTTCCGCCAATCGCCAATTGACGGCAACCGTATTCGCTTCCTCAAATTCGGGCCCTTCATCCGGAGAGGGAGCGAACTCCCAAAACCGGGAATCGACTCCGAGAGCTTGTACATTGGGGGCTAGCAACCCTAGCTCCGACCGAGACGCGCTTGCTCGAAGCATTAGAGCAGGAGCGGCGGGAATTCCCAGGCCACTCTCCAGATCCCTTGCAAGCTCTTCTCTAAAAAACCGGTCCCCGGCCGTGAGCAAGAACTCCGCTTGCCCGACTCTCAAGGAGGCTAAACGTTTGAGAGCCCCGCTAACCGAATCACCGGCAAATAAAGCTCCTAGCAAGACGGTCGCGCCCACAAACGTGCCCGCCAATACGCCTAGGTGAGGCTTCCGATAGTGCCAGAGGCTTTTGACTAGAAACTTGAGTTGCATGCTAGCGCTTCCGAATAGCGGGGATGGCGCTTACGTCACGCCGTGTTGGCAATTCTACTCTTAACCGGTGCGGCACTTCGCAAGCGAAGGCCCTACACGAAAACTGATACAGCTTGGGCTTATTCCTCACCTTTCTAGACTTTCATTATTTCGCCTGAACCAGCTTCCCTTTGTTCAGTTCGTACTTGGTTTGCATACGGTTGGCCAAGGCTTCGTTATGGGTGACTGTAACGAGAGTCGCTTGGTGCTCTTGATTTAGATTGGCGAACAGGTCAGCTACTTGCTCGCCCATGGACGGATCGAGGGAACCGGTGGGCTCATCCGCGAGAACTAGCGATGGGCGATTAACCAGAGCCCGAGCCACGGCTGCCCGTAGTCGTTCGCCTCCAGATAGCTGATATGGCATGTGATCGATTCGATGCTTGAGACCCAGCTCATCGAGCAGCGAGGCCGCCCGGGCTTTCGTCTCTTCTTCGCTCTCTTCCCACCCGCCGGCTAACCGAGGCATGATCGTATTCTCCATCACCGTGCACTGCGGCAACAGGAAATGCTGCTGAAAGACGAAGCCCAAAGACTGGTTTCGAAATCGGATCCGGTCCTCTTCGTTCATCGCATCAAGCGCTTGGCCATCGACGACAACGCTCCCGCTAGTCGCTTTATCCAATGTGCCCAGAATGTTTAGCAAGGTTGTCTTTCCGCATCCGGACGGACCGACGATGGCGACGGATTCCCCTTTAGCTACCGACAACTCCAGCTCGTCCAATACAGTGATATCGCCGGTAGGGCCCGGATATCTTTTTATGAGATGCTCGATTTCAATCATTCGCGTCAATTCCTCCATCTAGATCGATACATTCCAGCGCCTTGCCTTCATCTCGAAAGCTGGCAAGCTTCCCTGCCCGGCAACTTCAATCTGTATTCTCAAACCAAACACTTCCCGCATTCGCTTCTGAACCTGAGAAGCCAACTTCTCATCGCTCTCTGTGGAGAGATTCTCTATTGCGATCGCCGCTTGCACCATAGATTCCTTCTCGCCTATATTAACCTGATACTCGCCAATTCCATCGAACGAGCGAACGACCGCATCGATCGCGCTCGGGTAGAGATTCACGCCTCGCACCACCACCATGTCGTCCGAGCGGCCCAAAATGCCTCCCTCAAAGGCGAACGCTCGCGGATCCTCCCCTTCAACAGAAACCGGTCGAACCAAATCCCCAGTACGATATCGAATCAGCGGACTAGCCGCTCGTCCCAAGGTAGTTAGAACGAGTTCGCCTATACCGCCCGATGAAACTGGTTTTCCGGTATCCGTATCGAGAACTTCAATATAGTAAGTATCGTGCACGGCTCGCAGCAGCTCTGGACGGGCTAGATCCGAATAGGTGACCGGGCCCACTTCCGTCATTCCATGATGATCGAACAGCCTAGCTCCACCCCAGCCCTCTTCTATGCGGGCCCTAACTTCGGGCACGCTGCCGCCAGGTTCCCCACCAACGATAATTTTCTTTATGGGCCCATCGGAAAGATCGACGCCTTCCCGTCGCGCCACCGAGACCAGATGCAACGCGTAAGTAGGCGTGCAGCAGAGCCATTCTGGCTGATACCGCTTGATCATTTGCAGGCGCTGCAAGCTGGTCTGCCCTCCCGCTGGCAAGCAACGGATACCCATCTGAGCAGCCGCTTCGAAAGCGGACCAGAATCCCAGAAACGGTCCAAATGAAAACGGGAACATGGCGACATCCCCTGCCTTCGCCCCACAAGCCCTCCAAATGATCTTCCAATTCTCGAGCAACCATCCCCAGCTATCCGGAGTATCTAGCCAGGCTATCGGCTGGCCGGTCGTTCCGCTGGTTTGATGGATGCGTGTATAGTCTTTCAATGGATACGATAGATTCGTACCGTAGGGCGGGTTATTCCGATGATCTTCTGCGATCTCCGCCTTGGTGGTAAAGGGCATCCGGTCCGAAAAAGCCTCTAACGACTCGAAACCGTTGACGCCCCGACAAGACTTCAATTTGGCCTGGTAGAAGGCGTTCCTAGACGCGACGACCTCGATTAAACCGTTGAGAGCCGCTAGTTGCTTCTCGGCGAGATCCATCCGCAACCTTCAATCGGCTTTGGCAATCTTCGCTGGCGGCGTGTCGGCCTTGGCTACCGCAGCAGGCGCGGGCTTATACATGGTCACCAAGCAACCGCCCAAGGCCGCCAAGAGGATGCCCAAAACAAATTGCCAGGGAATGGCGGATACGCCTCCTTTGGGCGGATGAAGACTCATAGACACGATAGCATTAACGACGGGGGCTCCAGCGAAAACGATAGACATCACCGCCGCTGGCGTTCCTTTAGCGCCGAAAGCCAGCAAAATACAGAAGGCCCCCACCGCTCCCAGCGATCCGGCGATAAACGAAAGACCCATCCCCTTGGCAGGAAATTTCATAGTCGCTCCCTGGATCTTTAACAGTATCAAGGGTAGCAATACAGCAACTACGAAATAGGCTATTCCCACAAGGAGGAACGCCTTGTAGCGACCAAGAGCGGGGTCTTTCATGGAAACTTGGCCGCTGTGCAAGAAAATGCCATAAAGGCCAAAGCAGAGGGCCGTCATTAAGGAGAAGATTAACCAGTTCATAAAGGCTTAGGATTTCGAGGATTATAAATTAGTATTCGGGGATCGAGACCGGTTGTTTTACGACATTTGCGATTCCAGGGCCGCTTTCAGTTTGTTGTTCAATTCCATGGGAATCTCGACTGACTCGATTTCACCCGTTTGCCGATTGAACTGCACGCTAGCCGTGACAATTCTCCCTGAAGCGACCAAGGTTTCCCCTTCGTCGCTTTCCTTGAAAATGTAGTAAAGGTAGCGGACGGAACGTCGGCGAATCTCTTGTATGCAGAGCCGGATGACAATCTGGTCTTCAAACCGGATGGGCTTGAAAAAGTCGCATGAGGCTTGGACACGCGGCCAGCCCACCGATTCTCCATTGACGATCTCATGCACTCCATGCCCAAGAGAACGGAAGAATGCGTGCTCCGTCGCTTCCATGTAGCGGAAGAAATTAGAGAAGTGTACCAGGCCAGCCATATCCGTTTCCGCGAATTCCACGCGCCGACGATGCTCAAAGCAATGGGGTTGCGGTTCCAGTCTACTCATCGTTACTGGGCTGAGGCTGTCGCAGAGATTTCAAGACATCTAGGAAGGCATTCTTCATCGCCTCCATTGAATAAGAACGCTCCACTCCAAGTCGACCTTGTTCTCCCATGATTTTCAATCGCTGAGGATCTTCAAGGAGGTCTCGCCAAGCTTCGGCCAGCGATTCCGGTCCTTCAATGTCCACGCATACCCCGCCTCCGGTCTTTTCGATAATCTCCGGGAAAGCGGACGCGTTAGGCTGAGCGATAGGAACAGATGCCGCCATCGCCTCTATCCCATAGAGGCCAAATGCTTCTTCATACTGGACAGGAACCGAAAACAGGGAAAGCCCGCTCAGAAATTCCAGTTTCTCTCCACGCGAGATGTTTGGCAGCCACTCAACTGAATCGGACAAACCAGCCTGGTCCAATTTCGACTTGAGAGATTCCACCAGAGCGACATCCCCTTTTGTCATGGCCCCGGCGATCTTCAATCGAGCGCTGTCATTCCCCAGCTGTTTCCTCAAATGAATGAAAGCGTCCACCAGAAGGGGCAATCCCTTGACCTCGCACATGCGGGCCAGATAGCCGATAGCCGGGGGCTCGTCAGTCGCTGTGCCGCGCGCTTGGAAACCCTCTAGATTGATGCCGTTTATCTGCAGTCGAATCTGACCTGTATCCATTCCTAAACGACGTTCCATCAACCGGGCGTAGAACTCGCTGGGGGCCAATAGCAGATCAGCATCTTGACAGCGATCAGCCATCAATTGCCAGCAGCGATCTCTGTAGTCGTCGGTTAGCGAATCGAGAAAGGAATCTTCGCCTTGAAAATAGCATATCACCGGAATGTCCCACTGCTTTTTGATTTCTTTGGCCAGGCCTGCCTGCAATGCCGTCGACAAGCAAAGGGCATCGGGAACGCCATGGTCGTTAATCCACGAATACAGCTTCTTAAGTTCCTTTTCAAAAGCCTCGCCATCCAGACGAAGCATCTCGAATGTCATCTGCCCGTGATCGCGGGCAGAGGTCATATGGCTGCGCCTAGCTGCTGAACGCAGCAGGTTCGGCTTGTTTAGAAGCTTATCGAACCATTCGGGCGAATGCCTAAACATCGAGAATTTTTGCTGCAGGAAGATGTTGATGCCCCCGAAAAATACCGGCGAATCGGACTCCTGGCCTCCCGAGTCCTCGTCTAGCATGAGGGGGAGATACATGGGAAGAAGCTCCGCTTCATGACCGTCCTTTATCAATGCGTTCGCCAAGGCATTATCGCGCATGCAAGCGCCGCAATAATAGCTCCCGGTCCCTGGCGTTAAAAACGTGATTTTCATTGGCTAGCGAGAATTGAGGCTCCAACCAAATGGATGGTGACCCCATTCGAGCTCCACCATGTTAGAAAACCGTCTGATAACCAGTAAAAAACTGGCGTTGCTCGTGATGGATACGTCAGGCCTTAGCTTCGACCGCCGCTCGTCCATGAGGCAGCGGTTCGGGCAATTCCGTAATTTCCCCAATGGCCTTCATCAACGGTTCATAATCTTTGTCGACGAGATCCCCGATCAGGCAATCCGTCAGCGTACCGCGCAGATCGCCATGCATTTTAATGAGCTTGCCGAAACTGAAATCGTTGTCGTAGAACGCATAAACTAGGCTGCGCATCGTCTCTATTGCTTGGCACAAGCGCTCGCCATAATTTCGAAACTGGCTCGCGGATACGTCGCCTTTATCCAAAGCTTCGTCGATAGCGTCAGCAGCCATTTCTCCGCTTTTGAGGGCTAGGAAAACTCCCGAGGAAAAAACCGGGTCCAAGAAAGCGAACGCATCGCCAATCAACACGATACCGTCATCTGCGCAATGCTCGGAACGGTAGGAATACTCTCCCGTGACCCAATACTCTCCGAACTGCTCGCCGCAGGACAAGTGCTCCTTAATCCACACATTGTTTTCGATCTCCCGTTCGAAAATCTCCTTTGGATCGCGCGTGTCCCTATACAGATAGTCACGCTCGGCAACCACTCCAGAGCTAACGATATCGTCCCGCATGGGGATATTCCAAAACCAGCCACGATCCTGCAAATAGGCTACCGTGGTAGCCCCTTCGTCTAATCCCGGATCGCGCTTGGCGCCCTTGTACAAAGTCCAGATTGCGACCTTGTTCAATTTTGGGTCCCGGCGGCGCCACTTTTTCTTGCTCTGGAATAGCCCGTCTCTACCTGAGGCATCTATAGTGATCTGAGCATTCAGCTCGTAGCGCTCTCCTGAACGGTTTTCCGCGATGACGCCGACAACTCGGCCACCTTCGTAGAGAAAGTCCACGACCTGCGTCTCTTCTCTCACTTCGGCCCCCTTTTCACGAGCATTATCGAGTATGAGCTCATCAAACTCCGATCGTTTCACCTGCCAGGTGGTCGCCGCTGGATGGTCGAAGTGTTGGAAAAAATAGAAGGGCGCCGACATTTTTCCGTCGCTAGTAACGAACTGCACGCTGTGCTTCTGCGTGTAGGCTCGCTCATTAAGCTGATCGACGATTCCCAGGCGCTCGAAGGTGAAGTAGCAGTAGGGCATTAGCGACTCGCCCACATGGTAGCGGGGAAACTTGGACTTTTCTAGAATGACGACATCCCTTCCCTTTTCGGCCAGCAAAGCTCCCGCGGTTGATCCGGCAGGCCCTCCACCGATCACAATGGCGTCGTAAGTCTTGGAATTCATGCTTACCATTCTGTTACTCCCTTCAAATAAGACGTCTAAAAGCTAGGATATTCGTACATAAACCTCTCAAACTCAAGATCGTGTCAGAATTCCACACTCACCCATCCCGTTCATAATCTATCCGGCTATCTGCTGGAGGCAGAATTTCAACGATTGATGCCAACTCTCGCCCGTCCGCGTCGCTGAGCCGATTATAACGTCCAAAAAGCGTCGCTCCGCTGGGACATCCAAACCACTTGTGGCAAATTTCCGGGGCAACGACGGAGAAATACCCATGCGGACTACTTGTGTAGGGGCGGCCTATTTGATTGAGGATCCCCCCTAACGGCTGCTTACCCTCGATAATCAACTGCTTTTCCTTGTCAGGGAAGGCGCCTAGCTGGATCTGAATCGCGCCATATTCCACCGGCTTTCCAGATCGCTTGGCAACGAGGATGACCTCCCGGCAGTACTCCGTCGAATCGTTTTCCTCCACCAGCACCTCGAGCCCGATCTCGGATTCGTGAAATCTGGCTAACGTGGAAGTCATATCGGATTTGTGCGCTAGCAGTTGCCGATACGGCTCCGGCATTGCCTCCGATTCCAGCCAGTTGAAGGCAGCGGGATCAATTCCGCGATCTCTCAAGATCGACTCTAGCGAATGCGTCAATCGATGCACTTGGGCAGCTTCTCCACTCGCTTTAGACGATCCGGGAAGTCACGTGTTGCGGCAGGAAGAACTTGAAGAGCAAGTTGTCCACGCAAAGCAAACCTCGCCGCTCGAGGGTAATAGCCTGATCGTCGTACTTCAATAGGCCCTCGCCTTCTAGCTCCCTCAACTCGTTGCTGTAGCGATCGATCAAATCGACGCCGAACTTGTCTTTGAAATAGCCGACTTCCACCTTACCGAGTTTCATCTGCAGAAGAAACTCGCGAATAATTCGCTCCTCGGCGCTGGTTTTCAGAGCTCGATGGATCGGCAGTTCACCTCGCTCAATAGCCTCTGTGTACTGCCCGATCTCGTTCACATTTTGGTAGTGCACCCCAGCTATGTGGGAAATCGAAGCCACCCCTAAACCTAGCAGATCGGCCCCGGTCCACAGTTCATCGCGATAAACGAATTTCGTTTTCTCCGGATTGAGTACAGCGGTGTATCCACTGCTGATCGTATAGCCGGCGCTTTCCAGCGCCTCGAAGGCTTCCTTCACCCAACGGCGCTTGACCTGCCAATCAGCTACGGGAGCGGTTAGGGCTCCCGACGCCTTCATCTCTTTGTAAATGGTCGTGTTGTAGGGGATCTCCATCTGGTAGATAGTAACGCTATCTGGACGGAGCTTAAGAGTCTCTTCGATATTCCGCTGCCAATTCTCTTCCGTTTCGTCGAGCATCCCGGCAATCAAATCAATGTTGATCTGATCAAAATTTTCGCTGCGGGCGGCATCGTAAGCCTTGTAAACTTCCGGAGCTTTGTGGGCCCGGCCATTAATTTCCAGGATGTGGTCGTCGAAATTCTCGATTCCCAGACTGAGACGGGTAACGCCAATATCCTTGATGGCTTTTACCTTGCGAGGATTAAGGGTCCCTGGCTCGCCCTCGAAAGCGACTTCTTCCGCTTCATCCCAGGGCAAAGTCGCCTTCATCTTGTCGGTCAGATCCGTCAGCTGCGATCCCGAAAGATAGGAAGGCGTCCCGCCGCCAAAATAGACGAAATGAGGCTTGCGGCCCGCAATTCGCGGCTGTTTGGCGAAGTGCTCCAGTTCCTGGATCGTCGAGTCTAAGTAGTGCTTGATCTCAGAAGCGTTCTTGTCCGTGTAAACGCGGAAATAGCAAAAGTGACAACGCTTGCGGCAAAACGGGATATGATGATAAACTCCCAATTTCGATTGGTCGTCGTTAGGCTTTTGGAAAGCCTCTTCCACGTCTTTCTTGTTATCCGGAGACCAAAAAGAGAATGGCGGATAATTCGAAATGAAATAATTGCCTGCCTCGGTGGGCGTTTTTTCCTTTGTCTCCACGGCTTCAGCGCTACTGCTCATACGTTTCCCCTTATACCACATGCGAATAGATTTGATAAAATGGCAGGAATCGAGGGGTCCTGGGCCAGGCGGCTTGATCCCAAGCGTGCTGTCGCACGGTGGGAACAAACAACGCAGCCCAGGTCCTCTCGAACCCGTCCGCGGATGCAGCTCTGGCGGGAGTTCACTGCGTTAGCGTATCGCATACGACACTCGTGTCGCAAGCGATACGCCGCCTTGTGCTGCTCCCGCCAGCGACTGCACCATTTAATCAAACCTATTCGCATGTGGTATTACTATGCGTCGCTTTCCCCCGATTCCAATGAGAAAAGCGTACCGCCTTGCGTGCCTATAATTATGCGGCCGTTAGCGAAAATAGGCGACGCCACGAGAGAGGCCCCCAACTCCATCTTCCAAAGCTCCTGGCCATCCGCTTGGCTCACGGCATAGAGCCAGCCATCCGTGGAGCCAAAAACTACGGCATCGCTGAAAGCCAGTGGAGAGCTATCCACGCGACCCGACGTGCGGAAGGCCCAAACCGCCGCGCCCGATTCCCGGTCAATCGCGTGAAGCCGCTTGTCCCGAGAACCGATAAAGACAAAATCTTCGTTAACCGCCGGAGAGCTGAAAAAAGGAAACTGCCTATCAGAATAAACCCAGAGCTCCCCTCGATCCCCCGGATCGAAAGCCATTACTTCATTAGCATAATTTCCGCTGTAGCCAATCCCTTCATACACCGCTACGGAAGAGGGAATGTAGGCGGTTGTCTCATACTGCTCGATCGCTTCCCCATTTTCCACGTTGACGATGTGCAGGAAGGCGTCGCAACCGCCAAAAATAATTCGCCGCTCATCAAGCATGGCTGGAGCCCCGTTAATGTAGTTGTCGGTCATATACGACCAAACTTCCTCCCCATCCTCGACCCGCAAGCACCTTAACAGCCCATCGTTCCCGGTAACGAGTACCCATTGTCCATCCCCAGCTGGACTGTTAACCAAATTGGCCCCAGCCGTTATCTTGTCTTCCAATTGGATTTTCCACCGTTCCTGACCGGTTTGCCGGTCCAAAGCGTAGAACTGCCCGTCGCTAGCGCCGATAAATACCGTGTCTTCCGTGATCGCCGGTTCCGCTTCGATTACGTCCTCCCCAGTGAAACGCCAAATTTCCTCGCCACTTTCGAAATCGATCGCGAAAAAAACGCCATCGTCAGTGCCGAAGTAAACGGTTCCATCGTAAACTCCTGCGTCACCAGAAATTGGCGACCCCGCCTCGAAAGTCCAAGCGGCCCTGGGATTGGTGATTATCTCGTCTGGAATGGATCCACTCAAACCCGAACCACCTCGAGGAAGAGCCCAGCTTTTGGTGATAGGTCCCGACTCCGCCTCGGCCGAATCGGCTTTTTCCAAGCTAGAAGGCTGACAAGCGGACAGCAGCAGCAACACCGCTATCCCCAAACAGACTAGACGACCGTCCAACGCCCGCTTGAAACCACTGAATCCCAATGCCTTTCCGATTGGCTTCACGTTACTCCTGCTCCTACTACCCCCAATGCTGACTGGTAAATCTCTTCGAAATCCTTCTTGGAAACGGACCGCGGATTAAATCGCCCCGTCCACTGCCGCTCGGCAGCCTCCGAGAGGCTTTCAACATCCAAAACCTTAACCCCCAGATCTACCAAGGTAGGTAGTCCCGCTTTCGCGATAATTCGTTCCAGCCAAAATTCCATTTTTCGCTCTTCCCGCGAACTCACTGGGACCAACGCTTCATACTTCTCGTAGATTTCATTAATTGCCGTATCGTTTCGATTGAAGCGAACCACGTGCGGCAGCATGAGGGCGACCGCGTGACCGTGAGTGACATCGAACCGGGCCGTCAACGGATTGGCCGTAGCGTGAGCTGCTCCCAGCATGCTGTTTTCGATGGCTAGCCCGGCTAGGGCAGCCCCCAACTGCATGTTGGCTCGATCATCATCGTCCGGCCTTGCGTCGACCACCGATTCGATCGCCGATGCAATCAGACGGAAGGACTCCATGGAATATATATTGGAAACCGGGTTTCGTGACAGGCAAACGGCCGTTTCTAAGGCATGAGCCAAAGCATCCAATCCCGTTAACTGAGCGACCAGCAAGGGCATCGATCGGGTCAAATCCGGGTCGAGCAAGGCTAACTTGGCCAAAGCCTTTGAATCGCCGCAGGCCATTTTGACATGCGTCTCGTCATCGCTGACCAGAGCGTAAGACTGGCACTCGCTTCCGGTTCCCGAGGTAGTGGGTATGGCCAAAAAGGGCAGAAATGGTTTTTTCGCTTTGCCGTAGCCGTGATAGTCGTTCATCCGGCCTCCGTTGGTGAGAAGGAAGTTGCAGCCCTTGGCCGTATCTATACTACTGCCTCCGCCAAGACCGATCAGCAAATCGATTTCGCGCTCTTCAGCTATTGCTTTGCAGGCAACCATGCAAGCATTGGTTGGATTCTCTCTGACCTCGTCAAATACAGTCGCACTCAAGCCGGCCGCTTCTAGGATCGATAAAACGCGATCCAAATGCCCTGCCATACGTATCCCCTTGTCGGTTACGATCATCGGTCGAAGGCCGCCAAGTTCAGCAACGAATTCGGCCAACCGCTCGATCATCCCGGTACCGAAGGCGATCCGCGGGCTGGGCCTGGCAACGAATTCCACGTTCAAGCGATTTTAAGCGTTTTGGCCTGGATAGCCCGGCGCCGGTAAAGGAATTCGAAGAGATTGCCTTCGTGCGGCTGCTCCCACTGTACCCAATTCGTAGGCACAGATCCCAAGTTCAGCCGATCAATGTCAGAACTCGCCATCAACTCCTCCATCCACGCCTCATCCTCAGTCAAAGCGGATACTACTAGCGTAGAGCCAATGACATTCAGCATTTCCGATTGGGGCATCTCGACGACGCTAACGAAGGGGAACATGTATTCGGTATTAGCCAAAGGGTGATTCGGATCGCTGCAGGCGATCAAAGTCGGACATAAGAACGTCTGACCAAATTTCTCTACCAGCCGCGGACCTTTGCGGTACTTGGCCGTCAAATCTACCGCCCCCGGAGTTTTAAGAGCGTCGTCAATGGCTTCGTCCATCATTTTGGCAAACTTCGCGTTAGCGAATCCGCAGAGCAAAGCGCTTTCGTCTTCCCGAGAGCAGGGCTCGATAGCTGCGAGCTTTTGAGCCAATGCGTTGGAGATCTCATCGAAGTGGGATGGCACCAGAACCGAGGATGCGTTAATACAGCTTCTGCCACCGTTAGCGGATACGGATTCGACCATTACATCGAGATGCTTTTCCCATTCTTCAGCCATGTCTTGACCAATGAGCACTTTGCTTCGACCCGATCCATGGACCTGAATATTGCTATACTTCGCATACTTTTTGACCGTCGCGTCGCTACCGAAAACAATACCTCTCCCGCAAGAAAGCAGTATCGCATCGCCACCATCATGAGTGGTGGGATAGAATCCGAAGGCCTCTTTCGGAAATCCCGCCTGGATCATTGCTTGGATAATCCGGTAGGGCGTTAGCGGGTCTTCCCGTCCCGGCTTCAGGAATACCGGCGTTTTCATAACCAAAGCAGGCAGCCACAAGGAATTGACGCCGGGCGAATTGCTGGGGAGCGTTACCCCCAAGCTGTCGGCGGTCGGATAAAAATTCATGTCGATGTCACCCAAACGGGCACATCCTTTATCAAATAATTCGGCTGGCAGTCCGCGCGTCAATCCGGCTAGGACGGCTCGTATGTTTTTCAACGCGGCCGCTACCTTAAACATGTTGGATCTGCAGAGCGAATGCGGCAGCCCCGTTAGGCCAGAGAGTGCCGTCACGTAGTCGGCAACCGCTTGCGTCTCTCCATCCATTCCAAAAGGCAGCTCCCCTTCCAGATATATCTCTGAAGCCTTTTCCGCATAGTCCAACAAGGTCTCTGCAGGTATCTTTCTCAATGCGGCTCGGGCCCGCTCAATCGCAAGCTTGTCTCTGCGGATAATTCCAGCATTGACAACGCTCACTTCCAAACGGTCTCCCGACCTGAGAACCGTTCCGAGATCGTTCGTATCCAAACTCTTGTACGCCTCTCCAAAACGAAGGGCTGGTATGTGCGTAACGTTTTCTTTCATTTCTCTTTCCGATCTTCCCTGTTCCGAATTGTCTGGGGTCGCATTCTTCAATAAACTCCCTCAATCACTTTCTTTTTCGTCGATTCGAAGGGCCGGACGTCGCCTACTCCATCCCACGGGAATTGCTCGCACGGCTTTCTCCGTATGGCTTCGTCGCGCTCTAGGAATCGTGGCATGAAAAACTCTTTTGTCATAGTAGTTAATTCCACTCGACCATACTCGTCGTAATCGACGCCCTTGGTTGAATCCTTCGGATCTACTATTCTCAAAACCGCCCTTGGCTGCGGAGCATAGTAAGTAAGGCTGTAGTTGTCTTCTGGTGTCAGAGGACGGCTGATAGCTAGCCCCATTAGAGTATTTCCATAGGTTGGGGCGAAATTCACCTTCCCCTCCAGTGTTTCTTCGATAAGGAAGCGTACGTATTGAGGCGTCATCGTCGTTCCGCCCACAAAGACGCCCTTGATTCCCGCTTGGGGGATGGATATGCGTTCAGCGATTGCTTCCAAGATGGTCGGCGTTGTAAACATACAGCCAATTTCCCGCCCTTTGAGGATGGTGATAGCCTGCTCAACCACGTGCTCTTTGTACTTGCGAGCCATGTCGAATTCCCCATCGCGGATCAGACGCTTTACCCAACGCGGATCCAAATCGATGAAATAGCAAGCTCCTCCCCTAACGTTGGCCAGGTGCTCGATTGCCAGGCGTAAACGTCTCGGTCCCGTAGGCCCAACCATAAGCCAATTAGCTCCCTTCGGGAAAAAGTCGTCGGAGTAGAAGTCGCTAAACTCGGAGTAATCGACTTTGTAATCCTCCCATCCAATCCGCTGCTTGGGCATCCCGGTAGTCCCGCCAGTTTCGAACACATTGTAGGGACGGTCCTCGAACGCCGCAGGTATAAAACGGGCGGGATCCGTATCCCGGAGAATTTCGTCATCGAAATTCTCGAAACGCATCATGTCTTCGAAGCAGGAGATTTCCGTCAATGGATTCCAGTCGGCTTCCTTTGCCCAATCGAGCCAATAGGGGCATCCAGTTTCCGGTGAGAAGTGCCATTGCACCATCTCTCGCGTATATTGGTCGAGGGCAGACTTAGCAGCTGCGACCGCGTCGGTTTGATCGGTTGTCTGTGTCATGTAAACTTTGGTTGTGCAGTTGTGCAATTGTAGGTCGGCATGTTCAAGTAAGAGCCCGTCTTCGCCCTAAAACGTTCTTGTCCGAAATCGGCGCAGCCGATTTACACTTTGACCCTCTTTCTGAAAAATTTGTCCAGGGTTTCTTGCCTCGGGGGCTGGGAGAGGAGCGAACCCGCTATCATGCATATCGCGCAGGTGGCGAAAACGATAGCTACGGGCATGACTCCCGCTACCATGAAAGAGCTGTTTTTCCCGTATCCAGAAGCTTGAAACATGAGGAGCCAGGAAGCCGCTCCGCCAATGACTGCGGCGTAGGCCCCCAGCTTGGTGGCCTTCTTCCAATAGATGGCCGCAAAAATAAGTGGGAACAGGCCGGCAAATCCACTGAAACACCAGATTCCCAGCGAAAACACCTGACGCGGCTCTACCAAGGTAAGGAGGTAGGTTACCAATACGATAGCGCAAATGAACCCGCGAGCCAGGAGAACCAATTGGGATTCTGAGAATCGCTCCGGACCGTAGGAATGCACGACGATGTCCTTGGTAAACATGGTACCGACAGCCACGAACTGGGAGTCCAAAGACGACATGATCGCCGCCATGATTCCCGCAGTTACCAAGCCGCCAATCACCGGCGTTGCCAATTTACCCACCATCATTCCCAGTACGGCATTCGGGCTAGTGCCCTCGGGAATCACCGGCGTTACACCGTCAGGCATTACCGCCCCGGTCGCCCAAAAGCCTATCAGAATACAAGGAATCCACGTGAGCATAATAGCCAGTGGATGCCCAACCAAAGTAAGCCGAAACGATTTCGCCGACTTGGCTGTCAGGCAATTCTGAAAAAGATGGGGGAACATGCCAACCGACAGGGGAATCAAGCAATAGGAAAGGAATTGCATCTCCGTCATGTTCCCCGCTCTAACCGCCTTTGATGGGTCCGCCATGGAAGAGGCCGCTTGCAGACCTCCTAGCTTCGCTGAAATGGTAACGAAGGCAATGAAGCCCATAATTATGAATACGAGGGTCTGGAAAGTGTTGGCCCAGGCCGCGCTGCGCACGCCACCCGCGAAGATGTAATAGAGGACGACTCCTGAAATGACTAGGCATGTCAACCAAGGCGGAACGGCTCCCCCAGTCGAAGGAAAAAATTCGGGAAACGCTCCCCGCGTAACGCCCTGCATAACCGAGCCCGCTCCCATCAATCCGACCAGCAAATAAGGGATAATCAAGCCCACCAAAATAGGAAATAGAAGGTAGCCCAGTTTACTGCTCTCAAACCGGGCTCGAAAAAATTCGATTTGGGTGTGGAAGCCATTGCGCTTGCCCAGGGCCCAAAGGGGCAGCCCTACCAGGAAGAAGCAAGCCGAATGTATGAGAGCAGACGACGAAGCGATCTTCCCGTAAGTCCCGATCCCCACTCGAAACGACTCCGCGGTGCTACCTACCATGGCGAATGCGGTCATGGTGGTGCCGAAGATCGACATGAAGAGGACCGTGGGGCCAATCGAGCGGCTGGCGACGAAATAGTCGTTGGAATTGCCGCGGAACATCCGTCCGCTGAGGTAGCCAAGCGTTAATAGCAGCGCCAGATAGATGATGACGATGACCGTTTGAGTCATTGCTCTCCTCCTTGGTCATCTTCGTCTTCATGCGAATACGGCCAAGCTAGCCTAACCACCGCTAGCCAAAAGAGAGCCGCTAACACGGTAAAGCTCATATGATAGGCCAAGCCAATCGGCACGATCTCCAATACGAGGGAAGCATTGTCTCTCAACCAAAAGTCCTGATGGAGAACCAGCAGGACTAGGAAAATCGCAACTACGAGAGCGCGACTCACTCAGCGCCTTTCTTTAAGGCGTATAAATGCGTTTGCGTTGCCACGAAGAGTACATCGTTGGCCACTACGGGACTACTGTAGATGGGAGTGTAGAATTCGATTTCGTTCAGAAGCTTCTTTTCTTTCCCAGCCTCGAGCACAACCAATTGTCCATCTTCATTGGGCAGGTACACCTTTCCGTCGGCTACCAAAGTCGATCCCCAAATGCGACTTTCCGTCGGATGAACCCAATACACTTCACCGGTATCGGCATTCAAACAGTGAATGTCGCCATCATATTCCGCTACGAAAATCATGCCATTGTAGATACTGGGCGTGGAAACCGTCCTGCCAATGTCTTTATAGGTCCACATCGCCTTGCCCGAGATGTCTCCTTTCATGGAGGCGTCAATGGCGCTTAGCATGCCTACTCCGTCTCCGTGTTCCGGGTCCTGGCCAATCAGGGCGAAGGCTTTATTGTCGTGCACAACGACGGTGCTTATAACTTCGCTTGGCCCTGGATAGGTGGCGTACTTGATCGGGCTGCCATCCTTGACGCGATACTCGGGAGGGTTGCAATCGTAGCGCCATACCTCCTTGAGAATTTCGTATCCGTCAGGCCCTACGACTGGCTTGGGCTCGAACGCGTAGCAAATGCCATCTCCACCTCCCCAAATGACTAGAGGCTCGCCATTGACTTTCCCATAAGCCGGCGAACTCCAGCTTGCGTGTAGTACACTTTCGGATACCTGAGATCCTTCCTCTCCCAACAGCAAACCATTTCTCTTGTCGAGAGCGACCAAAGCGGGGGAAAAAGGGGCCGGGATATTATTGTGCGACCAATCAACGCCATTGGAAGTCGCCACGTAAAGGATATCGTCGATAATCAAAGGCGAACAACTGGACACATTGTGTGGGAACACCCCTAGCTCTTCCCGCATATCGTAGATCCAAATGATGTCGGCATGCTGGCCGTTCAAATCGACGGGTTTGCCGTCCGCCGACATGTAATTGGCTTCGTCTTGGAAAGGGCCTTCGTTGCCGTCTGCCAGACCATTGATGTCGAGGCAAACCGCTTCGCCACGATTTGTGACCACGTAAACTTTTCCATCTTCAATAACGGGAGAGGAGCATAGCCCTACGTATTCCCAATCGCTCACCTTCCCCGCCCCAAGCTTAGGGATAAGAAGCTGCCATTCAAATGTGCCCGTCTTTTGGTCAAAGGCCATTAATACGCCTCGATCACCAAGCTGATTCGCGTCTCGAGGCGATTCGTTGTTGGTCCCTACGAATATTTTGCCTCCCCCTACTGTCGGATTGCCATAGGCTTGCGAGCCGAGCTTGGCCACCCAATGCACATTCTTGGTCGTGGACAGGTCGATCTCGTCCGTTCCCGGCTTGAAGTCCCCCGGCTCTACATCGACCGGGAGGTTTTTAGCATGGCCCACCATGTTGCGATCAACCGTGCCGCCCCACATCGGCCAATCTGGCTGAGAGCCCTTGTGCCCGTCTGCCTGCATGTTTACGCCGATAACAACGGCTAAAATTCCTGTAGCGTATTTATAAATACTCATGGTTCCTTAGTTGTTTGGAGTGATTTTTAGATTATCAATGAATACCCTCTTTTGGGCTTGTGGAGACAGGGCGTAAATGGCCGGAGCCCCATTTCGATGAAGCTTGTCCACAGGGACTTCTATGGTCCAGGCATCCGGTTCCGGCTCGTCGCGAATCCAAGCTTTCGCCTGAACGACTCCTGATCCGTTCCCATTGTCTTTGATTTTCGTTTTGAGGCGATACCAGGTGTTCGGCCTAACATTGAAGCTTACGGATTCTTTGAGTCTGTCGTGATTGCTAGACACCTCGAGAATTCGCCAATTACCGACCAAGGCAATCAAGTAGCGCTGATTCACTAGGCCGATGGACGACATGATTCTCCGGTTTCCGTCCGTGAGGACATCGGCACTAAACGTGTAGTCGGAAAGATCGTGATGAGCGACGAAATTCATGGTTCGCTGCTTGATAACCGAGTCCAGCACATTGGTGACCACTTTTTCACCCTCTCTCTCGATAACGCTCCATTTAACCCGAGCTCCGAGCCAGGGTGAGGGCGGGAACGCTACCGACTCGCCTAAATGGTTCTTTTGGGTAAGTTCGAAATCACTGAAATCCTCGCTGTAATTAGCTCCCGGAACAATGCGGCCTCTGACTGATTTGGCGACCCCATTGGCCGTAGCTTTGATCATGCCAGCCGCGTAAGGAGCGTTGCGATCCACCGTCATGGTCGATCCTTTGAAAGAAGCCGCCAAAGAACCGGCATCCCACTTCACGTTATCCAGTTTTTTGATACGCTGACCCACTGAATTGAGTCCCCAAACGGTAAACTCGGTAGATTGGCCACGCATCGTAGCGAATTCGGCAGGAAGTATCTGCAGGTCCGAAATTGTTTTATCCTTAACCCGCGTCTTGGACTGCTCGACGCCAACGAATTCCCCCTTCCCGCTCCCGAAACAGTGCAAAGCCTCTTTCGTCTGTATGAACACTTTGCCGTCATAAGCCGATGGGGCCGCTAGGCAAACCGCTCCCATGTCCGCTTCATCGAGAATCTCCCCATGATCGTCGTGCGGCTTTACCACAAACGCCTTGCCATCGTGCATCGGAATATAAAGTTTGCCATCAGCATAGAGGGGCGAGGCATGAAGCTGATCGGGACCTAGCTTCAGTGACCAAAGAGTTTCTCCCGTTTTGGCATCCACGCAAAGGAGCTCTCCCGTCGCGATCGTGGTGTAGACGCGGCCATCGTGCAGGACTGGGGAACTGCTGAAGGCAACATGCTCGTCGTTGCGCCAAACCTCATCCTTTTCTCCTAGGATGATCGGCTTGTCGCCGGAGGGATATTCTTTCGGGATCCGGTAGCAAACCAATCTACCCTTGGAGGTCGTATCGATGTTCTCCTTACCATGCACAGCGATGATCTTGTCGTCCTCATAGTAGAGAACCGAAGCATTGACGCCTCCTTGGGAAATCATAACGCGCCACACAGGTTCACCCGTTCGGGCGTTCGAGCAGATGACGGCTCCCGAACCCGTTCCGGCAACGAACACTCGGTGACCATCAAGATCGCTGAACACAGGCGAAGAATTGGAGCTATCTACCGGACGAACGTCAGGAGATGAATACCAAGCTAGCTCACCCGTAATCTTGTCGAAACCGTAAAATCGGTCGCCTGGAGGGCCCGTCGTTCCCCAGTTCGCGGTGATCCCCCTGAAAATAACGTATTCTCCATCGACTACCGGGCCACCCGTTCTCCCGTTAGGGAAAGTGAGGCGCCAATACTCCTCTAGCATAGAATGTTCCCAGAGCTTGTTACCGTCGCGATCAAAGGCCAGAGCCAGTCCAGACGTGGGCATAAAATATACGTTGCCCGTTTCCGGATCGACGCAAGGCGAGCCGATGCCATAGCGGTTATAAACATTGTCGCTGAGAAAGTCTCGCGACCGGTATTCCCAGAGTTTTTCGCCCGTATCCGCATCGAGGCAGAGAAGCGTCTCTTCAACAAGCTTCCCTTCGTTTTCTTCGTAATAGCCGAAGAGGTAAATCCGTCCATCCGCTGCTACCGGGGCTCCCCCCCCTTTAACACGGTAGCTCCACAAATGGCTTTCGCCATCTGGCTCAATGGAATCCGGAAGATTCATTTCCAGCGAAACGCCCGTTTGCAGCGGTCCGCGCCAATTGAGCCATCCATCGACTTCTTTCGCCTCAGCTGACGGGTTGAAGCCCATGAGGACAGCGACCAGAAAACCGAAAGCGATTCCTGGCATGGGCCGTGCCCTCCTTACCGAGAAGGCGACGACATCAACGCCAATATTTTGCTGCATAGCGTTCAGGTAACAATTTTGCATAACGATCGATTTAAAGTCCGGATTTCCCGTCAGTTTGCTAAACTCAGTGAAGGAGCCCAAATGATTGTTCGAGTTTCATCAAGGATGACAGGAAAAGCCCAAAGCATTTCTCTCTAAAGACAAATAAGAAGTGTCTGACAATCTGGATTATCACAATAAAAGCCCAAGAGTAGACCCCATTTCAGCCTAAACTTGGGGTATCCATGTTTCGTTCGCTCGATTTTACCGATCAAGGCCAATCGTTTGGACAATCTTTTGTCGAAACATCCGCCGTACGATTGGCTCGTTGTAGGGCTGACTCTGAGAGGCGAGACCCGATTCCAGGTCTGCGTGTCAGCGCCCAAACAAGCGTTTTGGCAAAAATCGCCGGGCGAGCTCGATTCGATAAAAGAGGAATACTCAGGGGCAACGAAAAGGCCCGTCGAGCGACGGGCCTAAAAAAGACGGAAAATTGCATGGGCGTCTACTCGCTCCAAGGGGGAACGACGCCTGAGGAGCGGGCGTAGGCAATCAGTTGGCCCAGATGCTCGTAGGCATGCCCGCCCACAGCAATGGCAGCCCCCATTCGGTTCGAATCCTGGCCAAAAAGTTTTATGGGTTCAGCCAAAGCAGCATCATCCAAGCTTCCAACGGCGTCCTTGACGAACTGGATTGAGTCTTTGAGCAAGCTCACCGCTTCGGCCTTAGTCTTGATGTTCCGAAATTCTCTCGGATTGACCCCCGAGGGAAGCTCTTTGCCGAGAAAACGAGAGCCGATGCCGTAATTCGCTTGCGCGACGTGCAATACAGCTTCCCGTACGGATCGAATGCCGTCAGCCGGCCGCCATTCCATTCCTTCCTCAGAAAACGCTTCTGCCAAGCTGACGAGCTTATCCGTTTCCGCAGTGTAGGATTTCAAGTAGGTTTGGACAAAGAGCGGTTTTCCATGATGGGCCGCGAATGTATTGGTAACGAACCCGGCTATGAGCAGGATCGGCAAAAAAGCGCTACGCATTTTCATAATAGGACGAATCGTTGGGTTGGTTGAAGATTACCGCAAGTTAGCGCGGGATATTACGAAAATTTTCAACCAGTCGGCTCTCTTTGTCCATGATAAAGCCCAGGCCCGTTCGAAATCTGAAACCTCAATCCAAAATCCATCGTTTCTTTGAAACTGGAAGCTCCAGCAAAGACAAAAAACCGATTTGAAAGGGAAGATAAACACTACTATGAAAAAACTGATTTTCCTAATCGCCTCATTCGCGATTGTCGCGGCCGCAATGGGCCAAAACGAAAGACCTAATCGAGAACGCCCCGACTTTTTCGCGTTGGCGGACAAAAATGAGGATGGCTCGGTTAGCCTGAAAGAACTTGTGGACGCCCGCATCGCGATGATGCAGCGACGAGCTGGCGGGCAACAACGGGAAGGCGGGCCAGATCCTGAACAAATGCGAAAGCGTATTGAAACCTCTATGAAAAAAGCATTCAAAGAGGCAGATAGCGACGAGGATGGGGCGCTGTCCAAAGAGGAATTCAGCACGATGCCTCAAAGAGGCGGCCCAGGTGGAAGGGGCGGACGAGGCGGACCCGAAGGCGGACGCGGTAGGCCTGGCGGCGAACGGGGCGGACCGCGAGGTGGCGGAAACGCCTGAATTCGTAAACCGAATCCGCAAATTCAATTAAACGGTGTCGCCTCTTCTACGGGGATGGGCGTTTTTGCTCCAGAGTCTTGAGACTCTGGAGCGATTTCCGGATTTGACTCATCGATAACTAACGCCTCCGCTTCCATTTCCGCTTCCAAAGCGAAGACGGAATCCAGCATTCGCTTGGCTGGCTCGTGGTCCTCATCCCAAGCCAGGGTATAGACAAATTCGCTTTTCGCAGAGGCGTAATCCTTCTCAAAGTAGTGGAAGTATCCGAGAACAAAGTGCGCCCTATAGTCTCGCGGGTAGTCCGCCACCCACTGAGACAGGGCTTGGAAATGCTCTTCAAACCATTGGGGATCACTGTAGAGCTCCGCTATGCTGAAATCCACTCCCGACCATTCAGGAACAAGATCTATCCCTTTAATCATGTCGTCATAGGCTGAATGGTAATCCCGAATGGCCACATGGGCCTGAGCCCGGGCGAAATAGAGAATGCCATTTTCAGGCTCGATTTCGATAGCGTCGTTGAAAGCGATAACTGATTCGTAGAAACGGCCGCGGGCGAACGCCGCGTAGGCCCGGCTCACGGGATCCGAGCTGGAATAGATGTCTTCTGCCTCCCGCTCATCATAGATGTATTCTTCGTATACCCGCGTCGGAACGTTTCTCCGATGGTAGTCGCCCAAATCGATGAAAAAAAAGAATCCGTTTGGACTATATCGTGTGTAGTATCTCCTTGGGTACAAATTCCACCTTCCTTCATAGTAAAAATGGCCACAACCATCACCATGGGAATGAATTCCCGACCCATGCACGTACCAACGCACCCCATCGTAAAGGTGCCCACAGCTTTCGGAATGACGGTGTGTAGCAGGAAAATCGAGCCAAACACTTCCATGCCGATAGTGTCCACACCCATCAAAGTGGACATGGCGTTGAGGATAGTTATGCCACAATCCGCCGTAAAAATAGTGCCCGCAACCCGAGCCATGCCTGTGGTAGGGAGAGTGAGACAGCCATACCCCGTCATCGAGGAAATGGCCGCAGCCCGGGCCGTGACCATGCCCGATACTGAATGATAGCCAAACGCCGTTGCGGAAGTGATGCCCGCAACCGGGACCGTGACGATGGGATCTTGGAAAGTCGTGCCACCGGTTGTTGTAATGATGGTGCCCGCAAGTCGGCCCATGCTTGTGTCGATGGTGCAGATCGAAATGAGCGATACGGGCCGCTCCTTTTGAGGCCCTAGATCCTCTCGATAGTTCTGTGGCGTAGTCCATCCGCCTGATCGGCGTGCCCGCCGACTGCGTAAGCTTTGACACAGCGCCAAAGGTCTGTTTGTCACGCATCGCTTCCGCGCGTGAAACGGCTTCCGCCTTCGTATCTCGATAGGAACTACGCGAGCTACCCCTATCCTGACGGTAGATATTCGACATTCGCGAAAGATCGCGAGTCAAAGCCACGGCTGTTTCTTGCTCGGTGGGGGACGTCGGTTGCCTCGGTCCAGAAGATTGAATTGCAGTTGAAACCGAGGCGGTCCCCGGGCTTTCGCCTCTTGACGATCTGGCAAACGAGATTTCGGAACTAAAATTTCTAATCGGAGCGGAAGAGAGCGACCGGGACTGCTCAGCCGGTATTCGCATGCCGGGAACATTGTTCGATTTCGACCTCGAATTAGTTGGATTTGTCGACAAGCTGTTTTGCGACTTATCTCTCGATACCCCACTCGGTCCCAACGTGATGCCGGTCGAACGCCCAGGATTCCGCGTCAAAGTCGTTCGAGAGGGCTGCGAACTCGATCGGCTAGACAGAGATGAGGAAGCATTCCGCCTGGGAGCCGATGAGAGAGCCTCTGGAGACGGCGTCGTTGATCGTGCACCGGAATAGCCACTTGAGGATCTGGTGGATACGGAAGGCGCTGTCTGGTCCTTTGATCTCGAAGGAATCAAACTTGGCAGTCTAAACGAGCGGGCCCGATTCTTCGCATCTTCAGTTAACGTTGAGGATCCCCTCGGCTGAACGCTACTCGAACTCCGGCTGGGATCGGAAGGCGTCGTCGAATAGCGCCGAGGAGCGGACAGGCTAGATCTTGGAGAAGGTCGCGACTGTGTGGGCCTTACTGCCGTCGGACGCTGTCTGGACGAACTCGACGAGGGGGGACGAGAAACCGATGGTCGGCTGCTAGATGAAACGCGGGGACCCAATTGGAATCTGGAATTCGAGTACGATTTGGCTGGACCGCGATCCCTATTGTATTGAGAACCTGACGACGAGGACGAAGATCTCGAAGCAGGGCTGGAAACGCGGGAGCGAGCGGGAGAATTCGATAGGCTTGATCGCCTCGGATCCCCGATCGATGTCGATCGCTGCCTGGTCGGCATCTTGGATACGCTGCTTCCGCTCGAGACCGATCTCGTTGACGAAGTACTGCTGCTGGATGAGGAGCGATTTTGCGAAAAGGATTCCAAAATGCTTGTTTGAGTCACTAGGCAAAGGGCCAAGGCAAATACGCCTAAGGATCGGTTGCTGAGTTGGGGCCTAATGTTGGATTTTTGGGCTCTCATCACTTTCACTCTCCGATATCTTCACTAGGTTGGCAGCCTAATTGGGGTGAACGGGGAGCTAATCAGTTCTCCCTATCCTGGTTTAGTTAAGCGCTTACCGGTTCTTTGGACGATGAAAAACGGTGTTTATTCACTATCTCATGGCCACTGGGAAAGGGATTATTAGACAGGCTTCTCAGATTTTAAGTAGTTCACTCTAAGGTTGTCCAAAAAACCGGCATGGCGATAAGCCTCCCTAATGGAAACCCCAGTTGGCCGGGCACACTCTGGATCAAGGGTATTAAATTTCGGTATCGCCCCAATGAATTCACCTGCTGGCAAATCAAATCTATCCTTGCCAGAGCGACTATTCCTTCCTATTTTTTTAACTTACGAATTCACCTAACAGCCCAATTATAATAGCCGTTTTATGAAAAAGTTATTGATACTAATTGCGAGCCTCGCGCTCTCGCTGCCCTTGATGGCCGGCGAAAAGAAAGCCGTTACCCTTGAGGGCACAGGCCTCTGTGCCAAGTGCTCCCTGAGCGAAACCGACTCCTGCACCAACGCCCTGCAAGTAAAGGGCGAGGACGGGAAGATTTTGACCTATCTCTTCACTGAGAACATGGCCCACGGGAAGTACTTTTGCAAAGGGAAGACCGAGAACTTGCTGGTCACCGGAGTGGTCAAAAAAGAGGACGGCAAACTCATGATCGTCCCCTCTGCCGTTAAGGAAAAAGAGGGCTGAGCGAAAACCACTTAAATAAATTCAAAACAATCCTGCTCCAATAACCCAGAGCGGGATTTTCATTTTAGGACCCAAGGCGACAACGCATCGTATAACGGCTGGCACTCCTCAAGGATCCCTTGCAATTCGCTTGGGAACAATTCCGTTTTGGGATGATATGGAGCGAAGCCGGTCGATCGGTGGACGTTGTGGTACCAGTGAGGCGCCCAGACACCGTCTTCCGCCTTCGGGCCTTCGGGCCAGCTAAGCATGGTATCGGAAAAGGAGATACCCAATTTCTCGCAAAGCTTTTCCAGGGTTCTTTTCGGCGACTGCAACAATATCTTCGAATCGATGACAATGGGTTCTTGGCCCGCCTCGGTTATGGCATCGCATAGCCCCTTAAGCTTCGGATAGCCGGTATCCGAGATCGTAAATTCCGGGATGGTATTCATGTAGGACATCAGCATCTCTTTGGGATCCCGCGTGAGCAGAACGTTGCTGAGCGAGCGGAGAAAATCCCATTCGAGATCCACCAAGTGGTGAGCCATGTTTTTAAAGAAACGGATGGGCATCACCGAAGTACCGAGAAAAAGCTCATCTATAACTTTTCTCCCGTCATTCTCTTGAGCGTCCACAATTTCGCTCTCACCCGGATGCTCGGGGCGATCCGTCTCATGAGTCAAATAGTGGGCGTAGAGCGGCTCGTCAAAGGCTTCCGTGTCCGGGCGCTGAGCAAATGAATACATGAGAGCCGTCGATACGTTTCGAGGCCCCGACCATAGGCTGATTCGTTTAGTTTCCATGGATCAAGCAGTCGATTTGGCGATATACGCGCTCACTTCACGATCGTAGAGTTCGATCAGCTTTTGCGTCATGGGGCCCGGCAAGGGACCGCTGCCTACGGAACGCCCGTCTATTTCCGAAACCGGTGTAATTCCTCCAAAGGTACCCGTGACAAAGGCTTCGTCCGCACTGTAGACATCCACCAAGGAAAAGTCCTTCTCACCGGCAGGGATACCTGCCCTTTCGCTTGCGGAGAGAACTTTACCTCGAGTCACCCCATTCATGCAGTACTTTCCCGTCGAGGTCCATACCTCGGCGTTGCGGACGATGAAAAAATTGGTAGCGTTACAAGTGGATACAAACCCATTGATATCCAGCATCAGGGCTTCATCGGCCCCCGCTCCAATCGCTTGGCTCAGAGCCACTACTTCGTGCAGCTTACTATGGCAATTCAAGCGAGGATCCAGATAGTCGGGAGAACCGCGGCGTATCGCGGAAGTGAACAGCCGAACCCCTGTCTTTTTGACTTCCGGATTCGCCGTTTTGTACTCTGGTATAATAACGATATTGGGAGGCGTTATGGTGAGGCGCGGATCCTGGGAAGGGGTTTTCTTGTTGCCCCGCGTCACCATGAGGCGAATGTGAACGCCATCGGACATTTCGTTGGCCTCAATCGTCTCAGTCAATTTGCCTTTCAAGGATTCGAACGTCTCGCCGATATCCAAAAATATCGTACGAGCCCCTTCAAAGAGGCGATTTAGGTGCTCTTCCAGAAAAACGAAGACCCCCTGCTTGAGGCGAACGCCTTCCCAAACGCCATCCCCGACGAGATACCCGCTATCGAATACCGAAATCTTCGCTTCGTCTCTAGGGGTCATCACTCCATTCACGTAAATCAAAACGGATGCGTTTCTGTCGTCTTCCAAACTGTCGTGCGTTCCTCGAACCATCACGCCATCATCCAAATTCAACGAATGCTGTCAACCGACTGCTTGCCCGCGAAACCCCGCTTTCCTTTCAAATAGGAATTAAGAAAGATCATCGCTACGATAAATACAGCTCCGTTATAGAATTCCGAAGACATGGTTTCGCTCTCCGGCCAAATAACCAAGGCCAGAAGGATCGCGTAGATCGGTTCCAGATTGATGGCCATTACGAAACTGTAGGGCGTAATTCGGCGGATCAAGTGAACGCTTAGCATGAATGAGAAGGCTGTACATACAACGCCCAAGATGGCTAGCCAAAGCAGATCGGCCAGCGATGGAAGCATATTTTGAGGCTCAACTAACCCGAGAACCCCCAAGCACGCGCTGACCAAGAAGAAAGCTCCCAGAAGTTCGTAAACGGTCATCACTTTCGGATCCAATTTCCTGACCAGCAAGCCATTGAGCACGGTGAACAAGGCTGCTAGAGCCGCGGAAATCCCACTCAGAATCATGCCTGCCGCGAATTCGAACTCGAAACGGAAGACTAAATAGAGACCGACGACAATCCCCACGCCAATCAACGGTTCGCTCCATAGAATCCGCCTTCGAAATAGGATAGGCTCGATAAAGGAGGTGAACAAAGCCACGCTCGAGAAGCAGACCATGCTTACCGATACATTCGATCGCTTGATGGCTTCGAAAAACGTCAGCCAGTGGACTCCCAGAACCAATCCGACTCCGAGCAATATGAGGGCAGATCGGCTATCCACAGCCAATCGGCGTTTAGCGATGCCAAAGACTAGAGCCAACGCGACTAGGGCTATCAGCAGACGGTACCAAACCAGGGCATGAGATCCTAATGAGATGAGCTTACCGAGAACCCCAGTGGTTCCAAAAATGAATACCGCGACATGAAGCCATATTTGATACTTATATTCTTCTCGCACTGGTTGCCCAAACCCGGCAATTCCAAGCGAAAACGGGACTCAAAGCAATCTTGGTAAACAATAAAATTTGTCCTGCAAGTCGTAGGGGACTTCGTTTTTGTTCAGATTGGCCTTTCCTTTCAGTCGCGCAATGAGCGTAAACTGAAGTTGCATTCGAGCGTAGGAGCGGTTTTACCCCTCGATACTGGGGTGATATAGGCCTAATACCATCCGGCAAAAAGAATGAGCAAATGGCGGAGGCCAAAATGGGCTCTATGCTGAAATTTGGTAGAAGATTTCTCAGTTGCTCGCAACCGGTTCCGCTTCAACCTTCTCGGGAGTCTTTTCCGCGTTTGTCTGCCATCTCCAATAGGCCTGGAACAGGCGCTTCGTATCATCGAGGATGAGCGTGTTAACCGGCACCAGAATCAAGGTGATCACCGTAGCGAAGACCACTCCCCAGCCTAGTGATATGGCCATGGGAATCATGAACTTGGACCCCCGGCTCTGCTCAAACATCAAAGGCAGCAAACCCGCAAACGTAGTCATAGACGTCAGCAAAATGGGACGGAATCGTCGAACGCCCGCTGCCCGGACTGCCTCGCCCAGCTTGACGCCTTCTTTGACGCGGGCGGAGATGAAATGCACCATGATAAGGCTGTCATTAACAACCACGCCAGATAAAGCCAGGAACCCGAGTTGAGACATGATATTAACCGTGACGCCATCGTCCCAAATAGCCCCCAGTATCCAATCCATGATCACGTGGCCTAAAATGGCCCCGACAATGCCGAACGGAATTACCGCCATAACGACGAACGGCTTGACATAGCTTTTAAAAGGAATGGCTAGAAGCACGTACACCCCTAGAATAACGAGAATGGTATTGAACCTAATATTACGGGCATCTTCTTCCTGCTGCCTCGCGTTACCAGATTTGACGTAGTTCATCCCGGTATACTGCTCTACCAGTCCCGGAAGAAAATCGCGCTCTAATTCCATGACAATGGAATCCACATCGATTTCGTCGGACTCCGCTTCCGCTGACACGGTAAGCTGGCGCATGCGATCTACCCGGAAGATAGCGGGCAAGCTCTTGCCCGGTTTGATCTCAGCTACTGTGTCGAACGGCACTTCTGTCCCGCTAGGCGTCCGGATCATCATGGAATCCAAAGTGGCCAACGACTTTCTTTGGGCCTCGGGGTAGCGAACCATCACCCGGACATCGTTCCGGCCCCTTTGAATGCGCTGAGCCTCCGTTCCGAAAAACGCTTGCCGGACCTGGCGGGCCAAATTGTTAGCCGTGATTCCTAGATACTCGGCTTGCGGCTTGAGTTGCAGCTCGAACTCCGCTTTGGCGCTCTCGAAGGAGTCCGTAATCTCCGCCAAGCCTTGATACTCCGCCAGCTTGTCTTGCAACTGACTGGATGCCGCTCTCAGGTCATCGAAGCTGGGACTGGTAAACCTCAGGTAAACCCCTGATCCGCCGCCCCTCAGGAAGCCCAAGGATAGTCGCTCGGCATCCGGAACAGGTCCAATCGCTTCTCGCAAAAAGGCCGTCGCCTCGGAACTGCCATAATTGAAGCCGTGCAACTCGAAAGGCGTGAGTTCGATTACTACCTCGCCCAATTCCGCCACGCCGACGGCTCGCGTTCCATAGCTTCGATACATCGGTTGACCGCCCGCCGTCGCGAAAACGTTGCGAATCATCTCAGTTCCGTACTCCTCATTGACCTTTTCTTTGTAATCGAGGGCAATTTTCTCCATGCGTCGAATATGGGAATCCGTCGTCTCAAACGGCGTTCCCGCTGGCATCTGCAGACGTATGGTTACCTGGTCGCTTGGAATTCGGGGATAAAAACTCGATTGTATCCGATTGGTCTGTACAAGACTCCAGACGATCGCCAAGCCTCCCACGAAAACCGCGAAGGTCACGTATCGATTTCTCAAACAGACATCCAGGACAGGCCGATAGAATCGTTCGATTCCCCGCTCTAGGCCGGTGGCGATTTTCCGCTGAACTCGGGTTATGAAATTGGTTTTCGAATCATTTCCACCTGTTGCCCCAATGTTCTTACAGTGCTTCAAGTGAGCCGGAAGTATAAATTTGGATTCTATCAGGGAGAACAAGAGAACGGGGATCACCACGTAGGAAATCTGTTTCAAGTTGTTACCCATAAACCCAGTCATAGCCTGTAGGGGATAGAAAGCGACGATCGTAGTAAGCACCCCGAAAACAACCGGTATGGCGACTTCCTGCGTCCCCTTAACCGAGGCATCCAAGGGCGCTTCCCCATCTTGCATGCGGCGGAATACATTTTCACCCGTGATTATAGCATCGTCGACCACGATACCCAAGACGAGGATGAAGGCGAACAGCGTGCTCAAGTTGAGGGAGACGTCCCAAAGGTAGAACATGATGAAAGCCCCCGAAAAAGCGATCGGAATGCCTAGGCTAACCCAAAAGGCCAGCGAGGGCCGCAAGAACAGCGAAAGCACGACAAGGACAAGAATGAAACCCGTAATCGCGCTGCCCGCCAACGTCGACAGCCGCTGCTTTACCCTTTCAGAATCATCGCTCCAGTAGTTCAACCGAACGCCTTCAGGCAAGGTAGGCTGCTTGGCTTCAAGGTAAGCCTTAACCTCGTTGGCCAGAACGATAAGATTCTGGTCCCCCGATCGATACACGTCCAAGACGACGCAGCGTTGTCCATTGTAGTTGGAAATCAATGGCGTTTCATCAAAACCGTCATTGACTTTGGCCACGTCCTCCAACGTCAGACGCGTGCCGTCCTCCCGCGTGTAGACCACGATTTTGGAGAAATCCTCGTAATTGTAAGCCTGGTTGGATGTTCTAAGGAGGATATCTCCCGCGTTGGTTCGGACGCTGCCAGCCGAGAGATTAACGGAAGAATTTCGGACGGCTTGAACAATTTGATCGAAAGTAAGCCCATGCCGCTTAAGCGTCTCTTCCGAAACTTCGATCCCAATTTCGTAGGGACGCGCTACCTTCATGGATACAAGGGAGATATTTGGAAGGGCCGTTAGATCGTCGCGCACAATCTCCCCCAGTTGCATGAGATCCTTTTCTCCCAGATTTCCTGAGATAACCACCGCCATCAGGCGTTCCGTGAAGGTATCTTGGCTTACGCGGGGCCGTTCGGCTTCCACTGGAAAAGTGTTGATGGAGTCGACGCGATCCTTAACCTGGTCGAGAGTCACGTTCATGTCGTAACCCTCTTCGATCTCCAAGGTAACTTGTCCGGATCCCTCTGAAGCCCGGCTCTGCATTTCCTTGATGCCAGCAACGTCGAAGAGCGCTTCTTCCAAGCGCATGACAATGGACTCCTCCACTTCAGCAGGCGTTGATCCGCGATAAGTGACGCTGACTTCAATCTCTCTTTGCAGGTAATCCGGCCACTCCCTGAGAACCACTTTGTTGAGCCCCAGATATCCTCCGGTCAACAAGATACCGAACATAAGAATATTCGCCGCTACTCCATTATTGGTGAACCATTCTATAAGCTTATGCATCGCTTTCTGCCCCTAATCGATTATTGAACTGCCCGCTTGGCTCCCTCGCCTTCAGGGGTTGATTTATTGGCTACGTCGATTCCGTCCTCCGACACAACCGCGACTTTCATTCCCTCCGAAGGGAAACTCAAGTGCGTCAGACAAACGCGGTCGCCAGGATTAAGTCCGCTACTGACGACCAAATTGTCCTCATCGCTCCATTCGACTTCGATAGACTTTCGTCTCAAGGTACCGTCGTCTTCAATAACAACAACGTACTCATTTTTTCGGTACAATTCTCTCGGTATGACAATTACGTCTTCAAGGATCTCTCCTTCGATCCGAGCCTGGACAAAAGACCCCACCTTGAGTGGAGGCCTGCCATCGCCTTGCTTCCGGTAGGGGTCGTCAACTTGGGCAACGAAAAACAGTTGTCGCGACTGTACGTCGAAGGCCCCTTCCGCGCGCACAATGCGGCCCGTCCACTCCAAGGATTGGTTGCCTATTGTCGTGGTCAAATTGACCTCCGGCATTGGCAGATCGGGATCCGAATCGTTACGGTAAAGCTCAGGCACATTGATGTATCCAATTTCTCGCTCGCTCAGTGGCAGGCGAATTTCCGCGTAGTCGACCGCGTAGATTTCGGCCAAGACGCTGCCGGAATTGACGAATTGACCGAAATCGACTCGTTTTTCTAGTACCCGTCCAGCGTAGGGGGCCGTAATCACCGTGCGCTCTAAATTCAACTGAGCATTCTCGACCCGGGCTTCAGCAGAGGCAACATCCGCCCTCGCTTGAGCCAACTGGGGCTCGCGGCTAACCAGCTCTGGGGGTTCGATCCCAGGATTAAGCCGTTCCCAATCCGTTCGAGCCTGAGCCGCATTGGCTTCTTCTTCCGCCAAGGCCAATCGGGCTCTCGCCAACGTAGCATCGGCAGTTATGACGGCAGTTTCGTAGTCCCGCTTGTCGATCTCCAAAAGCGTTTCCCCTTTTTCGAAAAATCCCCCGGCTCTAAAGGAGGGAGCTACATCTACCACCTTCCCTCTGACTTCGGAAACCAGGGAGCTTTCCGTGCGGGCCTGAACGGTCCCTTGCGACCGAAGCCACACTTGGTAGTCAACCGGCTCCAAAGTGTACACGCTTACCTCAGGCAAGGTTTCCTTTTGAGGAAATTTCCGGGGTTCCGGCTCTGACCAGAAGATCCAATAGCAAATCCCGGCCGATACAGCCAAGACAGCCAGAGGGGGAAGCATACGTAGGAAGAACATGAGAATGTGGAACGCGGAGACTCTAGACACTTTCCGCTGTCTATGTCAATTGGACCAATTTTTTCTGTTTGGGCAGCTTTTGCGCCGTTCCGCGTTCAACAACTCCCGTTTGACAAGATTTCCCGGGCCAATCACGGTCAATTGTCATCTGCTAGAAAGAATGAGCAATTTGGTGCCCAAACAGCCTGACTACTCGAACAACTACAGTGAGAACGGACTTTGGGATAAGCTCGCCCAATTCGCCAAATCGGCTGGACGCGAACTTGTGGAAAAAGCCCTAGTTCTCTTCTACGCGGCATCCGATCCCGATACCCCGCAGAGAGCCAAGGCGATCATCTTCTCTGCCTTGGGCTATTTCATCCTGCCCCTGGACGCCATCCCGGACATTACCCCGCTTTTGGGATTCTCGGACGATTTGGGTGCGATCGCCCTCGCCCTGGCCACGGTGGCCGCTCACATCAAGCCCCAACACCGCCTGGCAGCCAAAGAGAAAACCGACAAGTGGTTCGGCGAAAGCGGGTGAGCTTTGTCGAACCAAGGTCGAGCTACACCTTTCTCGACCTGCGCAAAGGGCGGGAGGAGACGTACCGGCACGTTCGTTTCTTATTTTTCAGTTAAGTTAACGCCTGTGCGCAATCGCGGGATCGCGTCCCAAACTTGAGGATCGCACAGAAAGTGGAGATGAATCTCACGCCTTGAAAGCCCTTACTTCAGCTCCATGGTAACGGGGCAGTGGTCCGAGCCCATTATATCCGCAAGTATTTCAGCGGAAACCAATCGCGGCCTCAAGGATTCGGAAATCAGAAAGTAGTCGATGCGCCACCCGACGTTTCGGGCTCGAGCATTGGAGCGAAAACTCCACCAGGAGTAATGCCCATTCCCTTGGGTAAACTCGCGAAAGGTGTCGATGAAACCCGATTCGACGATTGCGCTAAAATCCGCTCGTTCCTCGTCCGAGAACCCAGCGCTCTTCCGATTGGTCTTGGGATTGGCCAAGTCGTCCTCCTTGTGGGCCACATTGAGGTCGCCGCAGAAAATGACGGGCTTGTCTTTCTGCAATTCCAACATGCGATTAAGAAAGGCTTCATTCCATTGCCTTCGGTATGGCAATCGTTTGAGTTCGTTTTGGGCGTTGGGCGTATATACGTTGGTCAAAAAAAACTCATCGTATTCCAGCGAAACCATTCTACCTTCCCCATCGTGCTCGTCCATACCCAATCCGTAAGCTACCGAAAGCGGCTCATGCGGCGTGACAATCGCCGTTCCGGAATAGCCCTTTTTCTGAGCTTCATTGGCGAAAACCTGGAGACCGTCATTCCACCCCAGTCCCTCGACGATTTCACTCGTGGCTTTGGTTTCCTGCAAGCAAATGAAGTCGGCTCCAGAAGACTCCATAAACTCCATCGCCCCCTTTTTCGCCGCGGCCCTAATTCCGTTTACATTCCATGAAATGAATTTCATCAGCCCGGTGATAGGACGAATGCTTGCCCAAGCAACCGTTTAGTTTGCCGCGATCAGCGCTCGACACTAGCAGGCTGGATTCTAAAGTCGCGCCCACTTTCATGATTCCCGATCAGCAGATTCCATTGGGCCGCCGGATTCCCGACGACCTCCATGCCGTTTCCGTGAGCATCCCGTCCATGGCGGACGTCATCGGCTACGAGGAACGCGACCCGGATACCTTGGCCAAAATGGCTGCTGGTTACCCCCGATTCGTCAAACACGAGTGCCTCATTCAGCTCGAGTCCTATTGGCGAAGGTTTTTCGATCGCCCCAATCTTCCTATTTGGCTTACGGCATCCGAACGGATCGCTCATCAGCTTGAATCTTATCTGCAATGCCCCGACTCCAAGTTCCTCAAGCATCAAGGCGTATCCGGAATTTGTTTACCCAATGACGAGGAACTGAATCTGCGAGCGAAACTATTCCTGCGCCACATCGGCGGCTATCTTTGTTCCCGCGAAGCCGAGGACTATCTTGCGGCCAATGGTCTCCGCCAAAGCATTGAGAAAGAAGCCTCCCCTCGTGGCGACTCCCAGACGAAAGTACTAGATATGCTCACTCCCCTACTAGGGGCCCTGTCTTCTGACGACATAGCTCTGTCCAGCTCTGGGATGAACGCCATCTATTCCGTGTTCAAAACGGTGAACGCCATTCAATCGCCAAAAGGCCGCAAATCCTGGATCAAGCTAGGCTGGCTCTACGCGGACACGATGCATATCCTGGATAAACTGTCGCCTCAGGGATGCAACAATCGGGAATTGCTCGACGTTTTCGATATCGATAGCTTGGAGTCCCTTCTCAATAGCAGACCCGATGAGTTTGCCGGAATTATCACCGAGTTCCCCACCAACCCGCTCATCCAATCAACCGATTTGGAAAGTATCCGAGAACTCGCGACAAAATTCGGCGTCTATTTAGTTGTCGATCCCACCGTCCTTTCTCCCGCCAATGTAGATGTATCGCCGTATGCGGACGTCATTGTCAACAGCCTGACGAAATACGCTGCCAATCAGGGCAACGTAATCGCGGGCGCCGCCAGCGTCACGCCTCAATGCCTGGACAAACAGGCTGTCATCGAAGGCATCCAAGCGGAGGTCATTCCACCCTATCAGCGATCGCTCGATTCTTTGGCTAGACAGATTGATGGCTATTCCGATCACATCGCTGCAGTCAATGCATCCACAGAGCGAATCGTCGAGTTTTTGGAATCCCACCCTAAAGTGAAGAACACCTATTGGGCCAAGGAAGCGCGTTCTCGAAACAATTTCGCTAAGATCGCTCGCCACGAAAACGCTGCTGGAGGGATGGTCGCGTTCGATTTGAATATGGATTTGTCCGATTTCTATGACCGTCTGCGGATCGCTAAAGGTCCCAGCTTTGGGATGGCCCACTCCCTCGCTTGCCCGTTTATGTATTTGGCTCACTACGACCTAGTGACTTCCAAAACGGGTCGAGATTACCTACGATCGGCGGGCATCGACCCTGAACTGATTCGGTTCAGCATCGGAACCGAAAAAGTCGAGGAAATCATCGGAGCCTTGGACGAAGCTTTGGGATAGCCGAAATTCCGTCTGCTTTTCGTTAATCCAACGGCCCAATCGTTCGCTCCCCATGAAAAATCCTCTCTCCAAAAACGCGTTTCTCGTGCGTGAGCATGTCGGTCTGTTCAAGGCCGCCAACAATTTCGATATTCTTGATCCGGAAACCGGGCAAGTGGTTCTAGAATGCCGGGAAGAAAAACTCAGCTTTCTTACCAAGTTCCTCCGCTTCTCCGACTACAAGCGATACACCCCTTTCCATGTAGAGATTCGAGAACCTCTTGGAGATACGCTCATCCACATCCAGCGAGGCGTATCTCTATTTCTGTCGAATGTTGAAGTTCGTGACGAAGAACAGGCCTTGCTCGGGCGATTCAAACAGAAGTTCTTTTCCATCGGAGGCAAATTCGATGTTCTTAGCCCCAATGACGAGGTTCTCTGCGAGTTGACCGGCAAATGGACAGGATGGAACTTTTCTTTCGCTTACCAAGGCATCGAGTTCGGACGCGTATCCAAAGAATGGAGCGGAATCGGTAAGGAATTTTTTACAAGCGCGGACAACTACGTTCTGTCTATCGACCCCAGTGTCGAAGTAGACAGCCCTCTCCGCTCGCTTATTATGGCGGCCGTCATGTGTATCGATATGGTTCTCAAGGAGTGATCAGACGAGCAATGTTCCAAATATTGAATTGTATTGCTTTGGGAAACGGGTACACCCACGTCTATGTCAAGAAACGGTAGACCGGACACTGGAGAGATCCACTACGACCTGCCATCGCCTTATGTCCCGCATGCCAATGGCTTGCTCCACCTCCCCCGATTCATAGCCAAGGCAAAACGCTACGTGAAAGGCGAACTCGGGAAATCCTATTTACGGAATTACAAACGCGGCTTCGACCGTTTCCTCTGCCTCCATCTAAATGCAGATCCGGACGCTATCGAAGACATCGTTCGCTCAAGCGCAAACGACGAAGAAATCGATCTTCGCTTGGCTGAAATCCTTCCCGAAAATCTGGAAGTGGCTAAATGGAATCGAGAGCTCGTCCAAAAAGGCATGAGCGAAATGGGCCGCGAATCGCTCGAGCAAGCCAAACGTAAAATGGGGATCGCCGACCGAGAGGACCTAATCAGTTTCGCCGACATGATAGAGTTCGACGAGGAGCGCATCCCTTAATGCCAACACATGAACGAATCAACCGATCGCGAATCCATTCTCACTTCAGGCACCGTCGCTCCGATACACTCTTGTCACGAAATATCCTTTACCGCTAGCCGGGCAGACTGTCCCGAACTGCCACTAGTGGTAGCTTACAGGCTCCCCAGTGGAGCTACCAAGACGACGCGAGGTTTCGCCACCG
Source organism: uncultured Opitutaceae bacterium (assembly GCA_964404745.1). GTDB lineage: Bacteria > Verrucomicrobiota > Verrucomicrobiia > Opitutales > Opitutaceae > Pelagisphaera. The sequence continues at coordinate 63,615 of CAYOLG010000017.1, forward strand.
GCGACGGGAAGATGAAGGCTCGGGCCTATGTGGATGAGGAGGGCTTCTGGTCTTGGGAAGCGAAAGATTACAAAGGGCAGGTCCTGGAAGCCGGATCATTCAAGACCGTGGGGTCCTCCCTTCCCGGAAAAATCAAGATTTCCCATGCTGATCCGCGTCAGCTTCAATACGGCAATGGGAACTGGTGCCTGCAGTTTGGCGACAACGAATACCGATTGCTCGACCCGAACGAGTCGAAGTGGAAGTCGTGCATAGACCAAGCCGCTCAAGCGGGATTCAATCGCGCGCGTGTCTGGCTCTGCCCCCCAGAGCAATCCCTTTTCGAGAGCGACGGCAGCCGGCTCGATTTGACCGCCTGGGAAAGGATCGAGGAAAGGCTGCTTTTCGCGTTGCGGAGACATCCTGAGCTGCAGTTCGAGATTTCTCTATTCGGAAGCGATCAAGAGGAGCTTTCCCGCTTCGGCGATGGGGACCCCAAAACGCATCTGCGCCTGCGCTACGCAATCGAACGATTCGGTCCCCTTCCCAACGTTCATTGGAATATTGCTAATAACGTGCCTGATCCCAACTCCCCGCTTGGGCAGGCAGCGGCCACAGCTGGGTTAGCGATTTCAGAGAACAATCCTTGGAATTCATTGGTGACGCTAACGAGGCCCCGCTTCGAACCAGTAGCTTTAGGAGACCAGAAATTTATCTCCTTCCAGTCGATCCAATCCCTTGGGCAAGTTACCGGCGAATCTGTCCTCGTAACCCGGGCAGCGGAAGCGAAACCCGTGGCCCTGGTAGAGGACCGATCTGAGCACGCTCTGAAACCTCGATTCCCCAGGTACTTCTTTCGCCGCTTGTTCTGGAGCACGCTACTTTCCGGCGGCCTGCCCACCTACTCCGGCCTCGATACCTCTAAAAGCTCAGATCGCGGAAACGCCTACATCTCTGGCTACTACGATGCCTGCAATTCTGGAGATCTCCGTTTCGGGGCCCATGACATTCTTAATATCCGCAAGTTCTTTGCGGAGACAGGCATTCGCCTGGAGAACTGGCGGCCCAATGACCACCTTTCAGGAGATGCTCCCCTTCTCGTCAAATCGGCGTCGTCCGACGACGGGAGCGAGGTCATCGCCTACGTTGCCAATCCCCAGTTTCACGAGAACCACAATCCCGATGGTTATGCCGGCAGCTACTCCGACGAGATCGCCGATGCTAACGAAATATTTACCACTTTCACGCTGGAGCTGCCTTTTTCCGACGGCCTTGCCAAGTGGTTCAATCCCCTGACCGGCGAGTGGCGAGGCGAAGCTCAGATAACTCGAAATTCGACGACCTTTCTAACTCCGGAGCCAGGCGACTGGGTCGTTTGGGTAAAGCAGGCCTGGCCTGCATAATCTATCCAAAGCCAACCTATACAACCCAGCTAAAGTCCTACTATGGATAAAGCTTTCATTATGGCGAAGATCGTCGAATCTCTGGAAGCCGATCTCAAAAAAGCAACCGCCGCTGCCTTGGAATCGGCAGAATCCGCCACCCACGAGGAATCCAAATCGGAGGGTAAGTACGATACCCGCGGACTGGAAACCTCCTATTTGGCCACGGGCCAAGCCCACCATGCCCGCGATCTGCGGGAAGCCTTGGCCGCTGCGCGGACCTTTTCGCCACCTGATTTTGACAGCGCATCCCCTGTAGCCTTGGGAGCCGTTGTGCAGACGCTCTCCTCCCAGGGCAGAGAGCTTTTCTTCTTGGGGCCCGCTTCTGGAGGTATGGATATCCAAATCGACAACGGGCAAACGCTGACGGTCGTTAGCCCAAAATCTCCCGTCGGAAGAGAACTGATCGGCAGCAAAGTCGGCGATCGCCTTTCCGCTGGTGGCGGAAAAACCGTGCTGCAGATTTGGTGATACGGCATCCCTGGAGCCACGCTGACGCCCCATGCCAATCAGCCTTTCAGGACTGATCCGGCTGAGCGTTTTCGGCTGGTTGGGGACAACCAGCCCTACCATACGAACCCAACAAAAAAGATCCCCAAGCCAAGCGAGCGCGAGTTTTCTCAGGGAATAATAAGCTGCATACCGGGCTGCAAATCGGATTCGCTCGGCAATACGCCCCGATTGGCTTCCAGGATTTCCCGCCACCGGCTTGGATCGCCATACATCTGGCGGCTGATCTTGTACAGGCTGTCTCGCGCTTGGACTGTGTAAATGCGACGGCCTTCGGAGCTTGCCAAGTCTAGGCGACTCGGTTCCAATCCGACGCCCGACTGAGCCGAGGAATTATCAGCGATCCCGCTCGAATCCGGCCCTTGCAAAAGGGCCCCAGAGGAAATAGTCCCGCTGGACTCCCGCTTTCGGAACTCCTGGAGCTGCGACTTCATAGATTCGTTCTCCGCCCGCAATTGCTCGATTGTATCCAACAATTTTAGACGATAATCCTGAGCATCGACCGTCATGAGCAATTCTTTCTTGGCCGTGCTGATCAGATCCTCCACCCGCTCCATCCCCGCATCCCTCTGAGTCGATTGCCTCTCTCGCTGCTTTACGGCAATGTAGCGCTTGAAGTGATAAATCGCGGAGATGGGGTCTTTAATGTGGTTCAAATGTATCAGACCAGCCTCCAAATGGGACTCTGGTGCGATTCCATCTCTCTTGGCGATGAGCTTGTTGAAGTTCGACAGGGCTTCGCTGTTAAGGTCTCTGGCCAATAGATCCTTAGCTCTCCTGTAGATCGGATCCTCGGTTTCATCTAGCACTTCAAGGGTCACGCTCTCCGAGCAGCCGTAAACCAAAGCGGCCAACAGAAGGAAGAAAATATGTTTTGATGCCAAGAATGTTCTCATCATGCTTTCACGAGCCCCCTTAAATGAGAGGGACTCCCGGCCACATTCCAAGTCTAAATCCAAAGAGATCCAGATCCCTAGCAACGCGGATCGCCATTCTCCATCGATGAATAACGACGAAATAATCGCCAAAGGCAAACGCTGTATCGACATCGAAGCGGAAGCCCTCCTTCAAACTAGCGCCCGAATTGGCAACGACTTTGCTCAAGTGGCCACGACTATTTTCACCGTCCTAAATGAAGGAAAGAAACTGATTTTCTCGGGGATCGGTAAGAGCGCGGACATCGCTCGCAAGCTCGTCGGCACCTTCAACAGCATTGGGGCGCCGTCCACTTTTCTGGATCCTGTCAATGCTCTGCATGGAGACATGGGGCTTTGCCGTAAAGGGGATGCGCTCCTCGCCTTCAGCAACAGCGGGGAAACCGAAGAGCTTCTAAAGCTAGTCCCTCTCCTGAAGCGCTTTGATACACTGGCGATCGCCATCACCTCCAAACCGGAATCCACCTTAGCCTCTCTTTGCGATCACTCCCTGACCTACTATGCCGAACAAGAGGCCTGCCCCCTCGACCTTGCCCCGACTGCAAGTTCCACCGCATCCATGGCAATCGGTGACGCGTTGGCCATGGTTACTCTGGAGTGGCGGGCCTTCAGTCGAGAAGATTTCGTCAAATTCCACCCTGGCGGCAGCCTGGGGAAATCGTTTGCCGCCAGCGTAGACGACATTATGCGTTCCTCCGGACAGTACGCCCAAGCCTCCGAAAACGCGACCTGCCAAGAATGCCTCGAGCGCATGACGAATCCCAATAGCGGCTGTATCGCTCTAACCGATCAGGACGGCTCCCTCAGCGGTGTATTTACCGACGGCGATGCTCGCCGATTGATCCTGAAAGACGCTAATTTTCTCAATAAGCCGGTATCCGATTACATGACACGCGATCCTATAACAATCAAACGGGGTTCTCTGGCCATAGAAGCTCTGCGCATATTCGAAGCCCGCAAAATCGATGACTTAATCGTCGTCGACAGCGAGGGGCGACCCGTCGGAGTCATCGATGGACAGGATTTGACAAAAGCTCGTATCGTCTAAGCTAATCCAAGGATTGATCATCGCCGGTCGACCCGATAGCGATAGAACATACGGACACACCGCGCGAAATGGCGATATGTGTGATTCGAACTGATAGCACAATTTTTGTTTCGGAATTTTCCAAATCGCAGTCATGTTACCGATCAAGTCGTCCCGCTATGTTAAGTGCCTCAGTCGGATTGACGCCAGAACACCACCCATGAGCCACGCATCCAATATGCCCAGCCAGAGCAACCCGGAGCTGCTGTCTGAGCTATTTAATCTCCTCAAACCGCATTTGGCGGAGCTGGACCGATTCCTGAAAAAGCAGATCAACAGCTTCGAAGAGGAGATTCGGGAACACGTGGCCTATTGCATCGACACCAGCGGTAAACGAATTCGCCCATCGCTGATTTTCTTCAGTGGGTGGGCAGGAGACCAAGTGGTCAACGAAAAGCTGGTGAAGCTGGCCGCTGTCATCGAAACAGTGCACCTGGCAACTTTGGTTCACGACGATATCATGGATGAGGCGGATATTCGACGCAACCGGCCAACCGTGGCAAAAATTCATGGCAATTCCACAGCCGTGCTCCTGGGCGATGCCCTCTTTTCCCACGCCGTCTATCTCGCCACCCAATTTTCTACTTCGGAAGTGAGCGAACGCGTGGCCATAGCTATGCGAAACGTCTGCACCGGCGAAATCCTGCAGACCATGCAGCGAGGCGACCCAGACATCAGCCTAGCCACCTATAGGCGTATCATCGATCTGAAAACGGCTGAGCTCTTCCAAGTGGCCTGTTTTCTAGGAGCCCGCCTAGCGGATCGTTCCGAGGCCTATGTTCAAGCAGTTGGGAAATTCGGACGCCATTTGGGCATCGCCTACCAAATTTACGACGATTTAACCGATCTCGTCGGCTCTGAGGAGAAGGTCGGGAAGACGTTGGGCACCGATATCGCTACGGGCAAGCCGACCTTGCCAATTATTCTGCTGCGGGACCAATTGGACGAGGACGAGGAAGTTCGGCTGAGGCGAACCCTGTCGGGCGAATCCAAAGCCGATATCGAATTCTGGCTATCCAAATTATCGCAAAACGGGGTGGTAAACGAAGTTCGCGAGGCGATATTCCGGGAAATCGAGGTCGCCCGCCAGAGTTTGGCCCCCTTTTCCGGCGATAGAGACGTCGAATTGCTGCATACGCTTAGCGAATTGCTATGGAACCAGGTAGACGCCCTCCATTCCTAACAAGCCAACATCTAGGCTGTATTGACAAAATGCGGCCTCGCTTTGACTCTGCGAAATCGTCAAAATTACCCCAGTTTTAACGATGGAGCCTAGACAACGCCGCTTTAGCATGTAAGGTTGGCCACGTACCCGCAAATGAGTTTCACCAATGCCATCTCCAAATCGCTGGTTTCTTCGCCCGAAAGGCAGAAGGAGGCCGATGAGGATCTTGCCGTCGTCCGCAAGATTCAATACGGGGATGTGGATGCCTTCGATAGCCTTATCCTGAAATATCGGGAACGCGTCTACTCCGTAATCTATAACCTGACCTCCAATCGGGAAGACGCTTCCGATTTGACCCAAGAAACCTTTATCAAGGCCTTCCAATCAATCAATCGATTTAAAGGCAAATCTAGCTTCTTTACCTGGCTTTACCGGATCGCCCTCAACACCTCGCTGACCTACCTGCGGAAAAATAGGCTGAGGCGGTTTTTCAGCTTCGAGAAGATGGTCGACGAAGACCACTCCGAGGGATTCATCGAAAACATGACCGCGGACTCTGACTCTGACAAAGCTGCGTTGATGACCGAGCTTCAGGAAAAGCTGAACGACGCATTCCAAAAATTGTCGGTCAAACACCGCACTGTCATCACTCTATTCGAGATCGACGGCCTCAGCCACAAAGAGATCGCTGAAATCGTCGGCGCCTCTATCGGCACTGTGCGGTCCCGCCTCCACTACGCGAAACAATTTCTACAAGGCGAACTAAAGGACTATTTGCGCTAAACCACCCATTTACCTAATGCTCTTTAAAAAGCCCATAAATCCAGCCGACGACGCCCGCTTGAGCGAACTGATTCGCCTCAAGAAACGAGAGCGTCCCGACGAGGCATTTTGGGATCAATTCGATCGGGAGCTTCGCAATCGCCAGCTGACAGCCTTGTTTCAACGGAAATCTTGGAAGGAGCGCTTGGGTAGCATGGCTCTCGTCGCTTTGCGAAAGTCAGCCGTATTCGCCGCGGCTGCCAGCGTTCTGGCATTAGGGCTGTTCACGGCCCACAAGACGGGCTGGTTCCCTGGCGCTCATATCGAATCGGAATCCCAAGCGGCCGAAACTGCCGCTATTCCAGGAGCGGCTCCCAAGGTTGATACCCCCATTTTCATCGTAGAAAAATCCGCAGCTGCCCCCGGCGAAGTGGCGATGGATTACTCGCCTGTCTTTTTCGGGTCCCCGTCTTACGAAGTGCGCCGGATTACCAAGCAATCGGTCCCCGTCAGCTATCAAATCATGGCCGAACCCAAACAGTTTCGAGCCAGTCAACCACTGACAGAACAGCAAAGCTTGGGAGCGAAGGTCATCCGAACTGGAATCCATTTTTAGCTCATGGGCAAGTGGCTAACGCATCGCGCCTGGAAGACCCGCGCGGGCACTTCAGGACTAATCTTATTGGGATTGGCAATCGTCGCTAGCGCTCCGTATTCCCGGGCCAATACCACGAATGCCCTCCTCGATTTGCAGGCTACGATGCAAACGATTTACCGGGACCGTCAAAACGCCATCGTCCGGGTTAAAGTCGCTACGGAAACCCGAGAAGGCGACAGCGAACCTAAAGTTGTTCTACGGGTGTTCTCCGGCTTCTTCATTAGCCAGATCGGTCAGGTGCTAACGAGCCATTTGCCTCCCGATGAAACCACTCGGGTCTGGATCGAGCAAAACGGCATCTCTTATCTCGCCGATGTAGTCGGAACGGATCCCCGAACCAATGTCGCCTTGCTGCAGGTCATCAATCTACCCAAGAATTTCGGCTTTATAGAATTGAGTCCAGACAAGGAGAGAAGGGAAATTGGTTCTCTTGCCTTCGCGGTGACCAGCCCACTCGACTTTAAGCCAACTCCCAAGTTCGGCTTGGTCGCCGGATTCGAGAGCCATTTCGCGGAAGTCGTGTTCCCCATGACATACACCCGGCTTAGCATTCCTATTGGCCCAGCGGAAGGCGGCTCCCCCGCCTTTGACGCCAACAACGAATTGATCGGAATCGTCATGGCGACCCTCCCTGAAGTGGAGTCGTCGTATATCATACCCACCAAAGCGCTGTTTCGAATCGCCGAACAGTTGAAAGCGTATCAGAAAGTAAGATACGGGGTTCTTCCCATAGAATTCGAAGAAAAGGCTGACGAATACAATATCGATAGACAGGTATTGGTTAAGTCGATAGTGGCTGGAAGCCCTGCCGAGCGAAGCGGCTTGCAGGCCAAAGACGTTGTTACGGCTATCGATAGCCAGCCTATCCTCAATTTGAACGACCTTCGCGATCGCGTCTTTTTTAAGAATCCCGGCGACTTTCTCCTTTTCACCATAAAACGGGCCGGCAGGGAACTGGAATTCGCCATTCTCCTGGAGCCACAGGAAGATCACCTTCCCGAAAATGGCTCCGGCTCCAACTGAACGAGCGGCAACTAGCCACACTAGATACAGCCCATGAGTTTTTTTCAGAGCGAGCTGGCAATCAGAACGAAAGGCAAAGGCACCTACGACCTTACGGGCCAAACTCAGAAAGCCTTGGCCCAATCTGGAACCACTGACGGAATCTGCGTGGTTTTTTGTCGTCATACAAGCTGCAGCCTGGTGCTGATGGAAAACGCCGACCCCTCCGCTCGACGCGATCTTGAGAACTATCTCGATCGGCTCGTTCCCGACGACGATCCCTATTTCACCCACACTTACGAGGGTCCCGACGATATGCCCAGCCACATTAAAATGGCTCTGACCAGAAGCTCGGAATCCATCCCTTTCCGAAATGGGCGATTGCAACTAGGCACCTGGCAAGGGCTCTTCCTTTGGGAGCACCGGGTCCAACCTCACCGTCGATCGGTCTTGGTCACCGTATTAGGCGAATAGCGTTTCTGAGAGACTCGCCGGAGTTTAATCTCACGCTAGAAGATCAAAACCCGACCTCCGGTCGGGTTCCACTCTTGATCTCGATACAATAAGTGGAGGCGACCTCACACTTACGCATCGCTACAGCGGCGCAGACCTGGCGAGCTTGGGTTGACCCCAAAAATAGGCCTCTTCCGAAGAAGAGGCCCGCTCGTTAAATTAGTGTCGAGATGTGCTTACTGGTTCATCACCGCGTCCGGATCGATTCCAAAATTCTCCATCTGCGAGTTAGAAAAGACATCTTGGAAATCCGAATCTTCTACAGAGAGAATCTTGGCTGTGATGAAAATCAAAAGATTAAGTTTCTGATGATCTTTCACTTTGTGTCGGAATGCTCCGCCAATTCCAGGTATTTGACTCAAGACTGGCACCTTGTTTTCAACATCCACATCGTTGGCCTGCAGCAATCCACCGAGACCCATCGTGTACCCGTCTTTCAAGGATACTTGTGTTGTTGTGCGGCGAGTTGAAATAATCGGAATACTGGCTCCGCTCGCTCCGCCAAACTCGCGCTCGCCAGTACGGCTACTAACTTCGGGAGTTACACGGAGGGTAATCAGGCCTTCGTTGTTGACCGATGGCTTTACCTTGAGAATCACGCCAATATCCTTGTACTCAAATCCACTAATTTCAAAGGTTCCACGCTCCTCATTATACTGGTAGTTTGGAATAGGGAACTGCTCTCCTATTGATATTTCCGCTTCTTGGTTGTTCAGTGTAACCACGGTAGGATGAGAAACTAGTCTGCTGTTTCCATCCCGCTTCAATGCGCTGAAAATAAAGCCAATTTCACTCGAGGTGAACAAAGCAGTGGCCGTCCGCGTCGTATCGCTTGCGGTAGCCAAGGTCTTGAGATTGTCGTAAGCATTCGAGATGTTCCCATCTATATTGCTGAAACTTCTTTGAGCATCGAAGGTATCTCCGGAATCAGAAATATTGCTGTAGCCCCTGGAGATTTCGCCTAAACCCACTTCTAGATTTTCCAGACTATTCCAGTTTGTACCAATTTTAGAGACGTCGTTATTCGCCACTTCTACAAAGCGCGCTTCAATCATCACCTGTAACGTAGGTTTGTCCAGGCGCTCAATGACGCTCTTGATACTCGTCATTAGGGATTGCCGCTCCGTTACAATCAATCCATTCGTCCGAGCGTCGATCTGAACGATCCCGCCTTTCTCCGGATCCACCATGCTGGTTACAGTGGGAGCGATCTCTGCCGCATCCGCGTAGTTGAGCATGAAAATGTCCGTGATCGGCGGTTCGAAATTCAATGTGTCGTTAGAAATAATCTGAATGATATTCCCTTCTTCAACATAGGTATAGCCAATCGGCGCTAGAACCACATCGAAAATCTGTCTCCAAGAAACGTCTCTCAACTTGATGGAAGTCGTTCCCTGCAATTCCTCGGGAATCACAATATTCAGCATGTACAGGTCCGCGACATTGCGCAGTACCGTGCGAATTTCCTCGTTGGGAAAATCGACGGAAATCATGTCCGTTTCGCCCAATGACAGTTCATTACTCAGTGGAGAGACGCCAATGCCGCCTCCCGCGTTTCCGCTTTGGTTCGAATCGGCATCGCCGGTTAGGACGGAATCATCGAACTGCCGGCCGACGTCTGACGGACTAGGAGGGTCCGTATCGACATTCGACTGACTGACCTGCCCGTGCGCCGCCAATTGCAGGCACGCGAACAGAATAGTGTTTATCGTTAATCGCATTGCAGTGTTCATATCTCTCTACTTTAGTTTAACCTCCAATTCAGCATCACGGAAACGAAGGTTGTACCCGTTCCTCAGAACATCAGTTATTTCCAAATTGTATCGTTTATTCTTATACATAACAGGAACCACTTCGCCTGATTTCACTCTGTCCTCTTTGAACATCAGGTAGCACTCTCCCCCTATGGTGAATATTCCGGTCGGTCTGACGTTCACGGCGAGAAGCGGAATTAAATCGGCTGCAGGAATCTCTTCTTCAACGATTTCCTCGACTTCTTCTACAACAACAATAACCCGTCGTTCCTCGGCTTTGAACGGATTCCCCGCCGACGCTATCATGCTCTCGTCGAGCAGGATTGGCTTTTTACCGAGAAGCTTTGTCGCCAGCTTGATCTTTTCCTGCCTGACCTCAGGCTCTTCAACCACCGACTCGGCTGCCGTCGCCAAAAGCAACGACGCGGCAATTAAAAAATGGATTCTATTAGTAGGTAAAATCATACTTAAGTTAGGAGACCTTTTCCCCGAGCATGAGGAAGGCTATGTCTAGGTATAATAGCTCGGGCTCTCGGGCCTCCGACTTAGCCAATCGGAACTTTTCCAGCCTGTAAAAAGAAGGCCCCCCCTCCAATTTGCGCAGAAAATTGACGATCTCAGCGTATTCACCGCTAGCCTTCAGATGAAATCGGATTTTTTCGTATGAATTGACGACAGGCTTGGGCATCCGCTTCATTTTCGGGTCCAACGTCTCTTCAGCGATGCCGATTTGCTTGATATCGCTCACCTTGATGCCGGTTTCGTCTTCAAGATTGAAAAAGTAGTTGTAGTTAGTGGCTAGTTCTTGAGCCTGAAACATGCGATTGTTCAGCTCCTCGATTTTCCCTTCGATCGACTCGATATCCGCTTCCAAACCTTTGCTATTCTTGATATTCTTCATCATAGAAGAGATGCGAATGTTCACTTGCTCTATTTCCGAATCCAAAAGCGAATTTTTGTCCTTGTGAACTAAATACAAAGTCATAGAGCTAACCATCACGATAGCGGAGAACGCCATCACCAGGTTCTTCCGAATAAAATCTGCTAGTCCTTGAATATTCATCGTTAGGATTTCTTATTAAGCCCCTTGGCCTCTTCGGGATTTGTCGCCTCCAAGTGGAATTTCATTTGGTCGGTCCCTTCTTGGCGCTCCACAGACACCTGGGTGATTTCCGCATATCGGCCTTTTATTGTATCTACTTCTCGGATACTATTCATATAGTCTCTCAGCATAGAATCCGTTTTCTCGCTGGCTTCAACATAACCGTGAAGCACGGTGCGGTCTTCCTTGAATTCAACGCTAGACAAAGACATGCCCGGCAGCAGATTCCCGCCCAGATCGAGAATCAAGTCGCTGCCAATCATTTGACCTTCTACAAACGCTTTTATCTCTTCTATACGTTGATCGCTTTCAATAAAACGATTGTTCATCCCTATGGCTTTGGCGTGTAAACCCTGCTGGACAGAAACTTCCGTTTTGCCTTTTTCGATTTTCTTGCTAGCCGAGTAGATTGTATATTCGTGAAATCCGACGTGCATCACGCTCATCGCCGCCAGGGTCAGAGCCAAAGCGGAGAGAAAGAAACTCGTCCGAACCGTTTTGATATCGGGTAGCGAATCGCGATCACGGAAATCGGGCCGCCAGTTGAGCTCCTTAACCTCCTCTACCTTCTTATCCGCCTTTTTCTTCATGCGGCCTCCTCGCTATCTTTTTCATGTTCGAACGAGCACAGGGCGGAAATCATCGCCATCCATGAGATGTCAACCTTGCCCGCTAGTTCCTCATCAGCGAAACGGATCTCTAGACTTTCAAGCCAGGCATGAAAATCCAGTTCGAAAGGCTTTAGATTCAGCGATTCGCCCAAGCTAAGTTCGAGCCAATCCATACTGATAGCTTTCGATGAGGAATGTATCCAACTAACGGATTGACCGGTTTGGACCTCGTAGTAGCCCATTGATGACTGAAGCTCCCTTAGCAGCTTACGAAGTATCTTTCGAGAAATGGAACTGAAATCGAAGTCCTTAGACGAGAGGAGCCGCTCGGCAGCCTCGTCATCTTTTAGGTTCAACTCTTCTTTCAAAGCTTCGGCTATGTCTCGCTTACCGGTTGGAACCTTACGAGACATCTCGACACCCTTGGCTCCTACGATTGCCGCGTTGGTAGAACTTTCGTCTATTTCTATCAGCAAGGCCGGCAAACTGGATTGCTTCCAGGCCAGAGCGTTTTGCAAAGACCCAATCAAGCCTACGGTTCCCAGCTCGATACGTTTCGGATATACAGCATGCTCAAGCATCCCCTTCTGAATCTTCTCAATGTCGGGATTAGGAACACCGCAGATGATCACTTCTTTGCGGGTAAAGTCGCTCGGATTAACATCCTGGCCGGTTTCCGGCGAAAGGCAATGGGCTGACAATTCGGGAGGAGCGTTCTCGATTTCATGGTGAAGAACGCCGAAGATGAATTCCGTTTCCTTGCCCTTCGGAGCATCGATCGAGACCTGCCGGACCACCCTACGCTCGGGGTAGATAACGCAGCAGCCATTCATAAAGCCGTTAGACTTCGCGCCGCTGACTTTCCTTATCGAGTTCGCGATGGCATCAGCCCCCTCGCTAAGGGAAAACTCTTCGATCGCCTCGATCGTAACCGGAGCCGTCAAAGCACTTACCCTGGCTACCCTAATGGATGCAGGACGATACTCTACAATAAATTCTTTCTTGCTTGCGGAAATCATTTCTGAATTCCCCGAGTGAATAGACACCCAATGGGTTGCCTAATCGTATCGGCTACCCTCAGGGTTAATTGAGTCGAATAGCGGGAAGTTATCGGGAAATTTTCCAGAAGGCTCCTTTGATAGATCGTGATACCGCCTAGGAGAATCTGGCAATCCCCCCAATGCCCCTACCGTAAGCGGGTAATCCCCATGGATTCCCTGGGGTATCCTCCCTTCGATTCGGCCCCAAAAGGCCGAGCTAAGACCGTCGCCGCTTATACTTTCAGCGACGAACGTAGGCAAAATCCTAGGATGTTTCGGCAAGTCGGATTCGTAGCCACCACCTAAGAAACTTTGATAGTTTACCCTCTAGCCATAAAAAGGCCCGGGTCCCGACAGGAGATCCGAGCTCTTGATAATTGTATTTCTCGCCGAGGCAGGTTGGCGATGCATCCGAGGACCCTGCGTGCTGACAACAGACAAGCGGGCCCAAACCATGCCTAGTAATCCTTTTTCTTGTGGCGATTCGACTTCAAGCGCTTGCGACGCTTGTGCTTCGACATCTTGTGACGGCGCTTCTTTTTTAGATTACCCATAGACTACTGCTTCAAAATTCTGGAAAAGCTCGAGAAGGTGATGGCTGCCCGCTTGGCTGTAAAGAAGAAATTGCGGATTGTTGGGTCTTGGAGAAGCGATTCCGAAAACTATGCGACGGGGACTCCAGCGGCCATACCTAGTCCAAGGACAACCATTTTGTGCCAACGGTTAGTCACCGATCGAGCTCCCAACGAGCGCAATGGAGGAGCCAACCCCGCAATTAGTCATTATCGCCAACGTATGCTCGCTCCCGCTCAGCGTAATGGCGTCAACTTGACAAAATTTCATATGGACTAAACGCGCCGGGACGTCTCGCTCGACCCACGAAACCGATGCAAGAATGTGGAGCTCAGCCTCCGGTCGAGCTTGAGTTAACGCGGATTCGCGATTGCGCGAGCGAGTTTAGGAAAAACGCCTGGATCTCCCATGCCGGTCCAGAGCTTTCAGCAAGGTCTGAAATCCCTTGGGCAGGGGGGCTTGAACCGGAGAAATCTCTTTTCCCGGAATCTTAAGGTCGACCGATATTAGATGAACGCAAAGCCCTTCATAGATGGGCGACTCCTCCTGACCACTAGGCCTATAGTCGCGTTTGAATCGCGACAAGTAAACGCGGTCGCCACGAGAATAAAGATCCTCCCCTACGATTTTCAGCCCCAGCTCCGCCGCATGAACTCGAATTTGGTGCGGACGCAAATCGCTGGTCTCCGCCTCCCATAGTTCATAGGTTCCGTAGGGCCGCAAAAAGCGAAATCGCGTATGGCATTGCTTCCCCGCCCGATGGGATATAATCATCCGCTTGCCATTGGCGTGGTAGGCAATCGGCAGGTCGCAATCCACAGTTTCCGTTTGATTATCCGATCTGGCTAGCAAATGGAATCGGAACAATAGCTGCGATGAACCAGCCGCGTTCTTGAGCAGTTCCTCCCATTCTGGCCTCTTGGCATAGAGCAAGACTCCGCTCAACTCCGCATCTAGCCTGTATGCTCGAAATAAGCCCTCGATACCGAGCTTTTTCAACTGCGGCTTTTCGTTGAGCAGCTCTCGGCGCAGAGCCATGGAGATGTCCGGCTTGCCCTGATTCCAATCGTGCCGGAAACAGGCTAAACCCGCCGGCTTGTTGACGGCAAAGTAGCCCGGATCATCGACCAACAAGGGAAATTTGACCGGCCGCTCGCCCAGATACCCCTCGGGAAAGGAAATAAATGAGGTCAAGTCGGACATGCTGGTCGAAAAAAGAGCTCCCATTCGCCGAAGCGCGGGAGCTCAAGGATGGGAGGAGAAATTGTTTAACTGTGTTTATGCTGCCAGCAGCTTAGCTACGGAAGCCTTGGCCCGGCTGGCTTTATTGCGGTGGATCAAATTTCGTTTGGACGCCCTGTCCATAGCGGACACGTACTCGACGGCCGCTATCTTCAATGCTTCTCTGTCTTTCTGCTCCGCCAAAGCCTTAACTTTTTTCGCCAAGGTTTTCAGTCGCGATTTCTGGGATCCATTGCGCAGCGTGCGGGCAATCGTCTTGCGGTGATTCTTGAGAGCTGACTTGGTGTTCGCCATAAGAGGGCGGGATATTCAGCCGAATCGCTCCCGTGTCAAGGCATTATGCTGCGGAAATTTTCCGCTATAAGCTGGCCACGTTGACAAATGCCGCAAATGGCCTAGCCAACAGATCTATCCTAGAGCACTCAGGTTGAGTCGATGAGTTGAGTTAACGAATGCTGCCATCAAACAACGTTTCGCTCGATGCCTGCGACATCAGAATTTGTCTTCGCTAAAACAGGATAGTCTTCTCTGAGAACCTGTTCGCGAAGCGATCCTGTTCAGCCTCTTGCGGATCAAGTGACTGAAAACTAGAGTGGTGAAATGGCCGAAGCCAAAGCCGACGCGCTGTCGAAGTTAAGCCACTCCGTATTTCCCCGCAATTCCCGCCAACGCTTGATTCTGAAGGAACCATCATTATCCAGATTTTTGAGATTTACGTCATAGTGGAATGCTGTGCTTCCCGTGACCGTAATGTCCTCGCCCACAATAGCTCCTGAAACGCTTGACGTTCCCACTATATCAACCTGGGCATTGGGGGCGTAGACGACCCCGGCAAGCTCTCCGTTCCCTTTCACGCTTATGTTTTGGCTAGTTCCTGCTGGCGCCGTTCCCCACACCTGAAATGCATCGGGTTTCAACTGGTCGTTCAGAGCTCCAACGCCTGTGACTGTGAGGTCACCCGCGACATAGATCTTCAAGTAAGCGTCAGAGCCTATGATATTCAGCTCCGACTGGCCCGTCATGACGAAATCCCCTTCCGTAATGATGACTGTGGGGCCAACCACATTAATTTTGTCACTACTCGTCACATTGAAGTTCGTTGTTAAGTAGTAAACATCGGGATCTGAACTCCATGAGGCGGACGCATCGCCTATGTCGCCGGGAGCCAGCGTCGTATAGTCAACCGTTAAAGAAGGAACCGATACATCCGGAAGACTAGAATCGAAGTCGTAACTGATCCGATCAGGGTCCTCCTTAACGCCGGATGGGGTGTCCTCTCCCCTAACACTACCTTTCGGGCCAATATCATAGCTGCCTCCACCTGTTGCTAAGTATCCCCAAATATCCCCATTGCCTACGTCGAGAGCTCCGTTATCCACCGACAAGCTAGCAACCGAACCTACGTCATCTCGGTTCAATATCGCATTCCAAGGGCCCAGCCTCGAATCGTATGCGTCAATAGTCACGGGATTGCCGTTAAAATTGATCGTGTTTTTAGCTGTCATCCCGTTGGCAAAAAGACTGCTCGTCTCCATATCGACTCTAACTTGCTTGAAGATTTCACTGCCATCTGGCTCTACCGTACACCCCTCGGATACCAGTATTGGCAAATCGTCGTAGTCCTCCACGTACACCCGAATTCGGGCAACCCGGGAGTCAGCAAAGGTGATATTGGTTACGTCGCGAAAATATCCATCGGAGCCGACCGATGTCCATCCCGTCCAATCCTTTGTATTGATCGAGTTCATACCCAACTCTAATCCCGCTTCCGCTAAATTCATGGCCGCTTGCAACTTAGACGTGCGCTGCGACAGCTTGTACTCGTTTAGCGACATCGTCAGGTAGCCGGCGATCACTGAGGCGCCGATAGTGGCAATGCCGATCGTTCCCACTAACACAGAGCCCCTCTTTTTCCATTTCATACTTTTCATAGTCTCTCCTTAGCTACTTACTTGCCGATTGCGTAACATGAATCGGGCCGAAATGATTTCGTCGGTATTGCTAATATTGAGCACGCGTTTCTGCAAAATCGACTCGATGCGAACCACTTTTACGGACAGCGGATTAGTCGTCGCCGATAAGTTCATATCCAAGTATGCGAATAGAAATTGATCGACGTCTTGGAGAATCACCTGCGATACACCATCGTAGGTTCGCGTCAGAGTCCCTGCACCAGCATCAAATCGATAATCAACCGCTACCGTACTCGTTCCTGAACCGTAAGCAGTAAAAGTAAATCTATTGGCAGAAGAGGTAGAAACGTCGGTCGCCATGCGCACATCGGAAGCGAAAATATCGAGAGCTCTGCGAGTCGAGCCGCTCATATCCGCATAGTTTCCAACCGCCATTGAGCTGCGAGCCCACAAATTTAAGGTCGTCGCTGCTCCTGCAAGAATGATGCCAGCGATCGCCACAGTCAGCATGAGCTCTACCATAGTAAAGCCCTTCGTATCGTTCGCCTCTGAAATTTTCCCTATCTGCTTGGCCATAATCGATTAAAACGAACGATAGTAATAGTCGTATAAACCGTTCTCTGAAATCAGCGTTTTGTATTCTCGCGTGTGGGGAGTCCCTCGGTTGTCGTTCCAAGTAACGAAAAGCGTTACCAGCCTTTCGGTTGCGGAACGCGTTGTAATTAAGCGAGTGATGTCATAGCGCTCTGCATAGGCGTTGGTAAAAGAACTCTGTGGATCGTATTTGGCTTTCGAGCTCAAAGTCGTCAGCTCCGACCAGTTCAAGGTTCGCAGGTCTTCAATTTCGCTCTGCAAAATCTGGCCGGCCCGTGTTTCGTCCCTGGCGATTTCGATCAAGCGATTTCCCTGATGCAGGGCCCCGAATCCACCAGCAGAGACTACCAACAACAGTACCATGGAAATCATCAGCTCGACCAGCGTAAATCCACCCATCTCCGATGTCTTCCGTTGATTTCTCCACGTCCCTTCGCTGTATGAATGTCTAGTTTTCATGGTTGCCGAAAGCCTATACTTCGAGATAACTGCTCCGCTTCTTTCCCTCGGATTTACTCCAAACATCTTAAGCCTTCTGAAGCCGAATAAGCGATTTCCGCAATAGATCCATAAAAGCCTTGAGGCATGACCGCAAACGCCTCGAATCCAGCGAAGGCTCAGCCAGCTCTCAGGACCGACCGGTCTCTTTGGGATGAATGACCCCGACGTCCTTGCTTCTAGGAATTGGCGAAAAGTTCCAGATGACTAAAGAGGGCTTATGCTCGACGCCAAAGCCGATGTATCCGTAAAATCAAGCTACTCGGCTCCACGAAGTTCACGCCAACGAGAAACATGGTAGGCGCTGTGACGGGTGAAACCCGCCAATTGGACACCGTAGTGAAATTCAGCCTCCCCCGCTACATCAATCGTATTGGCTACGGCTGCTCCAGCACTAGCTCCTTGCCCAACGATCGTTAGATCAGCATTGGGAGCGTATATGACCCCAGCAGTGTCGCCGTTGCTTTTGACCGATATGTCCTGGGATGCGCCATTCGGCATAGTTACACAAAGCTGGAAAGCCAGCGGATCCAAGGTCGTATTCAACAATCCAATTTCCGCGATGGTTACATCGCCAGCAGCGTATAATTCCAATAACGCATCGTTGGTTGCTTCAATCGTTATTCCCGCCCCACCTGTTATGGAAAAGGAATCGTCGACGGTAATTACGGTCGGTCCCTCAATTACCAGCTGATCCACGCCGCTAATACTGTAACTTGTAAGGTGATACACTTCCGATTTACTCAGGATACCAGTGGAACCAATCGAGGTCGAATTAATTTCGGTGTAATCGACGATATAACTAATATCCTCTACTGTGCCCGTCGGCACGGACACATCCCAAAGATTGGCGTAAAAGTCTTTCGAGATACGATCAGGATCAACGGCTTCCGTCGATTCTTCTCTCATTATGCTTCCGTTCGGGCCCACATCCGGCTCTCAGCCTCACGTGGCTAAGTAGCCCCATAATCAAGCTTGTTGGTCGAACTCAATAGACCCTGATTCGAATCGTAAGAATCGAATGACACGTTGTTGCCGCTAAAATCGATGGTTCTCTCGGCGAGCATGCCATCGGCAGATACGCTTGATCGCGCTGAGTGCACGCGAATTTGCTTAATGATCTCGGATCCGACCGCATTGATGATCTTTCCTTCAGATGCCAGGATAGGTAAGGTGTCATAGTTCTACACATAAATGTTGAACTCCGCCGTTCTCGAGTCGGTGAACGCAATTCCGCCTACGCTTTTAAAATAACCGTTGGATCCAAGGGCAGTCCAAACAATCCGGCTCTCTAAATTAACCGAATTGATTCCTTCTTCGAGGCCTGATTCCGCTACATTCATAGCGCTTTGCAAATGCATTGTCCTTTGAGCCGGCCTGAATTCATTAGAAGCCATGCTGAGATAGCCCCCAATAACCATGGCCCCAATGATGGCCAGAATCACTGACCCGACAAGAACGGATCCTCGCTTCTCTAGTCTGTTTAGATTTCTCATGGCAGCGATAAAGACTGTTACGTACTAACCCTCCTATTTCTCAACATGAAGCGAGCGGATATGATTTCGTCCGTGTTGTTGAGATTGAGCACTTCCTTAGGCAGCACAGCTTCGATTTGCACAACCTTGACCGATAAGGCATCGGTCGTCACTGACCGATTCAGATCCAAATAGGAAAATCCAAATTGTTCTAAATCGTCTAGTATGATAAACGATACGCTACCATAGTTTCGAGTAAGCGTGTTCGCGTCGGCATCAAATGAATACGTTACATTCACTATTGAATTGCTGGAACCGTAAGCAGTGACAGCGAAAGTCGACGAGGTCGATGCCGAGACATTCTTGGCGTGGCGAACGTCGTACGCGAAAATGCCCGAAGCCCTACGCGAGTTGCCACTCATATCAGCGTATTTGCCAAGGCTCATCGAACTGCGGGCCCACATATTTAAGGTTAACGCAACCCCAGCTAGCAGCAATCCCGCGAGAACCATGCCAATCATTATTTCAACCAGCGTAAAACCTGACGATCTACGCGACCAAGACAACTTTGGCGCCCTATTTTTAGCGGCTTCCATGATCGTCAAAATGAGCGGTAATAGAAATCATAAAGGCCATCTTTCGAAACCACTGTTTTGTACTCTCGCAAATGTCTCGTCCCACTGTTGTCCATCCACGCGACCTGTACAGTAACCAGCGTCTGCGTGCTCGATCGAGTATTGATCAGCCGTTTTAGTGTGTAGCGAGTAGCGTAGGCGTCCGTAAAGCTAAACTCAGGGGAGTAGTTCGCTTCGGTCAGCAATGTGATCAGAGAATCCCAATTTTACGTGCGTATATCTTCTACTTAGCTTTGCAGAACCTAGGAGGCGCGAGTTTCATCACGAGATATCTCGATCAACCTAATTCCCTGGGCTAAGGCTCCAAAACCGCCAGCGAAGACGATCAACTCTAGGAACGTGGCGATCATCACCTCCATCAGGGTGAATCCATCCTTCCCTCCAAACGCTCGGGACGCTGGGTTTTTGGTTAAATCGCCAAACTTACAGTCTGAATCGCTCGTGCCGTTGGATTGAAAGATACAGCCCAAAGTAAATAGACTAAATTCAGTCTAACAACGGATGAATCCCCATTGACTATAGCGATTTCCTGGATTTCGGCCCCGTAAATTGAGTCAGGTTCTAGCTTCGGAGCCGATAAGCCGGATTCTGTGATCCGCCGAGGCGGACCCGCGTTCATTTATCTGACTCGCGAAGCGCGAACCCCTTTCGAAAAAGGCGCGACATACCCGGGGCATTAGCGAGCGGGCCGCTCTGCCCCCTATTTTGTCTTGCGTCGGATTGGGCTTGCCATGCCCGATCGATTACTCGAATCGGCGGTGGGCTCTTACCCCACCATTTCACCCTCACCCTGCAAAGCCTCGAAAAACGAGGCGAAGCATGGGCGGTATATTTTCTGTGGCGCTATCCGTCGACCCGCCTTGAAGCGAGCCTCCCTCGCTTTCGCGAGGAATCCTGCCCTGTGACGTCCGGACTTTCCTCTCCGCTATCAAAACGGACTTGCATCAATAAAGAACGGCGGAGCGAACGCGTGGCTCCGAAGCTAGGCGTCCCAGTAAACGATGCGCCCGCAATTATCGCAAGTCGTTATTTCGTTTCCTTTGCGAGTCTCCACCTCGACCGTTGCCGATACCCGCATATGGCAGCCCTGGCATTTCGCATCCCGCAAGGGGACAACTATGGGGTATTTCAAACCGCGGGCCACGCGGCGGTATTTCGCCAGGGCGGGTTTGGCTACCTGGGTCTCCGCTTCGCCCACAGCTTCGCGGGCCGCGTCGATCTCGCTCTTCAGATTCGCCTCTTTCTCGTCCAGTCGCTTGAGAGCCCGAGACTCCATTTCGATTTGCTCGCGAATCTCCGCCTCATCCTTAGCCTGAGCTTCCCGGGCCTCATCGAGCTTGTATAAGAGCTCCAGCTCTGACTCTTCCAAGCTGGAAACCTTGGCTTCCGCTAACTCGATTTCGTGGCTTAGAGCCGAATACTCTTCGTTCTTCTTAACCAGGAGCTGCTGACTCTTGTATTTGAGAGCCTGGTTTTCCACCTCGCCCATTTCCGTTTCTAGGGCCTTGCCGCGCAACTCCATCTCCTTGATCCGCTGCTTGCCCGCTTCGATGTCGGCTTCAAAGGAGGCCATCTTCTTCTGGATCGATTCCCGCTCTCGAGGCAAAGCATCCAACGAACGCTCGATGCGGTCTGAATTCATTTCCCGATCTTGAAGGATCAACAAACTGGTGGTTCTACTGTCGCCCATATGTGCCAACTCGATTGGAGGCGGTAATTTGAACCCCGTCAAGGAGCATCAGCCCATTCGCCTAAATGTAATACATCGCTTTGGGTTCGCGGACAGCCAGATCGGCCAGGCTCACGGATTCCGCTCCCCTTTCGAACTGAAGCCAAAGCTCCTGCCAGGCCGCTTCCACCGCTTCGCCAGACTCGCCCCCTGCTCTCGGACTATCACCCGACCAATCCCCTTCGACCACGGAAACGATATCCAAGAGCGAGATCGCTTTTGGCTCCCTAGAAAGCAGGTAACCTCCCTGCTTGCCACGACGGCTCTCGACCAATCCACTCTGTCGCAGATCGCTCAATATCTGGGCCAGGTACTTGGCTGGAATCTCCTCAGCTTCGGCAACCTGGTCGATGCTGGATACCTGACCACGCTCGTATCGCTTAGCCAGCTGAGTCATGGCCCGACAGGCGTAGTCTAGCTTCACCGTGAGCTTCATATGGGAAACGAAGCTGGCGATCGAATATTCCACGGGCGAGCAAAAAAGCTCCCTCAAACCGCCACTTCTTCGATCTAAATGGACCCGATTTTCCCATGGAGGAAAAAGGCCTTGCCCACTGCAACGCAAACGTTTCAATGCCCGGCTTTGATTCACGCTGCTATTCGGCAAACCAAGCTCAAACCGCTTGGCGAGAAGCTTAGAAAATGGGTGTAGAAAAAGGTTGTGATCGCCTCCGCGATTTGCGACTGTTTCAATTGACTAATTCGATTATATGGATCCTCAGAGCGACGCCGAAAATATTCCCGCAAATCACGATGGAGCAAAGGACTACGATGCTTCGAAAATCCAGAAACTGGAGGGCTTAGAGGGTGTTCGAAAACGTCCCGATATGTACATCGGGGATACCAACGAACGCGGCCTGCATCACTGCGTTTTCGAAGTTGTGGACAATTCCATCGACGAGGCCCTGGCCGGCTACTGCAAAGAGATCCGCGTTTCCATTCATTTGGACGGATCCTGTTCGGTAGAGGACGATGGACGCGGCATCCCGGTCGACATCCACCCGAAATACAACATGCCGGCTCTGGAGCTAGTGCTCACTAACCTGCATGCCGGAGGCAAATTCGGCAAGGGAGCCTACCAGGTGTCTGGAGGTCTACACGGAGTCGGGGCCAAGTGTGTGAACGCCGTTTCCGAATGGTTCGAAGCCGAGGTACGCAAGGACGGCAAAATCCACCAGATGCGATTCAGCCAAGGAAAGACCATTAGCAAGCTGGCTGTAGTCGGCCAAACCAAGAAGTCCGGCACCAAGATCAGCTTCAAGCCTGACCCGGAAATCTTCACCGAAACGCGCACCTTCCAGTATGACATCCTCGCTAAGCGCTTACGGGAATTGGCATTCCTCAATCCAGGAGTCAGCATCACTCTGGACGACGAACGGTCCAACAAGAGCGAGCACTTTCAATTCAACGAAGGGATATCCGAGTACATTCGCTTCCTTAATCGCTCCAAAACCGTCCTCCACGAGGACCCGATTTCTTTCGGCGATGTCGTTTCCAACCCGGACGATCCCGACGCTCCTGAAACGGCGGTAGACGTATCCCTGCAATACAACGATTCCTATAATGAACAGCTTTTCGCCTACGCCAACTCGATCTATAATATCGAGGGGGGCACCCACTTGTCCGGCTTTCGTACAGCCCTCACCCGAGTGGTCAATCAGTTCGCTCGGGCTAACAATCTGATTAAAGAAAAGGATCCTTCTATTACCGGTGACGATGCTCGCGAGGGACTCGTGGCCGTCGTCTCCGTAAAAGTCCCCGAACCGCGTTTCGAAGGGCAGACCAAGACCAAGCTATCCAATTCGGAAGTTGATGGCATCGTCCAGAAGATCGTTGGCGAACACTTGAAGTACGCCTTCGAAACCGATCCGAAACTGGCCAAACGGCTTATCGACAAATGTCTCAACGCCGCTAGAGCTCGCGAGGCGGCCCGGAGAGCTCGCGAAACCGTTCGCAAATCGGCTCTATCTGGAGGCGGCCTGCCAGGCAAACTGGCTGACTGCTCGTCGCGAAAGCCTGAGGAAAGCGAGCTTTATATCGTCGAGGGAGACTCAGCCGGAGGATCCGCCAAACAAGGGCGCGATCGCCACACGCAGGCTATTCTCCCCTTGCGCGGCAAGCTAATCAATTCCGAGAAGGCTCGCATAGACAAGGTCCTCTCGAACAACGAAATTCGCACCATGATCACCGCCATCGGCTGTGGCATTGGCGATGTCGATTTCAACATCGAAAAGGCCCGCTACCACAAGATAATCATTATGACCGATGCGGACGTGGACGGCTCTCACATCCGGACTCTGCTGCTCACCTTTCTCTATAGGCAGATGACCGAGCTCATAGAAAATGGATACGTCTATATTGCCCAACCGCCTCTCTACAAAATCAAGCGCAAGCGACGGGAGCAATACGTCGACAATGACGAAGAGCTCAATCGCATGCTACTAGAGCTTGGCTCCGAGGATGTTTCCATGATCCGTCTCGACGATGGCCATTCCTTCAATTCCGAGCAACTCGACCACATTGTGGAAATCTTCGCCCAGCTCGAACGTATCGGAGGTTCCGTTACACGACATGGAGCCTCGATCGGCGAATTCCTAGAGAAGTATTCAAAAGAAGATCACAGCTTACCCAGATATCTGGCTCGCATTCGCGAAGGCAATGAGGAAACCTTTCGGTTCCTTCGGTCCGAGAGCGATCGGGCCCATTTCGTGGAAGAAATAGGCCTTGGAGCCGAGGACTTCGATAGCGAGTCCGCGACCGTAACCATCCAGGATACGGAGGCGGGAATATCCAAGCGCATCTCGCTGTTCGAGATTTTCGAATCCAACGAAATGTCCAAGCTGCTGCGGGAGATCGAGAACATCGGTCTCGATTTGTCGCATTTTCTGCCCTCCGATGAACCCATTTACTCGATACGGGAAAACGAAGGACAGAAGAGCGAAACTTCCATCGATATACATTCCAACATGGAGATTCTTCGCCAGATTCGCCTGCTCGGTCGCAAAGGGCTCAACATTCAACGATACAAAGGTCTCGGCGAAATGAACCCGAAACAGCTTTTCGAAACCACTATGGACCCGGCCAAGCGGCGACTGCTCAAGGTCAATATCAATGATGCTGCGAAAGCCGACGAAATGTTTACTATTCTAATGGGAGAAGAAGTGGCTCCTCGGAGAGAATTTATCGAAGACAACGCTTTGAATGTCTCCTACCTCGACGTCTAATGTCGAGCCCGGCTAATACATCTGGACGAATCCTATATCATATTCAAAAAGGCCCTCGCCCAACAAGTTCAACCTTCCCACAAAAAATTTTCAGCAAGTAAATGGATCAATCCGCAGAACGCATTTCCTCCGCTAGCATCACTGAGATAATGTCGACGGCCTACATCGATTATTCGATGTCGGTAATCGTCAGCCGAGCCTTACCCGATGCTCGCGACGGATTGAAACCCGTTCAGAGGCGTATCCTCTACGCTATGCTGCGCGAAGGTCTCCTTCACAATCGGTCTTTCGACAAATGCGCCGGCGTTGTCGGCGAGGTGCTCAAAAATTACCATCCGCACGGCGACAGCTCCGTCTACGATACCCTCGTTCGCATGGCCCAGCGGTGGGTCATGCGGTATCCGCTGATCGACCCGCAAGGCAACTTTGGCTCCGTTGACGGCGATGCCCCTGCCGCCTATCGATACACTGAGTGTCGCCTAACCAATTTAGCCGAAGATCTCCTTCGCTATATCGACGAAGATACTGTCGATTTCATCGCCAACTACAAGGAAAGCACGACCGAACCGGATGTCCTGCCGGCTGGGCTGCCCAACTTGCTGATGAACGGGTCGACCGGGATCGCAGTGGGAATGGCCACCAACATTCCGCCCCACAATCTCGATGAGCTGATCGAAGGCATCTGCGCTCAAATCGATAATCCCAATATAGAAATCGACGAGCTCGCTACCCATATCAAGGGACCCGATTTTCCAACCGGGGGACAAATTGTTGGCACTAAGGGAATCGACGAATACATGCGGACGGGGCGTGGCATCGTTCGTATGCGCGGCATCGTCCAATCGGAGGAAATGGACAACGATCGCGTACGGCTAATCGTATCCGAAATTCCCTACAATGTCAACCGGGCAACGCTCGTCACCAAAATCGCGGAGCTCGTTTCTTCCAAAGAAATCGAGGGCATCAGCGACTTGCGGGACGAGTCCGATGAAAATACCCGCATCGTCATCGAGTTGAAGCGGGGCGAGTTCCCGGAGGTGATCATGTCCAAGCTGTTCAAGAAAACCGCCTTGGAAAGCAGCTTCGGGGTCAACCTCCTAGCCCTAGACAATCGTCGGCCCAAGCAGATGAACATCAAGGAGCTGATCAATTGCTACATTGATCACCGTCGCGAAGTAGTCTATCGGCGCACCGCATTCAGGCTCAAGAAAGCGGAAGACCGAGCCCATATCTTGGAAGGCTATAAGATCGCCTTGGACAATCTCGATGACTTTATAAAAATCATCCGTTCCTCGGCCAATCGGGACGAAGCCAAGGAGAGACTGCAAGGGAAGTACCCGCTTTCGGATCGGCAAGTCGCCGCCATTCTCGACCTCCGCCTCTACCAGCTAACCGGGATGGAGCGAGAAAAGATCGAGGAAGAATACGCGGAGCTAATCAAAATAATCGAAGAATTGCGGAGCATTCTGGAGAGCGAACAGAAGCTGCTTGGATTGATCAAAACCGAGCTGCAAGAGTTGAAAGAGAAGTACTCTTCGCCCCGCAAAAGCGAAATCGTACCCTACGCTGGCGACATTTCCAAAGCCGATATGACCCCAAAGGAGGGCTGCTTCATCACGGTCTCACATAAAGGATTTATCAAGCGCACCAGCGATAGCGAATACCGGACCCAAAAGCGGGGCGGCAAAGGCGTGCAAGGAGGCAACACCTACGAGGAAGATTTTATCGAGCATATTTTCACGGCCAACACTCACGACTATATTTTCTTCGTGATGAACACTGGCCGCGTATACGTCGAAAAAGTATACGAGATTCCGGAAGGATCGCGCACTTCCAAGGGCCGTTCGATCGCCCGCGTTCTGCAATTGCAGGAAGACGAGAGGATCGCAGCCATGATCTGCTTGAAGGAAATCGTGGACACGCTCCACCTAGTCATGTGCACCAAGAACGGCATCGTGAAGAAAACGAACCTCTTCGACTATCGCAATTTCCGCAAAGGGGGCATTATCGGGATCAATATCGATGGGGGCGATGACTTGATTTCCGCCAAGCTGACCGGAGGCGAGGATGACTTGGTCATTGTGTCCCTGAAAGGAAAAGCCATTCGATTTTCTGAGACCGACCTCCGCGATCAAGGGCGGGCCACTCGCGGCGTTCGAGGAATCAGGCTAGCAGGGGGCGACGAGGCCAAGGCCATGGAGGTCGTCAACCCAGATGGAACGCTGCTTATTTGCGGCTTAAATGGACAGGGCAAGCGCACCAAATTCGATGAATATCCCGTCCAGAAGCGGGGAGGCAGCGGCGTTATCGCGGCCAAGACCACTGGCGTATCCGGAGCGTTAACCGTTTTTGAGGACGATGAAATGATGATGTTGACTCAACATGGGCAAGCCGTTCGCACACGCGTTTCAGACATAAGTGTCATTGGGCGAGCCACCAAGGGAGTCCGTTGCATCAACCTCAACACAGGAGACCAATTGCTCGGGGTGGCCCGAATCGTGGAGGTCGATGAAGAAAGCGACGATCCAGAAGACGAGAGCTAAGCCAGCTTTATCGCGCCTTCAGATCGAGATTTTTGTTTTCTAGCCCAAGCACCAACAGATGCAGCGGCCAGGAACGCCCTGGATAATCCCCTGTATCGACGTCAGCCAACCGCTCGGTCCAAGCTGTTAAAAAGGCAATATATGAGCAAAAAGTGGCTTATTTCCCCCAATTTTCCGACAGATTTGCGGGAAAAACCAGTTTTCTTCTTGCTCAAATCGAATCCATTCAAACTATTCCGAGTTTCAATCGCACGTTCCGAAATCTCGTCTCCCGCATACATTTCAGCTAGAACGCGATACTAAACAGTTTAAACAGTCAAAAACCTTTCTCTGTCGGCGGCATTGGCAGCGGGCAGGCCTCCGTTTGAAGACGATTCACTCCATCCGAGCCATTCGCTTTTCAAGCGACGCAATCAAACGTCACTAACTCAAAGTACTACAATGAACAAACTACACAAAATAACGCTTGCTGGCCTTATCTTGGCCGCTCCGGCACTGCAAGCGCAGATTGAAATTAACGAAAATCTTCGGGTAACTGGATTCCTCGATATGTCGGCCACCGACGTGGACAACGGGCCTGCTGGCTCGACCTCGTCGTCATTTAATCTCGACCAGGCCGAGATCGACTTCCTGATCGACTTCGACCAAGTCGACGCCCAGATCGATCTGAACTACCTCGGCGACAATTCCGACGAAGAGTTCGATCTCGAACAGGCTTTTATCACCTACGACGTGGGCGATGGTCTGACCCTCGACGCCGGAAAGTACCGCAGCTACCTGGGATTCGAATCTTGGGAGCCAACCGGTCTCTACCAGTACTCGACCGCCTACGATCTCATCGATCTGCGCCCTGGACACCACAATGGCGTTCGCGTTAACTACGGCGACGATTTCGTCAATTTCGGCCTTTCATTCGTCGACTCCCTCTACGGTCCCGATGGATCCGTAGACAACAGCTCGTATGGCGCCGAAGCCAAAGTAGCCATCTTTCCCGCTGAAGGTCTCACCTTATTCGTGGGCTACGGCAAGGACGGCATGGAGATGGGCACCGATCGCGACGTCATCAACTTCTGGGCTTCCTACGAGGTTGGCAACATGACCTACGCCATCGAATGGAGCGACTACGACTTCGGCATCAATATGGAAGGTAGCCAGTGGCTGCTGATGGCCAACATGGGCGTTACCGACAACTTCGGAATCACCGCTCGTGTCAGCGAAGACGAGCAGGATTGGCGCGGCGGCGAAACAGCCACCAAGTTCACCATTAGCCCGGGCTGGAGCATTAACGACAACCTCGGCATCCTCTTCGAAGCTAGCCAAACCGACTACGGCACAGAAGGCGATGTCACGTCATTCGCTGTAGAGAGCATTTTCACGTTCTAAGCAGCTGACAAAGACCAATCTTTTTTTAGAAGCCCCCTCGCCGAAGCGAGGGGGCTTTTTTTTGTTGCTTGGATAACTCAGCGGCGTGGCGGAGGTGTATCCTGCAAGTGCGTATACGGCGAGCCGACTTGTGTTCAGTTTTGAGCGTCGGTGTTGAAATGAAGGCGTTTTCGGTGTTCCCAGGCCATTTTTACCCGGCTGGCATCCAAGTTGCTGACTATGGGATGAATATGGGGAAACGCTTAAAGATCCACGAAGCTCATAAATTCAAACCTAACGTATTGAATAAACAGCTTAAACTAACGCTCGCAGGAATTCTGCTAGCTTCGCCGTTTTCGTATGGTCAAATTGAGATCAACGAAAATCTAAGTCTATCTGGATTCCTGGACATGTCGGCTACCGACACGGACGACGAAACCACGGGAACTGACTCCTCTTCCTTCAATCTGGATCAGGTGGAACTCAACTTCCTTCTGGATTTCGACACAGTCACCGGACAAATCGATGTGAACTACTTGGGAGACAACGCGGATGAGGAATTTGACCTCGAACAAGCGTTTCTCACCTACGACTTCGGCGATGGCCTCACTTTGGACGCGGGCAAGTACCTGAGCTATCTTGGCTGGGAAACCTTCGAGCCAACCGGTCTATATCAGTACTCGTTAGCCTATGATCTAGTGGGAACAATCCCTGGCCACCAAAACGGTGTACGAATCAACTACGGTGACGATTTCGTCAACTTCGGCGTGTCGCTGGTCGACTCGCTCTATGGTCCTGATGGATCAATCGGCGACAGCGCGTATGGAGCGGAAGCCAAAGTCGTCATCTTCCCGGTTGAAGGGCTGACCCTGTTTCTCGGGTACGGTAAAGAGGCCATGGAATTCGGCTCTGATATGGACATACTCAACTTCTGGGCTTCCTACGAAACGGGAAACATGACCTACGCGATCGAGTGGAACGACTACGATTTCGGTATCGGGAACGAAGGTAGCCAGTGGCTAGTCATGGCCAACATGGGTATCACCGATAACTTCGGAATCACCGCTCGTGTCAGCGAGGATGAACAAGACTTTGCTGGAGGTGAGACCGCCACCAAGTTCACCATTAGCCCAGGCTGGAGCGTAACAGACAATCTCGGGGCCCTCTTCGAAGTCAGCCAAACGGATTATGGCACTGAAGGCGTCGTTACTTCCTTCGCTTTCGAGACCATCTTCACTTTCTAAACCATTCTAGTTAGTTAGAGAGCAGTAGTCGAATTAGCAGGCCCCCTTCGCAGGAAGGGGGCCTCTTCGTGATCGCCATTAAAATACTATAGCCTTCTGGAAATGCTACTTCTGGGAAGGATGCGAACGGCCGGCTTCAGCTTCGAGAGCCAAGCGTTCGGCTGCTACGCCCGGTAGGCGAACGTGCCGCGATGCAACCCGAAGTGGCGGCAAGCCGCCCGCGCGGCGCAACGTCCCCCGGATACAAGCTTTTCGGCTATCTGCCGCTTGCGCCCGGGACTCACAGCTTTTTTCCAGAGCCTCCTTCAAAAGCTCTTAGCCCAGCATCTCGTCG